>CAVAKZ010000043.1:0-18658 GCA_963589425.1 Parabacteroides distasonis | reverse complement strand
TTCCGTCAAATCCCATAAGGTGGATGTTTTCTACATCCTGACGGAAGCCTTCCATATTGTCTAAGTCTGTATAGACGGTATCGAAGCACTGGACCCCTGCTGCTCTGGCTGCAATGATCATCTGCTGTCTGGCTCCCATAAGCTCAATACCAGTTCCTGTAATGTGAGTCTGAAGATCCTTAGTGTAATCTCCACCGGATAAGGCAATACCAAAGAGACGGTCAGAAGCCTCGCAGATCTCAAGAGCGTGCATAACACCTTTGGCTGACTCAAGGGCTGCCATAATAAGCGTACTCCCCTCTTCTTTCCCGAATTCCTTCTCAGCTGCAACAATGGCTGCCTCTACCAACTTAACGTCCTCTGCAGTCTCTGTCTTAGGAATACGGATACCATCACATCCACCGGCTACACATACACGAACATCTTCCTGCCAGTAAGGGGTATCAAGAGCATTAATACGAACAATACGCTCTACTCCACGGTAATCAATTTCCTGTAATGCGTGATACAAAGAAAATCTTGCAGCATCCTTTTGGTTCTGTGCTACCGCATCTTCAAGATCAAGCATAATAGAATCCGGCTTATAAATATAAGGATCCTTAATAAGTCCCGGCTTCTGTGCATTTAAAAACATCATGGTTCTTCTAAGTCTTTTCTTATTTGGATTCATTATCGAATAGCACCTCCCCATGGCAAATTCTCTGTCTGCTCTACAGAACGATATACAGCGCCTTCCACTCTGGCCTTCAAGGTACAATCAAGGGCACCCTTGTCTACAACAGTGATCTTAACATCACTTACTTCCAAACGGTCCAAAGTCTCCATGATTACCTTTTTGATCTGATTTCCGAACTGATGAATAACTGCACTTTCCAAAGTCAGTTCCACGGATCCGTTACCCGGCTCAACTGTTACTTGAGCGTCACTTGATTCCAAAGTTCCCGCAACTGCAGGTTTCTTAATCTCCATTATAACCCTCCTTCATCACACACCGTGATTCCTAATGTTCTTTATAGGCTATATGATAGGAGGGGAAACTTAAAGCACAACACGGTTTTCCTTAAAGTTTATTAAGATTGCGGGGGTACGGTATGGGCGGGATGTGCCTGTGGCAGACACGCTGCGTTTCCTACTCCCTGCACCCGCCTAGACGCTCAGGCTCTTTGCGCCAACTCGCCCAAAAAACGGGGCTCAAACAGGCGCTCGCCTTCGCTGCTAGGGTGCAGCTCGCTACGGAAGCCTCGCTATGGTCTACCACAGGCACATCCCGCTCATACCTTACTGCCCTTCTTTGACGTTGAGACGAGTAAAAAATTAGGATTGCCTTGCGGCAATCCTTTTTTTCACTCGTTATTTTCCTCTGACATTAGTTCTGCCAGCTCGCTTTGCAATATCTCTAGTTCTTTTCCTAGGTCTTGGACTTTTTTGAAGTTGAAGATTCCTGATTTTACCAGTTTATCGTTTTTATAGGCGATTTCTTTTTTCAAATTTTCGATTCTTTCTTCCTTGTCAAAAAGAGATTTCCTTGTCTGGGACTCCACTTCCTCCTTTTTTGTAACAGAGGATTCTGGCTCTTTTTGGTTTGCTGGCACGTCTGTATTGAGGTTCTCTACGATTTCCTCATGGCCTTCCATCAGAGCCTGGTATGGTTTTCTCGTTTCTAGATTTCGGAATTCGTGTTTTTCGTAATAGCCGATTAGTTTTCCATTGTCTCTTAAGGCTACCATATAGCCGTCTTTATTTTGTTTTGGATTGTGGAAGGTGTGGATGATGTTGTGGCTTTCATCTGCCGCAAACCAGGCCACTACCTGATAGATAGCTTCCTTAGATTGGGCATTGTGACAATTCAAAAGACTCTGCCCTAAAAGCTTCTTCCCGCCCCATTTTTCATAGGCCTTAATAGCGGTAGGGTTCATATAGATAATCTCATGATGCAGGTTGCAAATTACAACTGCACAGGTATCTTGATCAATTATGCTTTTCATATATGGATATAATTCTCTGTGATTCATATAGCCTCCTTTGTAATTCCTATGGATATTCGTACATATAATGTAGCATAGTTTGCCCAAACTGCCCACCTTTTTACATAAACTAGCCTAATTCCCTTTTTGATGCATGTTACATTGCCCGGATGATGCTATTGGTGGCAAAAGACTATTCCGAGGATTCCGTAGCGAGCTGCACGCTAGCAACGAAGGCGAGCGCCTGTCTGAGCCCCGCTTTTTGGGCGAGTTGACGCATCAGCCTGAGTGGCTCGGCGCGTGCAGTGAGTAGGAACCGCAGGCTGTCTTTTGACGCCATAGCATCATCCGGGCAATACAACCCCACACAAAAAAAGAGAATCCTAGGCCGGATTCTCTTGCTGTTTCGCTTGCTCGTGCGCTTCATTTCTTCTGAAAATCGTACGGAAAATCAATCTTACGAATGGTCCGCAATAAAACATCTGATAGCAGATTGCCATTGGGAAGTTCATTCCAAAGGTCTGTACCCATGTTCCGAAAGATGGATTTTCCTTAAACAGGATGGTTGCCACTAAACTCATGATCGGACACATAATACAACATATGCAAATAGAAATTGCATAGGTTATAAATTGCGGACGATCTGTTGGTTTCATTACTGTGAAGGCTAACATTCTTGCAATTTTACCTACGATAAAGAACTCTAAAATAAATGCAACCGGCACCATGATTGGAAGTTCATGAAGGGCTGCAATAAAAGTTGCACCACTAACCCCTCCCATGTTCAGTGCTACGTTGTAAACTACCATTCCGTAAACCATGATAGCAGCCATGATAATGGTAAAAATTACGTCTTCAAATTTGTTTTTTGGCATAAAAATATCCTCCCTCTGTTTAATAAGCGAATACATGTGTTGTTCGTTGTCATCCAAAGGGAGGATGTATCGTTTCCAATTAGACCATATTTAGTTCTATCGAATTTTATCACAGAAAATTCAAAAAATTCAAGAACTTTTTTTCTTGTATCTCCATAGATACAAAAACAACTTTGTTATTTTAATTCAGAGAAATCTCGTCGATTAAGTCTAGTTCTTCCTGGCTAAAGGCTGCCGAGCTTACGGCCTTTACATTGTCTAAAATCTGCTGTGGTTTGGAAGCTCCGATAAGAACGCTGGTAACTTCTTCTTTTTGAAGGAGCCAGCCAAGAGCCATCTCTGCCAATTTTTCCCCACGTTCTTTTGCCAGGTCATTAAGCTTCTTGATTTGCTCCAGTCTGTGAGCATCCAAAGTACTTTCTTTTAAGAAACGTCCGTCGGTGCGAATCCGGCTATCCTCCGGAATTCCATGAAGATACCGATCGGTTAATTGTCCCTGGGCCAGCGGGCTAAAGGTAATGAGGCCTTTTTTTAGTCTTGCAGTAGATTCTTTTAGGCCGTTTTCTTCTACGGTGCGATCAAAGATAGAATAGCGATTCTGATTAATGATAAAAGGGACCTTTAAGTCTTTAAGAATAGCAGCAGCCTTCTCAAGGGTGGGTCCGTCATAATTAGAAAGCCCTGCATACAAGGCTTTTCCGCTATTTACTGCACTGGCAAGGGCTCCCATAGTTTCTTCCAGAGGCGTATCCGGATCCATGCGATGATGATAGAAAATATCTACATAGTCAAGTCCCATCCGCTTTAAGCTCTGGTCCAAGCTGGCAAGAAGGTACTTTCTGCTGCCCCAGTTTCCGTAAGGGCCTTCCCACATATCATATCCGGCCTTTGTAGTGATAATCAGCTCATCTCGGTAGACACCTAAATCCTCTTTCAAAATCCGACCGAAATTTTTCTCCGCACTACCAGGCTCCGGACCATAATTATTTGCCAGGTCAAACTGAGTGATTCCATGATCAAAAGCAGTAAAGCAAATGTCCTTCATGGTCTCAAACTTTGCCGTATCTCCAAAATTGTGCCACAGGCCCAGAGAAACCTTAGGAAGCATCAAGCCACTATCGCCGCAGTGCTTGTACTCCATCCTGCCATAGCGTTCATTGTCTGCAATGTACATATAATATACCTCCTTAATATATAGATATTGCGAAAGGCACAATGTGTTTTCGGTTATTGCGTATAATCCAGAAACTATTTTGCCTTTCGCAATCATCTTTTATTCTGTCAAGGCGTCCGCAATGGAGCGGTCCGTCAAAAACGTATCCATATTGTAAAGGAACAAGACATCGGTAATGCCCTTATTCTCTGTCAAGTTCTGGGTATTCTCATAATAATATCTAGGATCGATCATAATAATCTCACTGTAGTAAGGAATCAAGAAAGGCACGAAGCAGTTGGCGTAGGAGTCCTTCACTACTAAGAGCCTGGAATTATTTTCCGCGGTGGTCTTAATTTCCACCATGCCATGATTTCCTCCAAAGAAGACTTGGTACTGGTCTTTTTCCTTCAGGGCCTCTCTCCTGTATACACTGGTGCTTTTTTCATTGTTATCTGAATCTGTCACCAGATATTGCACCTTGGATTTTTTTGGTGCGTATACTTCGATGGTATCTTCCACCCCGTGGTATCCACTGGTGGATGCTAAGGTTCCTGAAAATGTATTTGTAACCTGATAAACATTATAGGAAGTAATTGGATTACTGATTCCAAGTTCCTCTGCTGCCGTCTCAAATCCATAGTAGGCTCCTTTGGTGGTCCAGTGGTGGTCAGTCTTATAATAAATCCCCTCTGATGCATGCTTCTTTAAGCTAGCGCTAACATCAATGCAATTAATATCATCCGAAAGCTGTTCTTTGATCTGCTTTAACTGTTGTCCTTGATCTTTCACCGGTGCTCCTGCCGGCATATAATCCTCTAAAATATAGGCCGCATTTGGAACTAACATGACGTTTACATTTACATCTGAATTCTTCTTAGCATATTTATTAATAGCCTTAAGATTCTTATCTACATTCTTCTCATCTGGGTTAGACTGCTTCTGCATCAGATATTTCTTTTTTCCAAGGTAAACTCCGTTAAATTCTCTTTTTCCTAAGAGCATGTCGGAGTGAACTTTTACGTTTACCCAGAAGTCTCTTCCAATAAATTGGTCTGAGGTATAGCTTTCAATATTCTCCATAAATTTTTTAGAAGTAATACCATCCCAGGTAAGGTCTGGTCTTTGGGTCAGGATTCGATTCTCCTCCTTGGAAAAACTTACATCCGGGGCAATGATTCCTGCCACTGAAAGCAGGATGATGGATGCAGCAAACCAAATAGCCACTGTAGAATTCATCTGCTTTAATTTCGTTATTCTCAAACGTTTCAAACGTTCTTTTCTATCCATTTCCATGTTACTCATGCCTCCATTTGCCTAAAATCTGAAATATAGGAAAGGATTGTAGGTTGCATTTACAAGATATGCAACACTGACTGCAAAGATCAATACGTAAACTCCAACGTACAAAGTACTTCCAAATTCTTTGCGGGTTTGTACATAAGCCATAAAGGTTTTATAAAGCTTTGGAGTACTGCAAAGAATTGCAATAATTGCCAAAATAAATGTAGTCTTAAAATAATAGAATCCCAGAGAATCCACAACACCTGCTCCCATGCCAAACATGCTTCCGATAAAGGACATGGCTCTAGGAAGACTTGGGGCTGCAAATAGAACCCAGCCGATCATAACCAAGACCATGGCATAGACATGCTGCAAGGCTGCCGGCAATTTATCCAATACTTTTTTAAAAATATACTTTTCAAAGATCAAAAGGATTCCATAGTAAAGTCCCCATGCAATAAAGTTCCAGGCTGCTCCATGCCAAAGTCCTGTCAGGCACCAAACGATCATTAGGTTTCGAATGGCCTTTGGCGTACTAACCCGGTTACCTCCCAAGGGAATATAGACATACTCCTTAAACCAACTACTTAGAGAGATATGCCATCTACGCCAAAATTCTGTAATACTCTTAGAAATGTAAGGATAATCAAAGTTCTTAATAAAGTCGAATCCCAACATCTTTCCAAGGCCGATGGCCATATCGGAATAACCACCAAAGTCAAAATAAATCTGCATGGTATAAGCAAAAGCTCCGATCCAGGCAGAAAGAGCTGAGGTCTCTGAAGCCTTCATAGCTAGAATCGCATCACACACCAAACCCATATTGTTGGCAATCAGGACCTTCTTTCCAAGACCTGTAAGGAACCAGCTGACACCTTCAGCAAATTTACTCCAACAGATGTCTCTTTTGGAAAGTTGCTTCTCTACATCAGAGTAACGGACAATTGGTCCTGCAATAAGCTGGGGATACATGGTTACGTAAGAACCAAAGGTAATCAGATTTCTTTGAGCCGCCAGGCTTCCCTTATATACGTCAATAACATAGGACAAGGTCTGGAATGTATAAAAGGAAATACCTATAGGCAAGGCCAGTTCATGATAAGGAATCTTAAAAGGTAAAATAAGATTTAGGTTGCTGACAAAGAATCCATAATATTTGTAGAATCCAAGTACCAGTAAATTTACAATAAGGGTGACCCAAAAGGCAGTCTTTGCCTGCCGCATTTTTCCTTGTCTTCGGTAAGCTTCAATCTCCAGTCCACTGACATAATTAATCACAATGCTGAAGATCATAAGGAAGACATACACTGGTTCTCCCCAAGCATAGAAGATCAAACTCACCAGTAAGAGGACAAAGTTCTTAAGCTTAAAGGGGACCAAATAATATAAGATCAGGGTGATAGGCAAAAATACAAATATAAAAAATATACTACTAAAAATCATTTTTCTTCTTGCCCCTTTCCTACAGACTGTTCAAGAATGCTGCCTGCATCTTGTCAGCATTCTCTCCAACTGCATATAAAATATAATTACCTTTCACCTGCAGCACATGGTCCTTTAAAAGTTTCGTCTGCTCCACCCCGTAGCCATCGAAACTTTTCTGCTGGGTTTCCAGACGCTCATTAATGGCATCCTCCACAGAAGCTGCCTGATCTGTACTTGCAAGTTTCACGATCAAAATCTCATTTACATCCATATTGTCCTTAGGAGCATAGAGAACTAGCCCCTTATAATCCTGGGGATCCAGCCCATAAAAACGTTTTACACTTCGATTGGGAGCCGGCTCTACATCTTCAAGACCAGATGCCTTATATACAGCCTGAGCCACTGTATCAATCTTGGCATTGCTGGTGGAATCTCCCATA
This sequence comes from Parabacteroides distasonis, assembly GCA_963589425.1. GTDB lineage: Bacteria > Bacillota > Clostridia > Lachnospirales > Lachnospiraceae > CAKRJP01. Next base: position 11,517 of record CAVAKZ010000043.1, on the reverse strand, counting down.
AGATCCATAATCACAAAAACCACCAGGCCCAAGATCAGTCCCACTTTTATATAGGACAGAATATTATAAGACCGAAGCCTTTCGGCCATTGACTTTTTTTTCATAACCCTACCTCTGTTACTTGATTGTTACTTGATTTTTGTACTTTTATTCTTGTACTTTTTATTCTCTCATTCTTTATTCTTGCATTGCTGCCAACATACATGCACACCAATACTTATAAAACTCTTTCTGCAAATGCAGGCCGTCCGGTTGATATAAATCTGTGTGGGCCTCTGCCACTTCTGTGCAATCCACAAAGGTCCATCCGGTCTTTTCACACATTTTTTCTAAGGCTTCGTTGTACTCATCAATTCGAGAATAATCTGGATCCGCCTCTAGCCCTTCTCCTGTAGCAGGAAGAATAGAACTAATATAAATAGCGGTATCCGGAAGACTTTCTTTTAATGTGTTAACTTGCTCCTCATAGGCTGTAGCATAATCATCACCGGTAGGATAAATTCCCAAGCCCACATCATTTAATCCGTAGCACAGAAAAATCTCTGTGGGCTGCAAGGCCTTAAGCTGATCCAAATATTCCACCGCGTCTGTAATCTTGCCACCGGATTTTGCAAATACATGATCCTCGGACATTAGTTCATAGCTGGTAAATCCTACAGACCGGGAGTCCCCCAGTATATATTCATCTGCCATAGCCGCCCAGATCGCCGCCTCATCCGTATCCGCCTGCTCCAGGCCAACAGATGCAGAGGCAGACTTAATCTTCTTTTGAACCTTGGCTACATCTTGTTCTTCTAAGCTCTTTAGATAGGCCACTCCTTTAGCATTTTTCTGCTTTTCCTGATTCATTTTAAACTGAGACCTAAGTACAATGGCCAGGATGGCTACCACAAGTACAGCCACCACTAAAACAAGTATTTTCAGGTCCCTTTTTCTCTTTTGTATTTCACCTTTATTTCTCTTACTTCTTACATCTTCATTCATAGAAATTCCCTCAAAAATCTACATTTCTCTCTATACAGTCTCCTTTTTATATTAGCACAAAAAAAATCACAAAAAAATCACAAATAGCAAAAAAACAGAGATTTCTTGTATTTTTAAGAAATCTCTGTTTTTAAATTCTTTTTGTTTCTCTTACATGTTTGCTACAGTCTTGATAGCAAGTGCCTCAGCCTATATTCAATAAGCACTTTATGCATTCTTTACTTTAAAGTAGGCTGCTTGGGTTTCTCCTATTGCATAGTTGATATAGTCTTTCAGGACAAACCACCATCCACCTTCACTATAAAGTACTTTCTGAGCTCCCGCTGCAAATTCGGCTCCATCATTTAACAATTTCTCAGTAGTATCAGACAACTTATCCTCCTTTGTACCTCGAATCTCCAGTTCTGCACCAGTTTCAGCAAGAACTTGAATTAGCCCAAGGAACTCCGCATTTAATTTATTGTTCGAAGAATTGTACATTCCTAACTTTTCCCATCTTTCCCGTGTCTCTGGAGTAAACTTAACAATGTTTTCAAGATCATGGTTTGCAATTACATTATCATATACAACCTTGGCCCTTATTTTTGCTAATTCCTTATATGACTTATCCTGCATAGCATCATTCTGCTTTTTGCAGGCATTAAACACATAAGCCTTTAGATAATCATGGGTTTTGCGGCTAATAGCCTTGGAAGCTGCATATTTTTCCAATATATTCAGGAAACCGTCATATTGTTCAGCCAATACCTTTACATCCTTGGTCATCTCAATACCTCTTAATGCTGACTGAGCCTCCTTATAACACAAATTCTCAAACCAGCTCACCAAATAATCTCGGTACATCGTATATTCAACGTTACTACTATGTTCATATGCAGACTCCGCATATTGATTCTCATTAATATATTGCATAACCGCAAAGAATCTTTTTTCCTGCGTGTCTACATCTGTAGCACCTGTACCAATACTTGCCATTCTCGTAACAAAAGAAGCGTGATCCTTCTTTGCCATACTGTTTAGGACTACATTGTCCCCTGATGGGTTGCGGTCTGCATAATCATCAAGCTGCTTTCCAAGCTCTTTAAATATCTGATAAAAGTCAGTCCATCCCTCCATAACATTGCGTCTCTCAGCATCAATCCGATAATAGCTTCTTCTATGATCTTTTCTAAAATGATTCGTTAGCATCTTCGAAGAGGCTTTCAGCATTTTAAGATTGATGTCCTCTAGACTTTTTTTAAATTCTTGGGCCGCTTCAGCCTGTGTTAAAGAATCATTCCTTACTGCATTCTTTGCATAACCACCCAGCTTAACTAATTCTTCTAATGGCTCCTTAAGCTCCTCGTACTTTAGAGTATATTTATACACTCTAGCGATAAAATCATCGAGAGAACGATCTACCTTTCCCCATAATGTGAAGCCAAAGAGGGTAAAATTCTTTGATTTATCCACCTTCAACGAATCGTATTTCCTATCTCCGCCAAATATACGGCTCTCTTTAACCAAATCATTAACCCTAAAGCTGTTGGTAGAATTAAGCTTCACCTCTTTTATCTTTTCCATGGTTAAGGCAAAATCTTCATCTCTTTCTTTACATACCTTCTGGGTAGTATAGGCTGCCAGAGTAGCTTCGTTCTTTAAATAGCCTAACTTCTTTTTTGCATTTAAATCCGCATCTGTAATATGATTAAAACGAATATTCTCCTGGGCCTTAAGGTCAATACGTCCTACTATGTCAGCCAATTTTGCGTAATTTGAGCCGGTAAGTTTTACACCCAAAGTCTGGCTCCATTTCTTCATCATAGTCACATAAATCTTAGCCTCATCATAATACTTGCTAAAGCTTGTAAAATAATAGAGCATTCTTTCCTGATCAGAACTCATCTGCTGGCCAAGTATTTTATTCTCTTTCGCCTTAAGAATCTTATAGTAGTCTCCTGCTGTATTAACCATAGCCTTCATCAGGGTGGTTATTTTCTCTTTATCTTTCTCTTTGTTTAGACCCACAAGTTGCTTTTCAAATTGCGTTCTTACTTCAAGCTGCTTCTCCAATTCATTAGCCATATATGGAGATGTCTTGCTCAGTGTCTTTATGTCCTGTAGCTGAGCATTTTCAGCTTCTACCTGAACGATATACCTTAAAGTATGGGACACCTGATCTTCCGCAGTAATCCTTTCTGCAGTCTTCTCTTCAGGAGTTTTATTCATATAGGCCCTATACTCTTCCATGCGCTTGTCCACCGGAACAATATTTTTAAGGGAAGTTGTATAACCTGCCTCCACTTTTTCATCAGTCTTTTCGTAAACTGCGCCATAATCTTCTTCTACCAGCATTTTTGCAATATTACTTGTCAGAAGCTCTTCCAGATTATTCTTTTGGGCATTGTAGAATTGAATCTCATCCTCACTTATACCGCTATTCTCTTTATTGTAGACATACAAAGAGAAGAAATAGGTGATCTCCTCAAGGGTGTTTTTGATGGTAAGAGCAGCCTTCCCTTTCATGTCAGTCAGAGCATATGCATGGTCTGCAATTACTTCTCTTGCATGTGTCAAATCCTGATCCATCTTTGTCTTAGCTGATCCCAAGATTTTCTTGAATGTCTCTGGATCATTACTATAGAAAGCCACTTTCTTATTTATCAAATCAAAGTCTTCAAGTGCATCCTTATAATCTGCTACAAAAGCTGGATCCTTCTTGTAGTCCTTCTTGTACTTCTTTACACCGGTCATAAATGGATCATAACGGAATCTCAGACGCATGGCCCGTGCTTTTTCTTCCGTCGATAGTTCCTGGTTATTTTTAATCTTAAGGGACAAAATACGCAGTTCCTTCTTTTCAGCATTTAAGTTGGTTACAACTCCCTCGGCATCTCTGCCGTTTAAATAATCACGAGCCATAACTCGGATTGACTCCACCGCTTCTTTAGCATCCTGTGGACAGCTATTTTCGTACTTCTTGTAAAAATCAAAACAACGAATCCATTTCGAATACATAGCAACCTTATTAGACTTTGCATCAGTCTTTGTGCATTCTAGTCTTATTTTTTCGGCTCCAGCTACTATCTCATCTACCGCCTGTTTCTGAAGAAGCAATTCCTCTTTTTTGAGGTCTACAAAAAGATTTACACCTGCAGTACTGTCTAAAGTATCCTCGCTTCCGTTATAATCTAACAGGTCTTTAAAGCGATCCTTAAAGTCCACAAAAGTATCATAAAACTGATCTTTTTTCTGATCTTTAAATTCCTTAAGTTGCTGTACACATGCGCTTACATCAATAGTTTCATCTTTTTTGTAAGCCACAAGCGGAGCTTCCAAGGAAGCATATGCTAATTTCTGCGCTTTTGCATGTGCTTCTATTTCTTTGATAGCCGCAAGCCTTTTTTTACCAGAATCCGACCTACCTCTATAGAACACACTTCTGGTACTAATATACACACTTGTTGCTTTCAAAAGGGAATCGTAGGCCTGATTAATAGCATTTAATTTGTCTTTTACACGGCTTTGGGAATATAACTGCGGATCCGTTATAAGTTTTTTCATCTCAGCAGACATATCCTTCACTACTTCTGCAGCCTGCTTTACATCGTTAAATTCTTTTGAATTAGAAGAACGCAGTTTCTCAACTTCCAAAAGCTTATCATAATCTGCCGTAAATTTAAGATTATCGCTACCAAGATCATCCTTAAAAGCAGCTAATTTATCTAACATTGCCTGAGTTTTTTTCTTGTAGACAACCTCTCGGTTATTATCTGCCTTAAGTTCACTATATGCCTTAAGCCCTTCCTCATAAAGGATGTCTTTATTATCCTCTTCAAAGCCCTGGTTCTTACTAGCATCTTCCTTACTAAATTTTATTTCCTCATATAGACTCTCCAGCTCATTTTCTGGTTTAATCTTCAAGGCCTTACCTATTTGCCGTAACACTTCGATCTGAGTTCCAAGCTGGGTCTGCGCTACAATATATATGCCAATCTCTGCAGCGTTTAAAAGGTTTCTATCTTTAAAGCTATTTTCTGCCTTTGTCTTAGCTTCTATTACGACCTTCTCACAAGATTTAACAAATTGCTCTGCCTTTGTCTTAAACCATTTCTGTGCAACTTTACTATCTGATAGGACAGAGATATAAGTTCCTGTCCCTCTCTCTGTAAAGATATCCTTCAGAGTATCCCCTGGATAGTTCATTTTTTGCAAGATAATTTCAGAGTTTAAACCTGCCTTTTTCATTCTTGCACTAACAAGTGCTATGTCAAGCACTGAATCAAGTCCTTCTTCAATTTCCTTGTCTGTAATCTCTAATTCCAGATTTTTATCAATATTCTTCCCATCAAGCTTTTTTTGATTATCAAAGGTTCCAAGTTTATTTCTACCAGATACTTTTTCCATAAAGGACTTATACTTGTCAGCTAACTTATCTTCATCTGAGTAGGCGCCTTTATGAATACAACTAGCATATTCATCTGTTTCCACCAGATCCTTATAGCAGCTAAAAAGCCTTGCACTATCAATATTTCTAAGCTGTCTTGTCACAGCTTCCTCTACAACAGCCACTTCCTTTACATAGTAAGAATTATTCTTTAGCTCTGCATAGCGCTCCAGATATGCATCCATATCTTCCTTGAGAGCATTGTATTCTTCCACATATTTTAACAGTGCTTTTTCGGCATCTCTACTATCGTTGTTTTCATTTTGTTTTCTGAGATTTTCTATCTTTTCATCTATCTTGCCATTTTTTTTCCTGAACTCATTAAGCTTTATTTTAAGAAGATTACCCTCGTAAAATGCCAATTCTTCCTTTTTCTCTTCCACAAGTCTATCAACTAAAGATTCTTGCATACGGACTGTTTTTTCTATTAATTTTCTTCCCTGTACACTTTTCTGTAGAGAATCATTTTCTGCCAGTTCATTCTTGAACTTTTGAAAGCCTTCCAACAGCTTATAGGTCCTGCGGCCCACATCTATTTTTTGCTGTTCTGAATCTTTGTCTGACTTAGAAGTCTTGTACATGTCAGTAGAGAGAGCAAGCATTGCCTCAAACTTAGATTTAAATTCATCTGCTTTTTGATATTCCTGGTAGGTTGTAGGATCTAGATAGGTACAATCTAATCTTTCTTTTATATCCTTTAGATTGTTCTCTACCTCGCTTATATTGGAATAATATTCTTTCACATCCTCCTTTTTACTGATAACATCTACCAAGTCGTTACGATATTTATCGATAGCCTTAGAAACACTACGTATTTCAGAAAGAGTGGCAAAAAGGACATTACCCTCATCGCTGTCCTTTAATTCCTTTAACATAAAGTCATATTCTGGCTTAAGGTTTTCATTAAAAAACTCATTTATGCTAATCCGCCAATTCCCATTTGCATAGTTCTCAAGTTCAGGATGCGCACTCTTATTCTTGTCACATATTTTCTTTACCTTTTTTTTAAGGGTTTTTTCTAAATCCCTACAACTTTTATTTAGATTTTCAAAAGCCTCATCCGTAATTTTATAGTCGGTTGTACGTATCTGTCCAGTTCCCTTATCACCGTTTTTTTCTATGGTAACTTTTACCATATCTGCCAATTTTTCAGTGCAATCAAAGATCCGTTCAGCCGCCTCATAACGGTTCACGTCATTCTCGTCCCAGTATGTGAAATCGTCCATTTTTCCTAGGCCACCTAGGTAGACCTGGCCAATTTCCCGTATACTCTCATAACTAGCGTCTTTACCTATAGCCTTGATTTCAGTCAGCTTGATATCACCAATAGAACGACCCTTTAAATCAAAGTTTGGTATAGACTCAATAATTGCTTGTTTATAACCATTATAATCATTAATTTGTGCTTCTATCTCAGCCTTGATGTTTCCGTTAATCTCTGGATCTTCAATACGTTTCTTTAAAAAAGCTTCATTATTATCTACGTCTTTGCCCATTTGTCCATAAAAAACGCTGAGAGTATTTTTTAAACGCTCCTTGGTTCTGTCCATATGCTCTGTCAATGAGTCAACTCGCTTACTACCGGCCTCCTGATAAGCTTTGTTTTCTTCGATTTCCAAAACTTGTTCGCTGTAATTTCTTAATTTCAATAAATCTTCTACTGGATCGTGATTAGCCTTGAACAGCTCTGCAAAATCCAGCTCTTTAAGGAGCCTATTATCAGCTGATTTCATATCTTGATTATCTAAATTAATCACATGGTTATCTTTATCAAAATATCTTGCTGATACAAGATTAATCAAGAGCTTCTCATATGTAGTTCCTGCCGGATCAATGTTATATTTTTCTACCAAAAACTCTGCTATCATCTTAGCAATGGCTACCGTCATCTCATCTGTAAAGGCTTTTAGGTCTTCCGTCTTTTCCATGGAACGAACTTCTTTTCCTACACCTTTGACCATACAGCTTTGAATAATTTTAACCTTATCCCAGTCAAAAATCATTGATTCCTGTTTCTTACTACCAGCCTTTTTAAATTTTACGAGTACTTCTGAATAGCTTCTAAAGTCGCTTTTGTTAAAGATGGCTTTTGCACCAACTGGGTTTTCGGTTTTATTTAGAGGCTTATCAAAATCGCTAAGCAGATCCCATATAGACTTCAAATTGCTAATCTGTGTTTTTTGTTTTTCACTTAATTTTGAAACTTCAAAATTATCATCAGAGGCTTTCTGCTTTGCTTTCGTTTTAATATTTTTGCACTTAGCCAGTGCCGTATCTACCACTTTTACGGCATCTTCGATGCTTTCTTTATCATTTTCTTTAACACATTCAATGGCTTCTAATTGATCTTTTGAAAGAACATATTTATTAAAGCTGAAACCTTTTGCCATCATCTCTTTACGGCCACTCACACTTTTATAGCCTTTTGACTTCTGATAATTGTCTGTTTCAGCAAGGATGGTCTTTGTGTCATTTACTTTTTTTTTCAAAAAGTCAGCTACATCCATGTCATAGCCTGGTACAAACTTGCTGTCAGTTTCAAGAAAACGTTCTTTGATATTATTAAACACCTTCGTATCCAACTTGTGCTTGGATGATAAAGGCCACTCCTTCTTGTAAGTATCCTGATCCTCCATATAAGTCTTAAAAAGTTGCTCCTCCATCTTTTTGTTCTGGAGCATAACGTCCTGTTTTACCTGAAACTGCTTGAGTAATGCCTGAGCCTCTTGCTCATTTTTCTGTACCTGGTTTTGCTGTACATTTGTCTTATTTTTTTGAACTGCTGTTGGTTTGCACATAGTATCGTCCTTTCTTGTCTTTTTTATTTACTTGCTATACCGTTCTAATTTTTTAAGTTCTTTTTTGTTGTCGTAATTAGATATACGATTAATTTTATTAAAGGGCTACTTTTTATTAAATTATTGTGGCGGATTGCAGATCTTACAAGGCTCCAATCCTCTGGCCTTGGCATCCTCTAAGCTAACCTCTATATCACTCTTTAGGGTCCTGCAGCCTGCATTGTGATACTTGGATCCTGTATTGGTAATGTGTACCTTTACTGTGGCATCCGTAGTCTGGGAATTTTCTGACTGCTGAGCCTCTGGCTGTGTCGCCGCCTGGGAAACAGGGGCTGTAGTCGCTGCAGCTGCCCCTCCTGAAGATCCGTCACTACCCTCCTTGCCGGAAGTCGATGAACTTCCATCTGATTTGGAGCTATCACCGATTCCATAGTCAATACTGATTCCCGGCTGTACATTGTAACAGAAAACATTAAAGGAGATTCCTGCTCCCTTATCCTCCACAGATTTTGCTTCTATGAGGACTCCACTTGCCAGCAGGTTATTTCCCTTAAACAAGGGAGTTACACGGTATAAAACATGGTGGTTGGTTTCTTTTACATAGTCTGCCACCATATTTTCAAAAGGCAGCATTCCCTGGGTATTCAGATACCTGGTTCCTGTGATCAGGTTCTTTTTATTGGCATTTTCTGCCGTCAGCTGGTAACCGATCAAGTGGCAGCGGTTGTATAAATATTTGCCATCTACATTGTCATATTTTACCGTATGCCATCCTGTAGGCTTTATGGAACCGATTTTTCCTCTCTTGGCCGTGGGCATGGTATCTTTACATACATTGGCATAGGCCACACCACATCGGCCCAGAGAATCCAAGTTACTATAGCTTTCAAAAGACTCCGTAGTCAGGTCCGAATCCGAGAAAAAGGGGACATTATTATTAATAGTCACATAGGCATCGCCGGAGTACTCCGGAATACTGCCAAGATTTACCAGGCTCTCCCCCTGGCTATTGTAAACATTTTCTTCCGCCAGGCAGGGCAGACTCCCTAAAGGCGTCCCGCAAAAACTTAAGATACAAAAAACCCCAATTAAAAAGGACCATAACTTCTTATATTTCTGTCTTTGCTTCATCTTCGCATCCACTCCTCTACTGTAATCTTCTCATGGGAGGAGCCGGGAAATTCCCAGCTATTTTTCTCCTCAAAATCTTTCAAAATATCCAAAGGAAATTTTACATCCGAGGGATATCTTCGATTCCATTTACATAAGAGAATGCGGCCAATCTTCGGAAGGTATTCTTTAAAAGTATCTTCCTCCACAAAACAAAAGGCATCTTTCTCATCTGCCCCCTTGCTTAAATAATCCTCCGCTATCATAAGCTTCGGCCTGGGTTGGCATTCAGCAAACAAGTCTCCTGAATAAAGGGAAGCCAAGACCAGCTTTCCTTCCACATATTCAGCAATCCACTGCACCAGCACCCGGTCTTTGCTGACCCTTCGATGATTGAAAAGAATGCCTCCCCCATCATCAATACATACAATAATATTCATACGTCTCCCTCTCTTAAAACTATTCTAAACCCTCGTTACATACTTGCTATCATTGTAACATAAAAAAAGCTCTCAGAATCTTTTTTCTAGACTCTGAGAGTACTTTTTATTTCTTTTTTTTCTTGTCAATATACATTGCCTTGTCCGCATCTAGAATGGCTTTTTCCAACTCTTCCGGAGTCTCTGCCTTTGCCATGCCATAAGCTGCTCCAATGGGAATATTCTGCAACTGAATCTTTTCTTCTACCTGTCGAATCCGATTTACAATTTTCTCCCCTTTTATCTCATCACATTCCTGTAACAATAGCAAGAATTCATCTCCACCAAAACGAATCAATTGGTCCTTCTCCCTTAAGTGGGATTGAATATTATTGACAATGGTTTTTATAAGCGTATCTCCCTCTTTATGACCAAAGTTGTCATTATAAAATTTCAAATGATTAATATCGATCATTACTGCTACTAGCGGATACTGTAGATTTTCTTTATATTTTCCCGACTCGTAGTAGGACCGATTGTAGGTCTGTGTCATTTCATCGGTGACGCTATATTTTTCTATCTTCTTGTACAAACGCACTGATTCTGTCACGTCTTTTACAATTCCGGTAATCCCAATAAGATTTCCATTCTCGTCTATCACAGGATTTTTCTTAATCTCATAGAAGAAGCTGCCCTGAGGAAAGGTCATCTCTTGCACATATTTCATAGGCTCTCTGCTTCGAACAATTTCCATGTCTTCCTGGTAGAATTTTTCTCCCAAGGCCTTGTCCACTTGAACCTCTTTGTCTGTTTTACCATAAATCGAAAAATCAGGTTCCCCATCTCCTGACAACATTTGACAGGTATGGGTAGCCATCACATATCGACCTTCGGTATCCTTAAAAAATATATTTTCATCGATTGCATTTAGTACTGATTGTAATTTCATTTCATCCAACTCCATAACATCCCCTCCAGTTTCTTATAACATCTTAACCCTGCCCTCAATGAATTTTGCCTCTGCATGCTTCTCATCTAGGCATCTCATCTTATCACAGCGAGCAATCAGCTCATCAATATGTTCTTTTCCCACTGCATTGTTATAAATCCCTCCGGCGGAAAAGGATAGGGGAAGGTCTACTTTCTTTCCCTCCTCCCGGAATGCATTTTTCAGATCATAAATATAATTTTCCAACTGAATGGGTTCCATAAACCAGAAATAAAAAATATTCTCTGACACTCGGTAGATATCTATCTTCTCTTTGGTATGAGTTCTGATGATCATCACACCTTTGCGATAGATTTCATCTGTAAAAAACACTCCATATTTTCTTTTAAAATATTCTACATGATTAATACTTATAGATACCAAAGCATACATCTTTTTCATATCAATCTGATCTTTTGCCTTTTCAAAACGATTTCTGTTAAAGGCACCTGTTACTAGGTCTTTAAAGGTCAGCTCTGTCATTTCCTGCTCTTTTTTCTGTAAATACTCTAGTTGGTATTGTTTCTTTAATCTCTTATCTCTTGCATAAACGAAGAAAATCGGGATTTGTGGAGAGATTTCCTGAACTTTCCTTATTTTACGGGCTTTCCAGCCCATTAGATAGTGAAATGATATGTATTTTCCCTTATTTTTGCCCTTATGCGGAATCCGCAAGGGAAATAAGGGAACTTTTTATTTAGTCGTTGCCTGCTACTTTATCAAGAAGTCTGGCAGAATTTCGCTTTGCTTTTCTTGTAGAGTGGGCATAGACATTCATTGTGGTACTGACAT
>CAVAKZ010000042.1:0-18912 GCA_963589425.1 Parabacteroides distasonis | reverse complement strand
TCGGTATCACTGATTCCAACAATCGTACAGAGTACAAGCAGGCTCGCTTTTCTTCTTTTACAAAAGGATTGAATGAGCTGTGTGACTGGCTTGCTAAGTACAACTGCAATGATGTCTGCATGGAATCTACCGGCAAGTATTGGATTCCTGTTTTTAACATCTTAGAACAACACAATGTTTGGGTTACTCTGTCTCATCCCAAATATACAAAGCCGATGAAAGGAAATAAGACCGACCGTAAAGATGCAAAATGGATCTGTGATCTTTACATGTGTGGCATGGTTAAACCTTCCTTTATTCCACCTGCCGACATCCGGGAGCTTCGTGATCTCGTAAGATATCGTTTCAAACTCACCTGTATGATTACTGGTGAGAAGAATCGTGCTCAAAATTGTCTTACTGTATCTAATTTGAAACTTGACGATGTTTTTTCAGATGTATTTGGTAAATCTTCTCGTTCTATCACAGAACAGATTTTGCAACACCCTGGGGAAAAATTTGATGTAGCACCTTTCGTTGATCGCAGATGCAAAACTCCTATTGAAGAAATCCAATCTGCTATTGATGGTGCTATTTCTAAAGAACAAGCTGTTAAACTTAGACAGTGCCTTGATCACATTGATGAGCTCAATAAACACATTTCAGAAGTAGAACAGGAAATCCTTCGTCTCAGTGATAAATATGAGGCTGCTTTAAATTTAATAAGGACTGTTCCCGGATTCGATAAGAATCCACTTACTGCTATTCAAGTGCTTTCTGAGATTGGTGCTGATATGTCTGTCTTCCCCACAGCTAAACACCTCGTCTCATGGGCAGGATGCTGTCCTCGTAACGATCAAAGCAATCAAAAAATCAAATCCACTCGGATTTCCCGTGCTGGTTCCTATTTTAAACCAGTTCTGGTACAAGTTGCAAATGCTTTAATCAAATCGAAGAAACATTTAGAATTTACCAACCGCTACAAGCGTATCAAAGCACGCCGTGGTCACAAGAAAGCCATCATTGCTATCTGTCGTATGATCCTGACCGCTATCTGGCACATACTCTCAGATTTAAAGCCATATACACCAGAAGGTTTTCTTGAATCTCGTCCTGTGAAGGAAGAAAAAGTTCTTTCCACTTCACAAGCACTTAATCTTTTAAAACAACGGGGCTACATCATAAAGGATGATCCTTTATCCGTTTCCTGATTAGGTGTTGCGTTAATATTTAATTTTTCAAGCTATCCCTGGGATGGTTTCTTTGTTATGCTCTATTTTCTCGGGTAACCTCTACTTCTTTGTTTCAAACTTAATATTCTCCTTTTTCACAAATATCTATGCATCTAATTTTTACGTATTTTACTTCTAACAGTTCTCTATGTATCTTCAGTTTACACATTCTGCTTTTTGATAAAATCTTCGTAAAGAGGGGACATAGATCTTAGTCTTGCCACAATCTCTTTCAGATTGTCTACTACATAATCAATGTCGTCTTTGCTAATCTCTTCATTTAAGGTAAGACGAAGGGATCCGTGGGCGATTTCATGGGGGAGTCCAATAGCCAAAAGCACGTGGGAGGGATCTAAGGATCCTGATGTACATGCTGATCCACTGGATCCGCAAATGCCCTTCATATCCAACATAATCAGCATAGATTCCCCTTCGATAAACCGGAAGCTAAAGTTGGCATTATTAGGCAGACGGTCAGTCTTGTGACCGTTTAACTTGGTATAAGGGATCTCTGCCATGACCCGCTCAATAAGATAATCTCTTAATTCTTTCTCATAGGAGGTTCTCTTATCCATGGATTCTACTGCACGGGATACTGCCTTTCCAAGTCCAATAATTCCTGGAACATTCTCTGTACCCGCACGGCGTTTTCTCTCCTGTGCTCCTCCATGAACGTAGGAACGGATCTTCACTCCCTTGCGAATATATAAAAAACCGATTCCCTTAGGACCATTTAACTTGTGTCCACTGGCACTTAGCATATCAATGTGACATTCATCTACATTGATCGGTACCTGTCCAAAGGCCTGGACTGCGTCAGTGTGGAACAAGATCTTGTGATCATGGGCAATCTGTCCAATCTCTTTAATAGGCTGAATTGTTCCGATTTCATTATTAGCATACATTACGGAAATAAGAATAGTGTCTGGGCGAATAGCAGCCTCTAGCTCATCTAACTTCACCTTACCGTCAGCATCCACCCCTACATAGGTTACCTCAAAACCTCTCTTCTCCAGATACTCAGCGGTATGAAGAATTGCATGGTGTTCGATCTTAGTAGTAATAATATGCTTTCCCTTATTCTCATAAGCTTCTGCCGTAGCCTTAAGAGCCCAGTTGTCTGACTCAGAACCACCAGCTGTAAAATAAATCTCATTGGCATTCGCTCCTAAGGCGCCTGCTATAATCTCTCTTTGTTTTGTAATATCTTCCTTATTTCCGGAGGAGAAGCTGTAAACACTGGAGGGATTTCCAAACTTCTCTGTAAAATATGGAAGCATAGCCTCCACAACTTCCGGTGCAGTCTTTGTAGTGGCTGCATTATCTAAATAAATGAATCTGCTCATTTTACTTTCCTCCCTTAAGCTTGTTAAATTCTCTCCGGGGCATGCTTTTCTTACTTTTCACATTGTACCCCATTTTCAGAAGACCCTTTTGGATTCAAATTTTTACTTTCCTTTACTAACTCTTCTAAGGTCATCTCATCCACGGTGCGATTGATGCTGTCATTGATTTTTTGCCAAACATACTTGGTCACACATCCTCCGGCAGCTGTGCACCCCTCTCCATCATAAAAAGCGGAGCACTTTACCGGCTCCAGGCTTCCTTCCAAGGCACGAAGCACATCACCTACGGATATATCTCCCGGATCCTTTGTCAAAACATAACCTCCGGAAGCTCCCCGAATGCTCTTTACAAGTCCTGCCTTTCGAAGAAGTGCCACCAGCTGTTCCAAATATCCATCTGAAAGCCCCTGTCTGGCTGCAATGCTGCTAATAGATACCGGTGCATCCTCGCTATATCTGGCCAGGTCTATCATGGCACGAAGGCCATATCTTCCTTTTGTAGAAAGCTTCATAGATCCACCTTCCTTTTTTAATTCCTAGTAATATACTTGGATATCATCCTTATGTAGGATAGCACTGTAAGATCGGCCTGTCAATAGATTAGGTTTTACTAACCCTCGAATCACTAAAAAGATAAATTATAGACCCATAAACAAAAAGAATCTCACGGAAAACACCTCTTCCGTAAGATTCTTATTTTCTTCTTAAATATCTTTTTTGTGAGTCCTATGATATTCTCTCTTCATCTCATACATACGCTCATCCATATGTTTTAAGAAGCTTTCTGTTGTATCTTCCTTAGTATACTGGGTATAGCCTGCAGATACAGATAGTTTAAACTGCTCCACGCCTCCTTCATTAAAACTGGCAAGGGTCCCATGAATGTTCTTTACCATCTGCTTAGCATCTTCCTCTTCTGCATCAATCAGAAGAATAATAAATTCATCTCCGGCGAAACGCATAGCCAAGCCACCTTCCGGCAAGGCTCTGGTAAGAATATCTCCCATAACGGAAATTGCATGATCTCCTGTGGAATGTCCAAAATTATCATTAATCTTCTTAAAATCATTCACATCCATCATAATGCCGTAGAGACTTTTGCCTCTGTTGACATTGTACTTTTTCAGAACCCGGTTCATGTATCGCCGATTATATAGGCCTGAAAGATCATCCACCAGTAAATTCTCCGAATAATTCTGCATCTGTACAAAAGTGAGGGCCAGGGCAACCGATAACCAGGCTGCTGTAATCCCATAGCGAAAAAGCTGAATCAGCACTCCTGCAATACAAGGTCCTACAAAATACATGACCGGGAAAAAAGTTACATTAATCCCTTGTTTTTCCGAATGAAACACCACAAAGATACTATAAAAGAAGTAGATCATTAAGGATATATAACCTACAAGAACGCAAGTTCCACGTTGGTATACATTATATTCAGTTATATAGAATAAAACATTAGTGCCAAATAGATTCACAAGGATCATTATCACTTCAACAATCCAGGGGATTGCTAAAAAATTGGCCCTGTGAAAAGCCCTCTTATAATTCTTGTAAATATGAAGCTCCACATAAATACACCATAAAAAGCCAACTGTCACCGTCCCTAAAAAGCAAAGGCTATTGGCAAGATAATTTAAAAAAATGCCTGTCGAAAATTCCTGCCCGTCCACAAGAAAGGCAATGGTCTCTAAGGCTGCCCCTGCCAAAGTAGTTGCGGCCATATAGTCATAAATCTTATCTTCTGTCCGAATACTCTCTCGATTCTTCCTTCGACAATCCAAAAGAAACAACATCATGAGAATAGACATTCCATTGGCAATGATAATTTCTTCCATTATTTTCATAGCTCTGATTTCTCCTTCAGCCTTGGTTCGTCAGTTTTCAAATCAAGAATAGTCACTAGTTTTTGTTTTTAAATTATAGTAGAAATATAATATTTTTCAATCATTTTCACTATTTTACCAATAATTTTACACAAAATTTACACAATCCCACAAAAAAACTTCGAATCCTATGGCTTAGCAATTCAAGGTTTATCTTACAAACTCTTATATCGGGTTCGTGCTATATTACATTTGATGCCTCACTATGGCATATTCATCATCATGACTATAATAGGGACAATCTTTATAGGAACTGCTTATGAAGCGATATAATTCATCCTCATCCAGATCCATAGAGCAGGTGTAGCACTCATAATCCTCATCGTATTCATAATTGGAACATGATTCACAGCTGCTCATATAATCTCTCCTGTTTCCTATAATTTTTCCTATAATTTATCTGAAATTTATCTGAAACCTATCTAAAATAATCTATTCTTCGTATTCCAAATGTAAATTATCCATGGCTTTTAAAATATGCTCATGGGCCAGCTTCTCTGCCAGGTCTCCGTCTTTAGCCTTAATAGCTTCTAAAATTTCACGGTGCTCTTCAATAGACTTCTGAGCTCTGGTTTTCGCCTCCACAGAAGCAGTTCTTGAAACTTGTACGTATTTATGAAAATCTGACAAAACATGCTCTAGGATCCGACTGTTGCTGGCTTGGTACAAGATCCCATGAAACTTACTGTCAAGTTCTGATACCTGTTCTGCCTGGGCACCGGTCTTCTTCTGCAAATGAAATTCTGACAGGAGAATAATCTCCTCTAACTCTTCAATCTGCTCATCGTTAATATTCTCTGTAGCCCATCTTGCACACATTCCCTCCAGATGAGAGCGGATCATATAAATATCCCGAACGTCCTTGTTGCTGATACCTGTAACATAGGCTCCCTTGTTTGGAATAATAGTTACCAAGCCTTCCAGCTCCAACTGTCTGAGAGCTTCCCTGACCGGGGTCCGACTTACCCCTAGCTTTTCACCAATGGAAATCTCCTTAAGCTCGTCATGCTCCTTATAAGCTCCTCTTAAAATATCTTCTCTGATTTTTTGAAATACCCGACCACGCAAGGACCGGTCTTTGTAATCTTCCATTTCTATAAATCCCCCAAATAGCTTACTGCTATTTATCATTTCTTAATCATTTTTGACTATGTATTATTGTATACAACCCTTTTTTTATTGTCAACCCTAGCTCAAAATTAATATAAAAAATTGTTAAAAGTTCATAAACTTTGACGTTTAAAAGGAAGCAAGATCCCTTCTTGCTTCCTCTCATAATTTCTAGAAAATCAAACTCCTAGTAAAGTTTTGCTCCTATCTCTCTTGGCCGGAATCCCTGATCCTCTAAAGCCTGTAAAATTTCGCTCTTATGATCTGTTCCAAAGGCCTCCATGGTAATTCGAAGTTCCACAGCCGCATTACGGTTGGTGCTTACAAACTGGTTATGTTCCAGCTTAATAACATTTCCTTTTGCATCTGCAATAGTAGATGCCACCCGAACCAACTCTCCCGGCTTATCCGGAAGCAGGACAGATACTGAGAAAATACGATCTCTCTGAATCAATCCGTGCTGCACGATGGAAGACATAGTAATTACATCCATATTACCACCGCTGAGGATTGCCACAGCCTTCTTACTTTTCAAATCCAGCTGGCGAAGGGCTGCCACTGTAAGAAGCCCGGAATTTTCTACTACCATCTTATGGCTTTCTACCATATCAAGGAATGCTCCGATAAGTTCATCGTCTTCCACCAAGAGAACCTCATCAATATTCTCCTTGGCATATGGAAAAATCTTTTCTCCCACCTTCTTTACAGCAGTACCATCTGCAATGGTATTAGCGCTTTCTAATTCTATAGGTGCTCCCTCAGCAAGGGCAGCTGTCATACTGGCAGCTGTTGCCGGCTCTACACCAATAACACGAATTTTCGGATTTAACATCTTAGCCAGGGTGGCAACACCGGTAATCAATCCACCACCGCCTACAGGAACCAAAATATAATCTACAGTTGGAAGCTCCTGGATGATCTCCATGGCAATACTTCCCTGTCCCGCAGCAATATCTAAGTCATCAAAGGCATGGACAAAGGTGCATCCCTGCTTTTCTGCCAATTCTTTTGCATAGGCAAAGGAATCATCATACACATCTCCGTAGAGAATTACCTCTGCACCATAGCTTTTTGTACGGTTCACCTTAATAAGAGGGGTGACAGAAGGCATAACAATAGTAGCCTTACAGCCAAATTTCTGGGCTGCATAAGCAACTCCCTGGGCATGATTTCCGGCAGATGCAGCCACAAGGCCTCTGCTTCTTTCTTCCTCTGTCATGGTGCTAATTTTATAATAGGCGCCACGAACCTTGTATGCTCCTGTATACTGCATATTCTCAGGCTTCAGATAAATCTTTCCACCGGTTTGCTGACTTAAATACTCACTGTAGATCAGCTTTGTAGGGTTCGTAACCTTCTTAACAATCTCGCTAGCTTCTTCAAATTTCCCAATGGTGAGCTGATTTGCTTCTCCCATTTTCCTCACCTAACCTTTCTGATACTTATGTCATCGATGTACATCATACACCAATCTGGCACATTTGTGTTGTTTTTCTGAAAGTTATTCTTCAAAATCCAGGTCTTCTTCATCCCATTCTACTTCTTCGAAATCATCCTCGTCCCATTCTTCTTCATCAAGGTCCTCGTCATCTAAGAAGTCTTCGGCAAGAAAGCCTTCCTCAGGATCAGACTCTGCAGAATCCTCTTCAGAACTTTCTTCCGCTTCTTCCTTATCCTGCTCTCTTGCAAATAAGGCATTTACAAAGGTATCTGCATCAAACTTCTGAAGGTCGTCAATGCTTTCTCCCACTCCAATATATTTTACCGGAATGCCAAGCTCTGACTGGATTGCTACAGCAATTCCTCCCTTGGCAGTTCCGTCCATCTTGGTTAGGACAATTCCCGTAATATCCGCCACATCATTAAAATCCTTGGCCTGCTGCAGGGCATTCTGACCAGTAGTAGCATCCAGTACCACTAGAGTTTCTCTGAATGCTTCCGGAAATTCTCTGTCGATGATTCGGTTCATTTTTCGCAGCTCTTCCATAAGATTCTTCTTATTGTGAAGTCTTCCCGCAGTATCGCAAAGAAGCACATCTGCATGTCTGGCCTTTGCTGCTGCCACAGCATCGTAGACCACAGAGGCAGGGTCAGACCCTTCCTGACTACTTACGATATCCACCTGGGCCCTCTTGGCCCACTCCTTCAATTGTTCTCCCGCTGCCGCCCGGAAGGTATCAGCTGCAGCCATGATCACCTTCTTGTCTTGAGCCTTTAGTTTTCCTGCCAGCTTTCCAATGGTGGTGGTCTTTCCTACACCGTTTACCCCAATTACCATCACTACAGAAGTTTGATTTTCAAATTCGTAGGCAGTCTCTCCCACATCCATCTGCTCTTTAATGCTGTCAATTAAAATCTGGCGACAATCCATAGGATCCTTAATATGGCGTTCCTTCACCTTGTCCCGGAGATCATCCAAAATATTGTAGGTGGCATTTACACCTAAGTCTCCCATAATCAGGGTTTCTTCCAGCTCTTCATAGAAATCCTCGTCAATGCGAGAAAAGCTATGAAAAATACTGTCCATGCCATTTACAAAACTGTCTCTGGTCTTGCTAAGGCCGGATACCAGTCGTTTGAAAAATCCAACTTTTTCTTCCCCCATATCAATTTCCTTTCTTTATCTGTTCCTCTACCTTTTCAGCTACTTTGTTAGCTCATTTTCCAACAAACTTACAGAGACAAGGGTGGATACACCCTTCTCCTGCATGGTAATACCATAAAGTCTGTCAGCTGCATTCATGGTTCCACGTCTGTGCGTAATTACAATAAACTGGGTACTCTTGGTTAATTTATGTAAATATCCTGCAAACCGATCAACGTTGCTATCATCCAGAGCCGCCTCAATCTCATCTAGAAGACAGAAAGGCGAAGGCTTCAGGTTTTGAATAGCAAAAAGCAGGGAAATAGCTGTAAGGGCCTTCTCTCCACCGGATAATTGCATCATATTCTGCAGCTTCTTTCCCGGAGGCTGAGCGATAATCTTAATGCCTGCCTCAAGGACATCCTCGTCATCCATAAGTTCTAAGGTTCCCTTTCCTCCTCCGAAAAGCTCTTTAAAGACAAGGTCAAATTCCTTAGCTATCCTAGCAAACTGTTCTTTAAACTGCTTACGCATGGCATTGTCAAGTTCCTCTATAATCTTCTCTAAAGTAGCCTCTGCTTCTACCAAATCGTCATGCTGCCCTTTTAAGAATTCATAGCGTTCAGAAACTTCCTTATATTCTTCAATGGCATTGACATTTACATTTCCAAGGGACTTAATGCCGGCCTTCAACTCCTGGATCCGCTTTCTCATAAGGCCTAGATCTGTCAGATTCTCATCCCTAAGTTCCCTGGCCATGTTGTAGGTAAGTTCATATTCTTCCCACATGTAATTAATCTGTTTATCCGAAGAAGCTTCTAAGCCTTCTCTTTGACTTTCTAATCGGTATACTTCTTTATCCAAGGAAGTCATGTGTTTTGACAAATCTTCTCTCTTTTGCAGGAAGTCTTTGTTCTTCTGATTCATTTCTTCCCGCTTGGTCTTTAAGGTCTCAATCTCTTCTTGAATTTCCCTAAATAAATCTGCCGAGTCAGCTATGGTAAGTTTTAACTTCTCAATCTGGGCTTCCTTGTCCTTTATCTCTCCCAAGGCACTTCCCTTACCAATTTCCATCTCCTTTAATTCTGTAGCATATTTTTCATTCTCTTCTTTAATACGCCTGATATTCTCTAATGCAAAGCTGAAATTTTGCTCCTGGGAAGCTAATTCCAAGTGAAGCTGTTCCGTTTTTGCGGCTTCCTTTAGTTCTTCTTCTTTATAAGCTTCTAAGGCTTTCTGAATATCCTCAATCTCCTGATTTAAGCTTTGCTCTAGATTCTCAGAAGTATCTAATTCCACATTGATCGATTCCTGATTATCGGAAATCTCCGTAATCTTGGCATCTAGCTCCTCCAATTCTTTTCTAGAACCTTCCGAGGCTTCTTTTGCCTGGTTTACACCAGCATTTGCCTGATCAAAGTTCATCTTGGCGGTATTTTGCAAGACATAGGCTTTTTGAAGTCTGGAATTAATAGATTCCATCTGCTGATAATAGGCAGCTCTTTTCTTTCGAATCTCATTGGTATCCTTTTCTAAGGTCTCCATCTGCTCTTTTAAATGGTGTACTCTGCCTTCTAACTCCTCAATCTCACGTCTTCGACTTAAAAGATTACTGGAATTTTTAAAGGCACCACCAGTCATGGATCCACCAGGGTTAATCAGTTCCCCTTCTAACGTTACGATTCTAAGAGACTGGTTATATTTTTTTGCAATAGCAGTTCCTCTATCAATATGTTCCACTACAAGAGTTCTTCCTAAGAGGAATTCTGCTAATCCTTTGTAGCGACTCTCCACATTTACCAGAGTATCTGCAGAACCTACAACCCCGGGCTCTCTTAGGGCCTCTTCTTTTGCAATCTTTCCGCCTGATCGAATATTGGTAAGAGGAAGGAAGGTGGCACGACCAAATTTATTTTTCTTTAAATAATTGATCATACGCTTCGCAGTATCCTCATCTGCTGTAACAATATTTTGGATACTTCCTCCTAGGGCAGTCTCAATGGCAACCTCATATTCCTTAGGAACTTTAATAATATCAGCTACAACACCTAAAAGTCCTTTTTCCGAATCCTTCCTATCCATAACCCGCTTAATACTATTTCCATAGCCGTCATAGCGCTCTGTAAGATTCCGCAGGGATTCCAACCTAGAAGCATCTCTGTGATAGGAAGTCTGACTTTTTTTATATTCTTCTGTCTTTTGGGACAGGTCCTTTTGAAGCTTTTCAACCTCTGCATCCAGATTTTGATTCTCATTGGAAAGAGAACGAATCTCCTCAGAAATTTCCTGAAGTTTCTCCCGATATTCCAAGGCCTTCTCTTTCTTGGCAGCTGCAATACTTTCCTGTTCAATGATCTGGGAATGAATTCTAGCCTTGGAAGTTTGAATCTGTTCTAACATAGTATCAAACTTCTGAATCTGAGCCTTGGTTGAAGCTCGGTTATTCAGAAGTTCCATAATCTGATTTTGCTTTGTAGAAATGCTATCCGTAATCTCTGCAATCTTAGTCTGCAAATCTTCTAAAGACTGCTTGGAAGTCTCCTCATTCTGATGTATTTTATTAATCTGAACCTCTAAAGACTTCTGTTTAGCCGTCAGTTCCTCTAACTGCTTTTTCCTATCCTCCATCTCAACCTGGATGCTTTTTGCCCGCTGCTCATAGTGCTCATCATTCATTCTAGCACTATTAATCTGCTCTTTTAGAAGTTCTATCTGGCTTTCTAACTGCTGTTTTAACAGATTGGTCTTATTCATCTGACTTTTAGATTCTTCGATCTGGCCGTCAATCTCCTCCAACTGCTCTTCCACAGCATCATAGGCCGCCTTCATAGACTCATACTTTTCATTACTGTCTTCTAATTCGGACTTGGCATTCTCAAGTTTCTCATTCACTTGTTTTTGCTGTTCTTTTATACGGTCTGTCTCCAAAAGGAACATGTTAATATCGTAGGATTTAAGCTCTTCTCTTAATTTTAAATATTCTCTAGCCACCTGAGACTGCCGCTCCAAAGGTCCCACTCGCTTCTCCAGCTCATCTAAGATATCGTTAACACGAACAAGATTCTGTTTTTCCTCTTCTAATTTCTTTACCGAAAGATTCTTTCTCCTCTTAAACTTAACAATTCCGGCAGCTTCCTCAAAAAGTTCCCTTCTCTCCTCCGGCTTACCGCTTAGGATCTTATCAATCTGTCCCTGACCGATAATAGAATATCCTTCTTTACCAATACCAGTATCATAAAAAAGCTCATTAATATCTTTCAGACGGCAATTACTGCCATTAATAAGATATTCGCTTTCTCCAGACCTATAAAGCTTTCTTGTAACAGTGACTTCCTCAAAATCAATAGGCAGCTGATGGTCGGAATTATCCAAAGTAATGGCTACAGAGGCATAGCTTAGGGGCTTGCGATTCTCTGTTCCCGAAAAAATAACATCCTGCATGCTACCGCTTCGAAGTTGCTTTACCTTCTGTTCTCCAAGAACCCAGCGTACTGCATCTGCAACGTTACTCTTTCCGCTTCCATTAGGGCCTACAATTCCCGTAATACCATTGTGAAATTCAAATTTAATTCGATTGGCAAATGATTTAAAGCCCTGAACTTCAATACTTTTAAGATACATCCTTCACCTACTTTTTCTCTTTCCCCAATTGCAGGATACTTTTATATGCAGCCTCCTGCTCCGCCGCCTTCTTGGTTCTGCCTACGCCGATTCCATAGGTCTTCTCCCCGATATACACTGCCACCTTGAAGCTCTTATCATGATCCGGACCTGATTCCTCCAAAAGCTCATAGTGGATATCTCCTGTATGTTCTCCCTGCACAATCTCCTGCAGGATAGTCTTGCTATCATAAAAGAGTCGTTTATTCTCCATATCTTTTAGAATAAATTCAAGAATAAACTCTTTTGCATTAGCAAAACCACCATCTAGATAAATTGCTCCTATCAAGGCTTCCATGGCATCAGAAGTAATAGATGCCCGAAGGCGTCCTCCATTGGCGTCCTCTCCCTTGCCCAAAAAGAGAAAATCTCCCAATTCAATCTCCCCTGCACAGTAAGCCAAGGCAGGCTCACATACCATGCTGGCACGAAGTTTTGTAAGTTCCCCCTCGGGTTTCTTTCCATGTTCAAAAAATAAAAACTCACTAGAAACCAATTCTAAAACTGCATCTCCCAAAAACTCCAAACGCTCATTACATTCATATTTTGGCAAATGTTTTTCATTGGCATAGGAGCTGTGACGCATAGCTCTCTCTAACAAGGATCTGTCAGAAAATTGATAGCCTATTTTTTCTTCTAATTCTGATAATTTACGACTTTTCATAAATAAATTCCTTCTTCATTAAAATTAAGAAAGCCCTGACGGGCTTTCTTAAATGTATTAATCACTGATTGCATTCTTAATCTGTTCTACTGCATCTCCTACAGTTACGATATTCTCTGCCTCATCATTGTCGATCTCAATATCAAAGGATTCCTCAATACCCATGATAATCTGGAAAATATCCAAGGAATCAGCCCCCAAATCATCCACAAACTTTTTATCTTCTGTAATCTCCTTTGGGTCTAGATTTAATACATCTGCGATAATGTCTCTGATCTTTTCAAATTCCATGTTATTAATCTCCTTTTAACTCTTTTTGTAATACTTTTTAATGCTTATTCCATACTCTCTGGTGCTTTCTGAATACAGGCCTGAATCTTTTCATTAATTCCCTGTTTTTTGAAGGTTACACATTGCATCAGGGTATTGGTAACCTCCTTGGCCTTGGAACTTCCGTGGGTTTTAACCACCAGGCCCTTTAATCCCAAAAGCGGTGCTCCACCGTACTCTGTGGCATCAAACTCTTTCAAAGTCGCCTTCAGGGCCGGTTTGATCAAGACTGCACCGATCTTGGACCGAAGACTTGACAATAGGCCCTGCTTAACCTTGCTTAAAAGCACAGCTCCTACCCCTTCGTATAACTTCAGGATAATATTGCCGGCAAAGGCCTCACATACAATAACATCAGCCTTTCCATAAGGAATATCTCTGGCCTCCACGCTTCCGATAAAGTTAATAGACTCTTCTGCTTTTAGAAGGGGAAATGTCTCCTTCACCAGGGCATTGCCCTTCTCCTCCTCAGCGCCGATATTGACAATACCAACCTTTGGATTCTTAATTCCCAAAACATGTTCCATGTAAATGGAGCCCATCTTGGCAAATTGTAACAGATGAGATGGCCTTGCGTCTACATTGGCTCCACAATCCACCAGCAAGGATACCCCTTTCTTTGTTGGAATCAAAGGAGCAAGAGGGGGTCTTTCCACACCCTTGATCTTGCCTACGATCACCTGTCCGCCTACTAAAACAGCCCCGGAATTACCGGCGGAAACAAAGGCGTCTGCCTTCCCCTCCTTCACCATCTTCATTCCCACAACCATAGAGGAATCCTTCTTCTTACGAATGGCGTTAGTGGGAACCTCTGCCATCTCGATAATCTCAGAAGCAGGCACCACTTCTAACTGTTCCTTCGGGTATTGGTACTTCGAAAGTTCTTTAGCGATCAAGTCTTCCTTTCCCACAAGGAAAACCTTCATATTAGCTTCTCTCAAAATTGCGTCAATGGCACCTTTCACAATTTCCCCAGGTGCATTGTCTCCGCCCATGGCGTCCAATGCTATATTGGTAATCTCTGCCATATTCTTTCCTCCTCGCATTGCTACGAACATTTTACTAAACATCAAATCAAAAAGCAATATGTAACCACAGTTACAGCAATAAAAAAGCTAAGCGGTCAGCCATGAAGTTTAAGACCCCTGTTACAAAAAAAGAGGCTAAGCAAACTGCTTAACCTCTCTCCTCTGCCTGAAATTAATCCATAGCAATGATTTCTTTTTTGTTGTAAGAACCGCAAGCCTTGCATACTCTATGAGGCATCATTAACTCACCACATTTGCTGCACTTTACAAGGTTTGGAGCGCTCATTTTCCAATTAGCTCTTCTCTTATCTCTTCTAGCTTTGGAAGATTTATTCTTTGGACAAATTGACATAGGTTACACCTCCTTAAAATTCTTAAATACATCGCGGATAACTGACATTCTCGGATCAAGTCCTGTATCTTCACAGCCACAGGTTCCCATGTTAAGGTTCTGACCACATACATTGCAGATGCCCTTGCAGTCATCATTGCATAGAATCTTCGTCGGCCACCCTGTCAATAACTCGTTGTAAATCAACTGTTCTACATCTAAGCTGTATCCGTCAATATAGTTATTCTCGTCTAAATCATCTGTCTGATAATAAGCCTGGTCATCGGTAGAAACTCTTCGCTCAAAGTCAAGTGGAACTTCTATCTCCACATCCTCCAAGCAGCGATCACAAGAAGCCATAAGCCTTATGTTTGCTGTCCCCTTCACATCAAGCTTTCTGTCCTTCACATAAGAAATGTGAAGATTCAGAGGTGTCTTATAGGTAATCCTATAAGTCCCTGTGCTATCTGCAAATTCGGTCATCTCTATAGGAAAGGTCTCCCTAATGGCCTTATGCTGTTCAGACAGTACGTCTGATAGGTTTAACATCATAGTATCGTCTCCTATTCACACACTAGACTATTATATCATGCAGAAATCTTTTGTCAACAAGAAAAATTCAGATAACCCATAAAATCCAAAACTTATTTTACTGTATTCAGTCTGTCTGTATCCGGCAGCAATTTATTTGCTTACAAGGGCTACAGTATCACGAGCGATCGCAAGTTCTTCGTTGGTTGGGATTACAAGAACCTTAACCTTGGAATCTGCTGTGGAGATCACTGCCTCCTCACCGTGAATATCATTTGCCTTCTCATCTAATTCAATACCAAGATATCCTAAGTAGCTAAGGACTTCTGCTCTTACGTTAGCATCATTCTCACCGATACCTGCTGTAAACACGATTGTATCTACACCATTCATTGCTGCTACATAGCTTCCTACATATTTTGCTACTCTGTAAGCAAATACATCAAGAGCAACTCTTGCCTGTGCATTTCCTTCTTCTGCAGCAGCTTCAAGGTCGCGGAAGTCACTGGATAAGTTGTTAGATAATCCAAATACACCTGACTTCTTATTTACCATAGTCATAAGTCCATCAATATCAAGACCTTCCTTCTTAGCGATAAACTCTAAGATTGCAGGGTCAATATCTCCGGAACGAGTTCCCATTACAAGACCTTCAAGAGGAGTAAGTCCCATAGATGTATCTACTGATTTTCCGTTTAATACAGCACAAACGCTGGCACCATTTCCAAGGTGGCAAACGATGGTCTTTAAGTCATCATAAGATTTTCCAACAATCTCAGCAGCTCTCTTTGATACAAAGCTGTGGCTGGTTCCGTGGAATCCATAACGTCTTACTTTGTACTTGTCATAGTACTCATATGGAAGTCCGTACATATAAGCCTTCTCCGGCATAGTCTGATGGAAAGCTGTGTCAAATACACCTACCATTGGAGTGTTTGGCATAAGCTTCTGGCAAGCATTTACACCAATTAAGTTTGCCGGGTTGTGAAGTGGTGCAAGGTCGTTACACTCTTCTACTGCAGCCTTTACTTCGTCTGTGATTACTACAGACTGTGCAAATTTCTCTCCGCCGTGTACAAGACGGTGGCCAACAGCTCCGATCTCGTCAAGACTCTTAACAACACCTGTCTCTGGATTTGTAAGAGCATCGATTACAAACTGGATAGCCTCTGTGTGAGTTGGCATTGCAAGGTCAGAAACAGCCTTATCTCCGCCAGCTGGCTGATAAGTAAGTCTTCCGTCGATTCCGATCCTTTCGCAAAGCCCCTTTGCAAGAACCTGCTCTGAATCAGAGTTGATCAACTGAAATTTAAGTGATGAGCTTCCGCAGTTAATTACTAAAACGTTCATTCTTCTACCTCTTTTTCGATCTATTTTTTCTAAAGGGAACTATCTTCATAGATACACCTTAGGAATCCGGATGCCTAAACATCCGGATTCAAAATTACCTCTTATATTCTATGACCTTCTATAATCTTTTTCCAGTCATAGAACTCACTTTCATCTGTAAATTACAAATCTAAAGGATTATTTATCCTCTGCCATGCACTGTACAGCTGTGATTGCTACAACACCTTCGATGTCCTTAGCGCTGCATCCACGGGAAAGGTCATTCACAGGAGCTGCGATACCCTGGGTAAGTGGTCCGTAAGCTTCTGCCTTGGCAAGTCTTTGTACTAACTTGTATCCAATATTTCCAGCATCTAAGTCTGGGAAAATAAGTACGTTAGCCTTACCTGCAACCGGGCTCCCCGGCGCCTTAGACTCTCCAACAGATGGTACGATAGCTGCGTCAAGCTGGAACTCTCCATCGATCAAAAGTCCTTCCGGAGCGTTCTCCTTAGCGATCTTAGTAGCCTCTACTACCTTATCAACATCTGCATGCTTTGCACTTCCCTTTGTAGAGTGTGAAAGCAGGGCAACTACCGGCTCCTCACCTGTAAGAAGCTTGAAGGATTCAGCAGAAGAAAGAGCGATTGCTGCAAGCTTCTCTGGATCTGGGTTCTGCTCAAGTCCGGAATCACCAAATACGAAGGTTCCGTTAGCTCCCATTTCGCAATCCGGTACTACCATTACGAAGAATGCAGAAACAAGCTTTGTACCTGGCTTTGTCTTTAAGATCTGAAGACATGGTCTTAAAGTATCTGCTGTAGAGTGGCAAGCTCCGGATACCATTCCGTCAGCATCCTTCATCTTAACCATCATAACACCATAATATAAGTAGTTTGTAAGAAGAAGCTCTCTAGCCTTCTCCTCTGTCATACCCTTCTTAGAACGAAGCTCTACCAACTTAGCAATGTAGCTTTCTGTCTTCTCATATGTAGCCGGGTCAACGATAGTTGCTCCGGAAATATCGAAATCACCCTTGTTCTTTGCGATTTCTTCTTCACTACCAATAAGAATCAAATTAGCAGTACCTTCTTTCAAAACAGCTTCAGCTGCTTCGTAGGTTCTTGCATCTTCTGTCTCTGGAAGAACGATTGTCTTTTTACATGATTTTGCTTTTTCTTTGATTTGATCTATAAATCCCATGATTGATAGACTCCTTTCTAAGTTTTTAATTTAAATTATTAGATTGGTTATAAAATAAGGTGACAAAAACATTCTTTTTTGACACTCTTTTTATATTATAATCCTATTTTTTCTCATCTACAAGGGAACTACTTGTGTAAAATTACATACAATATGTAAAAATTGTTTTTTTATGTATGCAACATTACCGAAGGTCCTAAGGATCATAGGTTTGAATCTGTTTTCTAAGTTCTCTAGTTGCGGTTTTTCCACTCTTTAGGCCCTGAACACTGTCATAAAGCTCAGAAGCAAAGAGGTCCTGGTCCAGCATCTTCATAGCCAGACCTAATTTTTTCAAAGACTCTTCATCCCCATAAAAATCTGCCAAAAGCTTCTTTGCATCCGCCAACTTAGAAAGCATAGGAATCCTACTATTCTTTTTTATGATAGTAAGAAGCTTGGCATCTTTTTTGCGAAAACCAAGAATCCTTCCATAAAAAGCAGGGCCATTTTCCATAAAATCCTGAAGGTCTCTGGTTTTTATGCCAAGCAAAATATGCAAAAGACAGCGACTGATTCTGCTATAGTTTAAATCCTTGGTCTTAAGAATCTGAATAAAAGATTCCGAGTTTACAAATTCCTCCAAATACTTGTCCATGCGGTTGGCCAAATTTCTAGACACATCCAGATACTGTGTTAACCCCTCCCTAAAATCATTATTTTCTTGGCACTCCTCCATGAGGCGATACTTCAAAAGAAGGCTGTAATCTTGCCAAGAAGCCGGACCGTATTCTCTTAGATAGTCCCTATAAATCTCAAAAGTTGCTTCCGGCACAGACTCTTCCACCTGCCCCAGATATTGGCCGGGACAAGAAGCCCCTTCCTGCCTTAAAACCCTTCTGATAGAGGCGGCCGAATCAAACTTCCAGCCTAAAGCCTTCTCATGATAAGCCGCCCCTTCCCTTAAAATAAGATAAGGCTTCATAGGACTATTAAGCTTAATCAAGGCCTTCAAATACTCAATGGCCAAAATATTATTGGGATTATGGAGAACCTCTTCCAGGGCTTCCCTTTGTCCAAGAATCCTAATCAAGGCCTCTTCCCTGGCTTTCGGAAAAGGCAGACCCTCTTTCAGCCTCTCTTTCAAGGCCTCTTTAAAGGCCTTTGGCTCCCGGGCAAGAACCCCGGCAACCAAAGAAAGCAAGGACAGGTTATTAGATTCCACACCAAAACAGATAGCATCCACACAGGAAAAAGCATGCAAAAGACCTACTGCACCTGTGGCAAAAAGCTCCCCACTCCCTGTTGCATAAATCACCGGAAGTTCAAAAACCGCCGAGGCCCCCTGGGTAAGGGCTGCCTGGGTCCTTACTTCTTTTGGAAAAATAGCAGGCTCCCCTCTCTGGACAAAATCTCCACTCATAACCACCAAAACCGCATCTGCACCAGTAACTTCCTTGGCTTTCTCAATATGATATAAATGTCCCTTATGAAAGGGGTTATATTCTGTGATCAAGCCTACAATCTTCATGGGCATTCTCCTCGTATAATATCTTTTAGATACATAAATACATGTATCTTGGTTAATAAGTTACCAAATAAATATTTGTTCAATAGGCTTAGTAAAGCCCATGATATAATTGTCCCAGTGTCAATCAGGTAATAGTTCTTTTTCTCCTTGTTGAACCAATAATGGTTGCTTCATACAAAGTCTGTTCCC
>CAVAKZ010000041.1:14548-19189 GCA_963589425.1 Parabacteroides distasonis | reverse complement strand
TGGAAAATTCTCAATAGAAAAGAAAAATAAATTCAGCGTTTTTACTATGATTTTTATTTAGTTCAGCCGGAAGGCTGAACTGTTACAGTAAAATAAAATACTTCTGTAAAATGGTTGACATACGCACACGTATATGATACGTAGTTAGCCAGATTGTTGGAGTGTTTTATAGAAAGCATAAGGACAAGGGGGAAGGCTAATGAGCGATGACAAAAAAAGACCACAAGATAAGTGGGATGAAAAAAATGGGCTGGTGCCAAAGACGTATAAAGTCAACAAAAGAGTGGCTGAAGAGTACAAGGTCGCGTGTAAAAAGGCTGGAGTGTCTATGGGGAATCAGCTTGCAAAGATGATGCAGCATTTTATTGATGAAGTTAACCAGTAATGAAAAGGGATCCTGTGAGGGGTCCTTTTTTAGTGGAGAAAATAAGGGGGAATGAAGGTGATAAGGAGTGGGGAGACCAAAGAAAGAGCTAGATCAGGAGCAATTTGAAAAATTATGCAGCTATCAGTGCATGGATATAGTAACAGGTTCCTTTGATTACAATACAGTGCTAAGAAGGGTGGTGTCTCAGCTTACCAACAGTGGGCTAAGGGTTATAGATTTATCCTTCCGGCTGGCACAACCGTGTAGAGGTGGCGGCAAGAAGGGCAGTGCTAACCGGGGCTAGCCAGATTGCCGGAAGAGTTACGGAGTACAATGCGAAACAGCTTGGAACTGATTACTTTGAGGTAGAATGGCACCCGGGCGCAAGGCCTACTCATACTGCATGGCAAGGGAAAGTATGGAGCAAAGAACAGCTAGTGAGTGTCTGCGGCCTTGGAACGGTAACAGGTCTGCTAGGTGCTAACTGCTATCATACCTATTATCCTTTCTTTCCTGGCTTATCAAAGCGGAACTGGACGGATGACTGGTTAAAGAAAAAGAACATTGAAGAGAACACTCCAAAGAGCTTTAAGGGGAAAGATTATACTGTTTACCAAGCAAAGCAAAGACAAAGACAAATGGAAATTGCCATGCGTGCTCAGCGCGAAAAAGTGCAGTTATTGCAAAAGGGCGGCGCCGATCGAGACGAGGTTATGCTTCAGAAGGCAAAATATCAAGGTCAATTAGACGAATATGCTCAGTTTAGCCGCAAGATGGGACTAAACCAGGAGCACGAGAGAATCTATATGGATGGACGAGGAAGAGTGGCCACAAATACAAAGGCACAGAATTCCATGTTCCATCCAGAAATGATAAAGAACGCTTCTAAAGATGTTGCACAATATAAGAGATACAAGGAAGTCCTGGGAGATTCTATGGTGTCCCTTGCTGAGTTTGGAAGGATAAAGTATAATGATGCTGAGGAATGGACATTGTTTAAAGGCTATGTTAAGTCTGTGGAGAGTGGCATGATTTCTCCTTTGTCTGGATACAAGAATTATATAAACACTTATCGAGATATTGAAAAAAATGTGGTTGGAATAGAGACTGCTGACAAAATAGAGCTTAAAGAACAGAGCAAGCATTTTATTGAACGAGTCATAGGGACTATGGAAGACCCAAAAACCAAGAAACCGCGATCGGGCGTTACAGTGGATGCAATTAAAGATGCATTACAATGCCCGATAAAAGTAAAAGACGTTGTTGTAAATATTCGCGGAGAAAAGAGCCAGAAATATATAGGTGGCGATGCTACAGTTTCCATAAATCCAGTTACTGGAACATTAATTCAATGCAACCCGACAGACCAAGATTTTGTTAGGAGGATAATGAATGCGAAAATTCAAGCTAACAATAAAACAGATTAAATTCCTAAAAAGTAAATATTCGGATAATGAATTGGTCCAGAAGGTTTTGAAATCCGAAAGGGATGGATATTTTGAAATAGATGTAGATACCAAGATAGACTTTATGGACTACATTGAGGACCAGTCTGTATATTGGATGGGGCCTGATTATGAAGCAACGCAAGAAACGATAATACTGGAATCTATTAGAGATGATATTTATTATCAAACAAATTAAGGGGAAATTTATGAAAGCAATGTTAAGCCAGCCAATGGCCGGAAAAACCGATGAAGAGATAACAGCAACCAGAGAGACCGCAATCGCTGCTTTAAAAGCTGAGGGATACGAGATAGTCAACACATTGTTTACAGATGAATGGTACAGTAAGGAAGCTATGGAAGAACGCGGCGTTGTACAGATACCACTTTGTTTTCTTGCAAAGTCTCTTGAAAATATGAGCTTGTGTCATGCAGCATATTTCTGTAAAGGCTGGGAGAATGCCAGAGGGTGCAAGATTGAGCATGATGTTGTAGTGGCTTATGGGTTAAAGATTATCTATGAAGAGTATTAAGAAAAGATGAATTGGATAGAACTCTATTATAAATTAAAAGTCATTTCAGTAATCACTGGGATTCTAGTCGCTGTGATTTAAGGTATTGTAGAATGGTTTAAATGGAGATTTAAATGATAGAAATTAAAATCACAGATAACCACATTGAAATGTCCGGTCATGCTTGCAGAAAGGGCAAAGATGGCATAGATCGGGCTTGTGCGGCAGTGTCAGCTCTTACTTGTAACCTCATTAATTCGCTAAGAGAGCTTACAGGGGACATGGTACAGGCAGAGATGGACAGCGGACATACGGTTATAGACTGGGAAGAGATCAGTATGGGGATATTTATTTAATAGATGAACCGATTATTGGAAAGGGAATTTGGATTTATTAAATATAGTATTTCTAGGTATTCCCCAAAAGATACCGGAGTATGATGAAAATTATGATTTGCATTGGTTGCTTGGAACATTGTTTTCAGATTACATTGGAAGTGAAGAAAAGATAGAAAGACTAAAAGTAGAGTATTCTTTTCCATTGGAAGATTCGTTTGAGGAGGTGGTCAAGAATATGTGTAATTTGAGTTATGGTATTGAAGAAAAAGCTATCGAAAAAGGGAAAATTGAACTTATAGAATCAATGCTACGAAAAGGTTATAAGCCAGAGCTAATCAGTGAAATGACAGACCTTCCAATAGGGAAAGTTAGGAAAATTTCGGAAGATATGATGTTAGCAGTTTAGACTTTTGTAACTATAATCAAAAATCCCAGGTCCTTATAGGGACTTGGGATTTTTCGCATTTTAAGGATGAAGGCTAATTCGACAACTCCCTATCTTTTGCAAGAAAGAAAAGTGCCACGGTATCCGGCCCTACATGACTTCCTGTGCAGAAATCATAGGAGGTGTTTATGAAATCCCGCACTTTAACTTTTTCTTGTATTTTTTCCATAACATAGAGGGAATCTTCGTAGGCATCTGCATGGGCAATGCCGATAATTTGTTCTTCCGGATCTACAATATTATCGCAAACTAGGTTGACCAGTGTGTTTAATGCTGCCTTGCGGCCACGGAGGGTTT
Organism: Parabacteroides distasonis; assembly: GCA_963589425.1. Taxonomy (GTDB): domain Bacteria; phylum Bacillota; class Clostridia; order Lachnospirales; family Lachnospiraceae; genus CAKRJP01. The sequence continues at coordinate 15,785 of CAVAKZ010000041.1, read as the reverse complement.
TGAAATTTACAATGTAACCATCCTTATTGCCTCTTAAGATAGGTTTGATCTTAAGAACATTTCCAATAGCTGCAACACTTCCATTGATTCGTCCGGTGTGTGAAAGGTATTTAAGATCGCCTACGGTAAATACTCCGTTCATCCTTCCTACGTAAGTTTCTAATAAATCGGCAACTTCATCAACGGACATTCCCTTGTCCCGCATTTCGCTGGCGTATATTGCAAGGATTCCCTGAGCCAGTGAAGCATTCAGAGAATCAACTAATCGAATCTTGTGTCCTTTTGAATCATGACTCATTAACTCTTCAGCAGCCAATCTGGCAGAATTATAGTTTCCACTGATATTTTTACTTAAAGAAAAATAGATAATATCCTGGTCTGCATCCAATGCTTTTTGAAATTCTTCTTCAAAAGTAGCAGTACTGATGAGACCGGTTTTTACTTCACAGCCTTCACGCATAGCATTGTAGTATTTTGTGCCTTTTTTTCTTTCCTCTTCCGGGGAAAGATCCGGATCGTAGCAGGTGATTTCCTTACCTGAAACTAGATTAATAAAAGAAATGACATGAATATTATATTTTTTTGCAATCACAGCCGGTAAATTTGCTGCAGAGTCAAAGAAAATTTGAAACATGATTGATCTTGGTCCTTTCTATGTTTTAAATATTTTCTTAAAATACAGTAACTATTCAGAGACCCTTGGCAAATTTACTCGGCCCTAAATAGTTACAAATACAATTGAAAAATATAAGAAAACACTTTACAATGATGTTACAAATTGTAACATTAAAACCGAGACATTTCAACATTTCAGGTGGAATTAATGCGTCAGAATCGGAGTTATGGTAATGAGAAAAAGAGTAAGTAAGACGAACATTCAGGTAAAACAGGATATGTATAAGGCATTATTGCATTTAATGAAGGATAAGACCTTTTCTTCTATTTCCGTTTCAGATATTACTTCAGAAGCAAAAGTTTCAAGAATGTCCTTCTATAGGAATTACAAAAACATAGAGGATATCCTTAGAGAACATTTGATTCAGGTGGTGAAGGAACATCAAAGGAAGGAAGTTGAAGAGCCTGATAACCAAAAGGCATACTATGAGAAGGATTACATCCTAAGCTTTGTTAGATTTTTTTATTTACACCATGAATTTATAGATGCTTTAATTATAGCCGGAATGGGAGATTTATTTTTGATAAAAATCACAGAATATCTGCTTGGAAAATGGAGGGA
>CAVAKZ010000041.1:2608-14538 GCA_963589425.1 Parabacteroides distasonis | reverse complement strand
ATGGAGGGATGATAAAAAGGGAACAAGAGAGGAAGCTCTTAAAATCAGTGGCTTTGCAGGTGCCATTTACAATATGTATCGGGAGTGGAGCACAAGAGACTTCCTTGAAAAGCCGGAGGAAGTGGCGGAGATTCTGTATGATTTTATAAAGTAAAAGTTTGATTTTTACAGGATTATGGATCTTTACGTATATTGACACTAAAAAGATAAAAAAGTATACTTAAAGCAATTATTGGTATAGCTAGTTTAATGGAAGAAAATCTACTATTTTGGGGTAAAAGATATGGAACAGACATTAAATCTTCACACAGCAAAACAAGTTTTAGAAATTGTTGAAAAGAGAGCAAAGGAAGAGGGCATTAAGGCAGTGATTGCCATTTGCAATGCCCATGGTAATCCCATTGCGGTTCATTGCATGGATGATTCTTTTTTGGTAAGTTATGATGTTGCTACTAAGAAGGCCTATACATCAGTTGCGGTGAAGATGTCTACCATGGAGCTTTCTAAGCTGGCCCAGCCGGGAGGAACTTTTTACGGTGTGGACAAATTAGACGGTGGAAAGATTGTGATTTTTGGAGGGGGTATTCCTCTGAAAGACGGAGATGAGATCGTAGGAGGCTTAGGCATCAGCGGAGGTACCGGAGAGGAAGACCATGCTTTGGCAGTTTTTGGAGAGTTGGCTTTTAGAGAACTTTTAAAGTGCAGATAAGATTGAGAATTAAAAAAACAGGTTTGATCGGAGGCGGACTCTGATTAAAGCTGTTTTTCTTTTATAAAAAATGGGAGGCAGTTTGTATGACCATTCGTGAAGAGTTAGAAGAAAGGGAAAGGGAATATTTAAGTCCTTATGCTGCTTTTAGCAAGGATTCCAAGGGTAGGGAGCGAGAAGAAGCCCCCTGTGATATAAGGCCTTGTTTTCAGCGAGACAGAGATCGAATTTTACACTGTAAATCTTTTCGAAGATTAAAACAAAAGACCCAGGTATTTCTGGCTCCCAGCGGAGATCATTACAGGACAAGGCTTACCCATACCCTGGAAGTGTCTCAGATTGCCAGGACCATAGCCAAAAGTTTACATCTAAATGAAGACCTGGTGGAAGCCATTGCCCTAGGTCATGATCTGGGCCATACCCCCTATGGCCATGCTGGAGAGAGGGCTTTAAATCAGTTACAGGAAAATGGCTTTCGTCACAATGAGCAGAGTATTCGTGAGGTTTGCTTTTTAGAAAAAGAAGGACAGGGCTTAAATCTTACCTGGGAGGTTCGGGACGGAATCTTAAATCATAAAACCAAATCCAAGCCTTTTACTTTAGAAGGACAGGTGGTTCGACTGTCGGATAAGATCGCCTACCTAAATCATGATACTGATGATGCCATACGGGCAGGCATATTAAAGGAATCTGATTTTCCTGCTGCCTATCGTGATGTTCTAGGGGAGAATATGAAGCAACGTCTAAATACCCTGGTTCATGATGTAATTATGAATAGTATGGATAAAGCTCAAATCGAAATGTCCGAGCCGGTGGCCGAGGCTATGCAGGGGCTTCGAAGTTATATGTTTTCCCATGTGTATACCCATCCCATAGCCAAGGGAGAGGAAGTGAAGGTAGAAAACATGATCACCAACCTCTATCACTATTATGTAGACCACCCCGAATTGCTGCCTGAATTATATCTTCGCGTGACAAAAGAACGAGGTGAGCCCGTGGAGCGAGCAGTATGTGATTACATTGCCGGTATGACAGACAATTATGCAGTAATGAAATTCCAGGAATATTTCGTTCCGGAATCCTGGAAGAAATAAAGATTTTTTTTGACACTTTTCACAAATTCACTTCTAAGATTTTGTAGTTATTTCCAAAAATGATATCGTTACCAATTTTCTCTTTGACAAACCAAATATTCAGAGTTATTCTGAACTTGCAAAGGGGATAACCCCTAAGAAAGTAAGGTGATAAAAATTGGCAACGATATCAGATGTTGCAAAACTATCAGGCTTATCAGTATCAACGGTATCCAGAGTCATTAATAATAAACCCCACGTATCAGAGGAGAAGATGCGCCGGGTAAAGGAAGCTATGGACGCATTAGGCTACAGTCCATTACAGGCGGCCAGACAGATGCGAGGTTCCGGATCAGGTAATATTGCTGTTGCAGTTCCCACTATTACCAATAGTTTTTTTGCATATTTGGTGGACTCAATTGAGAAAACCTGCAGAAACTATAATTACCGCACACTGATTACCCAGACTTACGGAAAGAAAGACAGAGAAGAAGAGGCTATGGAGCTGGTTCGAATGCACCATGCAGACGGCATTATCCTCTGTGCCATTGAAAACGACTGGGACAAGCTAAAAGCTTATGAACAATATGGAAAGATTGTGGCTTGTAATGAGTACAATGAAGATAAAAGCATATCCATGATCTGTGGAAGACAGTATGAAGGTTTTTATAAAGCCACAGAATACCTGATAAATTCAGGTAGAAAGAAGATTGCTTACTGTACCGGAAGTCACGCAGTTACTATTCAAACTAAGGGATATAATATTGACAGTGACAGATACGCCGGATTTATGGAAGCTTTGGGACAACACCAGATGGCACCAAAGGCCGGCTGGCTTTTTGCTAAGATTTCAAGCTTGGAAGATGGACGAAAGCTTATGGCAGAGATTCTAAAGATGTCAGATAGACCGGATGCAATAATTGCAGGAAGTGATGAAGTGGCAGCGGGAATGGTGATGGAAGCTTTAGATAAAGGAATTCGTATTCCGGAGGATATTGCTATTATGGGAGTAGATGATCAGCCAATAGCATCCATTCTTCAGGTACCACTTACCACCATTCGTCAACCGGTACAGTTTGAGGGAGAATATGCTGCCAAAGAGATGATAAGAAAGTTGACAGGCGAGACAGAAGATGCCAGGCGAATAGAGTTAGATTTAGAGTTAATCCTAAGAAATTCAGCATAGGAAGAAATACATTAAGATCCTGTAAATAATGTATAAAAGCAACACATAAAATAAGAAAAATACCAGTACAAAATCAAGTGCTGGTTTTTAAAAGAACCAAATTGGTATCGATACCAATTTGAGAGAAAAAAATAAATTATTTTCAAGGAGGAAAAACAAGATGGTAGTATTGGCAAGAATTGATCAGAGACTTATTCACGGACTGGTAGTGAATCAATGGGCACCGGCACTTCAGGTAAAGCGCTTTATGGTTGTAGATGATTTGCTGTGTAACAACGAAGACATTAAAGCCAGTATGCGGATGGCAAAACCGGCAGGAACCGGTGTATCTGTAATTAGCACAGAAACAGCGATCACAAACTTCAAAGCCGGAAAATACGATGGTCAGAGAGTTTTCGTTTTAGTGAAAGAACCAGAAACTTTGATCAAGCTGATGGAAGGCGGAGTGGAAATTCCTAAGGTTGACCTTGGAATTATATTTAATGAAGACGGAAGAGAAGCAGTTACAAAATTCGTGGCACTAAATGAAAAGGAAAAAGCTGATCTTGAGATTATTAAGAGCAAGGGCGTTCCGGTAGTTATTCAATATGTGCCTACAGATGCTGAAGAGGCCTATTAAGAGAAATTACTTGAGGGAGGAAATTGGTTATGTCAATTATTCAGAACATTTTAATTACTATCTTAGCGGGATATATGACCGTTGATCAGAATGGCCCGGTAGTGCTTTCCTGGTTTTCTGTAATTGTAGGTATGATCTCCGGCTTAATTATGGGAGATATGAATACAGGTTTAGTTATCGGCGGAACTTTTCAGTTAATGTCCCTTGGAGTTGCAGCACTTGGAGGAGCTTCTGCACCAAACTATGGACTGGCAACTATTATCGGAACCTTTATAGCAGTCCGTACAGGAACCGGTACAGATGCAGCCATTGCAGTCGGTCTTCCGGTTGGACTTTTGGCAATTCAGTTGGAGGTTGTTGTTCGCATCGTAAACAACTTTGTTGCCCACAAGATGCAAAACGATAATAATGCAGGAAAATGGGGAAGAATGAACCGAGAGGCCTGGCTTGGACCGATCATCTGCTCTCTTCAGACTATGATCCCAACATTAATCGTAGTATGTTTTGGAGCAAATGTAGTAAATTTCATTCTTGAATTTATTCCGGAATGGGTAACCAATGGACTTTCCATAGCAGCTGGAATGCTTCCGGTTGTAGGTGTTGGAATGTTGATGCGCTATATGCCGGTAAAGAAATTTTTACCATTCCTTTTAATCGGTTTTGTTTTATCTGCTTACCTTAGCGTACCGGTACTGGGAATTGCGATCGTAGGATTTGCAGCAGCCTTCTGGTATTTTACTAATGAAATGAAAAAAGCAGAAGCACCGGCAGTGGCAACTCTAGGCATGGCAGCAGATGAGATGGGGGATGATTTTGATGAGTAATGAAATGAATACAAAGCAAGAGGAAAGATACCAGGTAACCCAAAAAGACCTGAGAAAAACCGCAGCAAGATACAATTTTATGGCCTGCAATATTTTCAATTATGAATCTCAGATGGGACCGGCGATCGCATGGGCCATGGCACCGGTACTTAGAAAAATTTACAAAAAAGATGAAGAATACAAGGAAGCCCTAAATAATCATTTTAACTATTTTAATTCCACAACAGTTATGTCCAGTGTGATCTTAGGGGCAACTCTTGCTGTTGAAGAAAAAGATGGGATAGAAGCAAAAGAAACTGTTCAGTCTTTAAAAACTAGTTTAATGGGACCCTTTGCAGGAGTAGGAGATACCTTAGTATGGGTATTATGGCCAACCATTATCGGATCTATCTCAGGATACATGGCCCAGCAGGGCAATCCTCTTGGAGCGATTATCTGGTTGATCTGTAATATTGCATTCTGGTTTGTGAAATCTAAATTCTTTGAGATTGGATATAAATCAGGTACAAAAATGATTACAGAACTTGGACAGAAATTATCAGCATTTACAGAGGCTGCTTCTATTATGGGCCTTAGCGTCGTAGGTGCCCTGATTGCCACATCTGTAAAAGTTCAGACAGCACTTAATTTTAAAGTAGGGGAAGTATCCCTAGCCTTGCAGACAGATATTTTGGATCAGATCATGCCTGCTCTTCTTCCGGTACTTTTAACAGCATTGGTGTATAAGCTCCTTGGAAATAAAAAGTGGACACCTACTAAATTGATTCTTTTGATTATTGTTATTTCTTTGGTTTGCTCCTTCTTTGGAATCTTAACCGTATAAGAAAAGAAAGGTCTGGTACATAGATATGAAAAGAATTTTAGTTACAGCATCCCATCACAAGATGGCAGAGGGCTTAAAAGATACCCTGGCATTTATCTCAGGTGGAGACCAGGAAACTATTGCACTTTCTGCTTACTTAGATAATCAGCCGGTAGCCGAGGCAGTGGAAGAGTTGATGAATAGCTTTAATGACGAAGATGAGCTTGTGATTTTGACAGATCTCACAGCAGGAAGTGTGAATCAGCAATTCTTTAAATACAGGAACCGTCCCCATACCCATATTGTAAGTGGTATGAACCTTCCCCTGGCTTTTCAAGTTGCAATGGAACCTGAAGAAGACTACATTTCCATAGAAAGAATGCGGGAGATTGTGGAAGAATCTAAAAATGAAATTAAGTACGTAAATGATATTGCAGATGACGGGGATGAGGATGATGAGTAATAAAGACACAAAGTGGTGGAAGAATAGCGTGGTATATCAGGTATATCCCAAAAGCTTTAAGGATTCTAACGGAGACGGTTTGGGAGACTTAAATGGTCTGACCGAAAAGCTTCCTTACCTGGAAAAATTAGGAATTGACGTCATTTGGTTAAATCCTATTTTTAAGTCACCCCAGGTTGACAATGGATATGATATTTCTGATTATCGTGAAATAGAGCCTAGCCTTGGAACCATGGAAGATTTTGACAGGCTTCTTTTGGAAGCTCATAAAAGGGGAATCAAGATTATCCTGGATTTGGTTGTGAATCATACCTCTGACAAGCACCACTGGTTTGAAGAAGCAAAGAAAAGCAAGGATAATCCCTACCATGACTACTATATTTGGAAAGATGAGGTTCCAAACAACTGGGGGTCCAGCTTCGGAGGGTCTACCTGGGAATATGTAGAGGAGGTGGGACAGTATTATCTTCACCTTTTTGCCAAAGGTCAGCCAGACCTAAACTGGGAAAATCCTAAGGTCAGAGAGGAAGTTCATGATATTTTGCGCTTCTGGTTAGATAAGGGAATTGATGGCTTTCGTATGGACGTGATTACCCTGATTTCTAAGGATCCGGCTTATCCGGATGGACCGGTGATTCAGAACAAGGCTTACGGAAGCTACTATGCAGGCTGTGCCAGCGGTCCTAGAGTCCATGAATTTATTCATGAAATGTATGAGAAAGTGCTTAGTAAGTACGATATTATGACCGTGGGTGAGGCCCCTCACACCAGTGCAGATGAGGCAATTCCCTATGCCGCAGCAGATAGAGAGGAACTTAATATGGTCTTCCATTTTGACCATATGCATTTGGATTATGACGAAAATGGTAAGTATGCGAAAACTCGTGTGAAGCTTACAGACCTAAAGAAGGTTATGACCCAGTGGCAGGAAAAAATGTATGGCTGCAATGGATGGAATAGTCTCTACTGGAGTAACCATGATCAGGCAAGAACCGTTACCAGGTTTGGAAATGAAAGTGAAGAATATCGTGTGATATCAGCAAAAATGTTAGGCACTGTTCTTCATATGATGCAGGGAACACCCTATATTTACGAGGGGGAAGAACTGGGCATGACCAATGCATTTTTTGATAAGATTGAAGACTACCGGGATATTGAGGCCTTGGATATTTTCAAGGATTTTACAGGAAGAAAAGGCTTTTCGGAAAAAGAAACTTTAGATCTTTTAAGATTAAAATCCCGAGATAATTCCAGAACACCTATGCAGTGGGATGCATCAGAAAATGCTGGATTTACAGAGGGAACTCCTTGGATCAAGGTGATTGGAAATTATAAAGAGATTAATGCAAAGGCATGTATAGAGGATCCGGATTCTGTATTTTATTACTATCAGAAACTGATAAAATTACGTCATGAGATGCCGGTGATCACAGAAGGTCAGTATAAATTGCTAGACCCAGACAATGAAAAGATATATACTTACTTGAGAAAAGGGGAAGATGAAAGTTTGCTGCTAGTTGCAAACTTTACAGACGAGACCCTTTCCTATGAGGTGGATGAGCAGGTGCAGGCAAGGGAAAGCATCCTTGTAATCAGTAATTATAAGGATGCACCGGAAAAATTTACCAATCATTTAACCTTAAGACCATATGAAGTTTATGTATACAGGATAAAATAATGTAGGAGGTTCAGTCATAGCCGGTAAGGGTTATGACTGAATTTTGCTGTCAAGAAATGCAGGGAGAAGGAGAAGGCAATATGGAAGAACATAAGAAGATTCAGTTACTGGCATTGGATGTGGACGGAACCTTGTTTACCACAGAAGGAAAGGTTACAAAAGCCTCCATAGAGGCTATCAAAAAGGCCCAGGAAAAGGGGGTGCAGGTTGTCTTAGCTTCCGGAAGAGATTACGAGGCCCTTCCTTGGAAGCAGCTGAAAGAGGTTTCTATTGACTATGTAATTACCAGCAATGGAAGTGCAGTATATAGCACCAAAGACCGGAAGTGCCTCAGGGAAGAATGCCTGGATAAGGAGCAGATGATTCCCCTTTTTGAATTTATCCTAAGTAAGAAGGTGTATTTAAGTGTATTTATCGATGGGATGAATTATACGCCAACCCAGTGTTTCCCCTATGTGGAACATATGCCTCTTCCGGACTATGTGAAAGACCTCCTTAGAAATAAAGAAAACCGTATTGAGGATATGATTGGTTTCCTAAAGGACCATGATGCGAAAATCCAGAAGGCAACTTTGAATTTCCAATACCGGGACGGGAAATATTTTAATCGGGAGGAAGTAAAACAAAGATTGGAAGCCTGCCAGGACATTAACTTGGTAGATGGGGGATTTTCTAATCTTGAGTTTACAAAAATCGGTGTGTCCAAGGCAACAGGTCTTTCTATGTTAACTGAGTACTTAGATATTCCTATGGAAGCAGTACTGGCAGTTGGGGATAGCGAGAATGATGTGGAAATGCTTCAGGCAGCAGGTCTAGGGGTGGCTATGGGAAATGCCCTTGATCATGTAAAGACAGTGGCAGATGATATTACCCTTACCAATGATGAGGAAGGCGTGGCAGCAGTGGTTGAGAAATATATTCTCGTGTAATTCTTGTATAACAGGAAATTGTATAAAAAATTAAAACAAATTCCCAAAAAATAAAAGGAAAAAAAGGCTTTTCACGGAATATAAATAGTGAGGAGCTTTGCAAAGTATGTTTTATTCTGATGAAATTATTGAAGAAGTACGTTCGAGAAACGATATTGTAGATGTAATATCGGGATATGTATCATTAAAAAAGAAGGGAAGCTCTTATTTTGGACTCTGTCCATTTCACAGTGAGAAGTCCCCTTCTTTTTCTGTTAGCAGTCAAAAACAGATGTATTATTGTTTTGGCTGCGGTGCAGGAGGTAATGTATTTACCTTTTTAATGGAATATGAAAATTTCACCTTTCAGGAGGCAATTAAATATTTGGCGGAAAGAGCTGGAGTGGAACTTCCGGAGGATACCGGTTATTCTAAGGAGGCCAAAGATCGAGCTGATGCTAAGGCGAATCTTCTTGAGATTAATAAATTAGCGGCCCAGTTTTTTTATGTGCAGCTTCGAAGACCCCAGGGGAAGACAGCTATGGAATATCTTGTGGGAAGGCAGCTTGGCGAAGATACAATGAAGGCCTTCGGACTTGGATATGCCGGTAAGTATGGCAATGAGCTCTATCAATATCTGAAGAAAAAGGGTTATTCCGATGAAATCCTGAAAACTTCGGGCCTTATCGGTTATGATGAAAAACAAGGTCCTTTTGATAAGTTCTGGAACCGTGTTATATTCCCCATCATGGATGTGAACAGTAGGGTTATAGGATTCGGCGGACGTGTCATGGGAGAGGGAAAACCTAAGTACTTAAATTCCCCGGAGACCCTTGTTTTTGATAAGAGCAGAAACCTCTACGGCCTTCATATCGCAAGACGCACCAGAAAATCTTATTTTCTCCTTTGTGAAGGTTATATGGATGTGATTTCTCTTCACCAAGCAGGCTTCACCAATGCAGTAGCATCTTTAGGAACTGCCTTTACCTCTGGCCATGCCAATTTGATCAAGCGCTATGTTAAAGAGGTTTATTTGACTTATGATAGCGATGAGGCGGGAACAAAGGCAGCCCTGCGTGCATTCCCTATCTTAAGAGAGGTGGGAATTACGGCGAAAGTTATTCGCATGGAACCTCATAAAGATCCTGATGAGTTTATTAAGAATCTGGGAGCTGAAGCCTTTGAGGAAAGAATTAAGGAAGCAAAAAATGGATTCATGTTCGGCCTTAAGGTGTTAGAAAAGGATTATGACCTTCGTAGCCCGGAGGGGAAAACAGGATTTATGCGGGATGTAGCCAGAAGGATAGGAAGAACCTTTTCGGAAGAGATGGAAAGAAATTTCTATATAGAAGCTGTGGCAGAGGAATATCATGTGGGTATTAGTCAACTCAAACAGCTGGTGGCCAAGATGGCCATAGAGACGGGAGGAGCAAGGCCGGTAGAACGGCCCCGAAGCTCTAAGGATCGAAAGCCTGGAAAGGAAGATGGAATTTTAACTTCCCAGAAGCTTTTACTTACATGGCTGATTTCAGATGAAAACTTATTTAGGCAGATTGAAGCGTATATAAGTCCCGATGATTTTACCGGGGATTTGTATAAAACGGTGGCAAGTCTTCTCTACAAACAGTATGCGGATGGCCAGATACAGCCCGCACAGATTATGAATCATTTCACAGATGAAGAGGAGCACCGGCAGGTGGCTTCCCTATTCCATACCAGTATCAAGGATTTAAAGAAGGCGGAAGAGGAGAAGGCCCTAGAGGAGACCATTCTTCGTATTAAGAGGCACAGCATAGAGGAGGCAACAAGGAAACTTGATCCTACAGATATGGCTGGACTTCAAAAGCTTATGATTGCGAAGAAGAAATTGCAGGAACTTAAGAACCTGCACATTTCCGTAAGTTAGGAAATACACATTTACACGGGAGGACAGACAGTATAATGGAAGAAAATGCTGTAAAATTTTTGGAGAAGCTGAAGGAGCTTGTGGCTCTGGGAAAGAAGAAGAAGAGTATTCTTGAGATTCAGGAAATTAATGATTTCTTTTCTGATATGGAATTAGATTCCGAGCAGATGGAGAAGATTTTTGAGTATCTGGAGGCCAATAATATCGATGTTCTTCGGATTGAGTCACAGACAGAGATGGTGGATGATGACATCGATGTAGATGAGGCCACTCTTTCTGAAGAAGACGATGTAGACATGGAAAAATTGGATCTTACGGTACCGGATGGTATTAGTATTGAAGATCCGGTTCGTATGTATTTAAAAGAAATCGGTAAGGTACCTCTTCTTACTGCTGAGGAGGAAGTTGAACTTGCTAAGCGTATGGCAGAGGGAGATGAGGAGGCCAAGAAGCGTCTGGCTGAGGCCAATCTCCGCTTGGTAGTAAGTATCGCCAAGAGATATGTAGGCCGTGGAATGCTTTTCCTTGATCTTATTCAGGAAGGTAACTTAGGTCTCATTAAGGCTGTAGAGAAATTTGATTACAGCAAGGGCTTTAAGTTTAGTACCTATGCAACCTGGTGGATTCGTCAGGCTATTACCAGGGCCATTGCAGACCAGGCAAGAACTATTCGTATTCCGGTGCATATGGTGGAGACCATCAACAAATTGATTCGTGTTTCCAGACAGTTATTGCAAGAATTAGGAAGAGAACCCACCCCGGAGGAAATTGCTAAAGAAATGGATATGCCGGTGGAGAGAGTGCGGGATATCTTAAAGATTTCCCAGGAACCGGTTTCTCTTGAGACACCAATCGGTGAGGAGGAGGACAGTCATTTGGGAGACTTTATCCAGGATGACAATGTTCCGGTTCCGGCGGAAGCTGCCGCTCAGACCTTGTTAAAAGAACAGCTTGATGAGGTTCTTGATACTCTTACAGAGAGAGAGCAGAAGGTTCTTCGTCTTAGATTTGGTATGAATGATGGTCGTGCCAGAACCCTAGAAGAGGTTGGTAAGGAATTTGACGTTACAAGAGAGCGTATTCGTCAGATTGAGGCCAAAGCTCTTAGAAAATTACGTCACCCCAGCCGTAGCAGAAAACTTAGAGATTATTTAGATTAGAAATGAGGCGCCTATGGAACTATCAAAGAGGCTACAGAAAGTAGCAGATCTTGTGACAGAGGGCGCCTCTGTTGCAGATATAGGAACAGATCACGCTTACATCCCTATTTATCTCATGAAAAATCATAAGATCAGTAAGGCTATAGCTTTGGATGTAAACAAAGGTCCTTTAGAGAGGGCAAAGGAACATATTCAGGCGGAGGGCTTAGAGGACTTGATAGATACCAGGCTATCGGATGGTATGGAAAACTTAAAACCCTATGAAGTTCAGGAAATTATCACCGCCGGAATGGGCGGAGGCTTGGTCATTAAGATTCTTACCGATTATCCTCAGGTCACAGAATCTTTAAATTATGGGATTTTGCAGCCCCAGTCGGAGATTCACAAGGTGCGTAGATTCCTTAATAATCAGGGCTATCGGATACTTGCAGAGGATTTTGTGGAGGAGGATGGTAAATACTATCCTATGATGAAGGTAGATTTTAGGACCCATGCTTCAGAAAAATATACCCATAGCCAATACTTTTTTGGCAAGCGTCTTTTAGAAGAAAAACACCCGATTCTTCTTCAGTACCTATATAGGGAAAAGAAAATTAAAGAAG
>CAVAKZ010000041.1:0-2598 GCA_963589425.1 Parabacteroides distasonis | reverse complement strand
TAGGATCTGTGATCGAATAAAGGGCCTGGAGAAAGAGCTGCAGATTATAGAGGAAGCTCTAAGGTTATATCAGTAACCTTGTTTTGTGAAAAGGAGGAGATAAAGATGCTCTGTAAGGATATTATGCATATTCTAGAAGAAATCTTCCCTATAGAATATGCGTTAGATTGGGACAATGTAGGACTTTTGGTTGGAAGAGATCAAAAGGAAGTGAAAAAAATTTATATTGCCCTTGATGCTACGGAGGAGGTCATTCAAGCTGCTATCAAACAGCAGGTGGATATGCTTATTACCCATCATCCAATGATTTTTAGCGGAATTAAACGGGTGACAGGAGAGAGTCTTGTAGGACGCAAGGTTCTTGCACTTGCATCCCATGACATTTCTTACTATGCCATGCATACCAATTACGACGTAAAGGGAATGGCAGATCTTGCTATGGAAAAAATGGGAGTTTATTCCGGGGAGGTGCTTGATATAACTTCTGTAGAGGAAGATGGAACAGAAGAAGGTGTAGGCCGTGTATGGAATCTTCCTGAAAATACCACTCTTTCAAACTGTTGCCAGCTTGTAAAGGAGTCTTTTGGCCTGGACGCAGTTAGACTTTTCGGAGATCCAGAGTCTAAGGTACACCGTTTGGCAATCTGTCCGGGAGCAGGAAAAAGCGATATAGAGCTTGCACTGAAAAAAGGGGCAGATGTATATGTTACCGGTGATATTGGACATCATGACGGGCTGGATGCCTTGGAAGAGGGCCTTGCCATTATAGATGCCGGTCACTATGGGGTGGAACATATTTTTATAGAAGATATTAAGAGCTTCCTGGAGGATAATTTAGAAGGCCTTGAAATTGTGGCTGCTCCCATAGAGCATCCCTTTGTAACAATCTAAAAAACAAGGAGAGTCATTGATAGAGGAAGAAGAAAGAAGGTGCTTGAATGGAAAAAACGTTTCAAGTAAAGGTAGAAGGGGAGGTGAAAAGTTACCCAGAAGGTACCAAATACCAGGAAATTGCAGAGGAATTTCAGGAAAAATATGATCACGATATTCTTCTGGTTCAGGTAAATGGGAAACTTCGGGAACTTTATCACCAGATAGAGACAGAAGGTGAGATAACATTTGTAACGGCCAAGGATAGTGCAGGATATATGACTTATTCCAGAAGCTTAAGTCTTTTAATGATTAAGGCAGTATATGATGTGCTGGGGAAAGAAAAAGGCAATCATGTGCAAATTCATTATCACTTAAGCAATGGCTTGTATTGTACAATACCTGGGTTAAAGCAGGTGCCGGAGGAACTTTTGTCTCAAATCAAAAATCGTATGTTACAACTGGCAGAAAAGGATATCCCTATAAAAAAAGAATCTTGGAATACTGATGTGGCAATTTCGAAATTTCATCAGTGGGGTATGTATGACAAGGAAAAACTCTTGGGCTATCGCAGGGTTTCCAGTGTCAATATGTATAATATTGAGGATTTTTCAGATTATTTTTATGGCTATATGGTTCCTGCTACCGGCTATCTGAAGGTTTTTGACTTATCTGTCTATAAGGAGGGCTTTGTTCTGGTGCTTCCTTCCCAGAAAAATCCTAAGGAACTGGCGGACTTTATTCCTAGAGATAAGCTATTTAAGGTTTTAAAGGAGTCTTCAGACTGGGGATACCTTCAGGGAATTGGCACTGTTGGAGACCTTAATGATATGGTGACAGCGGGAGGAGCTCAGGAGGTAGCCTTGGTCCAGGAGGCTATGCAGGAAAAAAAGATAGCAGAAATTGCAACAAAGATAGTGGAAAACCCAAAAATCAAGTTTATATTGATTGCCGGACCTTCCTCTTCCGGAAAGACAACCTTTTCCCACAGATTGTCCATTCAGCTTCGCGCCAATGGCCTTCATCCCCATCCCATCGCAGTTGATAATTATTTTAAAGAGCGGGAAGATACTCCCAAGGATGAAAAAGGAGAATATAATTTCGAATGCCTGGAAGCTGTGGATGTGGAGCTTTTTAATAAACAGATGCAGGAGCTTCTAGAGGGAAAGGAAGTTGTAATACCTAGCTTCAATTTTAAAATCGGAAAAAAGGAATATACAGGAAGACCCAAGAAACTTGGAGCGGAGGATATTTTAGTTGTTGAAGGGATCCACTGCCTAAATCCTGAACTTACTAAGTCTTTATCTGATGAAAATAAATTTAAAATTTATATCAGTGCCCTTACCCAAATTAATGTAGACGAGCATAATCGAATTCCAACTACAGATGGCAGGCTGATCCGAAGAATCGTTCGGGATGCAAGAACCAGAGGAACCTCCGCAGAACACACCATTCATATGTGGCCTTCTGTTCGGAAAGGGGAGGAAGAATATATTTTTCCTTACCAGGAGGAAGCGGATATTATGTTTAATTCTGCATTAATCTATGAACTGGCAGTACTAAAACCCTATGTAGAGGCAGACCTTTTTGGAATAGGAAAAAATAGTCCGGAATACAAGGAAGCTAAGAGACTTTTAAAGTTCCTGGATTATTTTATAGGAATTAGCAGTGAGAATGTTCCCTCTAACTCTCTTCTTAGAGAATTTATCGGAGGCGGATGCTTTAAGG
>CAVAKZ010000040.1:0-19341 GCA_963589425.1 Parabacteroides distasonis | reverse complement strand
GTTTTAGGTCCATAATAGAGATGAAGCAAAAAATTATTGTCGGTCACTTTCATCTGATAACTAGTCTTTTTGGTATGTAATGTGATTAATTGCATGATAAATCTCCTTTTTTGCAAATCCCTTTTGCTTTTAACTATGAATGAATTATAATATACCAATAAGTGGCCTTAAATATATGGATATACCATGTTTTATATCATATTGTAATATTTTTGAAAGAAAATGTTAGTAGTGATTACATTTAGCTATATTATTCTTGGGAGGATTTATGGAAGAGAAGCAAATTTTTCACTTTTTTCCACATCAATATTTTATAGACCTATGTCTTTATCAATCCGGTTACGAGCAGTGCAAACCCCAATCTTCTTTCGGGCCATTTGTACGCAACCATTACCTATTTCATTATGTGATATCCGGCAGGGGCACCCTGATCGCCACAGATCCCAAAGGTAAGGAAAAAACTTTTCATATAAGCAGCGGTCAGGGCTTTATGATTTTCCCCAATCAAAACACCCATTATTTTGCGGATAAAGACCATCCCTGGGAATATACCTGGATAGAATTTGATGGGGTACGTGTTGAAGAAGTTCTTCTCAACAGCGGGATAAATATCACCCATCCCATTTATCAATCTTCGGATAAATCTATTTCCGCGAGATTAAAAGATACTATGTTAGAAATAGCACTTTCTAAAGAAGCATCTTCTCCATTTGCAACTATCGGAAAATTATACGAATGTATGGATTATATCGTCCGCTCTGCCAAAGACAAAAGGACGATCACCGGAGAGAGAATTTCTGATGAATACATCAAAGAGGCGATTCATTTTATTGAACAAAATTTTGGCAATGATATTACCGTTGAAGACATTGCATCTTTTTGCAATATAAGTCGTGGATATTTAAGCCGACTCTTAAAAAAACACACCGGACAAAGCCCAAAGCAGCTTCTCCTCTCCTATCGCATGTCAAAGGCTACACAGCTTCTACAATTGACAGAACTTTCTATAGGAGAAATTGGAAAAGCTGTTGGCTACCCCAACCAGCTTCATTTTTCAAGAGCTTTCAAAAATACCTATGGGATGTCTCCCCTTAAATGGAGACAAGATTTAGGGGAAAATAAATGCAGCTAGTATATGCAGCTAGATAAAGTATTCGATGGTCCCTTCCGGGGTCAGAAGTGTCTCTTTATTAGATAATAAAACTGCTTCTCTTCCCTCCACCGGACCTAGGGCATATAATTTTTCTTCATCCTGATTGAAATATTTTTCCGGTACAATGCGGTTATACTCCATGGGATGGTCCATGTGTATCTCAATATCCTTCTGGTCATAGGCTTCTGTCCAGTAGTAGGGATCAAACATCTTAATCTTATCATCCTGAATTCCGGTTAGAGTCACATAGTGCCATTCATCCAAAAAGAGTCTTACTACAACAGCACCACCCCTGCGTAATATGTCATTAATCCGACTAGTGTCGCCAAGGTATACATCCTCTCCGGACAGATAGGTACTATTCACTGATAATCTGCCAATCTTGCCAAATTCATTTAGCCAATTGGACAAAAACATCATAGCCATACGCGAGGTGCCGCTCTGTCCCGGCACCCCTTCTGCACTATAGCAATCCAGACAGTACAGCATCACGTTACGTATAATCTCCGGCGGAATATCCTCCCGGTCAAAAAGATAACTGATTGCATTCAACATGGATGTAGGGCCACAATCACATTCCGATATCTGATAATGTAATGGATTCTTCATCTTACGCCTCCCTGTTTCTTAGCCTTTCCCTGTTTCCTACCACATTTCTTCGATAAAATGTGCCTGTTCATACTTTAATGCTTCAAAAAAAATCAATTGGAATCCCCTATATTCCTGGGGGAGGAATCGAATCGATGCGATTTTATATTCGTAGTCCGATTGGCTACCCTTTTTTCCAATTATTTTTTCTTTCAAACGAAGTGTATATTCCTCAGGATCCACTATTTCATGTCCCATAATATCTCGATTCACTTTTCCTTCGTTCATATATTTAAGAAAAGTTTCGTATTTTTCTGAAATCAAATGGCCATTATATTTAGCCGGCTCTTCACAATCTGCAATTGCAGGGGTTAATATGCAGGCGCCTCCATTTTTAAGTATCAGCTTTAGCTTCTCTGCTCCCGCAAATCTTTCCTGCACAGATAATACTCCCCTTCTGACTCTTTCTTGTTCTGCATCTATAGCTTTTCCATCGTCCTCCGATTTTTCTTTGATCACATTTCCTAAGTCTAACCTGTAAATATATTTATAGGCAGCACACTCAAAAATATCCGTATACCAGGCCTGTATTCCCATAAATTCTTCTTTGTAATTTTTATATTTCGCATCACAGGTGAAAAATATTTCTTTATTCAAAATCAGAAAAATATCCGGCCGCAGACGGTCTGTACTATATCTTATATCTCCATTGTTACCTGCATCCGCTTTTTTTACCACATTAGCTCGAAAAGTACAATTGTAACCAAGATAAATATCTTTTTCTCCATTTACCAGATGGATAACCAGTTCTTCTAAACTTTTTACAGAATCTTTGTCTTTATGCTTTCCGATATAATCTTTGATTCTGCCAATGAGTTTTCTATAATTCTCATTTTTCCACTCTTCAAAAGAAAATGCTTTTCCCATCTTTCCGGGCCAAGACACCCCATCAATCCTATAATCTTTCTCTAATGTGAGAATTTCCAATATCTTAAAATAGCACCAGACTTCATAGAGCTCTGAAGATTTGTGAATACTTTTATATTCTGCTTTTAAATTTTCTTCCAACAATTCTCCAAGCTCACAATAGCTCTGCATTACACGAAAAACTTTTCTGTATTTCTCATGATTCACAAAGAGATTAGATCCTTTCAATGGATATACTGTTTGTATTTTGAGGGCTTCTTTTTGAAACAAATTTAGTTTGTAAATTTCCTGAAGTTTCTTTTTTAGCTCCGAAATCTTCTCTTGCAATTCACTCTGAGACCTTTTGAAGCCCAGAATTTCCGTTTCTTTTTCCTGAAAAATTTTCTCCTCTAATTCTGCCAATCTCTTTTCCAATAATTTTAAAAAGCTGTATATTTTGCTGTTTTCATAGGTATTTAATGTTTTTTCATGAACCCTGTTTCGCACTTTAGGTTTCTTTAGTACATAATGATCTATAATTATGTTTGCATCCAAACGCTTAACTTGTCTGAAATTTTGTCTGATTAATCTGCTTGTCATATCCGTCATAGGGTCTTGATCTAAAGCTTTTAAGAGTCGGTCCAATTCCTTGATACAAGCTTCTAAATGTCTGATTTCCAAATCATATTCCGGAAGATATTCCCGCTTAATTCTTCTGTTTGCTTTTTCTTCCCTTGCCTTATAAAGCAGCCGAATGCTAATAGCCTTTAGATCCTTTCGTATCTCTTCATATGCATCATCATCTAACATAGAGGTAATCCTCACATGAACACATCCCATACTTCCATCCTTTTGATAGAAAAATTTTACATTTCCCACCTGGTGCATATTGAAGTTTTCCGAAATAAAATATTTCTTCCCATCCATTTTCTTTATACAAAAAGAATATTCCTGATCCTGAATAAACTCGACATTTTCCTCTTCATCCACCATAAATGCAAAATCAGGAAAACTCTCCCCAGAGATCCGAAGATATTGGGTAATCCAAATTTTATGGCCATTTTCTATATCCTGGTTCATTCCACCATATAATTGTTTTTTATTTCCTACTTGTTTCGTAGGATACTGAATCTCACATGTTTTATTTTTCAGAAAGACTGCCTGCATTTTCCCCTCACCTAGTTGCTGTTTCATCTATCATACTTGTAACCCTTCAAGCATCCAACTTTAATTGCTTCCGCTACTGAACTCATATTACACTTTCCAATAGTTCAATATTCCTTCTTGTGGACTACACATCTGCTTTAAATATTCCACAGTAAGGGGATAAATATCCTTCCAATTTCTATCTCCACCCTCTATCTCAAAATCGCCAATCTGAAACAGGCCATCCTCCAGAGTGCATTCCACATCTTCCACGTTTAAAGAAGGTAAGACTTTCGTAACAAGATATATATCCTGAAAATCTGATTCTGATAAAATTCCCTTTAAATATTTGCTCTCAAGCCTTGCCCTCATATTGTTTAACTGCACTTCTACGCGGTTTGACATCTGCTTATTTAAGGCTTTCAAAAGTCTCTTCTCAAAAGATTCTCCATCCTTCACTTCTTTCAATAAGTCATCTCTTAACCTACAATTTTCGAAGCTTTCTTTCTCATCTTTTGTCACTTTAATAACCAGGCTTCTGTCAATAACCTTGGGACTCAGATCATTGGTGGTAGCATCCATGTTGAGGGTTCCAATAAAAGTAACATTCTCCGGAATGGCAAACTCAGGCCTATAGCGTTCTCGCAAATTTTTCTGATCGATTTTTGCATCCAGCCATTCCACTCTATTTTCATCTTGCTTTTCAAGAATAAAATCCAGTCTTCTTAAAGCATCTTCCCAGTCCTTTTTTGCATACAAGGGAATGGCTTCCCCAGACTCCATACTGCTTAATACATCTGAAAAATAATACTCTACATGAGCCAGGTTCATCTCGTCTAGACAAATAAGATAGTTTTTTTCTAGATTTTCCTTTGCCTCACATAAGGCATCTAAAAATGTTGTGGAATAATATCTGTGTTCTACCGGATTAAAATAGCCGGTCAGATCCTGATTATCGATCCAATTAGGTCGCACCGGAATAATCTTATATTCAAAGCCAAGAGCCTTAGCTATATTGGACACAAAGCTAGTTTTTCCCATACCCGGAGCTCCATGCAAGATGATAATTTGGTTGGTATAAAGTCCTAGAAGAAACTGGGCAAGAACCTTGATATTACAATGATAACCCTGTGCTTCTAATTTGTCTTTTAAGGTGTATAAGCTTCCTACATCCGACGGCACTTCGTATAAGCTTGGATTTCTGGCAAAAATCTCACTGCCATTATAAAAAAGAGATTGCAAATAATACTGTCCCTTCTTCATCTGCCGCCCTGCATTAGTTCTGGTAAATCCAACTGTCTTTCCATGCCACAAAACCTCTTGAAGCTTTGAATCTAAAATTATCATTTCCACCATTTCAAGATTCTTTTTTTCATTCTTATAACAGTTTGTTACTTTTCCAATCACCTGCCCAAAACTGTATTCAATCCCATTTTTCCCTTTAACTTCTGTCGATGAACCAAAGATATTCTCTAATTCTTTCAAAGCTATCTCTTGATTTTCAAAATACTCCTGCTGATTATATTCACAAAACTCTGAAAGCTGCATTACTTTTCATCCTTCCTATTTCATATCATTCGTGTAAACTTTATCCTAAATCTTAGCTGTAATAAAAATACCTTCCAACTCAAGCAATGAAATTTTTTTCTCAATTCCCCACGCATATCCTGTAAGGCTTCCATTTGCACCAAGCACACGATGGCAAGGAATAATAATTGAAATTTCATTATGTCCGACTGCTCCGCCTACAGCTTGGGCCGACATCCGAGAAACATGTTTCATCTCAGCTATTTTTTTTGCGATTTCTCCATATGTGATTGTTGTTCCGTAGGGAATCTGTAATAAAATCTTCCATACTGCCTGTCTAAATATTGAACCTGACGGATGAAGGGGTGGAGTAAATTGAGGTTCTTCACCTGAAAAATAAACATCCAGCCATTTTTTTGCCTGTATAAGAATCTCTGTTTCCCGGAAAATGTGTTCATTCGGAAGGGTATTGGCAAAATATTTCTGTCCTTCAAACCAAAGGCCGGTAAGCCCAACTTCGTCTGCAGCCAGCAATATATCCCCTATTGGTGATGCATACTTATCTGTGTATATCATATTATTTATTCGAACCTCAAAATATGCCTTACGGCTATATCAATTCTTTCTCTAATTATTTACCTAATCATTTACCTAATCATTTATCTGATTCTTTGAATAATACTGTTTCAATAATTCGATTATCAGCTGCTGGCTTTGTTTTGTATGGATAATCGCATAATATCTTCTGCCATCTTTTGCTTTTCTCTCCTCTTCTTCTATCCCTGCACTTTTCCCTTTTTCTGTAGCGCGTTTTTCCTTTTTTTCGCCATTCTGGTATTCTTCCAAATAGCCTTCATCTACAAGCAATTGATTTAGAAATTTAGCCGTCAAACTTTTCTGCTCCTTATTTTCTTCACAGAGGGCATTTATACTATTAGTCAGCTCAGATACCATACACTTATCCTTCAGTTCTATCCTGTCCAGTTTTTCTGGTTCGATGTAAAAAGGACGTTTTTTCTTATGACTGTCTTTCCTTTGGACACTATCTGTTGTTGCTATTGTTTCTGCCCCTGATATCTGTTTTTCTGTAATAAAGTCCTTTATAGCATTTATGAAATCCTCTCCGTAGCTTTGTATTTTCTTCTCACCCATTCCATAAATATCAGCCATCTGCAGCTTATTTTTCGGACATTTTATGCACATATCCTTTAATGTTTTATCGGAACAGATTATGAATGGTGGCACTGATTCATCTGACGCAAGCTTTGTACGACAGTCACGTAATTTTTCAAATAGCTCCTGGCCAACCAGGCTGAGACCTGAAAGTCGCGCCTCTTTTTTGCTCTTTCTTCCACTTTGGATATAGTTTTCCTCTTCTTCATCTTCTACAACAACACAATTACTGCATTTCTCGCACGTACAAGGTGTCTTATCCCCAAAATACGAAAGGATAAACCCACGAAGACATTCATCAGTCTCACAATAATCAATCATCTGATTAAGCTTTCTTTGATCATTTGCCGCCTTAAGTGAATAATCTGCTCCCTCCAAGGAAGAGGATTTATGCTGCAAAAGGTTCTTATTTATCATGATATCTTGCTTGGAGAAAAATAAGACACATTCCGCTTCTTCTCCATCACGTCCGGCTCTTCCCGCTTCCTGGTAATAATACTCAAGACTTTGAGGCATATTGTAATGAAGTACATAGCGGACATTAGATTTATCAATTCCCATACCAAAAGCATTTGTGGCAACCATTACACGAATCCTGTCATAAGTAAAATCATCTTGATTTTGTTTACGGTCTTCAAGGGTCATGCCTGCATGATAATGACCAGCCAAAATTCCATATTGTTTCAAAAGGGAATATAGGTTATCCACATTTTTCTTCGTTGCACAGTAGATTATTCCACTTTCATCCTCATGTTTTTTCACATAATTGATGATGCCATTATCCGTCTCCTTGCCACCTTTTCTTGTAACTACACGGAAAAATAGGTTGGGTCTGTCAAAACCAGTTACCATGGTTACTGGTTCATAAAGTCTCAGGCTACTTATAATATCATCCTTTACGCGCCTGGTAGCTGTGGCTGTAAATGCACTGACAATGGGACGCCTTGGCAATTTCACAAGGAAATCTGCAATTTCAAGATAAGACGGCCTAAAATCTTGCCCCCACTGAGAAATACAATGGGCCTCATCAACTGTCACCATTGATATTGTCGAATTACATGCAAAATCCAGAAATAGCCAAGTATTAAGCCTCTCCGGTGCAACATAAACAATCTTATATTTTCCTTGGCTTGCATAAGAAAGAGCCGTCCTAATCTGATTTTCCGAAAGGGAACTGTTTATATATGCCGCATGTACTCCGGCTTGATTTAATGCTTTCACCTGGTCAGACATCAGAGAAATAAGCGGAGAAATCACAATGGTTATCCCTTCAAGCAAAAGTGCAGGGAGCTGATAACACAGAGATTTTCCGGCACCGGTGGGCATAATACCAAGTACATCTCTGCCTTGCAAAATGCCATTTATCAGTTCCTCCTGACCTGTACGAAGACTGTCATATCCGAAATATTGTTTTAGGGTTTGATTTATATTCATGAATACTTTCTCCGAAATTCTTTTTTTCAATGATAAGTCTGTTTAGGGAGATAATCAAGTTTTTAGGAGAATGTGACTGTTAGAAATTTAAAGCTGTAGCTTAATATCCTGTCTTGATTTCTTTGATTCGGAATGGTAAAATAGTTGAGTATTTGAGCATTAATCAAATAATTGTCTCTGTAGCTCAGCAGGATAGAGCGTTCGCCTCCTAAGCGAAAGGCCGGCGGTTCGAATCCGCCCAGGGACGCCAGATTATTCACGAGGAAGATTTCACACGAAGTCCTCCTCGTTTTTTCTGATAAAAATTGAAGCGCATTAACGAAGTGCTGCACCTGAAGAACAAACGCCGAAGGAGATGCTCTAAACTACTCTCCCACCGACAGAAAGGACGTGACTCGTATGGAATGGATCGACGGAAAGAAACGCTGCTGTTGGGCAAATCCGAAAAATGAACGATACATCCGTTACCATGATGAAGAATGGGGACTTCCTATCCATGACGATCACAAGCTGTTCGAGATGCTGATCTTGGAATACTTTCAGGCTGGTTTGTCCTGGGAATGTGTCCTGAATAAGCGAGATGCATTTCGCCAGGCATTTGATGGTTTTGATCTGGAGACGGTCTGCGCATACGGCGAGGACAAACTGGAATCACTGTGGAATAATCCCGGCATAATCCGAAACCGTCTGAAGATACAGGCTTCTGTCACCAATGCGAGGATCTTCCGCGAGATACAACAGGAATATGGCAGCTTTTCCGAGTATCTCTGGCATTGGACCAACGGCAAGGTAATCTATGAACGAGGACTGGCACATTCGGAGCTCTCGGATCAGATCTCAAATGATCTGAAGAAACGCGGCATGAAATTCATCGGGACAACCGTGATCTACGCATACCTGCAGGCGGTGGGGGTGATCTACTCTCATGATGAGGGATGTTTCCTAGAACACAAGGTATAAGGCGGTGACATAAAGATGGCTTAAGGATGACTGTGCCGAATCCATTAAAATTGAAATCTCCATCATTTTCTTTTGAAATGATGGAGATTTTTTCTCTCGTTATTGTTTTCATTTAGTCATCCACTTTCAAAAATTGAATTTTTTTTATTTTTCGAAAGTGGAAACTATGCTCTGCTTGCTTTGAATGAGGAATTGTCGGCTATTCTGCCCTTTCGTGATCTGCAGATCTATCATAGGATGTAATAATCTGTATCTGCCTCATTATTATGGGTATATTCACTGACACTTGCGATAAGACGATAGCTGTCGATATGGCAGCCCGGCATCAGACGGTTGCACAGCTCACTTAGGGAAGGGGTGTTATTAATGACACACAGCTTCGTTGATGAAGGATATTTCCCACATGCAGCCAGTACTGCTCTTTCTATGAGCCGTATGCTATTAAGCTTGTTGCCTGTAGTAAGTAAAACTGGATAAAGCACATACTCTCCAGAAGGGCGTAATTGCCCATCCACAAACTCCGGCTCTGTAACCTCTATTGCCTGTACTAAGATACCCTCTGTCACATAGCCGTCCGCGTATATAAGCATACTAACATCCGCATCATATTCTGCACGATGCTTTGCTACATCATCCATTGCTACAGTATACCTATTCTTGGAGAGCATTGTAAGGGCATTGCGCCCTTCGACAGAATCAAGCTGACCTAAAGGTAGGATAGCTGTATTCTTAGGGATATTCAATGCCTTAACAGTAGCTTCCAGAGCACCTATCGTGGTGTGCCATTCTCCCGGCATACTTTTCCTTCTAGTGAAGAGGTGGCTTGCAAAATATCCCACCTCTGAGGAGCATAATTTCTCCCTATCTTTCACCTCGTTAAAATATGCCTCTACAACTCTGTAATTCTTCTTAACAGACATGTCGAAGATGGCAGCAAGCATTCTACTGCCTATACCATGAGCACGGTTGCCTGGGCTTACACAGAGCCAGTGAATGCGATAGCCACGGCTACTCTCACTAAAGAGCATAAGTCCCACAGGGGTACTCCCCGAGCCATCCTCCGGCTCAGAGAGTGCCCCAAGAGCTCTGACACCGACTAGGTCCATACGATCCATCAGCATCAGTGGGTCAAGCCCCATAAAATATATTTTGTCTTTGCAAGTCAATGATATTAGCTTGATCATTTCTTAATCCATTCTAGTTTTTGGCCTTCTTGAAGATTCATAATCCGTGTATACAGACTAAGCTGATTGCCATTGGCATCCATAACCTGAGCTTCATCACGCTTGAACTTGACAACTTCCGCCACGTCGTTCCTAAAAGGCTTATTGCCTAAATCCTGATTATATACGTTCTCGAACAACGATGGCAGGTTTTTGCCGTCCTCTGCCTGAGCGTGATCCATAAATGCCGTACCTTCAAACAGAGATAATATATAATCCTGCATTCCACTTAGGATATCTGTAAAAGTCTTGCAAGTCGGCTTCTGCTCATATGCATCAACTAGAGACTTGAAGAGCTTCTTTCCGGGTGTCTTTAACGGCAGTTTGGCGAATGTAACGATTATCGCATTTATCGCATCATTCATTTGATCCTTAGCCTGGGTCAAACGTTCTGCATTTTCCTCCTGATTGGCATTATGAATCAGGTCATTGGCCTTCTTTAGATTCATAAACTTCCCTGGGAAACGAGCTTCCTCGATCGCGTTATAGAGAGGTCTGACATACTCAGTATGGTTGTTCTTAGTCGCCTTTTTATTATCCGTTTGCTGATCCTCCGTATAAGGATGTTCGAAGAGATAGAAGATACCTGCGCCATCTAAGGAGGCCAAAGACTTGTACCAATGGTGCTTTAAGAGTCCTTTTACCATTGCATTCATATCAGTTGTCTCATCCTTTGTATTCTTCTTCTTAAAGAGCGCATCAATCTTATTAAATCTTACTGACATAGCCTTTATCATTTCGGAAACGAACTTTATAACTGCCTTAGAATCTGCCTTGGGCTGTCTTCCTTCTTGTCTTTCTCTATCAAGGTATACACGGGTTTCATTATAAGCAGTCTGAAGCTGTTTGTCACTACCCTGTTCACACCACTTGTTAATTGTCTGCCCTAATTGCGCAAATTTCTTTTCATCTATGATTGCTTCGGAGAGCATTTTATTGTAGGACTTGGTCTGTGTCCTGCGGTAAATTTTATTGGCAATCTTATCAAGCGCCTTTTGACTGCGTGCCTGCGCAGTAGCCTGTGTATTAGTATCACGCTTATCAAGCTCGAGATCCACATACTTGTTGCCCTGGTCTTCGTTTTCCCGCTGGGATGGGGCGGTGGTTTTGGCCAATGCAAAAGCAGCCCTAATATACTCCTTCTCTTCTTCGTCCGCAACAGTCAGAGTAAGTAAACTATCCATGCAGGCATCTATATAGCCGTCCAGTGCCCTAATGGCTGCATCTCTAGTATAGGCATTATGCTCACCGGTATTTGACATAGTATCTAGCATAGTTCCAATCTTGCTTTGTAATGCTAAATAGCCTTTTTCCATTTTATTTATCTCATCCTGAAGCTCTTTTGCTTGCTTATTTTTAGTTTGTTCCATTGATTTTAATGTATTTTCAATTCCAACAATCGCAGCTTCTCTTTCTAACTCCGAAATATCTTTTCTTTGCATGAAATCATCTTTATCCGCTATGAGTTCAGTTTTTTTAGCTTCAAGATCCTTAATGGATTTTTTTAAAATTCTTTTCTTTTTTTCGATTTCATTATTTTTGTCTTCAAAGGACTTTTTCATGGCAGCTACAATGAAGCGCATGTGCTCATTGACTTCCTGTGGCGTGAGCCTTCTGTCATAGCGCAACTTATACATATATTTAGAGGCAGTCTCAGAGCCAAATGCCTGTTCCATGATAAAAGCACCCTGATCTCCAAAAGGCTTGGCGAAGCATTCACTTAAAAGCATGGTAGAGTTCTCAGTTTTCTCCCTACAGAATTTAAAAAGATTGGAAGTATCGGTGGTTGCTATTTTCGTTACACGGCTGATACAGTCTGCAAGACTTTCATTCTTAGAGTATTTCTTATATTTCTTCTCATGACGTGAGAGTATATTATTCTTAACCTCTCTGTAAATCTTGCCCTCAGGATTTGTGGCAAGGTCTTCATTTTCTTCATTTGTCATAAGACTGACCATATTTTCATCTACTTTATCCACCAGCGCATCATAGTCAACTAAGGTTCCAATGACTCTAATGAAGCTCTGCATGAAGTTATAGATTCCTGCCGGTATTTCGATCCCCTCTTTTTGTAGCTCTGTGAATACAACCATGATTGCATCTGCGGAGCTGGCATGGTCATTTTTCGTATCTTTCTTAATCAGAATGCGCATTTTGGCATCCAATGCTTGCTTCTTACTTGCATACTTTGCCTTACCCTCACCCTCTAACAATTTTTCAAGCTGTTTGCGGAATCTTCTAGGATTGTGGCATGCAGCGGCAGCCATAAGATTGATCAGACCACTTCGCTGAGCTGAAGTCAGGCTGCCAGCATTGCCATAGTCGATGATCGTGACACCGTTTTCGCCTATCATGGCATTACCAGAGTGAAGGTCGCCATGAAAGTAACCGGATTTGAAGAGTGCTTCATCCAACCATTTACGTGCCATGCTTGTAATGAGTCTTTGTTTCACCTTTAACTTCTCCTTGAAGCTATCCAGCTCGTTTAGCAGGTCATAGGTTGACACACCTTCTTTACCGTATTTCTGTATAATCTCTTCGCGGGCGGTATCCATCTTTGAAATATATTTATCTATTGTAACTCCTTCTGCTTTTTCTAGCATCAGGGCGCCTGTCATTTTCTTGGTTCTCTTATCTACCTTCATAGAGTGGATATTGAGAAGCTCATCCTCGTAGAGCATGCCTGTCTCTGCATTATCCGCCTCTAAGCGCAGGTCAAGTTCTTTCTTAATATTGACTATCTTGTTACGGTAGGTCTTTAACATGCCGCCTACATAATTTTCAGGTGGCTGCTGTCCCGGATTGGCCTTCCTGAACGCTTCCGCATCTACCTCCTTAGCACAATTCTCCATGAAGACAAGTTCCCTGTTAAGATAATTCTGGACATCCGGTCGCAGAAGCTTGACTACCTTCTCTGTACCATAGGAATCCCCCGCACCATATACTCTAACAAGCAAAGTCTCACCGACAGAGGCAGCACCAAGAATACGTAGCTTCTCAATCTTGGTAATCGTTCCGTTGGATTCCTTAACGATATTGGCAAGCTGTGCATCTACTATCTTCTCGTCAATCGGTGCTAAGTTGGAACGCACATCCTTAACGGCAGCCTGCATCATCGGAGGCATACTGCTGATAGGAAGGCCCTGCAGCATCTTATGCATCAGAGGTCCTGCACCCTTTAAATAAGCGGCAATGTACTTACCGGCAGCAAGTTCCTTCTCGTCCTCTGACATATTCCAGATATTCTTTATATTTGGCGCATATTTGAAGACAGCGGCTACCATGTTCTGCTTGTCTGCCTGAGAAGCTTGTTCAATGTAGCCCTTTAACACCTTCATGTTGAAAGCTCCCTCACCCTCCTGACCGGACATGTTCTTACGGAGTAGTTCGCTTATCTTATAATCTAAAAGTCCCTTCCAACCGTCATCAGATTCTTCCTGAAGGTCATTGACTGAATTGGACAATTTTTCCTGCATCTTCTCAGAAATCGCATCTACGGCAGCCTGTAAAGCAGGTGCATTTGCAGTAAGTATTTCGTCCAGAGTACCTGCTTCTAAGTCCGCGTTGACTTCCTCATCGGATTTAGCTACCTTTTCTTCAACTTCCACATCATCTCCAAAGAAAATGTATTCCTTTTTTATTACGGTCTCAGTCTTCTGCTCCTGCGCATCAATTGCATCCATCAGGTTCGTGATAGCTGTGATGGCGCTATCAAAGCCAGGCATGAGCTGGAATCTTGAAAGTAGTACTTGGCGTAAAACAGCAGAACTTCTCCTAAAAGCATAGAAACCCTCTAGATTATTCTTAATGGCTTTTTTAAGCCTCTGTGAGTTGTAGCCAAATTCCTTGTTTCCTTGTGCTTCCATATTGGAGAAGAAAAGCTCCCCTATAAAAGTCAGAATCTGCCGGTTTTCCGGTGTCCACTGTTCCTCTTCACTGCCAAAGTAGGCTTTGTAATGATTATTCTTAAAGACACTAAAGAATGCCTGCTCATCTTCTTGTAGGATTGCTAAGTTCTCTAAAGCTGTCTTGGAATTAATGTGTACTTCATTTACATTTATATTTTTCTTGATAATCCCCTTGATTTTCTCTTCGCTGACATCATCGCAATACCAAGCAATCAACACACGTAGCTGGGCAGAAGAAAGGTTATTCATATCCTCTGCCTCGATATGCAAATGATTGGTCAGAAAACGCTCATAGTTGGCACGGCTTTCCGTGCCGCCCTTTTCTCCACGGAGGGCAACACCCTTTAGGAGTTTCTTAGCGGAGACTTTCTCATACTTATCAAAATATGTACAGATATCGCCCTCAAGAACCTGTGTCCAGTAGGCAGAGTCATTACTTACTACAACTCTCTTTCCGCCGATATGGAGTGTCAAGATATTCCCCTGATTCCACTGCTCCTGGGTAAAGGTAAGGGATACGCCGTCTACTGTGACATTGACAGATCCATTGTCTTCCAGTCCTGCCAACGCATCATGCAGATTCATAAGATCCTTACTGAATCTGTTGCCGGAACGCTTGATAAGCTGATAAGGTTCTATATCCCTGATAAAAAGCTGCGCGATTCGGCGTGGTCTTTCATCCAGAGTATCTATAATATCTCTGGCTGCATTATATTCCGGCGTGATGGTCTGTTTCTTCTCATAGCTATCTCTCTCATCATCATTCTGATTCCGCTTCTCACGCAGCTGCCTAAATCTCGGGGCAAGAGACTCTTCGCATTTTCTACGAAAGGAAGTTTCACCCGCATATAGTTCTATTAATCTATCAAGACCTACACGTAATACGGTATTTTCACCAAGAGTAGCCTTAAATGCCTGTATATTGTCTGTATTTTGCAAATAAGCATTGTCTATCTTTGATGCCACATCTAGCATATGTTGGATTCCAATGTCAGAGAGCTTACCTCTCATGCCACAGTCTTCTAGTGTCATGAGTTTGCGCATGTTCTCCACGATAGTGCTCAGTGCGTTCATAATATTTTGCTTAGTTTCTACATCTGCTATGTTGGTACCCTGTAGGTGTGAAACATCAGATAAGATATATTCTCTTATATGCCTTGCACTGAAGTAGGCAAGTTCTTCTATGCGGGTATTGTTCAGGCCCTGTTTTAACGTAGCCAGCTTCATATCCTGTAAGAGAAGGTCTTCTTCTATTACATGCAGTCTGGTGGTCTGGACAGCCTTATGGCTAGTGGAGGGTGCGATTGCTTCTGCGACCGCAATCTTTAGAAGTTGTTTTACCTCATCATCATCTATAGCTACAGCACTGCAGCCAAGTCTGGCTCTGTCCTTATAGATACGCATTACAGTATCGTATACTCTGTCACGAACAGTTTCAATACCGCCGTTTAAGAGGAAGTCCATATCTGCATCGGACAGTTTACTTGTACGGATATCTCTAAGCTGTCTCTTCAATGCTTTCTTTTTAGAGGCAAAATTTTCATTTCTTCCCATGCCAAGAAAGGATTTGCCAAGTAGTCGGTCAATCTGTTGTGCAGTAGCCATGGACAGTTCATCGGCATTCTTATCAGCCAGAACGCTGTCGACCTTGCTGTTTACGAAGTTAGCAGATCGCAGCAAGCTTCTTACATCACTCATGTGGATAGGTACAGACTTTTGCTTCTGCACGTCTGCCCCTAAGGAATAGAGCATATTACGGATAATCCGTTCTTTCACTTCTCCTTTGGTGGCAGTCTGTTTCTTTAAGATAAGCTCTATGAACTGCCTTGCCATCTGGTAATTCTCTTTCGTGGCTGTGCTGGTCACGTCATCTTCTTCATTGGCATCTTTCTTATAAAGTTTTCCATTTCTGCACAAAATCAAGTCATCTCGATCTCCCTTGGATACCTTAACATAGTCCCTTAACTCCAGATTCTTAGCCAGATTCTCATTTCTTAGATATTCATCAGACATGTCAAGGAAAGAGCGACTTGCACCTATGAACTGTCTGGTACCGAATTTATCCTTTAGCTGTCTCATACGTGTGATATTTCCTATTTCTTTTTCCAGCATTTCACGTGTATTTTTGACTGCTTGATATCTTACTTTATTGTAGTAATAAATGACATAGGAATCTTTTATCTTGATATATTCGTTGCATTTATCAATGGCTGTCATGTATTTTTTTTCAATTTCATCCAGCTTTTGAAAGAATTTCTCTACCTCTTCATCCGTACTCAGGTCATGGACTACCTCAGATACTGTCTGCAGTTCGTTGATTGCATTCTTAACAGCTGTCATTTCAGCACTGTCTCTTCTACCCGGAATATTAAGTAGTTCGTCATGACAGCGCAGTCTTGCATGCGCATCCATAACTACGAAGTCTTTTTCTTCATAAAGCTGTGCATTCACACCGGGCAGCTCCATGTTCTGGAGCTGCCGATTTTGCTGCTGTATAGGTTGCTGTAGTAATTGTTCTTGATTCTGATCCTGCTGCTGTAAGTTAAGCTGCTGATTTTGCTGTTGATTTTGCCGCTGATTTTGCTGCTGTCGAATCAATTCATCATTACACATATATGTATTCTCCTTCTATTCTCAGGATACCCATTGGAGATTTTCTCCTGCCTGGATTCTCTCTAAGAGTGTTTTTTGCCTGCCCTCGTCATTTAATACGACAGTATCATCTTTCTTAAATTTCAGAAGCTTTACCCCCATTACGGAGAATGGCTCTTTGCCGATCTGCGTGTCATAGACTTCGTCCAACTTTGCTGGAATCTCGTTACCTTGCTCATCTACCAGGCTTTCTACATAGGTAGTGTCCTTAAACTGCTCTAGAAGATACTTCTGCATCTTCATGGTAAGCATCACAAAAGTATTGACAGACGGGTTCCTTTCATATTCTTCCAACAGGGAGGCGAGGAGCCTCTTTCCAGGTGCCCTAAGTGATAATTTTGCGTAGGACTGCATAAGCTCATTGACAGCTTTATTAAAATCCTTTCTAGCTTCCTTCATCTGTGCCTCTTCCTGATTGGATAGTATATTGATATATCTCTGGGAGACATGCAAGAAGCGCTCTATATTACGCTTAAGTCCAGCTGTCTTCATAGATGTGTAGATTGGCTCTACAAAGCCACTGTGCCTCTCCTTTTTTCGCTGCTCGCCTGATTTCTTCTCGCTCTCGGTCGCCCTGTGCCGGAAGATATAAGACAATCCATAGCAAGAAAGAGAACCGAGATTACTAAGGAAATGGCTCTTGAAGAGATCCTTTGCCATTTTATTTATGCTTGCATTAGGGTCTTTGGTGTTCTTCTTCTTGATGACATTATCCATCTGCTCTGCCCTTGCAGTAATACAGGTAAGTATCTCATTGACTAGTCGCGTAACCTGTGGTGCATCCGCTGCAAGCTGCTGTCCATTCTCCTGTGCCTCCTGCAAGGCTATGCCTACTTCATCATAAGCTTGTTTTAACTGTTCGCCGTTAACTCCCTCATACCAGGTGGTAAGAGTAACTCCTAAGGTACGGAATTTCTCCTGGTCTGTGATATCCTCGGACAGTTTCTGCTTATAGGATTTTGGAATCTTACGCTCGAATATCTTCTGTCCGGCTCTTGTTAATGCTTTCTCATACCGTATCTGATCCCTCATCTGTGCAGTCTTATCACTCTTGTTGAGCTTGATATACATTAACTTGCGCCCGAGCAAATGACTTACAGTATCTGCCTCACCAAGCTCCAAATACTCCTCTTCTCCGTCATCCTCATCTGCATAATTGGTATGTGTTACCATCTCATAGGCAGTCTTAACAAATGCCTTGTCTTCTTCATTCTCATAATATTCCATTATGAGTTGTTTCCCTAGATCCAGATATTCATCCAGATCACGAAGGGCTGTTTCCCTAGAGTACTTTGCACCGTTCATATGATTCTTTAGCTCCTCTAGCTTCTGTTTAAGTAATGGCTGATATTTCTTCATCATTGGAACAAAGCGTTGATATTTGTCATAATCTGCGGTGGCGGTTTTTAATCGATATTCAGCTTTTTCTTTTTGGTACTTTAAATCCTTTAGATGATCCTTCTTCTTCTGATTAGTTTCCAGCTCAGGATCACGCTCTAGATTAGTGATTTCAGAGGACAGTTGCTGTATCAATGGAGGATTCTCAGCCTTGATCTCTCTATCAACATTTATACTGTTAGTATAATTTTTTATATTGTTCACAATTCCACTTTGATAAGAACTCTGCTCAAGCAACTTCGCAATACCGCCCATCTGTGTCTTTAATACGTTGCCCTTCATGGAAGTGTCATATCGAAGTCTAAATGCTAATCTTCTGCATTGTTTTTCACCTGTTACACAATCAATCATGGAATATTGTTGAGATAAGACATCGTTGATAGGTCTCATGCCTTCACTAAAGATGTATTTTTTCAAGGTCTCGGTACCAGGCACCCGGCCAAATTCTACCAGTAGATCAGCATTTACCAAGCAGTTCGATGCAGCGATATCCACACATTTCTGAATGCTGGTGCCATCGTCATAGCCCTTATAATCCTTTTCATAACGGCCGAGGATATTCTTATTAATCTTGAGTGCCAGCTCGCTTTCCGGATTCTTTTCCCTGCTTTCATTCCCTACCTTCTCTAAAAGACTGACCATATTCGTTTCGATCTTATCTATCAGGGAGCTGTAATCGGTCAATGTACCGAATACACGAATGAAGCTCTGAACAAAGTTATAGATGCCTGCTGGTATTTCGATACCTTGCTTTTGCAGCTCATTGAATATGACAAAGATCTTATCTGCTGCATCTGCGTCCTTATCCTCCTTCTGGACGATGGTTTTGATCTTTAAGGCTAGCTCATCCTTCTTGGCAGCGAAGATCTCTGCAGATTCTCCCTTTAACAGTGACTTGATCTGTTGTGTCACGTTAGAGGCATTATAACGCTGTGTGGCTGCAATGAGGTTGATGATGCCCGATTTTTCATTTGCCTCTAGCTTGTTAGCGTTACCGTAATCAATAATGGTAACGCCGTCATTATCTATCATAACGTTTCCTGCGTGGAGGTCCCCATGGAAAAAGCCTGATCTATAGAGGGCTTCCTCTAACCATTTACAGGACATGTTCAGCAGATACTTTTGCTTTAATTTGAGCTCATCACGTAATTTATCTAGCTCCTGCAGCATATCATGGTTACTGGCATTCTTCTCCCCTCTTTTCTCTAGAATTTTCTCACGCTCAGCGTCCATGGCAGAAAGAAACTTATCTACGGACATGCCGGGAGCTTTC
>CAVAKZ010000039.1:0-20224 GCA_963589425.1 Parabacteroides distasonis | reverse complement strand
TGGAAAATTCTCAATAGAAAAGAAAAATAAATTCAGCGTTTTTACTATGATTTTTTATTTAGTTCAGCCGGAAGGATGAACTGTTACAATAAACCTTCAAAAATCATTACATGCCAAAACATTGACAAGCAATTTAAAAATTGCTATTATGCCTTTTAGCGAAGAGGCCAGCCAAGAGGGGACTCTTCGCTTTTTTCATTTTAAACAGATATGTTTTTTAGGGAGGTTTTTATGACAGCAGAACTTTTACAGGAGGCGGCTTCTTACCAGGAAGACCTGGTAAAGACAAGACGCTTCTTACACACTCACCCAGGCACTGGTTTTGATCTTTCTGAAACAGTAGCCTATGTAAAGCAGGAACTGATTGCCATGGGCTACGAGCCCCAAATGTGTGGAAAATCCGGAATTGTTGCCTTAGCCGGCGGCAAAAAAGAGGGAAAGGTATTTTTAATTCGCGGGGACATGGATGCTCTTCCCATAAAAGAGGAGGCCGATGTTTCATTCCCTTCCACCAACGGCAAGATGCATGCCTGTGGCCATGACATGCACACCACAATGATGCTGGGAGCCGCCAAACTCTTAAAAGAACATGAGGATGAAATCTGTGGCACTATAAAGCTAATGTTTCAGCCTGCCGAGGAAATTTTCGAAGGCTCTAAGGACATGATTGAAGCCGGGCTCTTAGAAAATCCCAAGGTAGACGCTGCCATGATGATTCATGTTATGGCCGGCCTCCCCCTTCCTGCAGGAACGGTTATTTCCTGTGACGGAGGCGTCAGTGCACCAGCTGCCGATTATTTCTATATTGATATTCAAGGAAAAGGCTGCCACGGTTCCATGCCAAACAATGGGGTTGATCCAATTACTGTAGCCGCTCACATTATTACAGGCCTTCAGGAAATTCATGCAAGAGAATTGGGGCTCTCCGACGAGGCAGTCTTAACCCTTGGAACTATCCAAGCCGGAAATGCTGCCAACGTCATTCCAGACACTGCCCACTTAAGCGGCACCATCCGAACCTACGACGAAAATACACGGGCATTTATCAAAGAACGTGTCAGGGAAATTTCCACCGGTATTGCCACTGCCTTTAGGGGAAGCGCCACAGTGACTTACGGAAGTGGCTGCCCATGTCTTTACAATAACCCAGACCTGGCCCAGTGCACAGCTGGCTATTTAAAAGAACTCTTAGGTCCCACCAAGGCATTTACAGCTTCAGCCCTAAATGCTATGGCCGGGGAGG
Organism: Parabacteroides distasonis; assembly: GCA_963589425.1. Lineage (GTDB taxonomy): Bacteria > Bacillota > Clostridia > Lachnospirales > Lachnospiraceae > CAKRJP01. The sequence goes on along the minus strand of CAVAKZ010000039.1, from coordinate 18,981 downwards.
GAAGGGCTCCAAAAAGTACCGGCAGCGAGGACTTTGCCTATGTAAGCCAGGAGGTTCCCTCTATTATGTTTGCGCTGGCAGCAGGCACTCCTGAGGAAGGCTACTGCTATCCACAGCACCATCCAAAGGTTAAATTCGATGAATCCGTATTATCCGAAGGTAGCGTCATTTACGCTTACACAGCCATGCGCTGGTTAGAAGAACACCATTAAGGCTGCCTGCCAAATTTCATTTTCAAGTATTCCCACCGCCTATGCGGTAGAAAAGAGGTTATTTATGACAAGCATGAAAGATATTATTTCCAGTCCCCTGCTTCTTATCATGGTTATCATCGGACTGCTCTACATTGTAGCTTTCTCCCTGGTTTATTTAAAAAAAGCCTACACCCATTGCCTGGAGCTTGGCATTTCTAAAGAAGATTTAAAAAATGTTATAAAATCCAGTCTGGTCTTTTCCATTGTGCCCAGCCTATCTATTGTTGTAGGACTGTTTGCTTTGATTTCAGTGCTTGGAACTGTATGGAGCTGGTGGCGCCTTTCCGTTATCGGTTCCCTTTCCTATGAGTCCCTGATTTCCAGCTCCGTTGCTTCCGCCATTGGTTTTTCCAGCAGTGCTGAAATGTTAGAAAAGGCAAGCGGCCAGCAATTCGGTGTAGTTATGATTCTTATGAGCGTCGGTATGCTAAGCGGATTTTTCATCCTCCTGCCTTTGGGAAAGAAGCTTTCCATGAGCGTCAGCAAATCCGAAGAAAACGGAAATGGCTGGAAATATGTTTTAAGTGGATGCTTTATGCTTTGCCTCTTTGCAGTTTACATCCCGGTTTTGCTAATCGGCGATACCGTTCAGGCAGCAGTTATGCTGACAGGACTTGTGATTGCAGTAGGACTTGGAATTCTTGGCAAAAAGCCAAAACTTGCATGGCTTAACGACTTTATCATGGCCTTTTCCATGATTGGCGGCATGATTTCATCCGTGTACTGGTGCAAGTTGTTCCTATAGGCAGTTTTTCAGATCGGAGAGTATCTTATGAAGAAAAAAGAAGCAAATAAAATTGTAATAACTGACTCCTTCCAGGCCTGGGCCCACAAGTGGGGCCGCGTCGGCACCTTAATTGCCCTGCTGTATATGATCGCCCTTCCTTTTATTGTGCTAGGCTTTTATGACAGTATTCCAAGCCTTGGCCAGGTAATTAACCTAAGTACCATCAGCATTTTGATGATCTATATTCCTGTAGGTTTTTCAGAAGCCATCAGCTACACACCCATTTTAGGAGCCTCCTCCTATCTAACCTTTATTACAGGAAATATTATGAACCTCAAGCTTCCCTGTGCCGTAAATGCCATGAAACTTGCAAAAAAGGAGCCTAACACACCGGAGGGAGAGGCAATCTCTTCCGTAGCCGTTGCGGTATGTTCCATAATGACCATTGTAATCCTGGCCCTTGCCGCCCTGTTTAGTGCATGGATCAGCCCGGTATTTGAACTGCCAGCTGTAAAAACCGCATCCAACTACCTAATCCCAGCCCTCTTTGGCTCCCTGACTTTGGGACTATTTGCCAGCACAAGCTCTGGGAAAAAAATAGTAAAAAATGGGGTTATGGGTGTTGTCCCGGTTATTATCATAATCACCATACTGGCCCTGGTGGTAAGAATCACTACCGGATCCTCCCTCTTTGGAATGGTAGGTTTCCTGATCCTATTCATGCTGCCAGTATCCATTATTTCTTCTAGAATCATGTGGAAGAAAAATATTATCCAGGTAGTGGATAAAGAGTAAAAAAAGAAAGGGATGTCCACACGTGACACCCCTTTTTTTATTTGATTTTTATGCCCAGAAAGAGAATAAGAAACTTGCTACGATTAGCACGAATCCTCCCGCTTTGGAATAGTACCTGTGTTAAAAGATAAAAATATGGAATCCGACATCTAAATGCGATACAATACATTCTAGACAAAGCATTGAGAGGAGACATTTTATGAAAGCACACGAACGATTTTTAAATTATGTTTCAGTTTGGACCACCAGCAACGAGGACAGCGATTCGCTCCCCTCTGCTGCAAGGGAGCTTGACCTGGCAAATAAGTTGGTTGAGGAAATGAAATCCCTTGGTATTAAGGACGCAAGAGTGGATGAAAAGGGATATGTCTACGGGTCCATCCCTGCCAGCCCGGGCTTAGAAGACAAGGCAGCCCTTGGTCTTATCGCCCACATGGACACAGCTCCGGACGCTTCCGGCAAGGACATTAAACCTCAGATTATTGAAAATTATAATGGGGAGGATGTAGTTCTCCCGGGAAATGGCAGCATCTTATCCGTGGCTGAATTTCCACATTTAAAAGGACTAAAGGGCCGAACCTTAATCACCACAGACGGCACCACACTTCTTGGAGCCGATGACAAGGCAGGTATCGCCGAGATTCTTACCGTAGCAGAAGAGATTCTGACAGAAAATACTCCCCACGGAAAGATTTGTATCAGCTTCACCCCAGATGAGGAGATTGGCAGAGGGGCTGATCACTTTGATGTAGAAGCCTTTGGCGCAGACTATGGCTACACCTTAGACGGTGATGCAGAAGGAGAAATTCAATTTGAAAACTTCAACGCTTCCACAGCCTATGTAACTTGCCACGGCGTCAGTGTTCACACCGGTTCTGCCAAGGACATTATGATCAACGCCCAGACCATCGCTACAGAATTTCATCAGATGCTTCCGGTTTCAGAGCGCCCAGAAACCACTGAAGGATACCAGGGATTCTATCATTTATATTCTATGAACGGAAATGTAACCACTGCTGAGCTTAAGTACCTCATTCGGGATTTTGATAGTGCTAACTTTGATAAACGAGCTGAAAGATTACAAGAAATTGCAGATGTTCTCAACAAAAAATACGGTGAAGGTAGCGTAGAAGTTAATGTTGTAGAATCTTATCGCAATATGAGAGAACAAATCGAACCTTGCATGGAACTTGTAGACATGGCCTTAACTGCTATAAAAAACGTAGGATTGGAGCCGGTGGTTGAACCTATCCGCGGCGGTACCGATGGAGCAAGACTAAGCTTTATGGGCCTTCCTTGCCCAAATCTCGGAACCGGCGGACACGCCTTCCACGGTGTTTACGAACACATAACTGTAGAAGCCATGGATCTTGGCGTAAAAATTGTAAAGGATATCATTCGACAGATTGCAGAATAAGAGGTAAATGAATGACAATATTTTATGGCATTTTAATTCCTTTTTTAGGCACCTGCCTGGGGGCTTCTTGTGTCTTCTTTATGAAACAAACCCTTAGCAGTCAGGTGCAAAAAGCCCTCACCGGCTTTGCAGCCGGAGTTATGGTAGCTGCCTCTATTTGGAGTCTTCTGATTCCCGCCATAGACCAAGGCAGTTCTATGGGAAAGGCAGCTGTAATTCCTGCATTTATTGGATTTTGGCTAGGAATCTTATTTCTCCTACTCCTTGATCACATTGTTCCCCATATCCACCAGGACAGTGATCAGAGGGAAGGGGTCCACACAGATTTCAAAAGATCTACCATGATGCTTTTAGCAGTTACCCTTCACAATATTCCGGAAGGAATGGCTGTAGGCGTTGTCTTCGCAGGCTTCTTAAGTGGGAACCAGCAGATTACGGCCACAGCAGCTTTAGCCTTGGCTCTTGGAATTGCCATTCAAAACTTTCCGGAGGGAGCCATTATCTCCCTCCCCTTGGCTTCCCAGGGAATAAAAAAATCCAGGGCCTTTTTAGGGGGCCTACTTTCAGGAATTGTGGAGCCCCTAGGAGCAGGAATTACCATCCTGCTCTCCCGCTATATAACCTCTGCATTGCCTTATTTTTTAAGCTTTGCAGCCGGAGCCATGCTCTATGTCGTAGTGGAAGAATTAATCCCAGAAACCTCTGCAGGAGAGCACTCCAATGTCGGAACCATATTCTTTGCAATTGGATTTAGTATTATGATGGTCTTGGATGTCGTTCTGGGATAATCTCAATTGTATTCGTGATGGTTTCCTTCAAGATTCTAATAAAAACTATTATGAGGAGCTAGATTATGGAACAGATTCAACCGGTTCAATTATTAGACATGCTTGATGCTAGAGAAAGACGTGTTTTTAAACAAAAAGAATTGATTAATAAATTTCACGCACCTATTGTGTGCTTTACCATGAATATTGCCGGTCCTTATAAGAATAGTCCTCTTATCCGCCGGGGCTTTATGCATGGTTGCAAGGAGCTGGAAATGAGCCTTTGCAGAGAAAAAATTAAGATTTTGCACAAGGAAGAATATTCAGCTGCCACAGGCAATGAAGCTTTTTATGTTCTCGATGCAAAGGCCATAAAGATCAAGGAAATCAGCTCAGAAATCGAGGATGGCTCCCCTATGGCCAGGCTATTTGATATGGATGTCCTTGACGTAACTGAAGAGAAGCTTGACCGAACCCTTTTATCTCTTCCCCAACGAAAATGCCTTATATGTGGAAAGCCTGCAAAAGAGTGTGCAAGAAGCCGTACCCACACAGTCGAAGACCTTCAAAAACACACTAATGAGCTTTTAGAATTAGAACTAAATAAACTAGATGCCCTAACCATTGCAAAGCAGGCCACCAGGGCCCTGCTCTATGAAGTGACAACCACCCCCAAGCCCGGACTGGTAGACAGACGAAACACCGGAAGCCACAAGGATATGGACAGTTTCACCTTTATGAGCAGCGCCGCTGCCCTTTTCCCTTATTTTGAAGAATGTGCCAAAAGGGGAATAGAGGATGCAAAAAATGGACTTTCTCCCAAGGAAAGCTTCAGTGCCATCAGGCCCCTGGGAAAGCGGGCAGAAAATCATATGCTTGCTGCCACTAAGGGGGTAAATACCCACAAGGGCGCCATCTTCTCTGTTGGCCTAGCCTGTGCTGCCCTGGGAAGATTAAATTATGAAGACCGAAAAAATCCTGCTAAAGTTTTGGAAGAATGCGCCAAAATGACAGAAGGCTTAACCAAAAGTGATTATTCCAAAATAAAAGATCCCCAAACCGCAGGCCAGCGCTTCTATAAAGAGTATGGAGTTTTGGGAGTCAGAGGTCAGGCAGAGGCAGGTTTTCCTGCAGTTCTTAAAGCAGGACTTCCTGTCCTTGAAAAAGGCTTAGAACTAGGCCTTGACAATGACCGGGTCGGTGCCTCAGCCCTTCTTGCTATGCTTTGCGCCGATGATGACACCAATATGATTTCAAGAGGTGGCAGGCAAGAACAGCTAGACACTAGCAAGCAGGTGGAAAGCCTATTAAAAAGCAATCCATTTCCTGATGAAGAAACTTTAATAAATCTTGACAACCAGTTTATAGAAAAAAATCTCTCACCAGGCGGCAGTGCTGATTTACTGGCACTAAGCTGGCTATTACATTTTTTCAAGACGGAGGAATTTTAAATGGCAGAATACGGAATCACAAAAGTATACCCCAGCGACAAGAGACTCATGGCCGGGGTAGAGGAACTTTTGCTTGCCGAAGGAATTCGAAGAGATGCAAATCTCGACTACACCTGTGCTATATGCGATGATCTTGGAAATCCCATTGCAACAGGAAGTTGTTTTGGAAATACCCTGAGATGCTTTGCTGTGAGTCACAAGCACCAGGGGGAGGGCCTTTTAAATCAGGTCATTAGCCATCTTATTGAGTATCAATGCGAAAGAGGAAATCTTCATCTTTTCCTGTACACAAAGGTAAGCTCCGCCAAGTTTTTCGCCGACTTAGGCTTTTACGAGATTGCCCGAGTAGATGGCAGCTTAGTCTTTATGGAAAATCGCAGAGAGGGCTTTGCCTCCTATCTTAGAAAGCTTGAGGCAACAAAAAAAGACGGCAAGTCTGCCGCCCTTGTTATGAATGCCAATCCCTTTACCTTGGGACATCAATTTCTTGTAGAAACCGCAGCCGCAGCCTGGGATTACCTTCACCTTTTCATCGTCAGTGAGGATGCAAGTTTAATACCCTTTAGCGTAAGAAAAAAGCTTGTGGAAGAAGGGGTCGCACACCTTCCAAATGTAATCTGCCACGACAGCGGCCCCTACATTATTTCTAATGCCACCTTCCCAAGCTATTTTTTAAAGGACGAAATCGATGTAATTACAGGACATGCAAAACTGGATATCGAAATTTTCAAAAAGATTGCCACTGCCCTAAATATCACCGCCCGTTATGTAGGAGAAGAACCTACTAGCCTGGTAACCGGTGCCTACAATCAGATCATGGATGAAGAACTCCCAAAGGCAGGAATCCAGTGCGTCACCATCCCCAGAAAAGAAGCAGGCGGCACTCCTATCAGTGCCAGCACCGTACGAAGCTGCCTAAAAAATGATGACTTCGACAGCCTGCGAAGCCTACTCCCGGACACAAGCTACCAATTTTTCACCAGCGGGGAGGCAGCCCCGATCATCCAAAAAATCAAGGCCAGCGACAATATTATCCACTATTAGATCCAGGTATAGTCTCCTCCGGTTACCGCCAGGGAAAGCAGGGCATCCATTTTCTCCACTTCTTCTGCCCCACGGATCATTTCTTTTAACTTGGCTGTCTCTTGAATAACCGGCATCTCCTCATCCGGTCCGATTTCCATATCCGGTTCTTCCCCACAGTAAGGGCAAACAATGCTGGGGGCGATTTTCAAATCTAAAAATCTGCTCCCACATTCCTTACATTCATAATATCCACATTGGTCCGTATCGTCCGGTAGGTAATACATCCTTTGCCCTCCTGTTTTCTGAAAATTTTTATGGTCTTATAATAATTACAAGTGCCAGATATCTTCATTATACTGCGCAATGGTTCGATCTGCAGAGAAAAATCCTGCATTTGCGATATTTTTTATCATTTTTCTTCCCCATGCCAGAGAATCTTCATAGTCTGCAAGGGCCCGGTCCTTAGTTTTGCAATAATCTTCAAAATCCGGGAAGGTCATAAACCAGTCTTTGTTTAGCAATTCATTATAAAGTCTGTTAAGATTTTCTTCTGATCCTACTGCCTTTACTTCAGAAGAAACAATAAAATCTACGCATCTTTTTAGTTTCTCATCCTTATCATAATAAGCTCTGGAAACATAGCTTCCCTGGGCATATCGCTTAATTACTGTGTCTGAATCCTCTCCAAAGATATAAATATTATCATCCCCTACAAACTCATGCATCTCTACATTAGCTCCATCCATAGTTCCAAGGGCAACGGCTCCATTTAGCATAAACTTCATATTAGAAGTTCCTGAAGCTTCCTTAGATGCCAGGGAAATCTGCTCATGAATATTGCAAGCAGGAATTAATTTTTCAGCTAAAGTCACATTATAGTTTTCTACCATCACTACTTTCAGATATGGAGAAACCTCAGGATCCTTGTCAATAATCTCTGACAGGCAAAGAATCAAGTGAATAATATCCTTGGCAATAATATAGGCCGGTGCTGCCTTTGCTCCAAAAATCACGGTAATTGGGCGAACAGGTTTCTTTCCTTCCTTAATCTCAAAATACTTGTTTATAACATAGAGAGCATTCATCTGCTGTCTCTTATACTCATGAAGTCGTTTAATCTGAATGTCATAAATACTATCTGGATTTAAACTGATATTCTGAGTTTTTTTAAGGTAATCTGCAAGGATTTCTTTTCGTCTTGCCTTTACATTCATGAGACGCCCAATTACATCCTCATCATCTATGTACTGCTCTAACTTCTTAAGCTCCATGGCATCCTTCTTAAAACCAGGACCGATCAGATCTTCTATAATAGCTGTAAGTTCCGGATTGCAGTGAAGGAGCCAGCGGCGGAAGGTAATTCCATTGGTTTTGTTATTGAATTTTTCCGGATACAGTTCATAAAATTTATGGAGCTCTGTGTCCTTTAAAATCTCCGTATGAAGAGCTGCCACTCCATTTATAGAAATACCATAGTGAATGTCCATGTGAGCCATGTGTACCAATCCATCTCGGATAATTGCCACATCCGGGTCTGACACCTTCTTTTCCACCCGGTTGTGAAGCTCACGGATAATGGGCATCAACTGAGGAACAGCCTTCATCATAAAATGAATAGGCCATTTTTCCAAGGCTTCAGCAAGAATGGTATGGTTAGTGTAGGCCGTGCACTTTGACACTACCTCAATAGCCTCATCCATTGTAAGCCCTTCGATCTGCAGGAGACGAATCAGCTCCGGAATAACCATTGAAGGGTGGGTATCATTAATCTGAATAATGGCATAATCTGCCAGATCATAAAGGTTGGATCCTTTTTCTTTGGCCTCCGCAATCACTAATTGCGCCGCATTAGAAACCATAAAATACTGCTGATAGACACGAAGCAGCCTTCCATTATCGTCACTGTCATCCGGATAGAGGAAGAGGGTAAGATTCTTTGTAAATGCAGACTTATCAAATTCAATACCCTCTCCGATAATGCTTTCATCTACTGTCTCAACATCAAACAAATGAAGTTTTGTGGTAACAGAATCGTATCCCGTAACATCAATATCATACATACGGCTAATTACATCAAAGCCTCCAAAATTAACCTTGTAACTAACATCTGTCTTTGTCATCCAACTAGGTTCAGACATCCAGGGATTTGGCTCTTCCAGCTGTTTGTTATTTTTAAAGACCTGCTTGAAAAGCCCCATATGGTAAGCCAAGCCGACCCCATCACCATTTAGTCCAAGAGTTGCAATGGAATCTAAGAAGCAAGCAGCCAAACGTCCCAGGCCTCCATTTCCCAAAGATGGCTCAACTTCTACCTCCTCGATTTCAGCCATAGACTTTCCATACTCTTCCAGCTCTTTCTTCACCTGGTCATATAAACCAAGATTGATTAAGTTATTGGATAACAATTTCCCAATTAGAAATTCTGCAGAAATATAGTAAAGTTTTTTCTTTCCTCCATTAATTTCTTTTGCCTTTGCCTCATCCTTTACATAGGACAAGAGGCCAAGATAGATTTCTTCATTTGTGCACTGACCCATGTCCCGGCCATAGTGCTCTTTCATGTAGTCCTTGACTGTCATGATTTTCCCTCCCTAAGACTTTGATATAAGTTTGATTCACATTTGTTACTTGCATTATAGTATTATTTTTTATAAATAACTTGCAGTATTTTTGCAAATAGTGGTACTATTCTATTATGTTAAATATAGAATCCTATCAAGCAATCAGAGAAAAAGGGAACCATTTCGAAGGGCTTTTCCCCTATAATACCTATCTATGCTCCATCCCCTATGACTTTACATCTGTGCCCTTACACTGGCACGATGATACAGAATTCATCTACATTAAGAAAGGAGTCGGCCTTCTTTACCTGGCAGGCCAGTATTTTAATGTAAATGCAGGGGATATTGCCCTGATCCTTCCGGGGACCATCCACGGCATCCTGCAGGATGGCGAGAAAAAAATGGAATATGAGAACATTCTTTTTGATAGTAAGATCCTGGATAATTCCTTGGATGACAGCTACAAAACCTATTTACATCCTCTTTTTTCCGGAAAAATAGCCTTGCCACCCCTGTTTCGATCTGGAGTGGAAGGCTATGAAAGTGTGAAAAAATATTTGGATATCAGCGACCAGATCTCTGCCCACCAAGTTGGAGCATGGGGTCTTGCCATCAAGGGAAATCTTATGCTGCTTTTCTACGAACTGGCAAGTCTCTACGAAAATAAAAAAAACGCCCCAAAGGATTACCATTTAGATCGCCTCAGGCCGGTGTTAAAACATATAGAAAATAATTATGCCTCCCCTATTACCGTAGAGGAGGCTGCAAAGCTTTCTGGATTTTCCCAATCTCATTTTATGCGCTTTTTTAAAGAAAGCTTCGGAGTAAGCTTCATTAGCTACCTAAAAGATTATCGCCTGTCCATGGCAGCCAGGCTCCTGCTTTCCACAGATGCGTCTATCCTGTCCATCTCTCAGAAAGCAGGCTTCGAAAACCTCAGCTACTTTAACCGCTCTTTCAAACAGAAATACAAGAAAACACCAAGGGAATATCGAAAGTAATAAGTAGATTTATTTACTTTGTACCAAAAATACGGTCTCCTGCATCCCCAAGTCCCGGACAGATATAGGCATCCTTATTAAGCTCACGGTCCAAGGATCCGATATAAATCTGCACATCGGGATGAGCCTTATGTAACTTTTCCACACCTTCCGGCGCAGCGATAATACACATAAATTTAATCTGCTTTCCTCCGTGTTTCTTGATCAGGTCAATAGCATCTACAGCCGAACCACCGGTAGCTAACATAGGATCTGTCACCACAATCAAACGCTCCTCAATAGGGCTTGGCAGCTTGCAATAATACTCCACAGGCTCATGGCTTTCCTCATCCCTGTACATACCAATATGTCCCACCTTGGCAGTAGGAACCAAAGAAAGAATACCGGAAACCATACCAAGGCCCGCTCTCAAAATCGGAACCACCGCCAATTTACGGCCGGCAATCATGGGGGTCATGCAAGTCTCAATAGGAGTCTCAATCTCCACAAGCTCCGTAGGGAGATCAGACAAAGCCTCATATCCCTCCAACATAGCAATCTCCTCCACCAACTTACGAAACTCATTGGTTCCTGTAGCCTTATCTCTCAAACGAGAAATCTTATGCTGAATCAAAGGATGTTTAAAAACAACAATATTATCTTCCTGTAACAAATCCATAATTGTACCCTAGCTCCTTTCAATTTCCGGCAAAAATCCCATAAAGCACTTTTACTTCTGGATGTTTCGCTATTAACTACCGTTAAAATATGTTCGAATATGAATGCAGTATAGCACAAAATGGACTGATCTCACAAGCTAGGCCTTTGGGAAACTCAAAAGTCCCGTAGCGATTGTAGGCAACAAGCAATAACATAAGAAGACCCTTGGAGTCGCCGGTCCTTAGGGGCTGTCCTTTAGCCCCTTAGTACCGCTGCGACGGAGCGGAGCGCGAGCGCGTCTTCGTTGTTATTGCTTGTTGCCTACAATCTACTACAGTTACTTTGCAGCTTTCACAAATACTTACCTTGTTGTAAGTTAGTCATATATGCGGGCTAGTTCTTAGGATAAAATCCAGAAGGAGCCTCTCCAAGATTGATCATAATATTCTTAGTCTGGCTATAGGCATCCAAAATAGCCTTATCATTTTCACGTCCGATTCCTGACTGCTTGTATCCTCCAAATGGTGCTCCTTCAGGAATCTGATTGTAAGTATTTACCCATACACGGCCTGTCTCAATGCTTCTGGATACCCGAAGGGCCCGGTTAAGATTCTGGGTCCAAACTGCGCCACCAAGACCATAGGCGGAATCATTTGCCATTGCAATGACTTCTTCCTCAGTCTTAAATTTAATTACTACTGCCACAGGTCCAAAGATTTCTTCCTGAGCCACTCTCATATTATTGGTTACATTGGTAATCAATGTAGGCTGTACAAAACTTCCTTTGTCGCATCCATTTTCTGTATAGAAATCTCCGCCGCATGCCACACTAGCGCCTTCTTCTTGGGCAAGCTTTACATAAGAAAGGATTTTCTCTGCCTGACGCTTATTTACCTGAGATCCCATCTGAGTCTCTGGATTTAGAGGATCCCCAACTTTTACTTTCTTGAAGGCCTCCACCAGTTCTGCTACAAATTTGTCATAAATATCCTCGTGAACGAATACTCTGGATCCTGCGCAGCATACCTGACCCTGATTAAAGAGGATACCAAGTTGAACCCCGTCTACTGCCATATCCCAGTTGCAATCATCAAATACAATGTTGGCACTCTTTCCACCAAGCTCCAAAGTAGCTGGAATTAATTTATCCGCTGCTGCTGTGGCAATGCTCTTACCAATTTCTGTAGATCCTGTAAATGCCAACTTGCTAAGATCCGGGTGATCCAAGAGATACTGGCCGGATTTTGATCCTGCACCGGTAACCAGGTTCAGTACTCCTGCCGGAAGAAGATCTTGGATCAACTCCATAAATACCAGCATGCTTAAGGATGTAGAAGAAGATGGCTTAAATACTACACAATCTCCTGCTGCCAAAGCCGGTGCCAACTTCCATGCTGCCATTAAAAATGGGAAGTTCCAAGGAACAATCTGTCCAACTACTCCGATAGGCTCTCTAAAAACCAAACTCATCATATTTCCGTCTAATACAGAGGCAACTCCTTCATCTGTGCGAATAAGGCTTGCATAATAATGAAAATGACGAACTGAATAAGGAACATCAATAGCGGTAGTCTCACGGATAGGCTTTCCATTGTCCATGGTCTCTACTGTAGCCAACCACTGGGCATTTTCCTCAATACGATCTGCAATCTGGTCTAGAATCTTGGCTCTCTCTTCTTTAGTAGTTTTTTTCCAAGCCGGGTAAGCCCGCCATGCTGCTGCTACTGCTGCGTCCACATCTTCTTTTGTTGCTTCTGCACACTGGGCTAAGGCTTCCCCATTGGCTGGGTTTTTACTGGTAAATACAGCCCCATCAGAAGCTCCTCTCCATTCTCCGTCGATATATAATCCGTATGTATCTTTCAATTTATTGCTCATTGCTTGTACCTCCTGCTGTTTTTTTGTATAATCACATTATAAATAAAACTGATACCAAAAAAAGTCCCAGTACATTTAAATAAAAGGAGCTCAGATTCTATGCAAATTTATGATTTCACTCAAAGAGAAGGCCTGTCAAAATATGAATATTTATACCAATGTCTCAAGGCAGATATTCTGGATGGAACCCTTCCAGAAGGCGGAAAGCTCCCATCCAAGCGAGAGTTAGCAACATCAAACGGCATTAGTATCAAAACCGTTATGAACGCCTATGAGCAGCTTCTTATGGAAGGCTATATTATTTCCAAGGAGAAAAGTGGGTACTATGTGGTCCCCAATTTCACCCCGCAGCTTAGGTACCAGAATATCCCTGTCCATCTTCCAGCTCCGGAAACAGAAGAAAATTGGGTAGCAGATTTTACAGCCAACACAGCTGTTTACGAGAAATTCCCCTTTTCCATGTGGACCAAGGTCATGCGAAATGTTCTTGCAGATTACAATGTCAATCTAATGAAGCGTGGGGAATTTTTAGGGAGCCAAGAACTGAGGCTAGAAATTGCCAAGCATTTATATCACTCTAGAGGAATGATCGTATCTCCTGATTGTGTAGTAATTGGAACCGGAATTGAATATCTCTATTCCAAGCTTATTGGATTACTGCCTGCAAATTCTATTTATGCTGTAGAAAATCCCGGCTACCGAAAGATTCCCCATATTTATGAGGAGTATGGTGTCCAGTGGACCTGGAGCGACATGGATAGCGAAGGTATTTTAATGAGCAGTCTAAGAAGCAGCCAGGCCACCGTGCTTCATGTATCTCCAGAGCATCACTATCCTTTAGGCACTGTGATGACAGCAAAAAGGCGGCAACAATTATTAAAATGGCTAGAGGAAGATCCTAATCGTTATATTATAGAAGACGACTACGACTGCGAATTCCGATATCGAGGACGGCCTATTTCCGCTCTTTACGGCTTAGACCACAGCCACAGGGTCATTTATATGAACACCTTTAGCAAAACCCTAAGCCCTGCCATCCGCATTAGCTATATGGTACTTCCGGAGAAACTATTAAATACCTATGTAAGTTCAGCAAATTTCTTCTCCAATACTTCCTCCAATTTAGAGCAATATACTCTGGCCAGATTTATAAAGGATGGATATTTTTGTCGTCATTTAAATCGCATGCGAAAATACTATCAGGCTCAAGGCGCTAAGTTAATGAAATGTATAGAGGAGACGAAAACTATACCTATAGAAAGCATCAACGGAACTGAAAGCGGAACTCATTTGCTTTTGAAGGTCAACACGAAAATGTCAGATGAAGAGGTGAAATGGAAGGCAAGAAAAAAGAAAATCAATCTGTGCTGTCTGTCGGAATTTTGTATCGGAAATCCCACCCAGTACCAGCACATCTTGGTTCTCAATTATTTAAATATGTCAGAGGAGGAGATTAAAAAATCTGTAGAACTTTTAGGGGAGATCTTTTAACTGCTCTTATCTACTTTTTTCTCGTAGTCTCTCTCTCTACTAATCTCACATCAAATATATTTCGTTTCTCGTAGTCTTTGCCCTCTACGCAGCACTCCACAATCTGTGCCGCTACAGTCCCCATTTTTTGAATGGGCTGGTGAATGGTAGTTAATTCCGGTGTAAATACCCTTCCGAAATTCACATCATCAAATCCTATGAGCTGAATTTCCTCCGGAATTTTCTTTCCCATTTTTTTAAGTTGCTTATACACAGCCATGGCTGCCATATCATTACCTGCAATGATTCCATCCAGTTTAGGATATTTCTCCAAAGCTTCCTGGGCTGCAGTTCGTCCTGCTTCATAATCATAGGTACAATTAATATATTGCTCCTCCAATCCATACTTTTGGCAGACATCCTGATAAGCCTTATAACGCCTATGCCCACTGGAATATCCTGAGGGTTCTCTCAGACAGACAATGTTTTTACAGCCACACTCCACCAGGTGTTCTGCCGCCAGGTATCCTCCCTTGTAATGGTCCGATTCCACAAGGGCATTTTCATTGACACCTTCTACAGTACGGTCTACTAAGATTACAGGTACCGGACAGGTTTTTAATACTTGCCCTGTTCCTGCACAGTTAGTCATTATAATAATTCCGTCAGCCTTCATCTGTACCAGCATCTGAATATTCTGAATTTCCTTCTCCTGCTTATTCCCGGAACTACATAAAAGCATACGATAGCCCTTTTGATAGGCCTCATCCTCTACCGCCTTTGCCAATTCGCTAAAAAAAGGATTTTCAATATCCGGCACTATGACCCCTATGATCCGAGATGATTTTTTGTACAGTGCTCTTGCCAGTTCATTTGGACAAAATCCCGTCTTGGCTATAGCCTCCTCCACTTTGCGCCGTTTATCCTCCGTTACATTGGCGGTTCCATTCATCACTCTAGAAACCGTTGCCGGAGATACTCCAGCGATCTTTGCCACATCTCTGATACTTGTCATAATTTACATCTGCCTTCCCTATCTATTGTTAACTATCACATGGAATCTGACAATTCTTTGTAACCCGTTACATACTTGCTATTATATTTTCCAAAAGAATTCATGTCAATTCTTTTGTATTGATATAAATACAAGAAAGACGCTTAGAGAATTATCTCTTTTGCGCCTTTTTGCATTTTATTCATTCATATATTTATTTACCGAGAAACGAATCAATTTATTCCGTGATTAATTCTACCTCTACAGGAATCTCTTTTTCCACAGTTTCCCCCTTTAGGATCTTTAAGGCGGTCTCTACTGCTGTAGCACCCATAAGGTCTGGTTTCTGGGCTACAGTTGCCGCCATCTTTCCTTCCTTAATAGCAGCCTGAGCATCATCTGTAGCATCAAATCCCACTACAATAATATCGCGGCTTCCAATTGCTTCCACTGCACCAAGAGCCATCTCGTCGTTATGGGCAAATACCGCCTTAATGTCTGGATCTGCCTGAAGCATATTTTCCATAACAGTCATTCCTTCGGAGCGGTTAAAGTTTGCAGTCTGACTGGATACTACATCCAATTTATCGTCTGCTATATTGTGGAATCCTGCTCCACGGTCGATGGTTGCACTAGCACCAGATACACCTTCAATCTCAGCAACTTTTGCCCCTTCTCCAATCAAGCTTACCAGATACTCAGTTGCAGCCTCTGCACCAGCCACATTATCCGAAGCAATAGAGCAATCTACGTCTACACCATTTACCACACGGTCTACAGAAATCACCTTAATTCCCTTTGCAACGGCATCTTTGACCGCCGGAGCTACGGCATCAGAATCTACCGGATTTACAATTAGTACGCTGATATTCTTTGAAATCAAGTCTTCAATATCGCTGGCCTGTTTTGCACTTTCATCTCCGGCATCTACCACAATAAGCTCTGCTCCCTCTTCTTCGGCCTTCTCCTTGGCTCCTTCACTCAAGCTAACAAAGAATGGATTGTTTAATGTAGATACAGAAAATCCAATACTTCCCTTTCCTACGATTTCCCCTGAAGTAGCTGTGGAAGAACTATCCTCTTCTCCATCAATTGTAATTGCATTGCAGCCTGTTACAGAAAATAACATCATTGCTACAAGGGCAAGACCTGCTAACTTTTTTATTTTCATAATCTTTTTCTCCTGTCTCCTAGCGTTTACGGTCAGATAATACTGCGATTAAAATTACGACACCCTTTACCACATCCTGATAGTAAGAAGATACACCAAGAATATTTAATCCATTATTTAAAACAGCAATAATGAGAACACCTACAAAAGTACCCCAGATTCTGCCTCGGCCTCCGTTCATACTGGTTCCTCCAAGGGCTACAGAAGCGATAGCATCTAACTCATAACCTTCTCCTAAAGTCGGCTGTGCGGAGCTAAGTCTTGAAAG
Source organism: Parabacteroides distasonis (assembly GCA_963589425.1). GTDB lineage: Bacteria > Bacillota > Clostridia > Lachnospirales > Lachnospiraceae > CAKRJP01. The sequence goes on along the minus strand of CAVAKZ010000039.1, from coordinate 2,562 downwards.
AAGAATGAGCCCTGACAAAGCTGCCATACCTCCGGAAATTGCATAGGTGATCAGTCTTGTCTTATCAATATTTACACCTGCAAGTTTCGCAGATACCTCATTGCTTCCTGTGGCATAAACTCTTCTTCCAAAGGTAGTTTTCTCAAGAATAAACATCATAATGGCAAAAATAGCAACAAAAAGAATAACGGGAATCGGAATATGATAGAAATTTCCTTTTCCTACTACCTTTAATGTAAAGCTATCTCCAAGATTAGAAATCGGCTTTCCATCCATGTAAATCATTGTCAGCCCACGGTAAACGGTCATTGTAACCAAAGTTGCGATAAAGGGCTGAAGTCTTCCTTTTGTCACAAGAACACCACTGACTGCTCCCAAAAGTGTACCAATTACTAAGGCAAGAATCATTGCAAGTCCCACCGGCATACCCCCTGCAATAAATCCGGCACAAAGGGCAGTGGACAGAGCCAATACCGATCCTACCGACAGATCGATTCCCCCGGTTAAAATCACGCAGGTCATTCCAAAAGCAATAAATCCATTGATGGATGACTGACGTAACAGTGACAAAAAATTGGATATTGTTCGAAATTCCGGACTAATAATTCCGATTATGATTACTAAAAGGATTAGGGCGATCAACGCACCAAGATCCTGCACTCGATTAACTAATTTTTTATTATTCATCTAAATTTCCTCCCGTTGCCAATGTCATAATATTTACCTGGTTGGCCTCTTCCTTTGATAACATGCCTCGAACCTCACCTTCCCGCACTACCATGACACGGTCTGACATTCCAAGGACCTCCGGAAGCTCCGAAGAAACCATAATAATTGCAACCCCCTTTTTTGCCAGATCATTGATAATATTATAAATTTCTTTCTTCGCACCAATATCTACTCCTCTGGTAGGCTCATCTAAAATCAGAACCTTAGGATCCGTGTAAATCCATTTTGCAAATACAACTTTCTGCTGATTTCCACCACTTAAATTGCCGCAGCCATGTTGTGGCCCAAAACATTTAATATGCAGTTCTTCGATTCCTCGCTTTACAAGCTCCTGCTCGCTTTTTCTACTTATAACGCCCTTTTTTGAGATCCGTCCCAGGTTAGCAAGGGAAATATTTTTCATAATGCTCTCTTCTAGCATTAGTCCTTCTAACTTTCTATCCTCTGTAATAAATCCAATTCCGTTCTTTATTGCCTGCTGGGGATTTTTATTCTGAACTTTTTTTCCATTTAATCGAATGGTCCCTGTTACATGAGGCATATTCCCGAAAATAGCCTGCATAATCTCAGTTCTTCCTGCCCCCATCAAACCAGAAACACCCAAGACTTCCCCAGCACGCACCTGAAAAGAAACATTTTCAAACACTCCGTCACAGTTAAGATTCTCAACCTCCAAAACTACATCCCCAATTTCGCTCTGTCTCTGGGGATAACGCTCTCCGATCTCTCGTCCGATCATCATTCTTACTACATCATTCATATCTGTATCGGAAATTCTCTTTGTATCTATATAAGAGCCATCCCGAAGAACGGTGATTCTGTCACAAAGTTCAAAAATTTCCTCCATACGATGGGAAATGTAAACAATAGCTACCCCTTTTTCTCTCAAAGACTTCACTACCCCAAATAGCACTTCCGTTTCACTCTGAGTCAGGGCTGCTGTAGGCTCATCCATAATAATAACTTTGGCATCTACCATTAAAGCCTTGGCAATTTCAATCATCTGCTGTTGCCCCACAGACAGGTTACTCATTACCTCTCCTGGATCTATCCTTACTCCAAGCCTGTCTAAAATCTCCTTTACCTTCTCCCGCATTGCCTTCTTATCACATACTCCAAAGGCATTTTTTATCTCTTTTCCCAGGAACATATTCTCCTCAACTGTTAGATCAAACAATACATTCAATTCCTGGTGAATAAATACGATTCCGGCCTTTTCTGCCTCCTGGGGATTCTTGTAGCATACTTCATGTCCGTCTACAATAACGCTTCCGGCATCCTTTGTGTAGACTCCTGTAAGGATCTTCATTAAAGTAGATTTTCCAGCTCCATTTTCTCCCATAAGAGCATGAATTTCTCCGCTTTCCAGAAGGAATCCCGCATCCTTCAGCACCTGGTTACTGCCAAATGACTTATTGATTCCACGCATTTCAATCTGCATCTTGTTTCCTCCCTGCTTCCTTTAGCCAAATATACATCCTGACTGCAAAATGATATTTGCGTAAGGTGTAGTCTCTCCGGTACGAATGACCCCTTTACATTCTTTTGTTCTCCTCTTAAGTTCTGTATGTGATACAAATTCTACTTCCATATTGGCATTTTCCGGTTTTTGGGCAAAATAATTTTGGATTTCTTCTAAAATTTTTGGATTTTCCTCTTTGATTTCCTCTGCCAAAATAATTTTTTCCACCTTCATGTCGTCTCCAACCTCTTTTAAAACATCCATAAAGGATGGTTGTCCCAACTTCACTGCCAAATCGATTCTCTCTGTCTCTTCCGGAATTGGAAGTCCGCAATCACCGATGCAAATAAGGTCTGTATGTCCCATATAAG
>CAVAKZ010000038.1:0-20727 GCA_963589425.1 Parabacteroides distasonis | reverse complement strand
CAGAAGGAAATCAGATTACCGGAGAGACTAGCTTTACTGCACAGGAGACTTCCGGAGAGGTAGAGATTAGCTTTACTTTTGATAGTTCTTTATTAGAAGGAACAACTGTAGTTGTATTCGAAGACACTTATGAGAATGGCCACAAAGTAGCTACTCATACAGAGATCACAGACGAGGATCAGAGCGTACATTTCCCAGAGATTAAGACTACAGCTAAGGATGCCGACACCCAGGGACCACTTTCACAGGCAAAAGAGAAAGTAACTATTGAGGATACCGTTTCTTATGAGAATCTTGTGAAGGGCAAAGAGTACGCTGTAAAGGGAACTCTTATGAACAAGGAAACCGGTGAGAAGCTTTTAGATGCAAAGGGAAATGAAATCACAGCAGAAACTAGCTTTAAGGCAGAAGCTACAGAAGGTGAAGTGATTGTTAGCTTTACCTTTGATGCATCTACCTTAGCAGGACAGACAACCGTGGTATTTGAAGACCTTTATGACAACGAAAAACTTGTAGCAACTCATTCTGATCTTAGCGATGAAGGACAGACTGTACACTTCCCAGAGATCAAGACCACAGCCAAAGATGCTGCAAGTGATTCACATAATGCACAGGCATCAAAAGAAACAACTATTGTTGATACGGTTAAGTACACAAATCTTTTGGTAGGAAAGACCTATACCGTAAAGGGTGTTTTGATGGATAAAGACACCAAGGAGCCTCTTCTTGATGGACTTTTAAATCAGATTACCGGGGAGACTACTTTTACAGCAGAGGAAGCTTCCGGAGAAGTTAAAGTCAAGTTTACCTTTGATAGTTCAGCCTTAAAGGGAAAGACCGTTGTTGTATTTGAAGACCTGTATGAGTCTGACCACAAAGTAGCAACACATTCTGATATTACCGATAAGGATCAGAGTGTGCACTTCCCAGAGATTAAGACTACAGCTACTGATAAGGAAGATGGAGACCACACCTTAACATGTGGACAGGTAACTGTCGTAGATACCATTAAATATGAGAACCTGGTTCCAGGATATGAATACAAAGTATCCGGTGTATTGATGGATAAATCAACCGGAGAAAAAGTATTAGTCGGAAACAAGGAAGTAACAGCAGAAACAAGTTTTACACCGGAGAAGGCAAATGGAACCGTAGAAGTTACCTTTAGCTTTGATGCTTCTAGTCTTGGAGGAAAGAGCTTAGTTGTATTTGAGAAAATCTATGATGCAAATGGAAAAGAGATTGCAAATCATGAGGATATTAATGACGAAGACCAGACAGTAACCGTTAGTGAGAAAGGTAAAATTGTTACTAATTCACCAAGCGGAACAAAAGCAGGAGCTTCTACCGTTAAGACCGGTGACGTGGCAAAAACAATTCCTTATCTTGTATTGATGGTTTTAGCAATTGTAGCTACTACTGTAGTTGTGATTAGAAAAAGAAAGATGAATGCCGATGAAAAATAAGAAATTATTAGTAGTTGGTCTGGCAGTAAGTATTTTACTGCCAGGCATCTTGGGAACAAAAACCTATGCCTATGCAGAAGGAAGTAAAGAGGAAATTACAAAAACTTATGAATTTACATCCACGGATCCGACGGAAACTCATGATGAACAGTTTTCGGACGTAATCAGTGAAGGTGATTCCTATTACACATTAGAAAATGTCGCTTATAAGATTTCAGAAGGGGAGTCCATTAAAGAAGATAAAGAAGTGACAAAGACGATTGCTGTTACCGGAAATGAAACAGTCGAACCTCAGATAACTGAGGATGGAATTACTTATGTGTTTGATAGCAAACATGTAACAAGAGTAGGTTCTTCCGAAGTGGTAACAGGCTATACCGACTATGATTATGCGGTATCCGCAGCCAGTGTACCACAGACAAAAGTATTACAGGGAGGAGTCACCGGTACCTTAACCGGTGTGGCTCCATCCACAACAGAACAAGTGGATTCTTACATTAACATTACCTTTATAAGTTATGATGCTGATCTATTTGATTGGCAGGGGATTGAAGTAGAGAAGAGTGATCCAAATCCATTAGCAGGTTATGAATCACAGCTGTTAGCTTCTGTAGGAGAAGACACTTCCACTGCAAGTGTGCTTTCCTGCACCTGGAATGGGGATGAATATACTTCCACAGATGGTGTTCTTTGCAGAGATGCACTGGCCACAATCCGAAAGACTGTGAATTGGTATAGAGCAAGTTATAGCGGATCCGTAAGTGGAGATACGACTTACGAAGTTACTTATAAAGGAACGAAACAAGTTGACACAGGAGAAAAATACTATCATATAACCGCCACAGCCCTTTATCAAAAAGCAGTGATGGAAACATCCTATCCGAAAGGGTTTTATGTAGTTGCAGGAATTGGAATCTTTCTAATTGCAACCTTAATGGTAGTTATTTTATTCCTACTTTCAAGAATAAGAAAGGAGAGCAAGGATGGATCAAGTAGCAAGTAATATACAAGCAATCTGTGAAGCAGTTATGCCTTATACCGTGACATTGGTTATTGTTGCATTTGTTGTAATCGGAGCCATGTTTATTGTGCCATCTGAGGAAGCCCACCAAAAAGCAAAAAAAGCTGTGCCATGGGTAATTGTTGGAGCGATCGTTTTACTTGGAGCTGTTTATATCGGCGAATGGTTCACTGGAAAAATATCTTTCTAAAACAATCAATAGAAATCCACCCTACAGACTTGTAACTGTAGGGTGGAAAAAAAGAAAGGGAAGTATATGAGTGAGAAAATCAGAGTTTTTATGGAGCCGGATGAATTCAGTGAATATAAAGGGACACCCGGTCATTGGGTAGAACTTCCTGTAGATAAAGATACCTTGAAAACCGCTTTAGTTATGTGGACAGGGGTATCTTGGGGAGTGGAATATATTATTTCTGATTATAAAAATCCCTATTATCCAATACATCCCAGGGATGATATTTGGATTACGAACAAAGTAGCGGAACTAATTGAATATTTGAACAAACAGGGAAAAGCACATCTGAAAAAATGGTGTAAAAAATATGAAACTGAATACCCAGATGCTACCGAGGTGGCAAATGCAGCGATTCAGATTTATGCGATCTTGAAAAATACAAAGGAGTTCTCCTTTGAAGATATAGATTCTAGAGTCTTTCCGGAAAAGTATAAAAACAGTGAGATTTTAGAAATGAGAACAGAACTTCTTTTGAAAAAGGAGTTGGGTACTCTTACGGAAGAAGAAACAGAAGAATACGAAAGAGTATTAAGATGGAACAAGGAAAAATCCAAATTAGGATTCAGAGTGAAAAGGGCATATAGAGGATATGAAAGTCAAAAGAAGAAAATGGAGAGAAGAAAAAACCAACAAAGTAAATGATGGAGGATACAGGATGGCAGAGAAGTTAATTGTTTCTCAGACAGAAGGACTTATAGAAGCACTTTTGGATAATGAGAAGAAGGTAGGGACTATTAATAATAATTAGGAGTCTGCATGAAAGAAAAATTAGAAAATTTAAAGAAAAAGCTATTTAACCAGGATAACAGTGTTAACGGTGGTAAACGAGTGATGAATTTAAACCGTTTATTATCAGAGAAGACATTTCTGATCGTAAGCTGCGTGGCCCAGGATTTGTTAATCCTATTGGGAGCCCAGTACATTTTTAATCTCTTGTTTAATATACCGGATTGGTTAAATAATCTAGACCATCCCTGGAATTACATTGGACTTCGAAATTTGTTTCCAAGGATACACAACCTAATAAAGATACCAGGACTTACCTTAGCCTTTTACATTTTTCTTTTTATTGCCATGGCTGTCTTGGATGCGATCTATATTTACAGGACAAAGATATCTTTTGGAGAAAGCACCTTAAACATTGACCAAAGAGGTGAGGCCAGGTGGACTACCAATGAGGAGATTAAGGCTCAATATAAGTGCATTCCGGATTGCGAGACACCGATAGAAAAGAATGAGTTTGATGGACCTGGAGGAACAATCGTTTCTAGAATTGGACGAAACCTTTATATTGATCCAAGCCCAACCAACAATCTGATCATAGGTATCACAAGATCCGGTAAAGGTGAAATGTTTGTTTTCCCTTCGATTGACGTTTACAGCAGAGCAAAGGAAAAAACTTCCTTGGTGATTACAGACCCCAAGCTTGAACTTTTTAAATCTTCCAAGGAAACCTTAATAAAAAGAGGATATGATGTATATCTTTTAAACCTGGATGATCCCTTACATTCTATGGGATTTAACCCATTGGAGAAGATTAAGGAAGCTTATCTAAGGAAGGACTACTCTGATGCGGAGCTTTTGGCACAATCCTTTAGTTTCTCTGTATTTAATGATCCCACCAATACGGATACCTTTTGGCAAGATTCGGCAGCTTCCCTTTTAACTGCAATGATTCTCGCTCATGTGCAAGATTGTATAGAAATGGATGAAAAGATCAACAACATTCGCTTGTTTGATTATAACCAAAAGAGAAATCGTTTTGATAATTTAAGTGACGAACGCAAGGAAGAAGTGAGAGCAAATTTTGCAGCTTATATGGAAGATCACCCAGATACCGACCCTATTGTGGATCATGGTCTTGAATGCATGTCCCTTCCGGAAGATGTGGAATTTGTCTACACCAGGGAAAACGAACAGAAGATTAATATGTATTCCATTATTAATACTTTTACAGAATTATCCAGGCAAAAGTTAGAAGGAAGCCAGGATCTTACCAAGCTAGATGCCTATTTTGCTAACAGGCCGGAGCTTGATAGAGCCAAGCTTAAATATGCAGCTATTGAGATTGCAGGAGATCGGACCAAAGGAAGTATCTTCTCTACGATGCTTGTAAAACTTACCGTCTTTACCTTTGAAAATGTAGCCAAAATGACAGCGGAAAGCACCCTACAATTAGAAAATATTGGTTTTGGAGACAAGCCGGTAGCCGTTTTCTTAGGAATACCGGATTATGATAAATCCATGCACTTCTTAGCAACCGTATTTATCCGACAAGTAACCTTTGTTCTGGAAAAGAAAGCTACCAGAACAAAAGCAGGAAAATGTGACCGAAAGGTTAAATTTATTTGTGACGAGTTCGGTAATATTCCGGCTATCGAAGCAATGGATTCCATTATCACCGTATGTTTATCAAGAAATATTTCTTTTGACTTATACATTCAAGCCAACTCACAGCTTAGAAAGCTGTATGGGGATGATGCAGAAACCATTATGGGAAACTGCGGTAATCAGATTTTTATTCTGACCAATGACGATGAAACCTCAGAGACCTTTTCTAAAAATTTAGGCAACCGAACTATTATTGATGTGAACAGAAGTGGTTCCAAGCTTTCCAGGGATAAAAACTACACGGAGTCAGTAATTGAAAAACCTCTTTTAAACATGAATCAGTTGGAAGAATTAAGAGAAGGAGAGTGCGTGGTAAAAAGGGTTATGCTGCGTAAGGATTTAGAGCGTAATAGAATCCGGCCAACACCAATTTTTAATTCGGAGGAGTCCGGAAAGCGTTTCCTTTATCGATACGAATATCTATCTTATACCTTCCCAGATCCGAACAGTAAGGATTTAGCTCTTGTGAATAAAGAAGACAGAAGCCATATTGACCACAGGAAACGAGTTTGGAACTACCAACAATCTTTTGATCTTATTGAAGAAAGAAAGGCAACCGTAGACCAGGAACAGCCATTGAAACGAGTGAAAAATTTGAAAGATTTGGATGAAGTAAGGGCAAAGCTTAGATCCATGTTATCGACAGAAGAAATGCAAATGGTAACGGATGATCTGTCACAGGCTAAGCTAATGGAAATTATTCAAAAATCGATCATGAAAGAAACGGAGAAGAAACAATTATTATCCTTTATACAAGGGAAATGTTAGGAGAAAAGCGATGAAGAAAAAATCAAAGGTAAAAAACAAATCCATGGCAGTATGGAAAAAAATGCTATGTCTTCTGACATTCGTTGGTCTTGGATTTTTCTTTTTTACTGGTGTTACTTATGCTGCCAGTGATGAAGAGATTATATCTGTGTTGAGTAATAATAGTGATCTTTTTGAAAATAATGGAATTTTTACTTCAGCTATTCGAAGTCTTGGGTGGATAGTTATAAAGCCACTTGTTAAGTTATCGGATGCAGCGGAGGGATTATTTGATGCAGCATTTGGATTTGTAGATTTTACGCAGTATGGACCGGTTCAGAATTTTATCAATTCCTTTCAACCGGTATTTATTGCATTGATCTGTCTGTCTTTGGTCTTCCTTGGAATAATACTAATTCTCCATCACGAGAAGAAGCCGAAACTTGCCATCAATATCTGTATAGCAGTATTAGTGGTCTCAGCAAGCACTTATATGATTGACCAGATGAATGGGATGATTTCACCGGAAGTTAGAAACCAGATTATTTCTGGTAGTAGCTCTGATCAGAATATGACCTATCAGGTAGTGAGCAATTCTATTTATGATTTAAGGTATTTAGATACGCATATCGGACTTATGAATGTAACACCGGAAAATCGTGCTCGAAGAGATTTTGATAGTGGACAGCTTGCAAGAGTAGATATTAACGAAGTGGTAAAACCAGATGACGTGTCAGAAGAATCAAAGGATCTTGTGCAAAAGACCTTGACAACAGATGGTGATGGAAATGATGCCTTAGAAGATGTTAATGATGGAGTAGCCTGGACAGACTTTTTAAATACATATTATTTTCGTTACCAGGTTTCCTGGCTACAATGCATGTTAATGCTATTGTCTCTAATTATTGTTTATATTTGCCTGGCTTATAAAACGGTTCGAATTTTATATGAGATTGTAATTCACCAATTAATGGCCTACCTATATTCAGCAAATCTAACAGACAATCAAAAAGTAGTTAAGATTTTAAATTCTCTTAAGGACAGCTATATCACACTTATTTTAGTAGTGATCTGCATGAAGATTTATCTATTGGCCTATACATTCATTAATAGTCTAGATTATGGAGATTTTACCAAAGCATTTATGCTTTTATTTGTTGCCCTAGCCGTTATTGACGGACCGAATATTATTCAGAAGATTACCGGCATTGATGCAGGAATGACAGATGGAACCCATAAGTTGATTGCAGCATTCTCCGGAGGAAGGATGGTTGCAGGAGGCTTAAAAGCTGCAGGAAAGGCAGGAGGAGATTTAGGAAAAGCTGCTCTTAATGCACATAGAAATAATGAAAAAATGAAAGAAAATGTGTTGAAGAACGCAGCTCAAAAAGATATGGCAGCATCTAATCTGACTTCAGATGCGAAAGAGAATGCAGGAGAAGCAATGCCAGGAAGCCTTTCTAATTCATCAGAGAATTCTGAAATAAACAATGGCAATACCGATACCCATAATAGCAAAAATAGTGCTGATATATTGAATGAGGGTGGAAGTGATCTTAACACTACAGATATCTCCAGTGAAAACAATGTAGATGGAGCAACCGGAGGAAGTGACCTTAACACTACAGATATCTCCAATGAAAACAACGTGAATGGAGCAGTCGGAGGAAGTGACCTTAATACTACAGATATTTCTAGTGAAAACAACGTGAATGGAGCAACCGGAGGAAATGACCTTAATGCTACAGATATTTCCAGTGAAAACAATGTGAATGGAGCAACTGGAGGAAGTAACCTTAATACTACAGATACCTCCTGTGAAAATGGAAATGCTGTCACGAATGATAGTAGCCAATTAAATTTAGGAAATAGTGAAGGTATTCCGGAAGGTTCCGGTTTCTCAGAAGGAGAAGCAGAACCCCAGAGTGTTGAGGGAGATGTTCCTGCGGAATCCGCTTTTGATGGCATGATGCAAAATAATGGAACAGATCCATTAACAGGAGAATCTAATGGAGCTAATGATTTGGCTCGAATGGAAGAAGAATTATCTCAAGATGGATTAACCTATGATAGTGGTCTTAGTGATTCGGAACCTATTACTTATGGGGGATCCATGATGAATGGTATGGATGGACTTAAAGAAGACAGCAGTCAGAGAGACCTAGGCAGGGATATTGAAGGACAAGGAAGTCAACCTCTTTCAAATACTACAACGAATAGCACAAGCAATTTGGGACATGGCCAGTTAGAAAGCAATCATATGGGAAGCAACTTGGGTGGAACTAATCAAGCAGCAAGAGGAACTACAGGAAGTACGCATATGTCATCTGGTTCTGTGGGAAAAGCATCTATATCAAATGAATCAGAAACAAGAGCTTCCAATAATGTATCAAAGGGACATGGAGATTTAGGAGACAAGGTAAATCTTGAAAATATTTAGGTGACAGATTTGTCACCTAGAGAGGAGTGTGCGTATGCGATATCTAACAACACAGGAAATTAAAAGTGAAACAAAAGTTGGAAAGAGCATTTATCTATTTGATTTGTTTTTCTTAATTATTTATATGTCTGTATCTTTTATACTTGGCAATATTGTTCATGAGTATTTTAGAATCATTTTTTATGGATTTTCTATGGTAATGGCCCTAGCTCTTACAGCAAAAAGCTTTACAAATCACAGAAGAAGAAATTATGAGGCGATTATTCTATTTTTTCAAAAGGATACAGAAATTTACCGACCGGTTAAAAATATCAGTAAGAAACCAAAGGGTGACGAATCTGTTACCTAAATGGGGAGGCTGTAAGATGACAATGTTGACACCTTAGTAAGAATTTTATCGAAAACGTCCGAACCGCTGCGCAAATTATTAGTTTGCGCCCATACGGTTCTGGAATTTTGGTATGAAGGAACTTCCTTTGAAATAGGGGATTTGTTGAACATTCATTCCTACCTACATGGGTTAAATCCTCATGGGATTTAGCAAAAACAATCAATTAGTGCTCTTAAAAGAGGTGTTTGAAAATATAAAATGATAAAGAAATTATTATGTGAGAATACGATGGATAGAAGACAGAAAATTAAAGAATATTCCGACCAGGAACTCTTTGAAAAATATATCTACAGTGAAGAATATAATTGGTGTTACGAAGATTTGGAAGATGAAATAGTAGCACGATGGTTGGCAAATATGAAAAGAATTTTAGGTGACAAATCTGTCACCTAAAGCAGTACAGAAGTTAGGTGTCAATGTTGTCACCTAAGGAAAGGATAACAGATGGTAGCATATTTGATTTTTGGTCTGATCATTTTCGTGATTGGTATTGGAATTGTTATTTTTTCCATTGTAAAAGACCGAAAGAATAAAGGGAAAGATAAAGAACAGATCGCTTCACCGAAGCAAATGAAAAGTGTTGTTAACTTAATTGAAGTCACTGGGTATGACCAGGAAGAACGCTGCTACATTATGAAAGAAGGACGTTTCATGGATCTTCTACAAGTGCAATCAAAGGATTTAGTTTCTTCATCAAGCGATGAAGTGGAGTATGACATTTTGAAGTTTTGCAAGACCTATCGACTGTATGAGGATGATTTGAAAATCGTTTCAATGAACTTTCCATGCGATACAAAAGTGCAACAGGAATATTTAAAACATAAGAAGGAACAGACTACGAATCCCATATTTAAAAAGTGTCTTGCAGACCAGATCAGTGAGCTGATCTGGCTAGAAAAGAATCGTACTACCAGGGAATATTATTTTATGATTTTCGCAGATAGTATTGAAAATTTACAGGAGAATAAAAGGACATTAAAAGCAGTATTGCATACTGGCCGAGATGGTTTGGTAAGTGAGATTTCCGATAAAAAGAAACATCAGATTTTATACCGGTTGAATAACAAGTGTTCCCAGGTAGCATAGGAGGAAGGATATGTCAAAACGAAAAGAGCTTCGTGAACTTGAAAGAGAAGAAAAAGAAGCATCCAAAAAGAAGAAAAAGGATCTTGGTTTTGATCCATATCTAATTGAAAAGATACAACCACAGGGCGGTATTACTTTTAAAGATGAACGGTATATCGAATGTGGTGGAGGCTATGAAGCTTGTATTCATTTATATGAGTTTCCCAGGCAGATTGATAATTACTGGCTGAGTAAAATCTGTAACCAGAGAGATACCGTGGTTACGGTGGATATCTGTACAGATAATGTTATTGAAGTAAAAAAGAATATTAATAAGTCCATGAAAGAGCAGCAATATCGTTATGCAGAAGCTACAGACTTCCAGGAAAGATATGACGCAAAACAGAGATTCCAGGAAATGGAGCAGTTGTTTGATGAGATTAATTCTATGGGAGAGATTGTAAAGCTTTTACATATTCGAATTTTTGTAGCAGACCGGTCTTGGGTAGCTTTAGAGAATAAAGTTAAGAACCTTATGACGAAGCTAGAAAGTAATGGATATCGTACCACCATTTATCTTAATGAGGGAAAAAGAGAATGGACTTCTATGTTTAAACCTTACAGGGAACAGGAGCAGGAACTTTTCTTTCCTTATGGACAATCTATGGTATCACAGGCCCTGGCTGCAGGAGATCCCTTTCACTTTTCAACTCTTGAAGATCCAACCGGAGACTTATTGGGGAACACACCTTGTGGTGGCAATGTATTGTTTGATGAATTTACCAAGACAAAGACCAGGCTTTATTACAACAGCTTGATTGTAGGTACTATGGGATCTGGTAAGTCAACGTTATTAAAGAAACGATTTAAGACTAATGCCATTAGAGGAAACTATATCAGAACCTTTGATATTTCCGGAGAGTTTACGAGACTTACCAAAACTCTTGGAGGAAAGGTAATTAAGCTAGATGGAACCAATGGTATTTTGAATCCCTTAGAGATTCTTAAAGCAGAAGAGGACGAAGGAATTTCTTTTACCAGGCATATTTCTAAGGTATCAACCATTTACAAATTCCTGACAGAAGGAAGCGCAGACACCCAGGAGATTATTGTTTTTGAGGAACTTTTAAGAGAACTTTATCAGAGATTTGGCATGGAGCTGATAAACGGAAGAGTAACATCACAGATTACAGGCCTTCCGGCTAAAAGTTATCCTACCTTTTCGGATTTACTTACCTTCATTGATGAAAAAATAGAAAATTATCAAAATGAAAAGTATGGAGAAGTGGAGCTTACCTTAATCCGTAAGAACCTAGAAGAACTTGATAAAATCCGCAAGGTTGTTTCCAATATTGTAAATACCTTTGGTGGGATGTTTAATGGTCACACTTCTATTGACAATATTTTAGATGAACAGATTGTTACCTTTGATATCTCCACGATTAAGGAAATGAAACCGGCAGTCTTTGATGCCCAGATATTCAATATGATTTCTCTTTGTTGGGATAACTGTGTAACCAATGGAAAGTTGATGCAGGACCAATTAAACCGAGGAACCATTGATCTACAGGATGTAACCAGGTTCCTTATGATTATCGATGAATCCCACAGATGGATTAATACAAAGAAGAGACATGCTTTGGAGTCTATTACCATTTATTTAAGAGAGGCAAGAAAGTATTTTGGAGGAATTATTCTAGCTTCCCAGTCTATCAGAGATTATGTTCCGGAAGGGTCCGGAGTAGAAGAAATTGATGAACTAAAGAAGATTTTTGAATTAACCCAGTACAAATTTATTTTCCACCAGGAATCTAACGTGCTGCCATTGTTAGACAAGGTATTTGAGAACACCTTGACAATTTCCCAGAGAAATAAGATCCCTAAGTTGGAAGTCGGAGAAACCATTCTTTGTATTTCATCCGATAAAAATCTGGAATTTAAGGTTTACTTAACAAAAGAAGACGAAAGGTTATTCCAGGGAGGAATTTAATGGGACAGATAAAGAAGTGGATTTTGGCAAGTGGAATTACATCCGTTCTTCTTAGTGGAATATTGATATTGACGATTATTTTTACCATACAGGCAGCTATAGCCATAATTGGTGGCCAGGAAAATAGTAGTTCTGATGGAGGCTCTGATGTGACATTAGATGGTCTTCCAGGTTGTATTACAGAAGAAATGGTGGTTGCTCTTTTGGAAATGCAGGATGAATATGGGCAACCGGTATCGGCAGGCTTAGCACAGATTATTATAGAGTCTACAGGTAGTTATGGTACTGGAATGTCGCAGCTTGCTTATGAGCAAAAGAATCTTTTCGGAATTAAATATTGGAGTAATGATCCTTATGCGATAGGTTCTTATGACTATGAAACAGGAGAGCAACTTTCTACAGGTGGTTACTACAACATTACGGCAGGATTTTCAATTTATTCCAGTTATACAGACTGTATTAAAACCAGGGCATGGATGCTAGAAAAATCCCCTTACATAGAAAATGTTGAATCCTACAAAAAGACAGGTAGTAGTTATTCCAGACAGCAAGCCAATAATTTCATACATGGGATCAGAAATGCAGGATGGGCCACTTCTTTAACCTATGTACAAAATTGTATCAGTGTGATGGAAACCTATAATCTGTATCGATTTGATAATATGACTCGTTCAAATTATCAAATCAGTAGTGGTGGAAGCGGAGAAACAGGTTCCGAACAAGAATGTACTTCTGCAACCGCAGCACAAAGAGCCATTGTGGATACTGCCTATAATACTGCATTTTCCGGTGATGGCTTATGTGCCACCTGGGTATCCATGGTCTTTGCAAACGCAGGACAATCCTATCCTAGTGGAAATGCCAATAGTTTTCAAATGTCCCAGGAAAGCGGAGGAATAAAGGTAGGAATGGCCATTGCAGTTGCTCATTCCGGTTCCAGTTATGATTCTTGGAATTATGGGCATATCGGAATCTATATAGGGGATGGGAAAGTAATGCACAATGAATCCTCAAGGACCGGAAATTGTAGCAACGGATGTACGATTACAGCCCTGGATCAGTGGCTTGCGACTTATGAGTATCAATGTACAGCCTATTATGGTTGGGTTAATGGTATCGATCTTTCACGGTAAAGGAAGGAAAACATGAGCAAAAATAAAGGAATTATTTTAGGAATTGTATTGATTATCGTTGCCATAGTGATTGGGGCTTTTGAAGGCTATCAACTTTACACGGCCGACAATACAAAGAATAAAAAAGAAGAGGTTTCTATTTCAGAAGATACAAGTAAGCAAGAAGACGATAGCTACGAAGATGTAGATTATGAGGAAGAAATAGATGAGACAGAGGAAACAGATGAAACAGAAGATACGGTAGATTTTAGAATCGAAGGATTGAATGAAGAAACCTATGAGCTTTTAGACACCACAGAAGAAGACCTGGCAAAGCTTTTGTATGAGTGGACGCAGAATAGGCAGGATTATGGAACCGCTGTTGGAGTTTCCTTCTATCCGGAGTGTGAGATTAATATTATCGATCAAAAATACACCTTATCGATGAAAACAATTGTAGGAGAAGGGTTTTATCCGGAAGCGTCAAGAACCATTATCCTGGACTACTACAAATCCAGTGGACAGTACGATATTCATTAATAGGAGTACATATGAGTAACAATACAAAAAATCAATCGGTAAGTATAAAAAGTAAAAGAGGAACCTTGATGTTTAAGTTTTTCATTTTTCTTTTTATCGGAGGATACATTTTTTTCTTCACATCAAAGTTTTGGATGCCGACAGCCGGTGATGCCACAATGCTTACAAAGATTGGAACTTCCATTAACTGGAATGATAGAGAAATAAAGCTGCTTAGATGGCAATATGCACCGGATCAGAAACTTATGGAAGTGGAGTTATCCGTCAATAATAAAAAGTTTGATGGAATCAACAGCTACAAGTATGAAGCGGTAGAATCCAGTGGCACAGTCCTTAAGACTAAGGTAATTATTGAAGATCCGGACTGGATCATTGTGCAGATCGAAGGAGTATCCAAGAAATTTTCTGAAGTTTCTTTCCGAATTATGACTACAGAGGAAGAATCCAATGTGGAAACCTTAAAGCTGTATACCAACACTAACGATGTTAGTCGAGTAGACAAGCTTGAAGTAAAGACTCGTAACGGTTATCTGGTGACCAGATATGAAGAGGAAATTGTCAATTATCAAAATGATATTGAGGATTTAACGACTCAGATTTCTGAGAACAAAAGCCAGATCAAAGAGATAAAAAAAGAAATTTCAAGATTGCAATCCAAAAAGTATTATGAAACAGAAGAAGAAATAACAGAAACCAACACGCTGATCAATGAGGCAAGAAGCAGCATGAAAAATTTGCAAAGCAAGAATGCGGATAATGAAACTCAGATCAGTGAATACCAGGAACGAATTTCTAACCTACAGGATAAAATAAATTCTATTGGAGACTAAGGCATGAACAGACAGGATGTTTACAGAGAAATAAAATCTCAAATAAAAATTGAAGAGTACGCAAGGAAGATGGGATATACCGTTGTAAAAAAAGGCAGATTTTTTTCTTTGAAAGAACATGATTCTGTCATGATCGATCCCAGAAAAAATTGTTTTTGGCGAAATTCAGAGCCAGGAAGTGGAAGATCCATTGGCAAAGGTGGTTCCATCATCGATTTTGTTTGTGAGTTTAGAGGAGTCACCTTGCATGAGGCTTTAAAGGAACTATCAGAAGAAATTGATCTTGATACATCTTCTTCCCTGGGCCAGGGAAGAATAGAAATGCAAACCGAAAAGCAGGAGATTCGACTTCCAAAACAGGATGGGACCATGCGAAATATTTATGCCTATCTGATTAAGACTAGAGGCATTGATAAGGAGGTCGTTCAAAACCTGGTAGATCGCCACATGCTCTACCAGGATATGAACAAAAACTGTGTGTTTATTTCTTATGACATACAAGATAAAAAGAAAGTTGTATTTGGATGCAGAAGAGGAACCAATACTTATCATCCTTTTTATGGAGACCTTGCAGGATGTGATTACAGACAGTGTTTTTATTATCCAAACAATGATAAAGAAAGACTTTATATCACAGAGAGTGTGATTGACATGATGTCTGTTATGAGTCTGAAAAAAGATAGAGCTGCATTCCGATATCTTGCCCTAGCCGGAGTAGGGAAAATTGATGCTCTGGATATTTATCTTACAGATGCCAGGATTCATGAAATATGGATAGGAACAGACAATGATGAGCCTGGGAGAAAAGCAGCCAGGCTTCTTAGAGATAAAATTCAAAGTCTTAGACCGGATATCAAGATTGTATTTGATCTTCCAAAAGAAGGAAAAGATTGGAATGATGTATTAAAGAAGAAAAAGGGGATTCAAGGATGATTGTTTATGTAGGAAATAGGGAAGACGGTTATTATGCAGAAGATGTAGCTTCAAAATATGGATGGGAAATTGGGTATATAAAGAGGGATGAAGATATCCGAAACCAGGTATCTGAAATCCTTAAATACACCAATGTAAAGGTGATTATCTATGATATTTCCAAATATGCTATTCCGGCAAAAGATGTAGCAGAAACAATCTCAAGGATTCGACAAGCCAACAATGCAAAGGTAGTTATTCATGGAGAAGGATGCAATATCAAAAGCAATATCGTGATGGAATTAAGATTTGCCGGATTTGAAGACTTTATTTTTGGTTGGTCATTGGCGCAAAAAAAGGAAGAATTAATCCAATGCATTGAAGGAACCAGGGAGCATTTGCCGGAGATCACCGGAGATTATGACCAGGAAGAGGAAGAAAAGAAGGAGATCAGTAAGGCAAAAACCATAGGGATTGCCGGCAGCATCCCAAGAATGGGAACGACTACACAGGCAATACAGCTTATCAAGTATCTTAATCTAAAAGGCTATAAAGCTTGTTATGTGCAGCTTAATAATCATTCCTGGGTAGAAAACATGATAAATGATTATGCAGAGGTAGATCATGATGTAGAGATTGGAAAAGCTACCTACAAAAGTGTAGATATGTTCTATAGAATCGACAAGCTCCCAGAAATCCTAAAGCTTGATTATGACTACTTTATTTATGACTATGGTGTTTACTGGGACGTGGATTTTAACAAGACTTCTTTTTTGGAAAAAGATTTGATGCTTTTTTGTTTAGGAGCAAAGCCAGGAGAATTTGATAAATCCTACAAGGTAATTGAAAACAATTTCTATCAAGCAGCCACTTACATCTTCAATTTTGTTCCGGAGGATGAAGAGGAGAAAAAGGATATCTATGAATTGATGGCAGAGAAAAAGGAAGCTACTTTCTTTGCTCCGGATTGCAGAGATCCATTTGTGTATACCGGCAGTGAAATTTATGAACAGATTCTACCGGTGGAATCCATCGTAGAAGAGGAAATACCTAAGAAAAAGCGTAGATTCTTTGGAAGGAGGTAATCATCATGAATGGCAGGGATATGAACAAGAGACAGTGGTCAATAGAAGAGGATATGGAAAAGGCCGCAACTGTTAAGTTGGAAATTGTTACTGAAGGATTCAATCTTTGGGAAGATCCGGTAGTTGAATTTTCGGATGCAGTTCCGAAACCGATTAAGACAGAAGAAATAATCGAGGCTAACTCGGTCAAAGACCTGGAAAAGCAGATCAAAGATAAATTGACTGAGTTTCATAAGTCATTATTAGAAGAGGCCGATGATTTAAAAGAACTTAACCAAAAGGAATTGGGTTATACAAAAGAACACCAGGTGAAGAAAAATTTTGAACCATTCCTTAAAAGAGATGGAAACCGATTTATAGGATATGACGAAATAAATTACAAGTATCAAGTAGGAAAAGAATATCACATTGAAGATGAAGATTTTCACCTATTTTCCGTTGATACGGCAGACACAAGAAGCAGAAGTGAGAGTTTAGAAATTAGCTGTGAGATACCGGATTTACTGTTATGGAAAGAAAGAGTAGGTGAAAAAGGCATGGCAGAAGAAAAGGCAAAAGAGAAGGGAAATCGAAATGAGAAATTAGAACAGATGGAGCAGCTTATAGAGGACATTGCTAATGGGTGGGATAAAAATCCTATGTTGATGGCAGAAGCTTTGGAATTTGGAGAAAAATTTCATAATTATTCCATTAAAAATCAAATGCTGATTTACGCACAGAATCCTCATGCACAGTATGTAGCATCCTTTAATAAATGGAATGAATTAGGTTCCAAGATCACTAAGGGTGAGCATGGCCTAAAAGTATTTGTTCCGGTAAAAGCTACCTATTTAGAGACAATTGATAAGAAAACCAACGAACCGGCATTGGTACCTCTTCGATATGCTACAGCAGAAGAAAAGGCAGCTTATAAAGAGGGGCTAATAAAGGGCCGTGAAAGATTGCATTTTAAGGCCGGTACAGTATTTGATATCTCACAAACGGATTATCCAAAGGAAAAGTATCCAGAGTTATTTCACATGGGATATTCCAAGGAAGAGAGCAGGCAGATCGTTGAAGGAATGATTAATTTCTCTAAGGATAAATTGCAATGT
Source organism: Parabacteroides distasonis (assembly GCA_963589425.1). Taxonomy (GTDB): domain Bacteria; phylum Bacillota; class Clostridia; order Lachnospirales; family Lachnospiraceae; genus CAKRJP01. Next base: position 3,408 of record CAVAKZ010000038.1, on the reverse strand, counting down.
CCGGTGGATATAAAAGATATGACTTCCATTACTTTACGGGGCTGTTATTACCCCCAATATAACCGAATCCAACTAAACGATAAAATGGAAGATACTGCAAAAATGTCAACTTTATCACATGAGTTGGGGCACGCTATGATCCATCGTGAAAAGGATGGAAAATCTACCCACAGGAAAGAATTTGAAGCGGATGCAGTGTCCATTCTTATTTCTTCACATTTTGGCGAGGAGATTACAGATGGAAGAAAGAGTCATTTTGTATCCCATTATGAAGCTTTAAAGGAAGAACTTGCAAACTCCGATCAAGAGTTTGATCTTCATGAATGCTTATCTGATGTAATGAAGGTTTATAAAGAACACATTGACGATCTGGACCAATGTGTACAAAAGGTTATCGAAAATGACAAAGGGAAACAAAAAGAAACTTATGTGGAGACCGCAGAAGACCGGCTCTGTAAGTCCTATATAGCAGAAAGACCGGTCACCTTTGAACACAGTAAAGGCAAAGAAAGATAGGTAATCAATGAGCAAGTATAAACGAGGGATTGTAGAGGATATTGAAGCTAGGCATAGGTTTGAGGAAGAGCAGCAAAGCTTAAAGAAAAAATACCAGTTGGATACAGAAAAGATTGTTGTTGAAAAAACCAATACCTTTAAGTTTATGATCCGAACCTTTGGAGGTCTGATAAGAATCGCTGCACAAATCATAATTTGTGCCCTGGCGATTCTGGGAATCATGAGTCTGATTTATCCTGGCCCACGTACAGCTTTAATACAAGTATTATTTGAAATATATCAGTCAGTTTTGGCTTATACACCGATATAGATCTTCATGATATTTATATATAAAAATTAGGTTTGGGAATAGCAAATCTCCTTTGCAATAGGGAGAAAATCGAACATTCATTTTGTGTAAATATGACTACTTTCTTCATCTTAGGTTTATATAGAATTCAGTGAGAGTTTCGATCATTCATTCCTACCTACATGGGATAAATCCTCATGGGATTTATCCCTAAAACAAAAAATTATTATTTAAAACTAGGAGGGTATTACTATGTTTGCAGTTGATGTACAAAGAGATTTAGAGGTTATTGCATATATAAATGGAAAGGCTATCGTTACAGATGAATTAGACAATCTTTATTATACAGAATGCGAAGAAGAATGGGCACCGGTAGGATATACCGTACCTGAAGACGCCGTTAAAGAGTTTTCCGATTTAGATCCAGAAGAACAGAAGCAGATCCTGGAGGAAGTTGGTCGTTAATTTTTCTTTTTTATCGCAGCTATAGCAGTTTGGAGGTGAGTAATTGTTTCTTACAGAAAGAGAATTAAAGGAAAAATTTTGGAAATATTATAACAATAAAGGTAGAGCACTACGCTATGAATTTGAAGCTCCTATTCGTCCAGGAAATGCAGATTTGGTAACGGTGGAAAAATACCAGGGAGTATATGAAACTAATGCTTTTGAGTTCAAATTATCGGATGTAAAGAAGGCGATTTTACAGGCCAGAGCAAATGCAGAATATGTGAATAAAAGTTGGATTGTAGTTCCGGAAGAAAAATTAAATATAGTACAAGAACGATATCTGAAATATTTAAAAGAATATAAATTAGGTGCAATTGCAGTAACTGAGGGTGGACGATGGAATGTGATATGGAGAGCTACATTCCAAAAGGACAGCAAAATGAATTCTGCAATAATAGAACTTATGATGAATGGATATTAGGACCTGGAAAAGGACAAAGAAAAAAGCAGGTATATAAATACCTGCCTAAATGCGTCATCGCATGTGTTTGTTCCTTTTGTGTGATAGGCCTCACGCTCTGCATTTATCTATTATACTAGATGAATTAAGGGGCTTTGTCAATAGCTAATTATAAATTTATTTAAGAACGTTCGTTTGGGAAAGGAGGTGGATAAGGTGAAAATTAAACATAGTAAGTTGTCAGAACTAAGTGGATTAACCAGTAAGGAAATGGATTTTTTCTTCTACCTTATCCGCTTCCAAGATGACTATGGCAATGTAATTGGAGTCCATAACCGTGAAGTATGTAGGCTGATGGGAATGTGTAAGCAGTCCTTCTACAATGCTTTGCGTTCGTTAGAGGAGAAGAAAATCATAACTGTACAGAAGAATAGTGATTGTGATTATGACGTGCATATCACAGGGAATGATTGCTCTACAGAGGAATTACGTAAAGAAGGATATATCCAGATGGATCTTCCGGTCTTTAGGTCCAAGGAATTCTTAAGCTTAAAAGGACATGAAAAATACATGTTCTTGGAGTTGTATTGGAGAAATCTAAACAGCAAAAAGAAATCAAAATCCTTTGAAGTTGGAGTCAACAATTTCTATACAAAGCTTGCTTTCGTAAAGGCTCTTGGTGTTTCTAAGAGAGTGATCCGTGGCTATCTGCATAGCTTAAAGCAATTCTTTTCTATCGGAATTAAGGAAGGAAAGTATTACATTACTTACAGAAAGTCTTTGTTTAAAAGTGAGAGAGGATCCTTAAGCAACAACGAAAGACGAAATGGCCATCTAGTAAGAACCGGCCTTAGACGAAATAAATCTACCGGAAATCAACGAGAAATCTATGATACAGCAAAATTATTAGATCAGTATAAGAAGTTTGCAGCACGCCTGGGAATGACCATTACCGATCTAAAAGAAATGCTGCTAGATTGTATCGGTGTAAGCATGAGAGGAAAAGCCCTTAAGGAGAGGAAGCTTTCAGCAAGACATGTACACAAGATTTTACATCGGAGATTGTGTGAAATTTAAAATAAATTCTATAGCGCAATTAATAAGTCTTTTTTAGGGAAAAGGCTCTTATTTGCGTATTCAAAAAATCTATTAAATACAAAATCTTTGTTCTTAAATTGAGGGGTTCCCTCAATTTTTTTATTTCCAGGGAAAAATTTAAGATAAATAGAGGACGGAAAGCTCCTGGCAAGGGGATTTTCTAATGGATGGAGTCTAAAAACATGGACACTTAAAATATAGTAGTCCAAAAAAGAAGACATTTAAGAAAATTAACCAGTCTATTTTTGTGCAAGAGTGAAAGTCGTGAATTGCCTTGTTTTCAAGGCTTTAGAGCACATCCATAAGAGGACTATATTTGATTCTATATTAAGCTTCTTTGTGGAATTGATATAGGAAGATATGAATATAGGGTAGGGTAGAATATATTCAATTCTAGCTTGTACATGCATCAAGACATTTAAAATAAATCCATAAACTAGAATAAGAAGAAATAATATTTCCTAGCTACCTAGTCTGTCCGTAAGAAACTAATAAAAGCAATGATTTACCAACCATGACATGATTCAATAAAAAAGAAAAATGTTTCCAAGGTCTCTATTCTTTTCTTGGGAATTTGTTGTGCCGGTTCATAAACAAC
>CAVAKZ010000037.1:12050-21071 GCA_963589425.1 Parabacteroides distasonis | reverse complement strand
CATCCTGACAAATCTGGCGGTTGGCTCCTATTTCTTTAAATGGGTGATCGGAGATACAGCTATGATGGGAGTTACCTCACTCTTTGGTGTAGTCCTTCTGCCTCTGATGTTTTTCTTCCCGAAGATTATAGAAAAAGTGGGAAGTATGTGCAAAATGATCGCAGGTTTCTGCGTTGTCAGTATCGTGGGCTACCTGATCTGTTTCCTTTCAGGGGATTTTGTTCCGGGAGTTCTGATCGGCTTCCTTCTGGGACAGTTTGCATCTTTGCCTCTGACATATTACGGAATCCTTTTTATCATGAATGTCTGCACCTATAATGAAATGATAGGCCTGCAGAGAATGGAAGCGTCTTCCAACAGTATGAGCAACTTCATGTCTAAGATCGGAGCTGCTCTCGGCTCATGGATCACAGGTCTTCTCCTGATGAGCGCTGGGTATGTTTCGGCAGAAGGGGTGACATCACAGCCGGCGAGCGCACTGCTTATGATCCGTGTGGATTATGCCCTGATCCCTGCGATTATGTTTGCGATTATTCTCGTTTGTTGCCTTGCCTTCTCAAAACTGGAAGTAAGGGCCCGGGAGTGGGAAAAATCTAAAGAGAATGCAGCACAGTAGCTGTGTGACAGATTGCGTATAGAAATAACAGAAAGTGTATATTTTGCAGTGAATACTCATGGTATTTTACAAAAAAACGAAAGGAGAGCAGCTATGGATATTGAGAAGATTTTATCTGAGATGACACTGGAGGAAAAGGCAGGACTTTGCTCCGGCCATGACTACTGGCATACGAAAAGCGTAGAGCGCCTGGACGTGCCGTCCATGATGATGTGCGACGGACCTCACGGACTGCGTAAGCAGAAAGGAGAGGGAGACCACCTGGGAATCAATGAAAGCATCCAGACTGTCTGCTATCCCTCCGCAAGCGCACTTGCATCCAGCTTTGACAGACAGGTTCTGGATGAACTTGGAACAGCTTTGGGTGAGGAATGTCAGGCAGAAGACGTAGGGATGCTCCTTGGGCCGGGCATAAATATCAAGCGCAGTCCTCTGTGCGGCCGTAACTTTGAATATTTTTCCGAAGATCCATACCTGTCCGGTGAACTTGGATGCGCCTATGTACAGAGCCTTCAGGCACAGGGGGTAGCGGCCTGTGTGAAACATTTTGCAGCGAACAATCAGGAAACCCGCAGGATGTCCGGAAGCAGCGAGGTGGACGAGAGGACGCTGAATGAAATTTATTTTCCGGCTTTTGAGTCTGTTGTAAAGAAAGGCGGAACCAGAGGCGTTATGTGTTCCTATAATGCGATCAACGGGACATTTTCAGCCGAAAATAAAGAACTTCTCACAGAGACACTGCGCCGGAAATGGGGCTATGAAGGAATGGTAGTCACAGACTGGGGCGCAGTAAAGGATCGGGTCAAAGGTCTCGAAGCAGGTCTGGATCTTGAGATGCCCGGAGGTCCGGGAACACAGGATCAGAAAATCGTGGAAGCAGTGCAAAGCGGAGCTTTGGACGAGAAAGTGCTGGATGAGGCAGTGCGTAATATCCTGAAGCTGGTGGATGATTATAGGAAAGAACGCAGACCGGAGGCAAAGGCAGACCGCACAAAATACGAAGCGTTAAGCAGCAGCCTGGCCCAGAGATGCGCAGTACTCCTGAAAAATGAAGGAATCCTTCCCCTTGACAAAGAAGACGACATTGTCTTCATCGGGGAATTTGTGAAAAAGCCAAGATACCAGGGAGCCGGAAGCAGCCACATCAATGTGGTTCATCCGGTGGGCGCACTTGAAGCAGTGCAGACCGCCGGGCTGACTGTGGAATATGCGGAAGGATATCATGTCCACGAAGACGATCAGACAGAGGTGCTGATCGCAGAAGCAGTTGAAAAAGCCGCAAAAGCAAAAACAGCGGTTATTTTTGCAGGTCTGCCGGACAGCTTTGAGACAGAAGGCGTTGACCGGGATACCCTTTCCATGCCGGACAATCAGAATGCATTGATCCGTGCCGTGGCAAAAGTCCAGCCCAATACGGTAGTTGTGCTTCATGGGGGAAGCTGTATGGAACTGCCTTGGATCGACCAGGTGCCGGGAGTGCTGCTGATGCATCTGGGCGGACAGAGAGTAGGAGAGGCGGCAGTAAAGCTGTTGTTTGGAGAGGCAAATCCCGGAGGGCGGCTTGCTGAGACGTGGCCGGTCAAGCTGTCAGATAATCCCAGCTATCTGAACTTCCCCGGAGAAGACGGAGTTGTCCAGTACAGAGAGGGGATTTTTGTAGGCTACCGCTATTATGATAAAAAAGAAATGCAGGTATTGTTCCCGTTTGGCTATGGATTAAGCTATACAACATTCGATTACAGCAGCCTGATCCTGGACAAAGAGGAGATGAAAGATACAGATCAGCTGACAGTCCGGTGTACGGTGACAAATACCGGAACACGCAGAGGAAGCGAAGCAGTGCAGCTCTATATAAAAAATGCGTCAGGGAACTTCATCCGTCCGATCCGGGAATTAAGAGGCTTTGAGAAAGTGGAACTAGAACCCGGAGAAAGCAGGGAGATTTCCTTTACACTGGATAAGCGCGCTTTCGCATTTTACGATACGGCGATCCACGACTGGTATGTGGAGAGCGGAATCTATGAAGTGGAGATCGGGGCATCCAGCAGGGATATCAGGCTGAACGGTAAAGTGACAGTTCAGGGTACAGTGGAAAGACCCTTCCACTACACAAAAGAATCTACAGTGGGCGATCTTCTGAAATCTGCAAAAGGAAGAGCTTTTCTGCAGAATATCATGCAGAAAAACGGCGGAGATAAAGGAATCGCAGAGGCGGAAGAAGATAACCTGAAAAATATGGGCGAAGGCAGCGAGAAAATGGTGCAGAGCATGATGTTTGAGATGCCCCTTCAGTCTATCGTGACATTCGGAAGGATGACAGAGGAAGAATTGGACGGTCTGCTGAATATGCTGAACAGCTGAGAAAAGGAGGAAGATGAATCATGGCTTTTCCAAAAGACTTTTTATGGGGAGCCGCCAGCGCGGCGGCTCAGATCGAGGGAGCATGGGATGAGGACGGGCGTACCCCCAGCGTATGGGATACAATGCCTGACTGGAAAGTAAATAAAAACGAAAATCCACACACGGCCTGTGACCATTACCATCATTGGAAAGAAGATGTGGAGATCATGAAAAATATGGGGCTGAAGGCATACCGGTTTTCCATCAGCTGGAGCCGTGTGATCCCGGAAAAAGGGATTGTAAATCCGAAAGGTATGGAATTTTACTGTAATCTGATCAATGCGCTGACAGAAGCGGGCATTGAGCCGATGATCACACTGTATCACAGCGACCTGCCCCAGTGGGTCTATGATAACGGAGGCTGGTCGAATCCGGAAACAGTGGAAGACTTCGCATTTTATGCAAAGACCATGGTGGCAAGCTTCTCGCAGAAGGTTACTTACTGGTTTACGATGAACGAGACCCAGTGTATGCTACCGGATTATGTAGAGATGAGCGGAAAGGATGAGAACCAGGCATATCGTCTCATGCTGCTGGCTCACGGCCGGGCGGTGCAGGAGATGAGGGCTGCAGCGAAGTGCCCCCTGAAAATCGGAATGGTAGTTATGGGGATGACGGTCGAAGCCCTGCCGGGCGTCATTCCGGAGCAGGCAGCCGCAGACATGACTTTCTCCGATATGGGCGGCTTTATGACGATGGTGAGATGGACAGATCCGATCCTGCTGGGGCAGGTGCCGGATAGTATGAAAGAAGTTCTCTCAGAAGAAGATATGAAGACCATCTTCCAATCGTTGGATCTTTTCTGTGCCAATATTTACGGCTCGGCTAATTTCTTTGATACGCAGGGAAGGGAGAATCCCCTGTCTTACCCGGGAATCCCCAAGTCCCATATCGGAATGCCGATCCGGCCGGAATGTATCTATTACCTGACGAAATTCGCATGGGAGCGCTATCATCTTCCGGTACTGATCACTGAGAACGGTTTCTCTAATATTGATTTTGTCATGATGGATGAAAAGGTACATGATCCTCAGAGAATTGATTATATCCACCGCTACCTTCTGGCTCTGGAAAAAGCTGTGGAAGAAGGAATCCCCGTGGAAGGATATCTGTACTGGTCCATTATGGATAATTTTGAATGGCTGAAAGGATACGACCTGCGGTTCGGTCTTGTGTACATCGACTATCCTACCCAGAAACGTATTCTGAAGGATTCTGCTTATTACTATAAAGAAATCATCGCTTCCAACGGTGAGATTCTCAGGGAGGAATAACCATGAAGAAATACGATGCGATCCATCCGGGAAAACCGTGGTATGACACCCACGGGCGGAGAATCCAGGCACACGGAGCTTCCGTCTATTATGAAGACGGCGTTTACTACTGGATTGGAGAAAATAAGCAATTTACAAAAAAAGGAACAAAAATATGGAGCTGGGGAGTGAAATGCTATTCTTCCACAGACTTGTGCAACTGGCGGGATGAAGGGCTGATCATCCCACCCGTTCCATGGGATAAAAAATCACCGCTGTACCCGAACCGCAGGCTGGACCGGCCCCATGTGATCCACAATCCCGCAACAGGAAAATACGTGGCATGGCTTAAATATTGCGACAGATCCGAGATCGCTATTTTGACTGCAGACGCACTGCTTGGACCGTATACTCTGGTCAATCCTTCTTATCAGGTATACGGGAGAAAATGCGGAGATTTTGATCTTGCACTGGATGAAAAGACCGGGGACGGATACCTCTTTGTAGAAGTAGACCATAAAGACTGTATCGTCTGTAGGCTGAACCATGATTTTACGGCTGCGGGTGAGGAATATAAAAATATCTATGAAAATATCGATCCGCCCCTTACAAGAGAAGGGATATCCCACATGCAGAGAAATGGGAAACACTACATTTTCTCTTCCGGAATGACCGGATATACGCCAAATCCCAGTGAAGTAGCTGTTGCAGACGACTGGATGGGACCTTATACCGTACAGGGGGATCCCCATGTAAATGACGAGAGCAGCGCAAGCTTTAACAGCCAGATCTCATTTATCTTTCAGGTAGCGGATCAGGATCTCTATATCGCTGTGGCGGACCGCTGGATGCCGGGAGACCTGATGACGGCAGAAAAATATGATGTTCTGTGCAGAACGATCGGAGGCCGTTATGACAAAAGCCTGAAATCAACTTCAGCGGAAAAGAGGCTGATGATGAAAATGATGATGCGGGATGTAGATACATCTGTAGCAGACTATGTATGGCTCCCTATCCGCTTTGAAGGGGATACAGCAAAGATTGACTGGCACGAAAGTTGGAGGCCGGAGGATTTTATATGAGAAACTTTGATGAATTGAGAGAATTGTTTATCCAGACAGACACGCCGTTCAAGGAAGGAGCGGCTGATGTGTTCAGCCAAAGTTTTCGGTTGCCCGCCGTGAAAAAGGCAAGCCTGATCATTACCGCACTGGGAATCTATGAGGCGGAGCTGAATGGGAAAAAAGTGGGGGATCTGCTCCTCACACCGGGATATACTTATTATCCGAGACAGCTTCAGGTGCAGGTCTATGACGTGACAGACGCTCTTGCCGAAGGGGAAAACGAACTGCGCATCTTTCTGGGGCAGGGCTGGTACTGCGGACGCTACACGTATGATAACAAATGTCAGATTTATGGAGAACATGCTGCGGCATCCTGGATTCTGGAAGCAGAGACAGAAGAGGGAACCCTGCGTATAACAAGCAGGGACAGCTCTGTGGAAACAATGGAGAGTCCTTATAAATATGCGGGAATCTACGATGGAGAAATTTATCAGGGAGGTACCCTGAGAAAAGGAACAGATAAGGTGGTTCCGTATACCGGAAAGCTGCCGGAAGTACTGGAGGAGGGAATTCTCTATACAAAAGTACAGGAGAAGATCCCGGTTCAATCAGCACAGAAAGTAAAAGATGTGACGATTTTGGATTTCGGACAGAATTTTGCCGGTTTTGTGGAAATCAATCCTGCCTGTATGGATGGGAAGGAATTGAAGCTGAGGCACGGAGAGATCCTGAACAGTGATGGAAGTCTTTATACCGTGAATCTGCGGAAAGCAAAGCAGGAGATCGTATACCTGAAAGGCGATACGAAAGAAAAATACCGCCCCAGATTTACCTTTATGGGATTCCGTTATGTGGAATTGTCCGGTGTGGAATATAAGCCGGGGCTGGTGACAGCCTATGCGATCCACAGCGATATGAAGAGAACCGGATTCTTTTCCTGCGGGAACCGGAAAGTGAACCAACTCTATTTCAACCAGATCTGGGGTCAGAAGAGCAACTATCTGGAAGTCCCCACGGACTGTCCGCAGAGAGATGAGAGGATGGGATATACCGGAGACTGCCATGTATTTGCCCTGACAGGAGCCTATAACTACGACACAGAAGCGTTTTTATCGAAATTTTTAAAAGATATCCGCTATACACAGATGGATAATTCGGAAGGCTATGTGGCTGGGGTGGTTCCGGCGCTGGGGCCGGAAGGCATTGGGTTTATGAATATGCTTGGCTGGGGCAATGCGGTGACGATCCTGCCCTGGATGATGTGGCAGCAATTCGGAACTGTGAACTATCTGAAAGAACAGTATGAAAGCATGCGCCTGCATGTAGAGTGTGAGATCCGTCATTTCGGAAAAGGCTTAATGGGAAAGAAGGAGCTATGGGTATCCCCGGGACTGGGAGACTGGCTGGCACCGGGGAAAGATGCCGCATATATGGCGATGCATAACGGCCCGGTATCCAATGCATTTGTGGTCAATGACCTAAGGATCCTGTCAGATACAGCTTCCATGCTTGGGAAAACAGAAGATGCGGACAGATACCGTATACAGCTGGAGAAGACTACTGCGTCTTATATCCGTCATTTTATAAAAAAGGACGGCACTATGAAAGACAATTATCAGGGAGCTTATATCATGGCTTTGGCTCTTGTCCTGCCGAAGGGAGAACTGTGGGACAGATGTTTCGCCAAACTTCTGGAAAAACTGGATCAGGAAGGTATGCAGACAGGATTTTTCTCTACGGCAAGACTCCTTCCTCTGCTGGTGGATAACGGAAGGGCGGACAAAGCATTTGACTTGCTCTTTAATGAGCAGTGCCCTGGTTGGCTTTATCAGGTAAACTGCGGTGCGACTACCACATGGGAGAGATGGGATGCCCTCCGGCCGGACGGGACAGTGAATGAAGATAAAGTAAATAAGAAAAGTGACGATAACATGGTTTCCTTTAATCATTATGCATTTGGAAGCGTTGGCGAGTTTTACTACCGGTACATACTTGGAATACAGCCGGCGGAGCCGGGATACCGGAAGATCCGTCTGAAACCGTTCTTTGACGCACGCCTTGGACATGTGCAAGGAAGTTATCTGAGCCGTGCGGGAGAAATCAAAGTGGCATGGCAGATGGAAGGCGAACAGGCATCACTGCAGGTTACAGTTCCGGCAAATACCGATCTGCTGCTTCCGGACGGGCGAAAAGAATTTTTAACAGCAGGAAGCTATGAATACGAAATCAAATTGAGGTGAGAGACAATGAAGAAACAGGCGTTTAATCCATATCTGCCGAGTTATGAATATGTGCCAGATGGTGAACCCAGAATATTCGGCGACCGGATCTATGTTTATGGAAGCCATGACCGTTTTAACGGCCCGGACTTTTGCGTCAATGACTATGTGTGCTGGTCAGCCCCGCTTGATGATCTGGGAGACTGGCAGTATGAAGGTGTGATCTACCGGGGGGATCAGGATCCGAAGAATAAGGAAAAAGAAATGCATATGAATGCGCCGGATGTGGTGCAGGGCCCGGATGGAAGATATTATCTGTATTATCAGCTTCACCGCCTGACCAGTACAGCGGTTGCGGTATGCGATTCTCCGGCAGGCAAGTATGAGTTTTACGGATACGTAGAGAAAAATGGAGTACCGTACGGAGAGACAAAGGGAGATGCTTATGCCTTTGATCCAGGTGTACTGGTAGACGATGACGGGAGAATATGGCTTTATATCGGATTTTCCCCGGCGCCGGGTCTGCTCAAAAAACTGATGAAAATGCGCGGGAATGAAGTGGAAGGCGGATACTGTATAGAACTAGAAAAGGATATGAAGACAGTAAAAGGGGAGACCAAAATGGTGGTGCCGGGACCTGCCGCAGCCGAAGGAACGCCTTATGCAGGACATGGGTTTTATGAGGCAAGTTCACCCAGAAAAATAGAAGGGAAATATTATCTCGTTTATTCTTCTGTCCTGAGCCATGAACTGTGCTATGCGGTGAGTGATTTCCCCAATAAAGGATTCGTGTACGGAGGCACGCTGGTTAGCATCGGTGACATCGGCTATCAGGGTAGGATAAAACCGGATAATTACACCGGGAATACCCATGGCGGCATGGTAAAAATAAAGGATCAGTGGTATATCTTCTACCACAGACAGACAAATAAGCAGAAATGCGCAAGGCAGGGATGTGCGGAAAAAATTACGATCCGCCCGGACGGATCGATCCCCCAGGTCGAGATGACAAGCTGCGGCCTGAACGACGGACCTCTCGCAGGTACAGGAACGTATGAGGCAAGGATTGCCTGCAACCTCTACAGCGCCCAGGGAACTTTTGCCTATGAGAAGACCCGTGAAAAAGATAAAAAAGGTCTGCATCCGTACTTTACCCAGACCGGAGAAGACCGTGAAAAAGATCCGGATCAGTACATCGCAAATTTAAGAAGAGGAAGTACTGCCGGTTTTAAGTACTTTGAACTTCAGGAACCGAAAAGTATCACTTTGCGGGTGCGCAGTAAGAGTGATGGCGTTATGGAAGTACGCACCAGTGAAGGAGGAGCATGCATAGCAAGGATTGAAGTGAAAGCATCAGAAGAATGGACAGCAGCTTCCGGCACGTTGGAAAAAGCAGAGGGAATCCTGCCGCTCTACTTTACATGGCAGGGAGAAGGAGGCTGCGATTTCGACAGATTCACGTTGAATTA
>CAVAKZ010000037.1:0-11489 GCA_963589425.1 Parabacteroides distasonis | reverse complement strand
AATTTATTTAGTAACCGGAGCGGCAGGATTTCTGGGGAGCCATATATGCGATGAACTGTTGGAAAGGGGCGACAGGGTAAGAGCTTTGGTACTTCCGGGTGACAAATCTGTAAAGTATGTACCTGAAGAAGTGGAAATCGTAGAGGGAGATCTCTGTGATATGGATTCATTGGAGAGATTCTTTACAGTGGCACCCCAGGAGGAGACGATAGTGATCCACTGTGCAAGTATGGTGACAACAAACGCAGAATTTAACCAGATGCTGATGGACGTCAATGTGGGCGGGACAAAAAACATGATTGAACAGTGCCTGAAGCATCCGGAGTGCAAGAAAATGGTTTATGTCAGTTCGACGGGGGCAATCCCAGAACTTCCGAAAGGAATGGTGATACGTGAGACGGATCAGTTTACTCCGATCAACGAGAAGACGCAGGTGGGCTGCTACAGCCAGTCTAAAGCGCTTGCAACGCAGGAAGTACTGGACGCCTGCCGGGAACGGGGATTAAAAGCCTGTGTCGTGCATCCCAGCGGTATTCTGGGACCCAAAGATTATGCGATCAGTGAAACGACCGGAACCATCATCAAGATCATGAATGGGGAAATGTCGGTAGGTATGGGCGGCTCTTTTAATCTCTGCGATGTGCGTGACCTGGCTCATGGATGCGTAGGAGCGGCAGATAAAGGCAGAGTCGGCGAATGTTATATTCTTGGAAATAAAGAAGTGACACTCAAGAAAATGTGCCAGATGCTCCATGAGGCCAGTGGCTGTAAGACTCCGTTTTTCTACGTCCCGATCAGTATGGCTTATAAGCTGGCCGGGCAGATGGAAAAAAAGGCGAAGAAAACGGGAGAAAAGCCTATGATGACAAATTTTGCAGTTTACAACCTTGCCAGAAATAATCATTTCGACTACTCAAAAGCAGAGCGGGAGCTCGGATATCATACAAGACCGTATGAAGAGACTCTGAGAGATGAAGCGCAATGGCTGAAAGAAGAAGGATTTCTTGAGAAAAAAGCAACGGCATAATGTGGGAAAGGAAACCTTTCTTTTTGCCTCGATCGTAGATGAGAGGAACAGTTACCTGACCGGATTAGATATTATCTGCGATGGCGGTGTGATTGCCTCCGGGGTATCGGCAATGGCGTCATAATATAATTGGAAATATAAAAATACAAAAGACAACAAGAAGGAGTCATATGATGGCAATCAATGACATCGCCGGAGTCCGTGTAATCTGTTCCTATGTAGACGATATTTATAAAATCGCAGAAGCTTTGATCCAACAGGACGATGTCTGCCTGATCAAAAAGAAAGACTATATCGCAGAGCCGAAACCTAATGGATACCGGAGTCTGCATCTGATCATATCGACTCCGGTATTTTTTGCTGAAAATCACAGGGAAGTAAAAGCCGAAGTACAGATCCGGACGATTGCCATGGATTTTTGGGCAAGTCTGAAGCATTTCTGGAGAAGGAAAAAGGGCATATTACCGTTGACTAACCGTCAGGACCTCAAGTATAGTGTACGAGAACAGCCTGGCGAATCTTAAAGAATGAGACTCATGTATGTTTAGCAAAAGTGTTAGGCATACATGGGTTTTTTTATGCACTGGGATACCTAGGGAAGAAAGGGAGAAAGATTATGGCTACTGTATTAGAATTATTTTTATTAGGCGTGGGATTATCCATGGATGCCTTTGCAGTTGCAGTCTGTAAGGGCCTCAGTATGAGGCGGATCAACAAGAAGCAGACACTTATTATAGGCTTGTATTTTGGAGGCTTTCAGGCTTTAATGCCTTTTACAGGATGGCTTCTTGGAAGTCAGTTTCAGCAATATATTACCAGCATAGACCACTGGATTGCTTTTGTCCTTCTGGGATATATTGGCGGTAAGATGATCTATGAGGCCATTAAGGAATGGAAGGAAGAGGAAGTGGCAGAGGTCATGGATCCGCCCTTGGATCACAAAAATATGTTTATGTTGGCAGTGGCTACCAGTATTGATGCCCTGGCTGTTGGCATTACCTTTGCCTTCCTTCAGACTCCTATTGTGGAGGCGATTTCCATTATCGGGTGCACCACCTTTGTGATTTCTATTGTGGGTGTAGTAGTGGGAAATCTCTTTGGAAGCCGCTATAAGAATAAGGCAGAACTAGTAGGTGGTGTGATTTTAGTCTGTATCGGTGTCAAGATTCTTTTAGAGCATTTGGGAGTTTAAAAAGAAAGAGAGAGGATAGAATAAATGAGTGGGATATTTCAAAGTTTACCCTTTGCGGTAATATTGTTAGTGGTTGGATTTGCTCTTTTAGTAAAGGGGGCCGATGCCTTTGTGGAAGGATGCAGTAGTATTGCTAAAAGATACCATGTGCCATCTTTAATTATCGGAATGACTATTGTGGCTATGGGAACCAGTCTTCCGGAAACTGCAGTTAGTATTACTGCTTCTGCTACCGGCAATAATTCATTAGCCATTAGTAATGCAGTGGGATCTAATATTTTCAACTTAATGGTGGTAGTGGGAGCCTGTACCTTGTTTACATCTGTGGCAGTACAAAAATCTACTCTGAAGTTTGATTTTCCCATCTCCATTGCCTGTGCGGCTCTCTTACTAATCCTTGGAGCTATTGGAAGTAGCTTGGGGAGAGTGGATGGAATTATTCTGATAATCCTTTTCGGGATTTTTCTTCTATATATGATTCGTTCGGTCATGGCCTCCAGAAAAAATAATACAGATTTTAATCCGGAGGATGCTGCAGCGCTTTCTGAGGCGGAAGAGATACAAGTTATGTCCATGGGAAAAAGCATTCTCCATATTATCCTTGGTGGAATCGCCATTGCCCTAGGCGGAGACTGGGTAGTAGACGGAGCCTGCGCCGTTGCAGCTGCCTTTGGCCTTAGCCAGACCCTGATCGGTCTTACCATCGTAGCTATGGGAACCAGCCTTCCGGAGCTTGCAACTTCTGTAGTTGCAGCAAAAAGGGGAGAGGTGGATATGGCCCTTGGAAATGTCATCGGCTCTAATATTTTCAATATCCTTATGGTTCTTGGAATTGCAGCCACCGCAAGCCCTGTGGCCTTTATCACAGAAAACATGATTGATATTGCAGTATTGATTATATTTAGCATTTTGGCTTGGATTCTTGCCTGGACCAAACAAGAGTTAAATAAAAAAGAAGGTATTTCCATGCTGATCTTATATGGGGCATATATGGTCTATATTTGTATGAGATAAGTGCTTTTGGCGGATTTATAAAAAGGCGATTTTATAGGAAAAAAGATCCTGTAAAAGCGCCTTTTTTGTGTGTATTTATTTAGAAACATTGCTTATGAATTTTATAAGAAGATTGAATAAAAGAAAAAAGTCCGCGGAACATGACAGATGATTTCGAATATGTTACCATAAATAGGACAAAAGTCTTATTCTTAAGAAAAAACCAAGGGCAAAATCACTAAAAATAGGGACAAATTTCTGTTGGTTTTAAACGAAATGTTGGTAATAGGAAGAAAAGGGGACATTAGTCCTTTTTTAAAATAAGACTTATGTCATAATTGACCTATCGAGTCCGAAATAGGAAAAAGGAGGAAAATACGGATTATGAAGAAAAAAGTAGTAGCAGCATTATTGGCAGGCGCTATGGCAGCATCCCTTGTTGGATGTGGAGGAAGCAGCTCTAGTAGTTCAAGCAGTGACAGCACAGCTTCTTCATCATCAAGCGATGGAGAGACAATGAAGATTGCAATGGTAACTGACTCAGGAGATATCACAGACCAGAGCTTTAACCAGACAACTTATGAGACCTGTAAGGCATGGGCTGCAGATAAGGATGTAGAGTTTAACTACTACAAGCCGGAAAGTGATTCTGACGAAGCTAGAAATGCTTCTGTAGATCAAGCTGTAGCAGATGGTGCCAACGTAGTTGTACTTCCTGGATATATGTTTGCGGCAGCTATCGTAGACGAGTCTGAGATTTACCCAGATGTTAAGTTCGTAGCCTTGGACGTAAGTGCCGGAGATATCTGCGAGAAGGGTGTTGGAGAAGGATATTCTTATAACCCGGATGATTACGAAGTAAGCGATTACTACAATACAGACAACGTATACTGCTGTACTTACCAGGAAGAACTTTCTGGATACATGGCAGGATATGCAGCTGTAAAACTTGGATATAAGCACCTTGGATTCCTTGGCGGAATGTCTGTACCGGCTGTAACTCGTTTCGGTTATGGATATGTTCAGGGAGCTGATGCAGCAGCTGAGGAGCTTGGTATTTCCGATGATGTTACTGTTGAATATGTTGTAGGTGGACAGTTCTACGGTGATGCGGATATTACAGCAGCTATGGATACATGGTACAAAGAAAAAGGTGTTGAAGTTGTATTTGCATGCGGTGGTGGTATCTACACTTCTGCTGTAGAGGCAGCTGAAAAAGAAGGCGGAATGGTTATTGGTGTTGATTCTGACCAGTCCGGAATCATCGGTGAGGACATCACTGTAACTTCAGCTATGAAGGGTCTTGCAGCTACAGTAAATACTGTTCTTGATGCAATTGATGCCGGTGAGTGGAGCGATTATGTAGGAAAGATCGATAACTTAGGATTAGTTTCCGGTGATGACCCGGAAGAAAACTACGTACAGCTTCCAATGGATACAACACAGTGGTCTGATAGCTTTACCCAGGATGACTACAAAGAATTAGTTAAGAAGATGTATGATGGCGAGATTACAGTAAGTGGTGATACTACTGAGATGCCAAAGACAGCCATCACAGTTAATGATCAGGGAAGTATTAAATAATAAAGTTTTGGCTATGAGGGGTATTAGCCAATTGGTTTAATTGAAAGGGGAGTGGTTTTTAGTCACTTCCCTTTTATACCCTAAATGTGCAGAAAGAATAGAAGGAGGATGGCGTAAATGAGTGAGTATGCAATTGAAATGCTTGGGATTACCAAGCGATTTCCGGGAATCATCGCCAATGACAATATTACACTTCAGCTGAAGAAGGGTGAGATCCATGCCCTTTTGGGAGAAAATGGTGCAGGAAAATCTACCCTGATGAGTGTTCTCTTCGGAATGTACCAGCCGGAAGAGGGTGAAATCCATAAGGATGGAAAGAAAGTAGAGATTAATAATCCAAATGATGCCAACGATCTGGGAATAGGAATGGTGCATCAGCATTTTAAACTGGTAGAGTGCTTTAGCGTTTTGGACAATATTATTCTTGGAAGAGAAACTACCAGGGGTGGTCTCTTGCAGAAGGATGAAGCCAGGAAAAAAGTAGTGGAGCTTTCAAAAAGATATGGTTTGTCTGTAGATCCGGATGCCATTATTGAAGATATTACGGTAGGAATGCAGCAAAGAACAGAGATTTTGAAAATGCTTTACCGTGACAACGAAATCCTGATTTTTGATGAGCCGACTGCTGTCTTAACTCCTCAGGAGATCCAGGAGCTTATGCATATTATGAAGAATCTTGCGGCAGAGGGAAAAAGCATTCTCTTTATCACCCACAAGCTTGCTGAGATCATGCAGGTGGCAGACCGCTGCAGTGTACTTCGAAAGGGAAAATATATCGGAACTGTAGACATTAAGGATACTACACCGGAAAAACTTTCTGCCATGATGGTAGGCCGTGATGTTAATTTCGTGGTAGCTAAGGAGGAAGCTAAGCCTCAGGATGTTGTTTTGGACGTAAAGAATATGTCCATAGCCTCTAAGAGACATAAAAATAATGCGGTAAATAATGTTTCCCTTCAGGTTCGCCGGGGAGAGATTGTATGTATTGCCGGAATCGATGGAAATGGTCAGACTGAGTTTGTTTACGGACTTACAGGCTTAGAGCCATTGAAAGAGGGAACTGTTACCTTGGCTGGGAAAGATATTACCCATGCTCCAATCAGAGAGCGAATGATCTCTGGTATGAGTCATATTCCGGAAGACCGTCACAAGCACGGTCTAGTATTAGACTACTCCCTGGAAGATAACTGTATCCTTCAGAGATATTTTGAGCCTCAGTTTACCAATAAGTTTGGTTTTTTAAAGAGAAAAGAGATTCGTGAATATGCCAATAAGCTGATTGAAGAATATGATATTCGGTCCGGCCAGGGACCAATTACCACAGCAAGATCTATGTCCGGTGGTAACCAGCAGAAGGCGATCATTGGCCGGGAGATTGATAAGGATCCGGAGCTTCTTATTGCAGTTCAGCCTACCAGAGGTTTGGACGTAGGTGCCATTGAATCAGTACATAAGAAATTAGTAGAAACCAGAGATGCCGGAAAAGGGGTTCTGCTGGTAAGTTTGGAACTGGATGAGGTTATGAATGTATCTGACAGAATTCTTGTAATGTATGAGGGAGAGATTGTTGGAGAATTTGACCCTAAGAAGGTTTCTGTAGAAGAATTAGGCCTTTACATGGCAGGATCTAAGAGAAAGGAGATGGCATAAGATGAATCAGTCTAAGAAAAAAGAAAGTATTCTAAGAAATAGCGGAGTACAGACCATTATCGCCTCTATTCTCTGTATTATCTTAGGCCTTTTAGTAGGATATATAGTTCTATTGATTATTAATCCGGCAGGAGCTACGGAAGCGATTTTAGCAATCCTTAAAAATTACTTCTATTATCCAAGTTCCGTGGCGGTTTTAAAATATGCAGGAACTACTATGGTTAAGACATCAGCCCTGCTTTTGTGTGCTTTATCTGTACTCTTTGCTTACAAGGTTGGCCTTTTTAACATTGGGGCCGCAGGACAGTATGTAGTAGGAGCAGGAGCTTCCTTGTATTTTGCCTTGAAATTTAACATGCCCTGGTATGTATGTTTGCTGGCTGCTGTAATCCTGGCAGCCATTATTGGAGGAATTGCCGGAGCCCTTCAGGCATATTTTAATGTAAATGTAGTTATTTCCTGCATTATGTTAAACTGGATTTCCCTTTACGTAGTAAATATGCTCTTAAGCCAGGTAAAGGCAGAGTCTACTCCTTATACTGTGGATCTTTCCAGTGGAAATAAAAGTGCCCTACTCCCAAATTGCGGATTAGATCAGCTGTTTTCTAACAATGAATTTGTAACCATCGGTTTGGTGATTGCCTTCTTAATGGCAATTTTAGTTTGGGTGATTTTGGAGAAGACTACCTTTGGTTATGAGCTTAAGGCAACCGGTATGAACAAGAATGCTGCAAAATACTGTGGTATGAAAGAGAAGAGAAATATTATTCTCACCATGATGATCGCAGGAGCCTTCGCAGGCCTTGGTGCAGCAGTATTTTATTTAAGTGGAATTGAGACTTGGCAAGTACAGCAAACTAGCGTTCCAAGTATGGGATTTAACGGAATTGCCGCAGCTTTCCTGGGAGGCCTTCATCCTATCGGAACCATCTTTGCATCTTATTTTATCCAGCATATCACCAGTGGTGGAAGCTATGTTGATAAGACCATGTACTGTACCCAGATTTCAGATTTGATTTCTGCTGTAATTATTTACCTGTGTGGATTTGTATTCTTCTTTAGATTGTGGTTAAACCGTTACCTAGATAAGAGAGAGGAAAAGAAAGGAGGAACAAAATAATGGTACTGTTACTTCAATATACCTTAATCTTTGCATCTGTATTACTTTTGGTTGCCCTTGGTGGATGTTTCTCCGAGCACAGTGGTGTTATTAATATTGGCCTTGAGGGAATCATGGTTATGGGAGCCTTAGGAGGAGCCCTGGTAATGAAATATATTACAGATTCCTTGCCTGCTCCTTTGACAATTCTTTTGGTAATCTTAGGAAGTGTTCTTGTGGGAATGATCTTTTCTATGCTCCTTGGGGTAGCTGCTATTCATTTTAATGCAGATCAAACCTTGGTGGGTACTGCCCTTAACCTTCTTGGACCTGCAGTGGCAGTAGTTATTGTAAGAGCCATTAATACAGCGGAAAGTGCAGATAATGTTTCATCTACTGTAAATTATAAGGCGGCAAAGAAGGCATTTTTATTAAATATCGGAAAGTTTGAATTTAGCTGGTTTATGCTGATTGCTTTTCTGATTTTAGTGGTTTCCTACATTGTCCTTTATAAGACAAAATTCGGTCTTCGTCTTATGGCTTGTGGTGAGCATCCTCAGGCTGCCGATGCCATGGGAATCAGCGTTTATCAGATGCGATATGCAGGGGTCTTAATCTCCGGTGCTCTGGGTGGACTTGGTGGCCTGGTATATATTACCGCCGGTGTAAGTGAGTGGAAGTTTGAAAATGGTGTTGCAGGATTTGGATTTTTAGCCTTGGCGGTTATGATCTTTGGTCAGTGGAAGCCTTTAAATATCGGCGGAGCTGCAGTGCTTTTTGGACTTTTTAGAGCCTTGTCTAATGTATATACAGGATTCCCGTTCTTGGAGGCCTTAAAACTTCCAAGTACCCTGTATAATATGCTTCCTTATATCATTTCCTTAGTAGTGCTTATCTTTGTATCTGGAAATTCAAGAGCACCAAAGGCGGAAGGTATTCCATACGATAAGGGACAGCGTTAGAAAACAAATTATTTCAAAATGAGAGGGTGTTGATTGTATGAAGAATTATTCGGAAGATCCAAACCGCCAGTACCATATTCAGGTGGCCCCGGGGGAGGTTGGAAAATATGTGATCTTGCCGGGAGATCCAAAGCGCTGTGCAAAGATTGCAAAATATTTTGAAAATCCGGTATTGGTGGCAGATAACAGAGAATTTGTTACCTATACAGGAAGTCTTGATGGGGTGAAAGTTAGTGTTACATCAACGGGGATTGGTGGATCATCTGCCTCCATTGCCATGGAAGAGTTATATCGCTGTGGAGCAGATACCTTCCTGCGAGTTGGTACTTGCGGGGGTATGCAGACGGAAGTAAAAAGCGGAGATATAGTGATTGCTACAGGAGCTATCCGCATGGAAGGCACCAGCAGGGAATATGCTCCTATTGAATATCCGGCAGTGGCAGATTTAAATGTCACCAACGCCCTGGTGGCAGGAGCCAAGGAAAAAGCTTTTGCCTTCCACACCGGTGTGGTCCAGTGCAAGGATGCCTTCTATGGCCAGCATGAGCCGGAAAAAATGCCTGCAGGCTATGAGCTTTTAAATAAATGGGAAGCCTGGAAGATGATGGGATGCTTGGCTTCTGAGATGGAGTCAGCTGCCCTCTTTATTGCGGCAGGAAAGCTTAGGGCAAGAGCAGGATCCTGCTTCTTGGTTGTGGCAAACCAGGAGCGAGAGAAGTTGGGCCTTGAAAATCCTGTGGTACATGATACAGACGGTGCTATTCAGGTGGCCATTGAGGCTATTCGTAAGTTGATTAAAGAGGATGCTTAGAAATTAAGGAAATGCTGCTTTGATGGGCATTTTCTTAATAAATATTCAGTCAGTAAATTGGGAGAAGAAAAATGGAAATTAAAGAATTATTAAAACATGTAGATCATACCTTGCTGCTTCAGCCTTCTACCTGGGATCAAATTAAGCAGATCTGTGATGATGCAATGAAATATGAGACAGCCTCTGTGTGTATTCCTCCCTCCTATGTTAAGGAAGCCTATGATTATATGGGAGGAAAGATTCCGGTGTGTACAGTAGTAGGGTTCCCAAATGGAAACACTACTACAGGGACTAAGGTATTTGAAACCAAAGAAGCCTTGGCCAACGGAGCGGAAGAGATCGATATGGTGATTAACGTGGGTTGGTTGAAAGATAAAAAATATGATATGGTTGAGCAGGAGATTAAGACTCTAAAAGCTGCTTGTGGAGACAAGGTTTTAAAAGTCATTATCGAGACATGCTTTTTGACAGAAGAAGAAAAGATCAAGATGTGTGAAATCGTAACCAGTGCCGGAGCAGATTATATTAAGACTTCCACAGGATTTGGTGGCGGTGGGGCTACCTTTGAAGACATTAAGCTTTTTGCAGACCATGTAGGGGAAAAGGTCAAGATCAAGGCAGCCGGCGGTATCTCTTCCTTGGAGGATGCGGAAAAATTCATGGAGCTTGGAGCAGACCGCCTGGGAACCAGCAGAATCGTAAAGATTGTAAAAGGACAGGAAGCTACAGGTTACTAAAAATCGGATAGTAAAAGATATTTATATAAATAGGAGGTGTAGACCATATGGAAAAACAGGTGAGAGAGAAGTTAATAGAAGAGGCCGTTAAGATGCTTGAATTTTCCTATACACCCTATTCTAATTTTAAGGTAGGAGCAGCCCTTCTGGCAAAAAATGGTAAGATCTATACAGGATGCAACATCGAAAATGCAGGATATACTGCCACAAACTGTGCTGAGAGAACAGCTTTCTTTAAGGCCATCAGCCAGGGAATCAAGGAATTTGATGCCATCTGTATCGTGGGAGGAAAGGACGGGATCCTTACAGAATATGCAGCTCCTTGTGGCGTGTGCAGGCAGGTCATGATGGAATTTTGCGATCCCAAAACCTTTCAGATTATTTTGGCAGTAGATAAAGAACATTACGATGTCTTTACTTTAGAGGAACTTTTGCCTTTAGGATTTGGACCGAAAAATCTTGCATAGCATTGATCATAATATTGGATTTAGAGAGAGGAAATCATGACACAAGAAGAATTAATGAATTTACCGAAAATAGAATTACATTGCCATCTGGACGGTTCCTTAAGTCAGGAGTTTGTAGAAAAAAGATTAGGCAGACCGGTAAGACAAGAGGAGCTGAGTGTGTCAGATGACTGTGGAAGCCTGGCAGAATACTTGGAAAAATTTGATCTGCCGGGACAGTGCCTTATGGATTCTGAAGGTCTAGAAGAGGCAGCCTACGATGTGCTAAAGAGCATGAGCAGGGAAAATGTCTGCTACGGGGAGATTCGCTTTGCCCCCTTATTGTCGGAAACAGAAAACATGTCCTGCAGGCAAGTGATAGAAGCCACCCTAAAAGGTCTTGAAAGAGGAAAAGAAGATTTTGACATTGAATATGGACTGATTACCTGCGCCATGCGTCATCACAGTCTGGAAGAAAATCGCAGAATGCTAAGGGTGGCCAGAGAATACTTGGGCCAGGGAGTTTGTGGGTCAGACCTTGCAGGAGCAGAGGCAGCTTTCCCTATGAGCCAATTTATGGATTTGTTTTCGGAAGTAAAAGCCATGGGAATGCCCTTTACCCTCCATGCAGGGGAGTGTGGAAATCCCCAGAATATTATTGATTCCGTTGAGGCTGGAGCTACGAGGGTTGGCCACGGAATCGCTATGACCGGTCATAAAGACCTAACCAGGTCTATGGCAGATAAAAAAATCGGAGTGGAAATGTGCCCCATAAGCAATTTGCAGACCAAGGCAGTTAAAAGTATGGCAGACTATCCAATCCGAGAGTTCCTTGATGCAGGAGTTAGAGTGACGGTAAATACAGACAATCGAACCGTCAGCAATACCACTCTTGTAAAAGAATTGGAATTTATTCAAAAACAATACGGAGTCCGGGATGAGGAGGTCCTGCTTCTAATGAAGAATGCAGTAGATGCGGCCTTTGCAG
>CAVAKZ010000036.1:0-22647 GCA_963589425.1 Parabacteroides distasonis | reverse complement strand
CTAGCCCCAGCCTCTTAAGCTGAGCCTTGGCCATCCCCGTAATCTCCCAAATTCTAGACAGATCATTTTCTACTGCAATTCTAAAATCCATACTTGTTCCTCTTTTGATTACTGATAAATATTTTTTTCGCAAAGTCTATTTTATTACAAACCGGCCAAAGTATCCATTTTTTCTTTACAAAAATAATTAAATAAGGCAATAGCCCTTCCAACGCCAACCATGGCACATACCGTACCAATTCCAATAGCCACCACATGTCCGGTACAGGCAAATCCGATAAGGCAAGTAATAGCAACGCTAATAAGATCGATCACATTTTTCCCAAATCCCATATCCTTGTGGAGGGCGTCTCCCACTGTTTTTGCCAAACCATCTGCAGGATTAGGAACAATTTTCATGTTTACAGTCATAGCCGCTCCCACAGCAGTAATCAATATAGCTGCCACCAGCACCAAAAACTTCTGCAAAAAAGTCTTCGGATGCAGGACAATAATCTTTTCAAACAAACCTAAAAAAGAAGTAAAAGCAAGACAAACCAGGATCTGAAGGGCATCCTTCCACTCCTTATTTTTCCCCTTTATAAGAAATTGGAGAATCACCTGGAGAATATAAACAAGTAAGGTTATAAAAGCAAAATTCAAGGTCCAAATCGAGGATATGCTGTAAGGCACAGATATGATTGGGGATACCCCCAAGGTAGTCTCGGTATTAAGGACAATTCCAATGGCAAGAATCACTAAACCTACAGCGTAGATTCCAAATCGCCAAAGTGTTTTACTATTTATTTTCATAACAAATACACCTACTTTCCTTTACCCATCCTGCATTTAACCCAGTATGAGCACTGTGTATTATAACACAAAGAGCTGCCAAATCGGCAGCTCCCATCCATACTTCTTTTTGTGACTTATCATGCATTTTTTCTATCACATAATTTTCACAACATAGTTTTCATCACCAAACAGCCATGTTTAAGAGAAGAATTTATCATAGATTCCAAATGCAAAAATGAAAAGTACGATTAATGGCAGAATGTAGGTTAAGTAAAAACGCATCCAATCCTTCACCTTAATACCCTGACCGGCATTAGCTTCTTGCTTATAATTTTCCCATCCCCAGCCATGTTTGCTTACACAAAAGAGCAGATAAACTAAAGATCCAAGAGGCAAGAATAAATTACTTACCAAAAAGTCTTCAAAATCTAAGACCGCACCTCCAAAGACAGAGAAAATATCACTGCTCCACAGGTTATAGCCCAGCACGCAAGGTGTAGACAGCAAGGCAATCAGCACTAGATTTACCAGGCTGGATTTCTTGCGGCTCCAACCAGTCAGTTCCATACCACAGCAGATAATATTTTCAAATACTGCCAACACGGTAGATAAGGCCGCAAAGGACATAAAGAGAAAGAAGAGGCTTCCCCATAAGCGCCCCAAAAACATATTTGCAAATATATTGGGCAGGGTTATAAAAATCAAGCTGGGCCCCGATGTCTGATCCACATTGTAGGTAAAGCATGCCGGGAAAATAATAAGTCCCGCTGTAATAGCCACAAAGGTATCCAATATAACTACTCGTACAGATTCTCCCAAAAGGGTATGATCTTTTCCGATATAGCTTCCAAAAATTGCCATAGCCCCAACTCCTAGGCTTAAGGTAAAGAAGGCCTGGTTCATGGCAGATACCAGGGTATTGATCACACCCATTTCTTTCATTCGGCCAAAATCCGGGATCAAGTAAAAGCTAAGCCCCTCCTTTGCCCCATCCATAAAAAAGCTATTAATAGCTAAAATTACCATAATGAGCAAAAGAGCAATCATCATAACCTTGGTAACTCGCTCCAGGCCATTTTGGAGGCCCATCATACATACAAAAATACCGATCACTACCACCACAAGCATCCAGAACATCATAACTTTCGGATTGCCCAGCATCTCTGTAAACCTTCCTGCTATAGCATCGGAATCCAAGCCCGCAAGCTGGCCGGTGGCTGTCTGATAAAAGTAGTAAAGCATCCAGCCTGAGACTGTAGTGTAAAACATCATAAGAAGATAACAGCCAATTAAGGTAAAACCTCCATGTATATGCCATTTTTGTCCCGGCTTTTCCAGGGCCTGGTAGGCCTTTACCGGGCTTTTTTGACTGGCACGGCCTACAGAAAATTCCATACTCATAATAGGCAAGCCCAAAATCACCAAGAAAATCAAGTAAAAGAGCACGAAAGCTCCGCCACCTCCCTGGCCTGCCACATAGGGAAATTTCCAAACATTTCCAATTCCGATTGCACATCCTGCCGACAGCAAGATAAATCCCAAACGGGATCCTAATTTTTCTCTCTCCATTCCATAAGTCCCCCAAACTTATTTTTTGCCGGTCACCGACACATTTTACTTTGAACCTCTCTAGCCCATTAAAACATAAAGCAGGTCCATTCCTTTATTTTTTAGCTTTTTAATTTCACCATAATAAGGACTTCTCATTTGTCCCAAAAGTTTTATAAGCTTCCGACCTTCTAAATATTCGATATGCTTTTCGTAAAATTTTATCTTTTCATCGTAATACTTACGTTTCCTGTTATAAAATTCTGGATCTGACTCTTTAAGGGCAAGCAGCATCTGCTTGCCATCCACTGCAAGGATGGTTCTAGTCTCCAACTTATTCCTGGTACGCATTTTTTCCAGAAAATTCATGTTGGTCTTTTGAACCCCAATGGTATTTTTTTCATGCAGCCGATAGTAAAACAAGGAAACATTCCAAAAATACATGGCATCCTGCATGGCTGCCGTAAAGTTGATCAAGTAGTCATGGGCCACCTGGCTGGAAAAATGCTCCACCACCCGGTCTTTTAGGTCCCTACGCAGCAAAAGCGCACAGCCCTGAAAGAAATTATGGTTGTAGTATTCTTCAAAGGTCACCTTCACACAGGCCCCCTTGGGGACCTCCTTCAGGTAAAGGTTATTATTAGACTTTCCTCTCTCAGGCACCACAGGCTTTCTTTCCCCTTTTTGATCAATGTAGGTAAAGGAAGTAGCCAAGACCTGAATCTGCGGCATCTCTTGCATTTTCGCCAGCATCAGTTCTACTTTTTTATGTTTCCAAACATCATCCTGATCGCTGAGAAAAATGTAGTCACCACTGCAAAGAGACATGGCCTTTTTAAAATTCTGACGGTAACCTAGGTTGGATTCATTTTCATAGAGATGAATCACTTCCGGATATTTATCTTCATATTCTTTGAGAATCTTCACTGTTTTATCCCTAGAACCATCATCGCATATTATAATTTCATCCACAGCCAGGCTTTGATTTAAGATAGAATCCAGCTGGTCTTTAATATACAGTTCACCGTTATAGGTAGTCATCGCCACAGAAATCATACTGCCACCTTAATTCTCCTTTAATTTATATCCACCCATATCCAGACTTAAATTCGGATTATAATAAGGATCTCCCTCAGTTAAAATTTTACGCCAACGATTCTCGAAGTAAGTAATTTCCCCATTAAATCGATTCAACTTATCATAATTATTTTCGCTTCCTCGAGACTTAGACTCAAAATGATAAAGCTCACAGTAAGGATTATATACGATCTTATAGCCGGCTTCCCTAATCTTTAGGCAGAAATCAATGTCGTTAAAGGCCACCTTCAGTTCTTCGTTTAATCCTCCAACCTCATCATACACAGAAGCTTTTACCATAAGGCAGGCTGCAGTTACTGCACTGATATCCTGCTGGCAGGATACCCTTGCAAAATACCCAAGATCTTCTTTTCTCTGATTTACAAAGCTATGGCCTGCAATCCCCTGCATTCCTATAATTACACCACCGTGTTGGATGGTATCATCCGGATAATAAAGTCTTGCTCCTACTGCCCCCACATCCGGCCGCATACAGAAGCCCAGAAGTTCTTCTATATCATTTTCATTAATAATCTCCGTGTCGTTATTAAGAAGAAGCAGATAGTCTCCCTTGGCATATGCACGACCAAAATTATTAATAGCCGAATAATTAAATTCGCCCTTCCAATATACTACTTTTGCCTTAGGATTTTCTTTTTCAAGCTTCTTGTAGTAAGCAAAGGTTTCTTCTTCCGTACTATTATTTTCGATAATAATATATTCGATATTCTTATAGCTGCACTTATTCTCTATAGACTGAATACAGCGGTCAAGGTCCTCAATATGGTCTTTGTTAGGTATCATAATAGAAACCAGGGGCTCTGACTGGAGAATATATTTCACCCGGTAAATTCCAAGAGCCGGTCCATGCTCTATTTCCACCGGAATCTCTTTTTTCTTAAAATAATCTTCCACCGCCCGTTTTCCGGCGTCAAAGGCATACATCTTACTCTCCGGATTACCTGCTGTAGAATTCTCATGAATTCTCCAGTGATAGATAACTCTTGGAATATGATAAATATGGTCCTCCCCTGCCTCCTCACTTAAGCGCAGTACAAACTCAAAATCCTGGGCGCCGTCATAGGCCCCGTTTAACTGTCCTACCTTATCGATCAAGGTCTTTTTTATCAACAGGAAATGGCAAATATAATTATTATTGCAGAGAAGATCATAGTTAAAATCCGGTTTGAAATGAGGATTAAAAAACTTAGAACCGTCAGAGTTCATCTTATCCTCATCAGAGTAGATCATCAGGGCATCCGGGTGTTCATTATAAAGCTTAATATTCTCATAGAGAGCGTCCGGTGTCAGGGTATCATCATGATCGTAGAGGGCAATAAAATCACCGGTAGCAAGGTCCATGGCCTTATTCATATTTCCTGCAATTCCATAGTTTTCTTCAAGACGGGTAAAACGGATTTTCTCATTATCCCCGTAGTGGTCTTTTACATAGTTTTCCACCTGATCGTCGGTACTTCCATCTGCAATACAAAGTTCCCAGTTATCATAGGTTTGGGCCTCTACAGTCTCAATCATCTCTCTTAAATAAACTATAGGGGTATTAAAGGTAGCCACAATAATACTAACCTTTGGGGTTAAGGCAAAGTGAATTCTACGCTGTTCCTTTAACTGGTCTTCTGTAGCAAGCTGAATCCTTGCCCAAGTATCATAATCCATATCTCCTGTAGGTTTTCCCTTAATAATTCTTCTAAGGAACTGTTTCCCTCCATGATTTTTAAAATAAGCTCCCGCCTTTTTAATACTTTTAGGATTAACCTGCTTGGTCAAAGACACTAGCCTGGCAGCAAAACTTGGGCTCTCTCCATTAGCTAAAACTCCACATTTTTTTAAATCAACAACCTGCACCACTCCATCACTTTTAATGTGCAGATAATACTGGGCATCTTTTTTTCCTTTAAACGCAATATAAAAGCCACTGCGCCTTCTATATTCATCAGGGAAATCCATTCGCTGCAATACCCGGAAGGTATATTCCATGGAATTTCCGGATGCATCCTTCACTTCATATTCCATCTCCGTCTCTTTCAGAGAGTAGGCCCACCCCATAACAGAACAAAGCTCTGTCTTTTCGTCGTATCCAAAGCCTCCTACTTCCTGCTCGATGTAGGAATTATCTTCTAACTTTTTGATTTTTTTCTGATTGTACTTATTTAGTAGAACTCTTTCTTTAGAGGTTTTTCCGTAAATAGCTACAGATTTGATATCCTTCCCATTGGTATCAACCTTAATCTCAAAGCCGGATTTTTTTGCTGAATAAGCCAACTTATAAATACGGATTAAATCTTTTCGGTCATATCGTTGGTAAGTCTGGCACTCTACCTTTTTCCCATCAATCTCCACTTCAACAGCCACTGATTCATTGTCATGGGAAAAAATCCAGCCTACAATTTCTAAATAATGCAACTCTCCTACATTTTTGTAATGAAACTTATCAATGGCAAATTCGCATTGTCCTTTTTTCATACTACATCTCCTCTGCAAATCCAAACTCTAATTTTTTAAATATGGCATATCCGATTACCAAAATCACAAGAGATAAAATTGCCACAATTCCAAGCTGCATGGCATCCGGCCACTCATGGTAAAGGAAAATATCCCGGTAGGAATTAATAATAATGGTCAGGGGATTTAAACTGATTAGCTGATATAAAATCCCGGCTCCCGAGAACATATCCAGACTGTAAAGCACCGGTGTCCCGTAAAATCCCATATTCAAAAGAAAGCCTACAATAAATTCTGTATCCTGAACATAGACATTTACTGCCGCTAAAATAAAGGCAATCCCCATGGAAAGGAAGCCCTGAATCACAGCAATAAGCGGAAGCAAAATAATATGGTAGGAAACCCCCGCTCCTGTTCCTATACAAAAGATTACAACAATAATACAGGAAATAAAGAAATTCACCATTCCGCTAAGGGTCTGGGAAATGACCAAAATTTCTCTTGGAAAATAAACCTTTTTTATAATTCCTGCGTTGGCCCTGATACACATGGTTCCCTGGTTAATGACCGTAATAAAGAAGGTCCATGGGATAATACCCGTCACCAGATAACACAGATAGTTGGGAATACTTGCCCCACGAAACAGATATGGAAATACGATCCAATAAACCACTACCTGAAGAAGGGGATTCAAAAAAGACCATAAGATTCCAAGAAAAGACCCTTTGTATTTTCCCCGAATATCCTTCTTCACATTGGTCTTTAGCATTTCTCTATAATTATATATTTCTCTAAACATATCCTCTCCTACGCCTCTTAGTCTAAAGTGAAACTAATTTCTTTATCCGACAAAACTTTTCCATTAGATCCCACAAGCTCCAAGCGAAGGACATGTTTTCCAAGCTCCAGCCCCTCCATGGAAATCTTTGTATTCCATCCGATCTTGTCTGCATCCAAAAAGCCTGCATATTCATCAAAAAAGATGTCATAAACATCCTGTCTTGCCACAGGTGTCAGTTCCACCTTAACTTCTTTTTCATCCACGTAAAATTTAGGCTTAGCGTCTGCGTCATTGGACAGGCTCCAACCCATAACGTCAAAGTCTCCCGCCTTTTTCTCCATATGAGAAAAATCTCTGGGAACATCCACAGAAACCGCTCCCTTAAAGGTCTGGGCTCCGCTTTCAATAGCTTTCTGCACCTTTTCCTTGTGATCAATTGCTACCTGTTTTAGATATTGATCAATAACATAATGGGGATCTCCATCCAAGCGCACCTCTCCTTTATAAATCCAAATGGCGCGATGGCATAATTCCTTTACCACTCCCAAACTGTGGGTGACAATTACAATGGTCTTTCCTGAATCTCTTAACTGCTCCAGTTTTGCATAACATTTATCCTGGAAATGCTGGTCTCCTACGGCTAAGATCTCGTCTATCAAAAGAATATCTGCATCTACATTAATGGCTACGGAAAAAGCCAGACGCATGTACATACCGGAAGAATAGGTCCTAATGGGAGTGTCAATAAAGTCTCCCAATTCTGAAAAATCAATAATCTCCTGGATTCTTGCATCAATCTCAGCCCTGGTTAAACCAAAAATAGATGCATTAAAATAAATATTCTCCCGTCCTGTAAAGTCCTCATGAAAGCCTGCACCAAGCTCCAAAAGAGAAGTTAACTTCCCGTTTGTGGTAATACTTCCCTGATTTGGAAATATAATCTTGGTCATAAGCTTTAAGAGGGTAGACTTTCCGGAACCGTTGGTTCCAATTAAAGCAACCGTCTCTCCCTTACGAATATCCAGATTAATATCCTTAAGGACATGATGATATTCTACATTATTTCTTCCAAATCGAACCAGACGCTCCTTCAAAGTCTTGGATTTATCTGATTCTACTTTAAATTTTTTGGACATGTTCCGCACTTCGATCGCGATATTGTCACTCATAATATACATACCTCATTTTATATTCTTAACAATCCCTTTTCGGGGTGATTTTTGTCTATATTTCTATAAACCGACAAACTCAGACACTACATTATACACTAATTTTCCAAGAATTACCAGCACCTGAATTTGTTTCGCCTTAACGGTTTACTTTTTTTTCAAAATGTATTAAAATTTTTTCTGTACCTAAAAAAGTGCAAAATATTTGAGTAATGAAGGAGATTGAACAATGAATATTTCACCACTTCAGAAAGCTAGATACGAGTATTCTCCAAAGCTTCCGGGAATGCTTCGCAACGGAATCGCAGAGATCTGTGTTAAAGAAGGATCTGCTACTGAAAGCGTAGCTGATCAGGAAAAGATTGCTGAGTTATTCCCTAATACCTATGGCAAGCCGGAGATCACTTTTGAAAAAGGAACTAATACTGCTTCTGATAAGAAACAGGTAGTAGGTGTAATCCTTTCCGGTGGACAGGCTCCCGGAGGACACAACGTAGTAAGTGGTCTTTACGACGCCCTGAAAGCTTCCAGCAAGGAGAATGTTCTTTTAGGATTCCTTGGAGGACCTAGCGGACTTTTAGAGGATAAATATATTGAGATGACGGATGAATATATCGACCAGTACAGAAACACCGGTGGATTTGATATCATCGGATCCGGAAGAACAAAGCTTGAGACTCCGGAGCAGTTTGCAGTTGCAGCTGAAGTTTGCAAGAAGCACGGCATCACTGCTATCGTTATTATCGGTGGAGATGATTCTAATACAAATGCTTGTACCTTAGCAGAGTACATGGCAGCTAACAAGACAGGGGTTCAGGTAATCGGATGCCCCAAGACTATCGATGGAGACTTAAAGAACGAGGATATCGAGTGTTCTTTCGGTTTTGATACTGCTACTAAGACTTACAGTGAGTTAATTGGTAACATCGAAAGAGATGCCAACTCTGCAAAGAAATACTGGCACTTCATTAAGGTTATGGGACGTTCTGCTTCTCACGTAGCTCTTGAGTGCGCCCTTAAGACTCAGCCAAACATCTGCCTCATCGGTGAAGAAGTTGCAGCTAAGAAGATGTCTCTTTCTCAGATTGCTGATCAGATTGCTGATTCCGTAGAAAAGAGAGCGGCTAATGGAGATAACTTCGGTGTAGCGATTATCCCGGAAGGTATTGTAGAGTTTGTTCCTGAATTCTCAGTTCTTATTGCCGAAATCAATGAACTTCTTGCAGGAGAAAAGACAGAAGAATTTAATGCCCTTCCATCTTGGGAAGAGAAATATGCCTTTATCAAGGCCGGCCTTACAGCAGAGTCTATGGCTGTATTTGAGATTCTTCCACAGAGCATTCAGCAGCAGTTATTCTTAGAAAGAGATCCTCACGGAAATGTACAGGTTTCTCTAATTGAGTCTGAGAAATTATTCTCTGCATTAGTAGCCGACAAGCTTGCTGAGAGAAAAGCTGCCGGAACCTACACAGGTAAGTTTGGTGCCCAACATCACTTCTTCGGATACGAAGGAAGATGTGCATTCCCATCTAACTTTGATGCAGACTACTGCTACTCTCTTGGATACAATGCGTTTATGCTGATCCAGTATGGCTTCAACGGATATCTTTCTAAAGTATCTAACCTTTCTAAGCCAGCTGAGGAGTGGGTTGCAGGTGGTATGCCAATTACCAAGATGATGAACATGGAGAGACGTAACGGTAAAGATAAGCCGGTAATCAGAAAGGCTCTTACAGAGCTTGACGGTGCTCCATTTAAATATTTCGAAGCACACAGAGATCAGTGGGCAGTAGAAACCTGCTTCTTATTCCCAGGAGCAATCCAGTACTACGGACCTTCAGAAGTATGTGATATCACAACAGAGACCTTGGCTTTAGAGCAGGCTAAATAGATTTATAAAAGTCATATGTAATCTAAGCAAATCGCAAAAAGGAAGTTGCCCTTCTTAGGACAACTTCCTTTTTATTTTTTATTTTATATTTTTTTAATTTCAATTTCTTTCTAGACTTGTTGATAGCTAAGAAGCTGATCAATCTTAGTCTTAACCAGGTCAAAGGCCACCTCATTACGACCACTGTTAATAACAATATCCGCCAAGGCTCTGGTAGGCTCCACATAAATATAATGCATAGGCTTTACTGTGGTAAGATACTGGTCAATGATACCATCTAAGTCTCTTCCACGCTCCTTTACATCTCTGGAAACCCGTCTTAGAATACGCTCATCTGCATCTGCCTCTACATAGATTTTAATATCAAATAAATCTCGAAGTTCCGGATTTTGTAGGGCCAAAATTCCTTCCACCACTACAATACGATTAGGCTTCACCTCCAAAACATCTTCCTTGCGATTATGCATGGAATAGTCATAGGTAGGACATTGAATTGGCTTTCCCTCTTTAAGCTTTCTCAAATGTTCAACTAAAAGATCCGTCTCCAGGGCCTCTGGATCATCGTAATTAATCTTCCTTCTCTCCTCCAAAGTCAGATGATCATTTCTTCTGTAGTAATTGTCGTGGTATAAAACTGTGATGCGGTCTCCGTATAAATCCTTTAATTTGTTAGTAAAAGTGGACTTACCAGAACCCGAACCTCCGGCAATCCCAATAATGATACAATCCATAATGAAATCTCCTTTTCCTTCTAACAGGCCTCTTACAAAAGCGTCACAAGATTCCTGCTCCTAGTTTCAAATTATACTCTAAAGGGGACGAGATTCCTAGGGGTTTTTTTCTGCCGCTAAATATTTAGATGTCACGCAGGGCATCACAATCCCCCACAAGTATCACATCATTATGCAATTGCAAAACAGATGCTGGAACTTCTGGTGTTACCGGACCTCGAAATGCTTTTTTTACAATATCCGCCTTGTCTGCTCCGCTAACCACCACAAGAATTTTTTTTGCCTTCATTATAGTTTTTATTCCCATACTAATGGCTTCCTTAGGCACATCCTCCACGGATTCAAAAAATCTTTTATTTGCCTGAATAGTACTATCTGCCAAATATACACAGTGGGTTTCTTTGTGGAATGTTGCCTGAGGCTCATTAAACCCTATATGACCGTTATGTCCTATTCCAAGAAGCTGAATATCCACTCCTCCTAGGGAATCGATTAAGCTTTCATATCTTTTACATTCTTCCTCAGAATCTATGGCTGTCCCTTTTGGCAAAAAAGTGTGTTCCTTTTGAATGTTCACTCGTTCAAACAAATGTTTATTCATAAAATAGTGATAGCTTTGCTCATGATTTTCTGGAAGCCCTTTATATTCATCCAAATTAACTGTTGTTACTTTTGAGAAATCCAGATCTCCCTTTTTATACCATTCTACTAACTGATCATACAGACCTATAGGAGTAGAACCTGTGGCCAATCCAAGCACGCAATTAGGCTTCATAATAATCTGAGCAGATATAATATTTGCCGCCTTTCTACTCATATCCTTATAGTCTTTTCCTCTATAAATTCTCATACCTATATCTCCTGTACTTTCTTCATAATAAGCTTTTACTTATTTTGGTCTCTTAGAAATTCAAGGAATTTATTCACGCCTCCACCAAGACACTCCACTCCTTCCGGACGCTCTCCAGGCACCTGAGAGACATCAAAAAAATCCCCCTCCTTACTCTTAGCCGTAATCATAAAACTATCACTACCATAAATGCCTTTTTCAATGCCCACAAACTCATCCCCCCAGAAAGAACATTCCTCTATATTAATTTGTCTTTCTGTTATAAGTTTTTTTAAAATACAGTCCACATTATCACTCTTACTAGTGATTCCAACCTCTAAATACTTTGCATCACAGGTAGGTTGCACTTGAATACCATATTCTTTTCCCACCTCCTCTGACAAAATGAGCAGTCCTTGTAATCCATCCGGGATGCCATGTTGCTTAAGACATTCTTTTAACAGTCCCACTTCATCCTCCTGCATAAACAAGTTATCTCCTCGTTGACTGTCTACCATCAAATCGATTTTGCAATAATTTGGTCTGCTAAACACAATATCAGTATCGTAGTCATAGAATTCTTTTAATCTGCGATGAATTTCAAAACAAATTTCATGAATTTTCAAAAGCTCTTCTTTCTCAGGAATACAATTCTCAAAAACCATCGGCTGACCATTGTCAAAAAAATAATTATAGGCACCACGTCCCAAACCCAAATACAAATGATTTAATTCCTCCGATGTAAAATAAGATTCAATCTTTCCACCTGCAATATTTTCGATAGTAGTTCCACTAACAATCACTAGATCTACTCCTTTTTGCAACAAAGGTTTCATCACTGCAATTGCCTCATCTACAGGTGCTTTTCTCGACAGCACTGCTGTTCCATCCCAATCAAAAAAAATCCCTTTATATATTTTTCCCATAAACGTACACTCCTCACAACCATCTCCATTATTCATATACTTCTATCTCAGCTAATCCTATTGCCTGTGTCGAATCTGAAACCTTATCTACTACAAGTTTTACATTTTTGGTTTCTATAGGATTTTCCAAGTTTATGGTTACAGCTGTTCCGTCATTTGTCAGTTCTCCCACCTGAATCTGTGTTCCATTATCAAATTCCAAATGCGCTGCTAAAATCTGATCTTCCGTATTTGGTCTATCATACAATTTAATAACGGATACTGTTTTCTCTTCCGGGAAAGACAGCTGAACCCAGGCTCCCTCTTTTTCTCCATCTGAAACCCATTCAGCAAAAGGAAATCTTGTATGATTTTCTGCCAATCCCGTTGCGTAACCATCTGCAATTCCATCTATGACTTTCTTAGCACTTTGATCTTCGCTCCGCTTTAGCGAGCTTCGTTCACTAGATGCTGAAACAGTTGCACTGCTACTTAGACTGTCATATGTGTGTTTGTAAAATACTTCATTTACTTTAGAAAAAGAACCAATCCAACTATAATACTCAGTAGAATATTCTCTTAATGCCTGATCTTTCAAATTATATTTCAGAGGGGTTTGTCTCATACAATAAGGCACAAGTACACTTTCTCTGTTTCCCCACTTAAGCATTGTTTTATCGTCTAATTGATTCAACTCCTTCCATGCACCCAGATAGCTGTTGTTCTCCTGTCCATATCCATAATCCGATTGATCCGTTGGATATACCTCATCCGTCAAGTGACTATGAATAATTGCTTCGTGTACAGTCGGATAAAAATTCTTTTGTTCTTTTTGAATATCATTTATAGTTTCGATACCAAAAAGTCCAAAATAAGCATGATCATAATGCATATCATATCTTGAAGTCATATAGATATCTGTTGGATTTACACTTTCCATAATTTCTCTTAAATCTGATTTGAAATTAGCTCGCGTGTAAGTTGCATGTTCGCCATAGACATCGTAATGATAATCATTCCGCACGCTTTCATTTCCATAGGTACTTGTTCCGCCATTCCTGGAGGCAACAATTTCGTTATCACCAGCCACATAAAGATTGTATAGGAAACTGTCAGTAAAAGCAGTTTTATAACGTCCAACGCCCATGCCTCCGTTGTCTGCATATCCCATAAAGTAAAGATGATCTTTCTCAAGCCCAATTTTATTCAAAGCATTTACTGTGTCACTGATTCGAAGCTTCCCTCGTTCCGTTCCCTCGTAGTCTCCGTTTGTTGCATATACTACATATACTTCGTCTCCAGATTCAATTGCCTGTCTTATAACCCCTCCTGCCATTAACATTTCGTCATCCTCATGAGGTGCCATTACAAGAATTCTTCGATTTCTTTTTACATTGGCATCTGTTCCATCAAAATGCACTTCTGAGATTTCCAGGTTTTCTTTCTTTTCGAATAAAAATTTTATCCCCAGCACTTGGCTTTCTGATACAGAAAATACTTCTCCTGATTTTTCTGGTTCAAATTTTCCAATCTTCTCCCAACCTGTCTCTTTTTTTACATGAACTGTAAAATCTGCAACACTACTTGCAAAATCCACAGAGAGATTGGTTAAATTAAAAGCACGGTCCAAATCAATCCGTAATGCTGGACTGTCATCACTATCAGATGGGCTCCAACTGGTATCAGGATCTCGATCTGATACGTTATCCTTATAGGTCTTATTTGAAGAAACTTTGACTGTCTGGCCATAGGCAAGATCAATATCAATAATTTGCCCTGGCTCACTGCGTGTAATACCAATCTCTTCTTGTTCTGATTCACCTGCTAATATTTGAAACTCAGCAATAGCCGGCCATACTTCTGATTGTGTTTCTTTATGAAGCGGAAGCTGTGTAATTGTAACCTTTACATAACGATATTTCTCCGCTAAGGATGTTACGTCTTTATAATGCTCCCTAGATTTATCATCATTATCACGATTATCCCAAAGCATTGTCCAGTTCGCCTCGTCTATAGATCCTTCTACTTTGTATTGCCATGCTTGACCATATACCGGGCTAGCCCCCATCTGAGCGGAAACCAAATCTTCTTGAATCTCATATTCGAAAATTGCCTTAAAAGCAGAAATCTTTTTAACCTCACCTAGATCAACCATCCACCAGGCACCGCTTTTTTCTTGGTTGCCATCAGCTACCCACAATGTACTTTCATTACCATCTATAGCATTAGATGCTGATTGATTTTCTGTCGACGCACTTGCGTTTCCTTCTAAAGCAATATTTTGCAGTACAGTCGGTTGATAGGCTGTAAATTCTGCCAAAGCAGGCCATGCATTTTCAATCGGATCTGTAAACGTAATTTTCAAATATCTGTAGGTATTAGCAGCATACTCTTCAGAAACACTTCCGCTTTGTTTTGAAGCAACCTCCGAATTTTCACTTTGGTTCCACAACAAGTCCCACTGTTCATTCTCTTTCGAACCTTCTACGGTATATTTCCAAGCAGATGCAGCCGCATCTCCTCCAAATACAATCTCAAAAGATTCTAATTGATAGCACTCTCCCAAATCAATAATACAATTTGCTCTTGCATCTGTTAATGTATCTCCTTGATCTGACCAACCATTAGAGATCCATATTGTAGACTCATCTCCATCTACAATGTTGCTTCCAATATCATCTGGCTCCCAAGAACTTACAGATGAAACTGTTACTTCTTTTCCATAAGTTACATTTGTAGAAGAAATCTTTGAACTTATTTTTCTCGTCAAAACAATATTGTCAAGCCTCACCTGATCCGCACCATTATCCGATGTTATAACAAAATAAAGAGCTGGATTATATTGAGAAAAATTCAATTTGTAGGTTGTCATTTTGTCAGTCAAAGAAAATGTAGCACTTTCCTCTCCCGCTTCTACCCTGATACTAGCTGTACCGGAAGTAACTCTTGCCTCAAAACTTGTAATTTTATATTGATCTGGCAATGCAATTTTATTAGCCTGTTCCTTTGTAGTATAGCTACTGGGATACACTTCCCCATTCTCTACATTCCATCCCTTGTTTCCGAAATGACAATAATTATATTCTTCAGTCAAACTTCCGTTTTCCAAATCAGAAAAATCCAAAAGCAAATTTTCATCAGAGCTTTCTTCTTTCACAGAATGGTTATAACTATTATCTGCACCAATATTAGGTTTCACGAATCCCTGAACTGAATTTCCATAATAGTCTAATCCACCGTTATCCAGAATAGATGTCCCATCATCTATTAGAGTTGCAGACTCTGTAATATGATAACCATCTACAGAACCATAAGTCAGAACAATTTCTCCATTTACATCCTCTACAGATCCAGAAGTCCCTTCCTGCAGTTGAATGTAGTCTTCCTTACTTACACTTTTTGCCTTAGTATCATCTGTACGAGTGGTATTCTGATTATCTCCTCCGTATGCATTGTTTAGCACAACCCCTTTATAAGTGTCATCCCAGGCTCTTCCATTTTCTACCTCAGAAATAATCACATTATTGGTAAATGTATATGCTTCCGATGATGTAGGTCCTGTAGATCCCGACCAATTTCTTGTAATATATCCATCATGTTGATCATCCATATAGATTAAATTATTGTAAACATGTAATTGTCCTCCATAAGGATTGATCAAGGTAATAACTGCACCTCCACCATAGGAATTTGTTCCATATCCATCATTTACACTAATATTATATCGATAATAAGTCTCGAAAGAAGTTCCGAGGGAACATTCAAAGAAAGAGCCAGATGGATTATCATGAGTATAATTATATTGAATGTAATTTAAGTCAGTATAAATATCCGCATCAAAGGCCTGTGAATCTTCCTTTCCTTCAGATGCTCCAGAACCAAAGACCTCATTATATTGACAAATTGTCTTTTCTCCATACTCCCACCAGATGGGCACATTTCCATTAGGTCCACTATTACACCCATTGCAAATATTATACTCAATCAAAGCCTCAGAATAATCGGACGCACAAATAGCTGCATTTCCTATATTTTCACAATAATTTCCTCGTATCACAATTCCATCACTGTTTACTCTTGTTCCTGCATTTTCTGCAATTCCACTCTCTTCAGTAAATATACTACTTCCCCAGGAGGAAATTAAATCGATACCATAATGGTTAATATCTTTTAAATAATTGCCCTCTACAAGAATATCTTCCCAATTTGTAGCCTCTTCAGTTCCTCGAATGGCGTATACAATACCCCCTCTTCCAATCCCTGCCTGCTGTCCAATAGGTATGGATATAACATCATGCACATAAGTATTTTTCACATATATATGATGAAGGGTTCCTGCATCCTTTCCCATAATCAAGATGCCGTATTTTTTAATATTATCATCCTTAGTTTCACTGTAATTGGTTACTTCCAATCCGGTAATTTCCCAATACTCCTGATTACAGAAGAAAACTGCAGCATTAAAAATAAGATTATCTAAATCATCTCCATTTTCCCCACACCAATTAGATCCATCAATTCGTGGTCGTCCTTGTTCTAGGTCTCCATAAGCTTCTATAATAATTGGTGCATCCTTTGAACCTGATCCTTTAGGATTTAACTGACCGCTCCAGCTACATCCTCTCTTGAAAAGAATATGATCTCCCGGTTGAAAGGTTGTTGCATTAATTTTATCCAAAGATTTCCATGCCTCTTCTTCGCTAGTTCCAGATTGATCGTCATCACCATCAATAGAATCAATGTAATAACAAGAACCGGATACAGTTTCTTCTGGATTTTCTTCTGCCTTTAATATATATCCATTTCCAAACACTGTAGTAAGCACTATTATCGCAAACATTATAATTGCTATATTTTTTCTTCTTTTCATAACTAGCATCTCCTCTCCTCGGAGTTTTCTAATCTTAAGTTACTGGCACAACTTGCTTCTTTGATTTTTCATCTAGTTTTATTTTTTCTCCGTAAACATAAAATTCAATTACTTTGCCTTCTATAATTTCAAATTTAGCTTCTTCTTTTCTGACTGCTACCTCCATCAATACATTCTGATATTTAATTCTGAATTTATATTCTTCCCATTCCTTCGGAATCTGTGGTTTAAACCGCAAAACACCCTCTTGACAGCGCATACCACCAAAGCCATTAACAATAGCTTGCCATGTACCTGCCATGTTTGCTGCATGAATTCCCGCGTAGAAATTGTTATGATAATCATCCAAATCCATTCTTGCTGATTGGGAAAAATAGGTATAGGCCTCATCTAGATATCCAATATCGCAGGCTACAATTCCAAAAATACATGTAGACAGGGAAGAATGATGCAGTGTCACTTTCTGATAAAAATCATAATTGCGTTTTATTTCTTCCTCTGTAAACAAATGACTGTGCAAATACATCCCCAGTATCGCATCTGCCTGTTTTGACATCCGATGTCTCATAATAAACAGGGGATGGTAGTTTTCATATAACCATGCTCTTTTTTCTGGCGGGATCTTTGATTCATCCCAGGGCTTTCTCATCATAAAACCGTCATCCATTGGATAAACCTGTAGCTTTTCATCAAAAGGAAAATACATATTGTCAATAATCTTATTCCATAGAGTAAGTTCAGTCTCGTTAAATTCTAATTTAACTTTTAAACGTTCCAATTCCTCTGGGGCATTATTTTTAAGATATGCAACTGCCTTTACAGCATCCTTTAAATTCTCCCTTGCCATCAAATTAGTATAAAAATTATTATCTACTAATACATTATATTCATCCGGACCTGTCACACTGCAAATGCAATATTTTCCGTCTTTGCATTCTGCAAAACTACCAACATCTGCCCACACCCTTGCTGTTTCTATGAGAATCTCTGCTCCCTTCTTCTCAAGATATTCCATATCCTGCGTCACTTGAATATATAATGACAAGGCATAGGATATGTCTGCATTAATATGGTACTGTGCAGTCCCCAATGGATAGTATGTCGATGCTTCTTCTCCATTAATAGTTCTCCAAGGATACAGCGCACCTTTCATATGTCCTAATATTCTAGCGCGAGCCCTTGCTTGATCCAATGTTCCATAACGATAATCCAACAATTTCTTTGCCACATCAGGATCTGTATAGATTAATACCGGCAAAACATACATCTCTGTATCCCAAAAATAATGTCCTTCATATCCTTCTCCTGATAAGCCCTTTGCACCCATACCAGTGCGTCCATCTCTTCCGGCAGACTGAAGAATATGAAACAAATTAAAATGAAGTCCTTGTTGAAGTTCATCATTTCCTTTAATTTCTATTTGAGCTGTTTTCCAGAAGCTATTCATATAGGCTTTCTGTGTTTCTTCAAAATATAAATACCCTTCGTTTTTTGCTTCCTTAAGAAGTTTTTTCACAAATGTTTCTAATTGCTCCACAGGAAAATCTAGACTCGAAGTGTAAACCATGTATTTATCTAAACAAATCTGCTCCCCCTGAGCTACTTCCATTGCTGTCCTGACAATTGCCTCTAATTCATCTACCTGTGATTTCCACAGGATATTCTTGTTGTCGCAAGCCTCCAATGACACATTATGGGAACTTCCGCATGCAATAGTAAGCTTACTGATCTCTGTCTTCCCCTGATAGTATATTTCATCACAATCCGTCACGATTTTTTCTGGTGATAATTTCCTTCCAAAAGGACCATAGTCTACAATAGGATTTGTTTTCCTTGTATGATTTTCCACATTTCCCTGTAGCTTTGAAATAAATTCTATGGTTCCGGAATAGTTTAATGGAGTCACTTGATAGCGAATTGTCATTATGTTTTTCTTGGCAAAAGAAACCAACCGTTTGATTTCTATTTTTATTTTCTTTCCCTGTGGAGATGTCCAAACAAGTCTACGCTCCAAGATTCCATCTTTCATATGCAAAATACGTGCATATTCTGAAACCCTTCCCGTCATCATTGAAAATTCTTCACCGTCTAAAATCACGTGAGTTTCTTTTAAATTAGGAAGGTTTAGCAAAGACTGGCTAAGAAGTGGAGATCCAAAATTAGCTTCTCCATACCGAATATACTCACTTTCGTAAAATCCGTTTACAAAATTTCCCTCCAGTCCTGTATCAATGTCAAAATCATAGGCCTCCTCATAGGTTCCTCTCGTTCCTATGTATCCATTGGACAATGCAAAGGTGGTCTCATTGCGATAGTTATTTTTTACATCAAAATTTTCTTCTGTAATATCCCATACTTGTATAGGATAGATTGGTGCTTTATCAGTATTCATTACATATTCTCCTTCTCATCCAATCTGCTAACCTTTAACTGCCCCCTCTGTCAAACTAGCCATCACCTGTTTCTGCAGCAGGATAAATACTAAAATTGTAGGAGAAACTGTAATAATTACGGCTGCAAAAAGAGCAGAATAGTTATTTGCAAAGGTTCCCAAATAATAATTTAAGGCGATCGGAACCGTTCTTGCAGTATCTCCGCTAGTTAGCATTAATGCAAAATAAAATTCATTCCAGGTATTAATAAACTGAAGCATGGCAATAGTAGCTAATCCTGGTTTTGCTAAAGGAAGAACAATTTTAAAGAATGTCTGTAAAAAAGTAGCTCCATCAATATAAGCCGATTCTTCAAGTTGAATAGGAATCGTTTTATAATAACTGGTCATTACAAAGAAGGACATTGGTATGCCCATAGCCGCATAAACAACAATCAAACCAACCTTTGTATCATATAATCCCAAACTCTTAAACATAGCAAACAAAGGTTGAGAAATAGCCTGTGCCGGTAGCATCAGCGATGCAGAAATCATAAGAATCAATGCGGTTTTCATTTTAAAATTGTATCTAG
The DNA here is from genome assembly GCA_963589425.1 of Parabacteroides distasonis. Classification (GTDB taxonomy): domain Bacteria; phylum Bacillota; class Clostridia; order Lachnospirales; family Lachnospiraceae; genus CAKRJP01. The sequence continues at coordinate 2,645 of CAVAKZ010000036.1, read as the reverse complement.
CTGCAATATAGGCACACATCGCAACCAAACAAACCGTTACAAGTACACTAATTCCCACAATAATAATACTGTTCAAAAAATATTTCTGAATTGGAGCATATTTAAAGGCATCAATGTAATTATCCAAACGAAATTGTTCCGGAAGCCCCAAAGCAGAAGCATTAATTTCTGCATAGGTCTTAAAAGAACTTAAAAATGCCCATACAATTGGTCCAATAGAAATCAACACGATCAAAAGCATAAATAAATATTTCAAAAAACCGAAGATACCTTTCGATACAGAAGCTTCTTGTTTTTTCACATGATAAGTTTGTTTAGCATTATCCATCTTATCCCTCCTCCAGTTCTTTTTTCTGATTAAACAATCGCTGAATCAAGACTACTAATAAAAGCCCAAGAGCAATCTGCACAACTCCAACAGCATTTGCTTTTCCATAATTATTTTCCAATGTGATAATTTTGTACAAATAAGTCGGTAGATTAAGGGTTGTATTTCCAGGCCCTCCCTTGGTAGTCATGTAGATAATGTCAAATTGCGACACCATAGCAACGGAAGCCAAAATCACACAGGTTCCAAAGGCATTTTTCATCAATGGAATGGTAATATAGCGATCTGCCTCTCTCGGTGTTGCACCATCAATCATGGCTGCCTCATAAATATCCGGGCTAATTGCCTGCATTTCAGCCATAAAGATCAACATATTAAATCCCGAATAAAATAGCCAGGTTGCTGTCACTGTCCAAAAAGCATATTTTGAATTTCCAAATAAATTCACCACTTGAGTTGTATTAATTCCTAGTTTTTCATACAATAACTTTACAACTCCAAAAGAAGGATTTAACAACAAGGAAAACATTACAGCTGTAGCTGCGGTAGGAATAATATTAGGTATTACATAGGCAACTCGGACAACCTTCCATCCCTTAGGTTTTCTCCTAAGAACTAAAGCCATAATAAAACCAAAGGTGACGTGAATTGTGGATTGAATAAGAACCCATTTTAATGTATTAATAATTGATACTCGAAAATCTTTATCAGCAAAGATAACTTTAAAATTATCTAAACCTATAAGTGTTGGGGATTGTGTTAATGTATAATCACAAAGTGATGTTGTTATGACCATAATAAAAGGTATTGCATATACAACACAAAACAATATTACACAGGGCATTGTAAAAGCAAATATCCAGCCTTTCTTTCCTTTTGTACTCATATTTTCTCCTTTCTAACCATCTTATTAATATGTAAAAAATTACTCTTCGTCTTAGATTTACTCGCTCTAATTAATGAAAAAGTGCTGTGCTAGATTAGCACAGCACTTTTTACAATCTTATACTTTTTAATTTTTAGTAGCAGAATCTGTAAGTTCCTGACAAAACTCTTCTGGCGTAATATTTCCGTAAGCCAATTCCGGCAACTGAGTTGAGAATGTATCGATAACATTCTGATACCAATATGCCTGATTCTGGCCATAAGTGTACTTTGCTTTTCCCTGAATCTCTAAAACTTCAGCCATCAAAGGATCAGACTCTTTCAGGCTATCTGGTACTTCAATCGTTCTAGTAACTGGTTGTAGTCCCGCCATTTCGAGAGCTTTTAACTGATTTTCTTCACTTGTTTCAAATTTCAAAAAGGCAACTGCGGCCTCTACTTTTTCAGGATCATCTGTTCCAACCATATCACCAGGAGTAGCCACACTCTCAAGACCATATCCAGGAAGAAGCATCACTCCAACTTTATCATAGAAGCCTTCCGGTGCTTTCTCAGTACTGTTAAAATCTGGAATCATCCATGGTCCATTTGGAAGCATTGCAACTTCTCCATTAAAGAAATGTGTTGCCATGGTATCGTACTTTCCACCAGCAGCATCAGAAGTCGTATAATTCTCTAACATATTCTGAAGATCTTCTGTTGCATCCTCTACAACATCCACATTGTAATCTGTAGGATATTGGGTGTTCATGAATTCATTTCCTTCATCTCCACTAGTTCCAATCAATCCACTATACCAAAGATTTGAAAGCCATCCTAAATCCGCAGTGTCCATACTTACAGGAGTAATTCCTTTTTCCTTCAAGGTATCGCACGCATCAAAAAATTCATCCCAGGTTTCATATGCTACGTCCGGAGCCTCAAGTCCTGCTTCTTCAAAAAGCTCCTTATTGTAATAGATATAAGAAATTTCCTTAGACACCGGAATTCCATATACCTTTCCTTCATAGGAGTTGAATTCCAAATCAGAATCATCAAACATTGCCTTCCACTCCGGATCATCATCTAGATACGAAGTTAAATCCGTAACCTTTCCGGCTTCAGCAGCTAAGGCAGTAATATTATTTCCACCATTGAGAACAATATCCGGTAAATCCCCACTGGAAATTAGAAGTTTAATCTTTTGATTAAATGCATCGGTAGTAGGAATCTCCTCAAAATTGAATTCTACATTTTTTCCTTCTTCCGTCTTCTGGAATGCATCAAACAAATATTCATAGTAATCTGCTGCATAATCTGTACCTACGTGATAATTGATTACATTCAAAACTACTTTTCCGTCTGAAGATGCTGTGGATGAATCTGCTGAGGAGTCCGACTGACTTCCGCAACCCGTTAAAATTCCCGCCAACATAGTCGTGCACAAAAGTAC
>CAVAKZ010000035.1:0-23631 GCA_963589425.1 Parabacteroides distasonis | reverse complement strand
ATACTACAGAGGAATCCTTGGAAGACCTGAATCATTTACGAGTGCATTTTGTAGAAAAAATACAGGACTTGTATTTTGTCATGAGGCAGCGCAAGAAGACGGTAAAGGATATAACCCTGGGAATTTATGATTATATGGTAAGAGAAGAAGTGCAGCTTGCCCTGAAAAAACAGGAAGATGCATTTGCTCTTGCAGGAGAATTAAGCCTTTCTAAGGAATATGCCCAGGTTTACCGGGTGGTAATTGAGCTCTTTGATAAATTTGTGGAACTTCTTGGGGAGGAGCAGGTTTCTATAAAAGAGTATTGCGAACTCTTAGATGCAGGTCTGGAGGAGGCTAGAATTGGCCTTATTCCCCCCAGCATAGACCAGGTGCTGGCAGGAGACCTTACCAGAACCAGGCTGAAAGACATAAAAACTCTTTATTTTTTGGGAGCTAACGATACAAAGCTGCCGGGAAATTTAAATAGAAACGGAATCCTTTCGGAAAGAGATAGGGAGTGTTTGAAAGAAAAGGATATTCATCTGGCGCCAGGCGGAAAAGAAGAGGCCTATGTGCAAAAATTTTACCTGTATACTAATCTCACTAAGCCCTCCAGGGAATTGAAAATTTATTATAGTAAGGTATCTTCTGATGGAAAAAGTCTTAGACCGGCATATCTGATTTGGGAGCTGCGACGACTCTTTCCGGATCTTTCCCTTGTGGATGAGGAGGAGAAAACTCTGAAAGAAAGGGAACTTACCAGTAATATTGCTATTGAGGAGCTTATCCGGGGGATCCGAAATCACAAAACAAAAGACTTGAGGCAAGATAGCCAGTGGGCGGAACTTTTTAAATGGTACCAAAAGGCCCCTCAGTGGAGAGAGAAAATTCAAAGCCTCCTAGATGCGGGATACAAGAAAAATGAAATTGATGCCTTAAAAGACCAAGTAGCTAAAAAACTCTATGGAGAGGATTTTAATGCAAGTATTAGCAGGATCGAGACCTATTCAGCCTGTGCCTATGCTCATTTTCTGAAATATGGCCTAAGGCTTTTGGGGCGAGAGGAATATGGCTTTGAACCTATGGACCTTGGAAATGTATGTCATGGGGTCTTAGAAGACTATGCCAAGCAGGTGAAAAAATCAGGAAAGAGATGGAGTGAGATTGGCAAGGAGGAAAGTGAGGACTTGTTAGCAACATCTATTGAGAAAGTAATTAAAGATTATAGAAATGATTTACTTTACAGTAGTGGGAAAAATGAGTATATGATCACTGCTGTGGAAAATCTTATGAGGCGTACCATTTGGGCTTTAACGAAGCAGTTGTCTGTGGGAGATTTTGAACCGGAAGCCTTTGAAGTTTCTATAGGGCCTAGCGGAAAAATTGACAGGCTGGATACTTGCGTAGATGATCATGCCATTTATGTAAAAGTGGTAGATTACAAGACCGGCAGGAAGGAATTTGATATTCAATCCCTATATTACGGTTTGCAGCTTCAGCTTATGTTCTATATGGATAGTGCTGTAAAAATCCAGCAGAAAAAAAATCCAACAAAAGAAGTAATACCTGCCGGTGTATTTTACTATCGGATACAGGACCCTTACGTGGACCGGAAGGGAAGCGGGGAAAAAGAAAATATAGAGGAGATCGAGAAAGATATTCTGAAGGCTTTAAAGCCGGACGGTGTTATAAACCTGAAAGATGAAGTCCTAAATCACTTAGATCATAAGATGTCAGGAGAATCAGTGGCAGTGCCGGTGAAATTCAACAAAGATGGAAGTCTGGCAAAAACTTCCAAAGTAGTGACTGAAGAACATTTTAGGACCATGATGGAGTATGCCACAAAAAAAATCATTGCTTCCAAGGAAGAAATCAAGCAGGGAAATATTAAGGCAGAGCCTTACCGGCAAGGGGATTCCACCGGATGCGATTACTGTGAATATAAACATATTTGCAAATTTGACACAAGACTAGAAGGATATCATTATCGGAATTTGAAGAAGCTTTCGAAGGAGGAAGCCATCAGTAAGATGCAGTGTTTTGGAAATGGAGAAGGGGTAGATGAAGGTAAATTGGACAGCTGACCAGCAGAAGGTCATTGACTTGAGAAACCGAAATATATTAGTGTCGGCGGCAGCAGGATCTGGTAAAACAGCAGTTTTAGTGGAACGAATTATCAGCATGCTGACAGATGCTAAGAATCCTATGGATGTGGACAGGTTGTTGGTAGTGACATTTACAGAAGCGGCAGCAGGTGAAATGAAGGAACGTATAAGAGATGCTGTAGAAAAGAAACTTTTTGATGAACCAGACAATGAACATCTTTCTAGACAAGCTACATTGATCCATAATGCTCAAATCACTACCATACATAGTTTTTGTCTGTCAGTGATTCGAGATCATTTTCATGCTATTCATATAGACCCAGCCTTTCGGGTGGGAGAAGAAGGGGAACTAACCCTTTTGCGCTACGATGTTCTTACGGAAGTATTAGAAGAAAAATATCGGGAAAAGGATCCAAACTTTCTTGATTTTGTCACGGCCTACGGAGGGGGGAAGTCGGATAAAAAGATTCAGGAATATATTTTAAATATCTATGATTATGCAAGAAGCTATCCCCAGCCGGAAAAATGGCTGAAAGGCTGCCTTGCTGCTTATGAAGGGGAATCTGTAGAGGACCTTGAGAATGCCTCTTACATGAAGCTTATGAGGGAGAGGGTACAGGACTATTTGCAGGATGCCAAACAGCTCTTGCATAGGGGGATTGACTTGTGTCTGGAAGCAGATGGCCCCTTGGCCTATGAAACTACCTTAAAGAAGGATTTGCAGATTTTGAATTCTTTGCAGGATGCCAAAAGCTATAAAGACCAAACAGAGGCCTTTGGAAAGATTTCCTGGCCTCGTCTTGCTGTTAACAAAGATAAAAGGGTTTCAGAAGTTAAAATCCAGGCAGTTAAGGATATTCGAGATGAGGTTAAGAAAATGATTAAGTCCATTTCGGCCCAGTATTTTTATGGGGCGGTTGATGTGATTTTGTCAGATTTAAAGCAGTGCAGGGGGGCGGTAGAGGAACTTGTAGACTTGGTTCTGGCCTTTGGGCAGGCATTTGAAGAGAAAAAAAGAGAACGAGATATAATCGATTTTTCCGACATGGAGCAATATGCCCTAAGGATTCTTACAGAAGAAAAAGACGGAAGCTTAGTGCCGTCTCCTGTTGCAAAGGAATACCAGGAATATTTTAAGGAAATTATGATCGATGAGTATCAGGACAGCAACCTGATACAGGAGACTATACTTACCAGTGTTTCTGCCCTTTCCCAGGGGAAATACAATATTTTCATGGTAGGAGATGTGAAACAAAGTATTTATAGATTTCGTCTTTCCAGACCTGAATTGTTTATGGAGAAATATAATTCTTACGATTTAAATGATAGCCTTACCCAAAGAATTGACCTTCATAAAAATTTTCGTAGTAGAGGCCAGGTGCTTGACAGTGTAAATGCAATTTTTAGGCAGATTATGGCAAAGGATTTGGGAGGAATTAACTATGATGATGATGCGGCACTTTATGTGGGAGCTTCCTATCAGGAGAATCCTTCTGTTGATAACAGGACCGAACTTATACTCTATGAAAATCAAGGAGAAGACGGAGGGGCTCCTAAAATTTCTGACAAAGAATTAGAGGCTAGAGGTGTGGCTGCTAGGATCAAGGAATTGATGGAAAGTCATCAAATTATAGACAAAAAAACCGGAGAGTTTCGAGCACTGCGGTATTCAGATATTGTTATTTTAATGCGCAGTACATCCGGTCTTGCAGATGTTTTTAGTGAGATCCTTAGCGGGCAGGGAATCCCAAATTACACAGGAACCAAGGAGGGGTATTTTGCCAGCCAGGAAATCGGTATCCTTTTGGATTATCTTCGAGTCTTGGATAACAAGGCTCAGGATGTGCCTTTGGCGGCGGTACTTACTTCTCCTATGGGAGGTGTAAGGGAAGAGGATTTAGCCAGGGTAAAATGCCAGTATCCTGATCGGAGTTTTCATGAAGCAGTATTTTCCTATGTAAATGATTTAAAAAAAGGGGATCTGAAAGAAGAAAATAAAGAGGACAAAATTTTAAAATGTATGGAGCAAATTGATCGTTTTCGTCAGATTCTTTCTTATACTTCTATTCATGAATTGCTGTGGAAAATTATGGACGAAACAGGCTATGAAGACTATGTTTCAGCCATGCCGGGTGGAGAAATCAGAAAGGCAAATTTACAAATATTGATACAAAAAGCCAGAGATTTTGAGAAAACCAGCTACAAGGGGCTCTTCCATTTTATTCGTTATATAGAGAAACTTCAGAAATATAATGTGGATTATGGAGAGGCGTCTACAGAGGATGAGCAGTCTGACAGTGTTCGTATTATGACTATTCACAAAAGTAAGGGCTTGGAATTTCCCCTAGTATTTGTATGCGGAATGGGGAGACGAATGAATTTCCAGGATGCCTCCGGAGGAGTACTTCTCCATTCGAAATTAGGAATCGGTATGGATATTATGGATCTAAAGCTCCATACAAAAAGTCCCAGTCTTATAAAAAAGATCATTCAGAGGGAAGAGTATATGGATACCTGGGCAGAGGAATTACGGATTTTGTATGTAGCCTTTACCAGAGCCAAGGAAAAATTAATCATTACCGGAGCAGCTTCTGATTTTGAAAAAAAGCTATCCACCTATCAGCAAGGAGAAGATTTGGCAAAAAAAGAAGGGGATCTAAAAGCTCTTCCCTATCATGTTCGGGTGGGAGTCTCCACCTACATGGATTGGTTGATCCCGGCTGTCTGCACCCTGTCGGATCCAAATCTTATTCATTTGAAGCTTCTAAATGGGACAGAAATCGTAACTAGAGAAATCAAGGAAATTGTGACCGAAGATATCAAACGATGGACCTTAGAAGGCTGGGATACGGAAATCACTTATAATAAGGAAATGGAAGAATTATTAAATCAGCAGTTTTCTTTTCAATACCCTTATTGTAGAAGCGGAAATCAAAAAATGAAATATACTGTTTCTGAGTTGAAGAAACGAATTCATTTACAAGACATGTCGGAAGAATCTTTGGAGGAATCCCTATATGAGGAACCAGAGATTACGCCCCTGCTTCCTAAATTTCTTCAGGAGGAAGAAAGTCTTTCTGGTGCTCTTAGGGGTACTGCTTATCATAGGGTAATGGAGCTTTTGGAATACGAGAAAATTCAGGATGATTATAAAGAGGATAGATTAAAAGAAGACCTTGGAAAATTTGTAGAAGCGGGAAAATTAGATCCTAAAGAAGCAGAGTCTATCAATGAAAAAGAAATCCTAGGTTTTCTGAACAGTACTGTGGGAAGAAGGATGATCCGGGCGGCAAAAAATCATATGCTTTTTAAAGAACAACCTTTTGTCCTTGGAGTCTCAGAGGCAGAGTTAGAAGAGGATGGTAGCCAGGAGGAACTTCTTTTGGTTCAGGGTGTTATAGATGTTTATTTCCTGGAATCGGATGAACTTGTTCTTTTGGATTACAAGACAGACCGGGTAAGGGACGGACAAGAACTAATCAGTCGTTACCATGGCCAGATGGATTATTATGAAAAAGCCTTGGAAAGGATCACCAACAAAAAAGTTAAAGAAAGAATCATATATTCTTTTTGCTTGCAGAAAGAAATATACCTGTGAAATTATTAATTACTATGAACACTTCGTAACATTTCTTGAAATACCTAAACACCATTGCTATAATCTTTTAACAGCCTGGTCATGCCAGAAGTGGCTGTAGAGTGGCGGATAAATACGGATAAATATAGTAACATTAGGAAACAGGTAGGAGACATGAGAGAAGTTTTAGGGATACAAGTGAATAATTGTACCGCTAAGGAAGCTATGGAAGTTGTTATAGGCTATATGGAGGAGGAACAACTGCAGATAGTGGAGATCGCCACGGTAGATGGTCTTATGTCTATTATGGAGCAGGAGGACTATGGACGACCTATCAGGGACTTTGATCTGCTCTTGGCGGGAGATGCCACAGTTCTTGAAGCAGCAGGCTTAGATGATAGGCAGCTTTTGAGAGAAACAAAGGAGCAAACCTTTTTAAAATTATTTCTTCAATATCTCCATAAGAATCACAAGAGGATTTACCTTCTTGGAGAAAGGGAAGAGGATTGTACCCGCTTTTATGAATATTTTATGCAGCGGTATCCCGGATGTCAGATTGTGGGAGTGGCCAAGTTATCCCCCCAGGATCCGGCAGATGATATGGTAGTGAATGCAATTAACGGAAGTGAATGTGACTGCATCCTTTCCGGACTCCCTTCCCCTCTTCAGGAGGATTTTATCATAAAAAATCAAAAACAGTTAAATGCCAGAATGTGGATGGGACTAGGGAAAATTCCTTTGCCCGGCCAGGGAAAGGACTCGGTTTTTGCAAGCATTGGCCAGTATTTCCTCAGGCATTTATTCAAAAAAGAAATTGCGAAAAGAAAGAAAAATAATAAAAAAGAAAATAGGCACTAGCGAGGAAATTGACAAAAAAAGTTGATTTCCTCTTTCTTTTTTTGTGAATTTATATTAATATAGGACATAATGGTATGCAAAATTACTATTTTAAGGATAGGTTTGTTGTTGAAAATGCATATTGAAAAGGGTGGAGGAGATAAAATATGATATCTAATCAAATACTTCAAAATACGATTGAAGGATTGAAAGGCATTACACGTATTGATTTTTGTGTCTTGGATACAGACGGTAAGTCTCTTGCAAGCACATTCCCTGAGCAGGGAAGATATGAAGAAGAAGTGGAACATTTTGTGGAATCCTCAGCGGACAGTCAGGTGGTGCAGGGATATCAGTTTTTTAAGATTTTCGATGAGCATCAGCTAGAGTATATCCTTGTGGTGAACGGGGATGGGGATGATGCTTATATGATTGGCAAGGTGGCAACATTTCAGATTCAGAATCTTTTGGTTGCATACAAAGAGCGGTTTGACAAGGATAATTTTATAAAGAATTTGATTTTGGACAACCTGCTTTTGGTGGACATTTATAATCGCGCTAAAAAATTACACATTGACACAGATGTGAGACGTGTTATCCTTATTGTTGAGACAAAACATGAAAAAGACAGTGGAACTCTCGATACCGTAAGGAACATTTTGGGCAACAGAACCAGAGATTTTGTGACAGCCGTAGATGAGAAGAATATCATTATCGTGAAAGAGTTAGATCCTAACGATGGCTACGAAGAACTGGATAAGGTTGCGCAGAATCTTCACGCATCCTTGAAGGATGAAGGTGAAGAGACTTTGATTGCTTACGGAACTGTTGTAAGTGACATTAAAGAAGTGAGCAAGTCCTACAAGGAGGCAAAGCTAGCCTTGGATGTAGGAAAGATTTTCTTTGAAGAAAGAAAGGTTATTGCCTACAGCACTTTGGGAATTGGTCGATTGATCTACCAGCTTCCTATTCCTTTGTGTAAAATGTTTATCCGTGAGATTTTTGAGGGGAAATCACCGGATGATTTCGACGAAGAGACGTTAATAACGATTAACAAGTTCTTCGAGAATAATTTGAATGTATCTGAGACATCCAGACAGCTATACATTCATCGTAATACGCTGGTATACAGACTGGATAAGCTTCAGAAGAGTACGGGCCTTGACCTGCGCGTATTTGAAGATGCCATTACCTTCAAGATTGCCCTTATGGTGGTGAAGTATATGAAGTATATGGAGTCTATGGAGTATTAAATAATTAGGAGGAACTCAATGATTGAATTAAAAGAGGTAACTAAAGAGTACTCGAAAGGGGTTGCAGCTCTTAATGGTATCAATCTTAAGATTGAACAGGGAGAGTTTGTGTTCATTGTAGGTGACAGTGGTTCCGGTAAGTCAACATTGATTAAGTTGATCTTAAAGGAGTTAGAGCCTACTTCAGGTACTATAACAGTTAACGGATATTCCTTAAACAGGATGAAACACCGCAAGATTCCTACTTATCGAAGAAATGTAGGTGTTGTATTCCAGGATTTCCGTTTGTTACAGGATCGAAATATTTATGAGAATATTGCCTTTGCTCTTAGAGTGACAGAGAGACCTACTCGAATTATTAAAAAGAAAGTACCGGCAGCACTTTCTCTGGTAGGTTTGGCACAAAAGTACAAGTCATTCCCGAAAGAGTTATCCGGTGGAGAGCAGCAGAGAGTAGCTATTGCCAGAGCTATTGTAAATGAGCCTGCCATCCTCTTAGCAGATGAACCTACAGGTAACTTGGATCCCACAAATTCATGGGAGATCATGAAGCTTTTGGAGGAAGCCAATGACCGAGGAACGACGGTGCTGGTTGTAACACACAATCAAGAGATCGTTAATGAGATGAAAAAACGAGTTGTTACAATGAAAAAAGGTGTAATTGTCAGCGACGAGAAAAAAGGTGGGTATAGTAATGAGAATTAGTACAGTTGGATATTCCATAAAACAGGGTGCTAAGAACATTCGAAGAAACAAGATGTTTTCTATTGCTTCTATTGCGACTATGGCGGCATGTATTTTCTTGTTTGGGTTGTTTTACTCTATTGTTCTTAACTTTAATCATATAGTTGCAAAAGCGGAGGAAGGGGTAGCCATTACCGTTTTCTTTGATGAGGATGCTACTCAGTCACAGAAGAACAAGATTGGCAAGGCATTAGAATCTGCAGATGGAGTGTTGGAAGTAAACTATGTAAGTGCTGATGAAGCATGGGAAAAGTTTAAGACAGATTATTTTGGAGATTCTGCTGATTTGGCAGAGGGCTTTAAGTCTGATAATCCCTTGGCTAATTCTGACAACTATGAAGTATATATGGAAGATGTTTCCAAACAAAAAAGTGTAGTATCCTATGCAGAAAGTTTGGATGGTGTTCGTAAGGTTAATAAATCAGATGTGGTAGCCAAGACCCTTACCAGTATGAATAAGTTGGTGGGAATTATTTCAGCAGGAATCATTGGAATTCTGCTTGCGGTATCCATCTTTCTTATTAGTAATACGGTTACTATGGGTATTACTGTAAGAAGTGAGGAGATTGCCATTATGAAATACATAGGTGCCAAGGACGGATTCGTCCGAGCTCCTTTTGTAATCGAAGGTCTTCTTATTGGAGTGATCGGAGCTTTAATTCCCCTTGTTATTTTGTATTTCGCATATGATAAAGCGGTGGCTTACATTATGGCAAAATTTAGCTTGCTCAACAATATCGTAGAATTTCTTCCGGTTATAGATGTATATCAAACTCTCTTGCCGGTGGGGATTGCCTTAGGAGTTGGTATTGGTTTTGTGGGAAGTTTCTTCACAATTCGTAAACATTTAAGAGTATAGTATATGATCATTCTTCCCCTATGCCGGTGCGTAGGTGGAAGAATGTTGTGGTTATAAGGGGTAATACATATGATGAGAAAAAAAGTGATGAAGGCTTTTTTGGCCATTGCTATCTGTTTTAGTTTGGCAGTTCCTGTAAAAGCTACAGAGGTGGATGATGCTAAGAAAAAGGCCGACACCTTGCAAAATCAAAAGAACTCTGCGGAAAAAGAAAAAAATAGCTTGGTTGCACAGTTAGAAAAGAAAGTAAAAGAAATGGAAGAAGTGCAGCAGCAAATTTCTGATAAGGAAACAGAAATTAAGGAAAAAGAAGATGAACTGGTTACGGCTAAGGTTAATGAGAATACCCAATATATCAGTATGAAGAAGCGTATTAAATTTATGTATGAAAATGGGAATACTCAGTTGGTGGAAATTCTTATTAACGCTGAATCTATCGGAGATTTTCTGAATAAGGCAGAGTATATCAACACTATCTCCACCTATGATCGGGACATGTTGGTGGAATACCAAGAAGTGGTAAAGGATGTGGAGGACCAGGAAACAGCCCTGCAAGCAGAGTATGAAGAGTTAGACGATATGCAAGCGGACATTGTAGCAAAGCAGGAAGAGCTAACTAGCCTGGTAAATGATAAGTCCAAAGAGATTGCTTCTTTGGATAGTGAACTTACCAGTACCAATGCGAAAATTAAAGAATTGGAGGAGGCTGCAGCAGAGGCTCAAAGAAAGCAGCAGGAAGCAGCAGCAGCGGCGGCAGCTGCTGCTAAGGCGGCTCAAAGTGCATCCTCCTCTGGCAGCACTAGTTATGTTGCTTCTGACAGTATAGTGGTTAGTGGAAGCGGCCAGTTTACAAATCCTTGTCCATCAGGAACGGTTAGCAGTACTTTTGGATACCGTGATTTTGATAGTTCCTTCCATAAAGGCTTGGACTTGGCGGCATCAGAAGGGGATCCTACCTATGCAGCAGATGCAGGAACGGTTATTATTGCCGGCTGGAGTGATAGCGCAGGTAATTGGGTTGTTATTGATCATGGTAATGGAATTGTAACCAAGTATATGCATCATAGCGCTTTGGCTGTTTCGGCGGGACAGACTGTAGTAAAGGGACAGCAGATTGGATATGTAGGAAATACCGGAGATTCCTATGGGGCTCATTTGCATTTCCAGGTGGAAGTAGATGGAACAGCAGTGGATCCTCAGGGATATTTATAATGCCGGAGGTAAGTAAAAGATATGGATAGTAATAACGAAATAGAAGAGAAGGATAATTTGGTATCAGATGAAAACCGTGAGAAGACACCTACTCCTAAGACGGTTAGAGGATTTTGGAAAGGACTGGTCCTTGGGATTGTTGTGGCTTTTGCAATTGTTGGACTGGTTCTGGCAGGCCTTCGACTTCTAGGAGGAAACAGTGGCAGTGTTGTCAGCAGTGATACGCAAAAAAAACTTTCTAAGATACAAAGAATTGTTAAAGAAAAGTTTCTTTATGAAGAAGACAGTGATGCCCTTCAAGATGGAATCCTAAAGGGTTATGTAGATGGTTTGGATGATGTTTATTCAGTTTATTATGATGAAGAGGAAACCAAAGCCCTACAGGAATCCACTTCCGGAGAGTATTCTGGGGTGGGCGCTGTTTTGACAGAAGATGCTACCACAGGGGTTGTTACCATTGTGGAGGTGTATGAGGATTCGCCGGCAGAAAAGGCAGGCCTTAAAGCAGAAGATATTCTCTATAAAGTTGATGACACAGAAGTAACAGGAATGGACCTTTCTGAGGTGGTTAGTTATATTAAGGGGGACGAGGGAACAGACGTTGTTCTTACAGTGATCCGAGGGGATCAAAGTGATGAAATAGAACTTACTGCCACCAGAGCAAAGATTGAGGCTCATACTGTTTCCTACAAAATGCTGGAAGATAACATTGGATATATAAAGGTTACAGAATTCGACACAGTCACCAGTGAACAATATACAGCTGCTCTGGATGATTTGGAAAGCCAGGGAATGGAACGACTTATTGTGGATCTTCGTAACAATCCGGGAGGCAATGTAAGTACTGTCTGCGATATGTTGGATCGGATGCTTCCGGAAGGGCTTATTGTATATACCCAGGACAAGGACGGGAATAAGAATGAGGCGGCTTCTGACGAGGAGAATCAATTTACAAAACCACTTGTGGTGCTTATGAACGGAAATAGTGCCAGTGCTTCAGAAATTTATGCAGGGGCCATCCAAGATTACAGTCTTGGTAAGATTGTAGGAACCCAGTCCTATGGGAAGGGTGTGGTTCAACAAATCTTTGATTTGGGAGATGGAACCAGCTTGAAACTCACCATCGCGGATTACTACACACCAAATGGAAGAAATATTAATGGCCAGGGAATTACTCCGGATGTGGAAGTTGAATATGAGAAAGATGAGAATAATTCGGAAGCAGATAATCAATTAGACAAGGCCATTGAGGTTGTAAAGTCGGAATAAATAAGATTGTAAAGAAGAGGATGAAGCTAGCATCCTCTTCTTTTAAATTGTAAAAAAGCAAAGTTTTTCAGTTCACAAACAAACATAAGTAGTCTTGTTCCTAGTGGCTTGATATGTTATGATTAAAAACGATAGAAAAATCTGTCATTCTATGAAATTAATCATAAGCAGGAGGATGAATTCATGATCAACAAACTTATTGAAAATATAAAGAAAACAGGGGCTCCCATCGTAGTTGGATTGGATCCCAAGCTTGATTTTGTTCCCAAACAGGTTCAGGAGAAGGCCTATGGAGAATTTGGGGAGACCTTAGAGGGAGCTGCTGAGGCTATTTGGCAGTTTAATAAAGAAATTGTTGATCATACCTATGACCTGATTCCCGCAGTAAAACCGCAGATTGCCATGTATGAGCAGTTTGGAATTCCGGGACTTGAGGCTTTTAAGAAGACAGTAGATTATTGTAAGGAAAAAGGTCTGGTAGTAATTGGAGATATAAAACGTGGAGATATTGGATCTACATCCGCAGCCTACGCAGTTGGCCATATTGGAAAAGTTCAGGTAGGAGCTAAAACTTATGCTCCCTTTGATGAGGACTTTGTTACCGTGAATCCTTACCTGGGATCTGATGGAGTGAATCCCTTCATTGACATTTGCAAAGAAGAGAAGAAGGGCTTGTTTATATTAGTAAAAACATCCAATCCTTCCAGCGGAGAATTCCAGGACAGGTTAGTGGATGGTAAGCCGCTTTATGAATTGGTAGGTGAGAAGGTAGCCCAGTGGGGTGAAACTTGCATGGGTGATGAATACAGCTATATCGGAGCTGTTGTAGGAGCAACTTATCCAGAGATGGGTAAGGCCTTAAGAAAGGTAATGCCTAAATCATATATTTTAGTTCCGGGATATGGGGCTCAGGGTGGACAGGGAAAGGACCTAGTACATTTCTTTAATGAGGATGGATTGGGAGCTATTGTAAATTCTTCCCGTGGAATTATTGCAGCCTACAAGCAAGACCAGTATGCCCAGTATGGAGCAGAACATTTTGGCCAAGCATCCAGAGCAGCAGTAGAGGCTATGATAGCAGATATCCAAGGAGCATTAAATAATCGATAGGTTCGTAACAAATCAGAGCACCGGCTTGCATCTTGCAGGCGGGTGCTCCTTAGGAGATAGACAGATGAAGAAAGAAAAAGAAGAGGCAAAAGTAATTTCTCAGGAAGAATTGGCACCTGGGATTTTTAGCCTGATTATAGAGACAGAAGCTGCTAAGACTGCAAGGCCCGGCCAGTTTGTTTCTGTATATACAAAAGATGCCAGTAAGTTATTGCCAAGACCTATTAGTATCTGCGAAATTAATAAGGAAGACAAACGTCTTAGACTGGTATACCGCGTAACCGGTGATAAGACAGGAACTAAAGAATTTTCTGTCTTGAAGGCCGGTGATACTGTGCCTGTAATCGGACCCTTAGGAAATGGTTTCCCCTATGAAGAAGCAGAGGGAAAGAAGGTCTTTCTTATGGGTGGCGGTATTGGAGTGCCTCCAATCTTAGAGCTTGCAAAGCTAATAAAATGCCAAAAAAAACAGATTGTGGTTGGATACCGTGATGCCGATAATTTCCTGAAAGAAGAATTTGAGGCTAATGGCGAATTATACATTTCCACAGAGGATGGCAGTGTGGGGACAAAGGGGAACGTAATGAACGCCATTGAGGCCCATGGACTTGAGGCTGATATGATTTTTGCTTGCGGTCCTACCCCCATGCTTCGCGCAATTAAGGCTTATGCCCAGGAAAGAGGCATTACTTGCTATATTTCTCTGGAGGAGAGAATGGCCTGTGGAATCGGTGCCTGTCTTGCCTGCGTTTGCAAGACCAAAGACCTAGATGCCCATAGCAACGTCCACAACAAACGAATTTGCAAGGACGGCCCGGTATTCTTAGCTACGGAGGTGGAAATCTAATGGATATGTCAGTGAATATAGCAGGAGTAGAATGGAAAAATCCTGTGACAGTAGCTTCAGGTACCTTTGGCTCCGGAGAAGAATTTTCAGAATATGTAGATTTAAATAGCTTGGGAGCAGTTACCACAAAAGGTGTGGCTAACGTGCCATGGCCTGGGAATCCAACGCCCAGGGTGGCAGAAGTATATGGAGGAATGATGAATGCCATAGGTCTTCAGAACCCTGGAATTGAACTTTTTTGCAAAAGAGATATTCCTTATCTGAAGCAGTTTGATACTAAGATCATTGTAAATGTATGTGGTCATGCACCGGAGGAATATTTGGCAGTAGTGGAACGTCTTCAGGATGAGCCCATTGACATGATGGAGATCAATATTTCCTGCCCCAATGTGAATGCAGGATTTTTAGCCTTCGGACAGGATGCAAGGCACGTGGAGGAATTAACCAGCCAGATTAAGAAAATCGCCAAGCAGCCCATTATTATGAAGCTTACGCCCAATGTGACGGATATTACAGAGATCGCCAAGGCGGCAGAGGCTGGTGGAGCAGATGCTGTTTCCTTGATCAATACATTGACTGGAATGAAGATTGATATTCACAGACGTAGCTTTGCAGTTGCCAACAAAACCGGAGGTGTTTCCGGTCCTATTGTGAAACCTATTGCAGTTCGCATGGTTTATCAGGTGGCTCAGGCGGTGGGGATTCCGATTATTGGTATGGGAGGAATTTCCTGTGCAGAGGATGCCGTTGAATTTTTACTGGCAGGAGCCTCTGCAGTATCTGTGGGAACCGCTAATTTCCACAATCCGGCAGTGACAGAAGAGGTGATCTTGGGAATTCAGGATTATATGAAAAAATATGGATTCAACTCTGTGAAAGATATGGTTGGACTTGTTAAGTAGTGTTGAAAATATCAGATGGTATAGGAAGGATATGGAGGATAAATAAATGGAAAGCTATAAGCAGGAATTTATAGATTTTATGGTAGAAAGCGATGTGTTGAAATTTGGAGAGTTTACCTTAAAAAGTGGACGCAAATCACCATTTTTCATGAATGCAGGGGCTTATGTTACAGGTTCTCAATTAAAAAAATTAGGACAGTACTATGCAAAGGCTATTCACAATACCTATGGAGATGATTTTGATGTCCTCTTTGGGCCTGCTTATAAGGGAATCCCCCTTAGCGTTGTAACAGCTATTGCTTACAGTGATCTTTATGGAAAAGAAGTGCGCTATTGCTCAGACCGTAAAGAAGAAAAAGATCACGGTGCAGATAAGGGAAAATTCCTGGGAAGTAGTCTGAAAGATGGAGACCGTGTGATCATGATTGAGGATGTAACCACTTCAGGAAAGTCTATGGAAGAGACTGTCCCTAAGGTGAGAAATGCTGCAGATGTTACAATCGTTGGCCTTATGGTATCCTTAAATCGCATGGAAGTGGGAAAAGGAAAGGAAAAATCTGCCTTAGATGAGATTAAAGATCTTTATGGTTTTGATACCGCAGCCATTGTAACTATGGAGGATGTGGTAGAATGCCTTTATAACAAAGAGAAAAATGGGAAAGTCATTATTGATGACAGCCTAAAGACTGCTATCGACGCCTATTATGAGCAGTATGGTGCAAAATAATTCCATGGAGGATGAATAATTATGAATGAAAAAGCATACAAGTCTATGACTTTCGCAGGGGGAGCGGCCCTTACAGTGGGAATCATTACATTGGTGGTTGGAACTGTTACAGGGATTATATCCATTGTTAGTGGTGCACGTCTGTTGAAGGATAAAAAAGGCTTGATTTTTTAATCCAAGACAAAGAGGTGCTTTTACTTGAATCAAAAAAATAAAAGGAAAATCCGGGTTATTGGGAAAATTCTTTTTGTACTATACGTTGTATTTATCGTTTATTTCTTGATATTTTCTGATTGGTACGGAAGAACAGGGGCTATGGATAGCTACCATTATAATTTGGTTCCCTTCCAGGAGATTAAGCGTTTCTGGAATTACAGAGCGGATGTGGGTTTTTTTGCCATGTTTACGAACCTGTTTGGAAATGTAGTGATCTTTGTTCCTTTTGGAATTTTTCTTCCAATGGCCAGTAAATATAGAAATATCTTCGCTACATTTTTCTGTAGCTTTGGTATTAGTTTGTGCGTGGAAATTTTTCAATTAATAACCAAGGTGGGATGCTTTGATGTAGATGATCTTATGTTGAATACCCTTGGAGGGTTGATCGGACATGCATTATATACCATATTTGTGATCTTAAGGAGAAAGCATGTTAATAAAAAGAAAAAAAAGTAGAGAAGATAAGGAAAGGCAGCGAATAAATGCTGCCAAGAGAAAGCAGGACAAACGCAGAAAAGGCTTGATTCGCACGAGGTTTGGGCAGAAGCCCTTGCGTCATGCAAAGCGGGGCGTCTATTCCTGCTTTTCTGCGGCTGTGGTAGGAATGCTTCTTGCCCTAATGGTTCTTTCTTCTATTGTAAATAAGGGAGAGGTGAGTATAGCCATCGGATGGCTTGGGCTCTTTGCTTTGGCTATGGCAATTTACGGTCTTACTCAAGGAGTTAAAGGATTTAAGGAGAGAGATAAGACCTATACCACTTGTAAAATCGGTATTGTGATAAACGGACTGATTGTCCTGTTTTTTGTGGCAGTATATATCCGGGGGATTTTGTCTGCTTAAAAGAGTGAATCCTTAGTTTTAGGATATGGGACTTCTCTTTGATTTTAGAATATACATATAAGAGGAATAACTGGAATGAATGAAAATGAATTAAATGTAGACCTGATCAAACTTCGTTATGCCCTTGCAATGGATCGGTGCAGAGAGGTTATAAAGGAAGAAACTGTGGGGGAAAACTACAGGGATTATTTTAAGAAATGTGCAGAGTTTATTTTACTTATTGATGAGGTGAAATCTTCCATGGAAGATGGAAGCTATTATCGTGGCAATGTGGAAAGCATGGCAAAGATCAATCATAAGTTATACCGGGATATTTTGCCTGAGAATTATAAAACAAGTTATGCCAATCCGGATTACGCCGTATTCAAAATGGGAGAAAAAATCGGCCAGGTTCTTTCAGCAATCTACACAGAACTTCGTGGAGCTATTGTCTATGTATTTGAAGGAAAGACAGAATATCTGGATATTTTATTCGAGCTATTCTTAGAAGTTTACGGTAAATTCGAAGAAGCCTTGGAACCTGACTTGCAAGAGATCCGAGATGTTTTTTATTGGTATGCCAGCGATTACTGCGATGTGTTTATAGCAGACAGGATTAAGGAACAGCTTTATCCGGAGAGGGACTTTGCTTCTGGAATAGTTATGAGCTGTAATCTGAATGATGACAGATACCTCTATCTTTTTGGAGAATATATCAGTGATAATGAACTTCAGACAGCAGCTTACCTAAGAAGCCTGGATGAGGATACTATTCAAAAAATGGCAGATGTTTATACAGAAGGTTACAGGGTGGGTTTTGTAAATACTGGCAAAGACCTTTCGAAAAAATCTATTGTTAATATTCGGTATAGTTTGGGCTTTGAGCGAGTTGTAAGAAAAGCTATGGATAACTTTGAGGCTATGGGACTTAAGCCTGTGATCTATCGCAGTGGTGTCAGCCTCCTTACAAGAAAAGGCCAGTTGAAAATCGGCTATTGTGGAGGAAATCCAAATAAACAATACGATTATGATCATAAGGAAGATACTGCTCTTATCCTGGACCGAAAATTCGCAGAGCGTAAATTTGAGGTTACGGAAACCACCTACGAGCATTTAAAAGACAGGGCAAAGCAATTTGCAGGCCCTGCTTGCATGGAAGTTTTTGGAGAAAAACCCTTCTCTCCCATTCAAAAAGACACGGCCTTAAAGTTAAGCCAGGCTCAGACGGAGATTTCCTTGGAGTACAGCAATAAGAACAGTCAACTGGTCAATCGCTATATTCCGGGAGATGAGCGAAGCTTTACCATAATTGCATATCCACTTCCGGAGATTGGAGAAAAGTATCAGGAGATCTTTAGTGAGATTATTAAGATCAATACCCTGGATGCTAAACTCTATGAAAGGGTACAACAGACCTTGATCGATGCTTTGGATCAGGGAGAGAGCGTTCATATTAAGGGGGCAAATGGCAATCGTACAGATTTGACTGTTAAACTTCATTCCCTGCAGAACCCGGAAAAGGAAACAATTTTTGAAAATTGTGTTGCTGATGTGAATATTCCGGTGGGAGAAGTATTTACATCCCCGGTATTAGAGGGCACTAATGGGGTATTACATGTCAGCAAGGTTTACTTGAATGAACTTCAATATTTGGATTTGGAAGTAAGCTTTGCAAATGGAATGATCGCAGATTACAATTGCGGCAACTTTGAACATGAGCTGGAAAATAAAGCCTATATCAAGGACAATGTTCTTTATAAGCATCCCACACTGCCTCTTGGAGAATTTGCTATCGGAACCAATACCACTGCCTATGTGGCTGCAAAAAAATATGATATAGAGGATAAGATGCCAATTTTAATTGCCGAGAAAATGGGTCCCCATTTTGCTGTGGGAGATACCTGCTACAGTTGGGCGGAGGATATTAAAGTCTATAATCCCAATGGAAAGGAAATAGTTGCCAAAGACAATTCCGTATCTCTTTTGAGAAAAGAAGACCCATCAAAAGCCTATTTCCACTGCCATACAGACATTACGATTCCTTATGAAGAGTTGGCTCATATTGTGGTAAATTGCAAAGATGGTTCTAAGATTACAATCATTGAGAATGGAAGATTTGTACTTCCGGGTACTGAGATTTTGAACGAACCATTGAAAAAAACTAATAAATAGGATATTATTTATTTACAATACTTATAAGAAAGGATGACGACTATGCCAAAAGTAGGAATTATTATGGGCAGTGACTCTGACCTTAAGGTCATGAGCAAGGCTGCAGCTATGTTGGAAGAATTGGGAATTGAGTATGAGATGACTATTATTTCTGCTCACAGAGAGCCGGATGAGCTGATTGAGTGGACCAGAGGTGCAGAAGGTCGTGGAATTAAGGTGATGATTGCCGGAGCGGGAATGGCAGCAGCTCTTCCTGGTATGTGTGCAGCCTTATTTGCCTTGCCGGTAATTGGGGTTCCCCTATCTAGCAAGAACCTAGATGGAATGGATGCCGTATTTTCAATTATGCAGATGCCTCCGGGAGTTCCTGTGGCAACCGTAGCCATAGATGGAGCTAAGAATGCAGCCCTTCTTGCGGCAAAGATTCTTGCAGCCTCCGATGAAGAATTATTAAAGAAGTTAAAGGACTTTACAGCAGAGCAGAAAGAGGCGGTAAAGGCCAAGGCAGCAAAATTGGACGAAGTAGGTTATGAGGCATATCTTGCATCTAAATAAACATTAAAAATGAATGCCGGGATTGAATGATCAAATGTAAAGCATACAACAATCCCTGTACAAGATCATCATACATAAGGAGACTATTATGGATTACAAGAAAGCAGGCGTTGATATTGAAGCTGGTTACAAATCAGTAGAACTTATGAAAGAACACGTAAAGAAAACCATGCGTCCGGAGGTCCTTGGAGGTTTGGGAGGATTTTCGGGAGCATTTTCCCTGGATAAGATTAAAGATATGGAAGAACCTGTATTGTTATCCGGTACAGATGGATGCGGAACGAAAGTGAAGTTGGCATTTATTATGGATAAGCATGATACTATCGGTATTGATGCAGTTGCAATGTGCGTAAATGACATTGCATGTGCAGGTGGTGAGCCACTGTTTTTCTTGGATTATATTGCATGTGGAAAGAACTATCCGGAAAAAATCGCAACCATCGTAAGTGGTGTGGCAGAAGGATGTCTTCAGTCAGATGCGGCTCTTATTGGGGGCGAGACTGCGGAGCACCCAGGACTTATGCCGGAGGAAGAGTATGATCTGGCCGGATTTGCAGTTGGCCTTGTAGATAAAAAGGATTTGATTACGGGAGAGAACTTAAAAGATGGAGATGTGCTGATCGGAATGGCATCTTCCGGTGTTCACAGTAATGGATTCTCCTTGGTAAGAAGTGTATTTGAAATGACAAAAGAGTCCTTGGATACCTATTATGATGAATTGGGAAAGACTCTTGGTGAGGCCTTGATCGCTCCTACAAGAATTTATGTTCAGGCCCTTAAGAGTATTAAGAAAGCCGGAGTTACTGTAAAGGCATGCAGCCACATTACAGGAGGCGGATTTTATGAGAATGTACCTCGTATGTTGGTAGAAGGAACCCATGCAGTTATCAAAAAAGACAGCTATGATATTCCGCCGATCTTTGAGCTTTTGGCCAAGAAGGGTGATATTACAGAGCAGATGATGTACAACACCTTTAACATGGGTCTTGGAATGATCCTTGCAGTAGATCCTGCTGATGTGGATGCTGCAATGAAGGCCATTGAGGAAGCTGGAGACAAACCATATGTCGTTGGACATATTGAAGCTGGCGAAAAGGGAGTTACATTATGTTAAATGTAGTGGTACTGGTCTCAGGAGGAGGAACCAACCTTCAGGCTATTATTGATGCAGTTGAGAATGGAAGCATTACCAATACCAAACTTGTGGGGGTTATTAGCAACAACAAGGGAGCCTATGCCCTGGAACGAGCAGCAAAACATCATATTCCAAGCGCCTGCATTTCTCCTAAGGATTTTGAAAATAGAGAGGCATTTAATCAGGCATTTTTAGAGGAACTGGATAAATTTAATCCGGATCTCATCGTGCTGGCAGGATTTTTGGTGGTGATTCCACCGGCCATGATCAAAAAATATGAAAATCGTATTATTAATATACACCCATCCTTGATTCCGTCTTTTTGCGGAACCGGCTACTATGGACTAAAAGTTCACGAGGCGGCTCTTAAAAGAGGTGTGAAGTTGGTGGGAGCTACCGTGCATTTTGTAGATGAGGGAACGGATACAGGCCCCATTATTTTACAGAAAGCTGTTGAAGTTGAGCCGGGAGATACCCCAAAAGACCTGCAACTTCGGGTAATGGAGCAGGCAGAGTGGAAGATTCTTCCAAAGGCTATTGACTTAATCGCAAATAACAAGGTGGAGTTAGAAGAGGGAAAAGCCATTATCTTAGAGTAATTACGAATCTGTTTGAATTTACAGGAGGAGAACATGAAAGTATTAATTGTTGGAAGCGGTGGACGTGAGCATGCCATTGCCATGAGCGTAGCAAAAAGTGACAAGGTAGAGAAGATTTATTGTGCACCGGGAAACGCGGGAATTGCCGAGTATGCAGAATGCCTTGCTATAGGGGCTATGGAATTTGATAAAATAGTGGACTTTGCTAAAGAAAAATCCGTAGACCTGGTTATTGTGGGAATGGATGATCCTTTGGTAGCTGGATTGGTAGACCTTCTGGAGGCAGCTGGAATCCGCACCTTCGGACCTAGAAAAAATGCAGCTATCCTAGAGGGGTCTAAGGCTTTTTCTAAGGATTTGATGAAAAAATATAATATTCCGACAGCGGCTTATGAGAATTTTACAGATCCGGATGCAGCCCTTAAGTATTTGGAGACTGCCAAGATGCCAATTGTATTAAAGGCAGACGGATTGGCTCTTGGAAAAGGCGTCTTGATTTGCAATAGCTTAGAGGAAGCAAAGGCTGGCGTAAAAGAGATCATGCTGGATAAGAAATTTGGTTCCGCTGGAAATGAGATGGTTGTGGAGGAATTCATGACCGGACGAGAGGTGTCTGTTCTCTCCTTCGTAGATGGAAAGACTATTAAAACTATGACCTCAGCCCAGGATCACAAGAGAGCCGGAGATGGGGATACTGGTTTAAATACCGGTGGAATGGGAACTTTCTCCCCAAGCCCTTTCTATACAGAAGAAGTAGATGCCTTCTGTAAGAAATATATTTACCAGGCAACAGTAGATGCCATGAGAGCAGAGGGAAGAGAATTCAAGGGAATTATCTTCTTTGGACTCATGCTTACTGAGGATGGACCAAAGGTATTAGAGTACAATGCCAGATTTGGGGATCCGGAAGCTCAGGTAGTACTTCCGCGTATGAAGAATGATCTGGTGGAAGTGGCAGAGGCTTGTATAGATGGAACCCTAGATCAAATTGATTTGCAATTTGAGGATAATGCTGCTGTCTGTGTGGTATTGGCAAGTGAGGGATATCCTGTAAAATATGACAAGGGTCTTGAAATTACAGGCCTGGAAGAATTTAAGAAGCATGAAGGTTACTATTGTTTCCATGCAGGAACTAAGTTTGACGGAGACAAGATTGTTACAAATGGAGGCCGTGTTTTGGGAGTAACTGCCAAGGGAGCAGATTTAAAAGAGGCAAGAGCCAATGCTTATGCTGCTACTGAGTGGGTGCAGTTTGCCAATAAATATATGCGTCACGACATTGGTAAGGCCATAGATGAGGCTTAAGAAAGCTTTGATTAAAGAAAAGAAATAAAAATATTTTCATGCAAACAAAAAGGTGCAGCCCGGAGGATGGGTTGCACCTTTTTGGGGCTTTCCCTTTCTTTTGCCTTCTTGCATCTGACAAACCCCTATGCTACAATGTGTAGAACACATGTGGAGAGATAAGGGTGGTGCTTGTATGATAATAGAAATTGATTTCCAAAGTGATGAAGCCTTTTATGTGCAGATTCAGAATCAGATTATAATGGGGATTGCCACAGATGCACTTAGAGAGGGAGATGTACTGCCTTCTGTAAGGCAGATGGCGGATATGGTGGGGATTAACATGCATACCGTCAATAAGGCCTATTCTATGCTTCGCCAGGAAGGATTTATACAACTGGATCGAAGACGGGGAGCGGTGGTCTCTTTGGATGTGGATAAGGCCAGAGATCTGTTAAAACTAAAAGATACCCTGGAGCTTTTGCTGGCAAGAGGAAGCTGTAAAAATATTAGCAGAGAAGAGGTACATCTGCTGGTAGATGAAATTTATGATGGGTATGGAAAGGACAGAAAATAAATGAAATATACAGAACAGGCGAAGCAGGTATTGGATTTCGCCGGAAAAATTGCGGCTAAGTTAAAACATCCTTATATTGGAACAGAGCATCTTCTGCTGGGCCTTTGCCGCAATTATACAGGAGTAGCTGGACAGATTTTGTCAGACAATAAAGTGGAGGAAGAAAAGGTTTTAAAAGTTGTAGAAGAACTTTTAGCTCCGGCCAAAGAGAATCCAGACAAAAAGAAAATTCGTCCTGAGAGAAGCCCGAGACTTGCCTGCATTTTGGAGGAGAGTAAGGAAGAGGCTGCTCGTTCAGGTTCTAGGGAGATTGGAACGGAGCATATGCTTTTAGCTCTTCTTCGGGATGTGGACTGCCTTGCTGCAAGGACCTTGATGACCCTAAATATTGATATTCAAAAGATCTTTTCTGATGTTTTGGAAGTACTTGGAATGGATCCTAGAAGCTACCAGGAGGAGGTCCAGCTTGGTGCTCAAAGAGGCGGCATTATGGAGCAATACGGTATAGATCTTACTGCAAAGGCTGAGGATGGAAAGTTAGATCCTGTTATCGGAAGGGAAAAGGAAATTCACCGTCTCATGCAGATCCTAAGCCGAAGAAACAAGAATAATCCATGTATGATCGGAGAGCCGGGAGTTGGTAAGACGGCAGTAATTGAAGGATTGGCAGCCCAGATTGCAGAAGGTCTTGTTCCGGAACATATGAAGAATAAGAGAATTTATAGCTTGGATTTGGCGGCCCTGGTAGCAGGTTCCAAGTACAGGGGAGAATTCGAGGACCGCATGAAGCGGATGCTAAGAGAGGTGAAAGCCTCCGGCAATATCATTCTGTTTTTGGATGAGATTCAT
>CAVAKZ010000034.1:0-25470 GCA_963589425.1 Parabacteroides distasonis | reverse complement strand
CCATCATGGACGTGGTAAGAGAAGTAAAGGACTTTGAGTTTGCTGAATAAGAAAAGCTAATCTCAAGTTATTAATTTTGACAACTGACTAATTAACCATATAGTTACCAGCCATGCCAGAGTGTGTGGCCGGCAACATCATAACTCCTTCTTTAGAGGAGGTAAGAAGCATTTTCATCAACTCATGCATCCTAAATAATATTATACACAGGACCTTAACCTTAACACCGCTTTTTGCCTTCTCCAAACTGTGTGGAACCTGCGCACAGTGAACTCAGGAGACTGACAACTCCTGAAAAAAAGATGCTCATTTCCACCCCATGGAAATGAGCATCTTGTACATTATGAATATTACTGAGGATCCGGCCTAAAACGGTAACCTGCTCCTCTTACGGTAAGGATATACCGTGGTTTCTGGGGATTGTCCTCGATCTTGTTTCTAAGGCGATTGATATAAACCATAATGGTATTGTCATCTACCGCAATGGTGTTGCCCCAGACATGTTCATAGATCATCTCTTTAGTAAAGACCTGGTCCGGATGAGACATAAACAAAAGCATCAAGCCGTTCTCCTTGGAAGAGAGGATGATCTCCTCCCCATTTTTATAAAAACGAAGGGAGGAATTGTCATACTTAAAGCAGCCATGCTCGATAATATTCTGAGAAGAAAGTACCTGATTCTTGTTGCGGCGGATCAAGGCCTTCACCTTGGCTCCTACCACTAACGGCCGGAAGGGCTTGGTGATATAATCGTCTGCCCCTACAGAGAGTCCATAAAGGGCATCATAGTCTTCACTTCTTCCGCTTATGATTATGATAGGAGTCTGAATACCTCCTGCCCGCATCTTCTTAATAACCTCGAATCCCTCCATATCATCCATCATAACGTCCATAAGAATAATATCGTAGGAGTGATTCTGTACTTTTTTCAATGCTTCCATACCGCTCATGGCGATATCAGACTCTAAGTCGTTGCTGTCCATAACCTTGGATAGCATCTTGCAGATTGCTTCATCATCGTCAACGATTAAAACCTTATCTGACATAATAACCTCACTGTATTTCCTGATTCGTGATCAAAAAAATGTTATAAACATTCTATACTCAAATTAAAAAATATTATAATATAAAGTTAAAAATGTGTCAATTCGAGGAGGACTTTACAAATGGAGAAGGAGCTCAAAAAATTGAAAGAAAGATCCTCTAAAAAATGGATTTATTTCTTGGGAATTTTGTTGGCTTTCCTGCTTGTGGCGGCAGTGGCCTACGTTGGATGGCTTACCTGGGGAAAGTATAGAGACGATATTATTTCTAAACAGAAGGAGGAGATGTTATTAATTACAGACTCCCTGGCAGACAGTCTCCAGGAGAACATTGCAGGCTATGACACGGATCTGGAATACCTTAGTGACCTTGTGGAAAATGTAGAGCAAATGGAGAACCCTTTGGAGGCGCAGAAAAAGCTGCTTTCGCAATATATAGATAAGCATCTGGCCTATGTTAAGAATTTGGTTTATTACGACCAAGACGGGAACATTTTATGGCAAAGCAGCAATCAGCTTCTTGAAACTAAATATGATGATTTTCACTTGGACAGTGGCGTGGAAATGAAAGTGGCCATGGGTACAGATAATCAGTTGTATTTTGTTTTGGAAAATGACCTGTCTACCGGAAAGAAGCTGCAGCTTTATATTGATGTAAACGAATACTATAACAATATGATCTCTGATATCCGATTAGGAACCAATGGCTACGTAGTGGTAAAAAGTACGGAGGGTGTTATCTATATGCATCCTGAGAAGGCCCAGATTGGAGTCACGATTATTGACGGTAGAAAGGACCTTTATGGAGACTTGGACCTTGACAGCCTGGCCAACCTTTTGGACGATCAAAATGCTAAGGAGTCAGCAGTGTTGGAATACTATTCCTACTGGTGGTCCAATAAGAACCTTCCAAGAGTTCAGAAAATCGCAGCTCACACCCACGCCAATTGTGGGGACGGCTATATGATCGTTTCCATTGTTATGGATTACGATGACATTTACCAGCCCATTGTGTCCGGATACATTACGATTTTAGCCACCTATGGGGGAATTGTCGTAATTGTTCTTTTTTTGTCGGCTATCCTTATGTGGCAGGTTGTGCAGGGCCGCAGGAATCAACAGGAAATAGCCTACCTAAAAGACCTTAATGAAGTGCTGGAAGAGACCAAAAGGGGAGAGGAAGTTATTGCCCACCAGCAGAGACTTCAGATTATGGGAACCATGACAGGTGGTATCGCCCATGAGTTTAATAATCTTTTAACTCCTATTATGGGATATTCGGAAATGCTTGTGGATATGCTGCCGCCAGATTCTGATGAGGCAGACTTTGCCCAGGAGATCTTTGATGCATCAGACAAGGCCAAGGATATTATCAAGCAGATTTCCGGACTGAGCAGGAAGAACATGGAGACGGTATATACTTTTGTGCCTTTAAGAAAAGCCCTGAAGCGCACCATAAAGATGGTTCGATCTGTATGTCCGGCAAATGTTATGTTTATTGAGAGTAATGACTTTCAGGAGGAAGGCTTTCTTGGAAATGAAACCCAGCTTAATCAGGTGCTTTTAAATATCTGTGTCAATGCCTTCCATGCTATTGGAAAGGAAAAGGATGGCCTGGTATCTCTTCGGGGAGAGGTTCATACCAGAGAGGAGTTGGCAGAGAAGTTTCATCAGGATCTTGGAGAAATCTGGAAGGAATACCTGTGTATTTATATCGAAGATAATGGCTGTGGTATGGAGCCTGAAGTTTTGGAGCAGATTTTCAATCCGTTTTTTACCACTAAGGTGGGAGGCCAGGGAACAGGCCTGGGGCTTTCTGTTGCAGAGCAGATTGTTAGGTCCCACCAGGGGCATATTTTCGTGGAGAGTATACCTGGGCGGGGAACTTGTTTTACCATTTGTCTTCCAAAAGTAAACCGGCCCCAGCATGGGGTCTCAAAAAATGAGATGGGAGAGGATGTAAGTCTTCGAATCCTGGCAGTGGATGACAACGGTCATGTGCTGCGGCTTTTGGAGAAACGTTTTGCAAAATTAAAGGTGGATATTACCACAGTTAGCAATACTGAGGAGGCCAGAAAGGCTCTTTCTGAAAGTAAATATGAAGTGGTGCTTATTGACCAGCAGCTTTCCAGAACCAGCGGTGGGGATACGGGAATTCAATTTGCCATGGCTGTAGGATCTGCCTATCCCGATATTATAAAAATCGTCATGGCAGACCAGGTGCGAAAAGAGATTATTGAGGCTAAGCAGCATGGCTATATCAATGGATATGTGGAGAAGCCGGTGTCCGATGCCAGCATCCTGGAAGAAATTTATAAATGTATGCACTAAAAAGGACCGCGCTTTTTACTGGGCGCGATCCTTTTCTTTTCCATTTTGCCACTTGTTTCTTAGGATTTCTGGATAATTCTTAGATAATTCCTAAGGACTGCAGCAGCAGGAAGAATAACAAAATAGGTGTAACATATTTAACCATAACAATATAAAGCTTCTTGCGGCCAAACTTGGCACCGGTTTTGGTAACCTCGTTGATCACTGTTTCCGGTTTTAAAACCCAACCGATCAGGATACATGTAGAGATAGCAACCAGTGGCATAAGGATTAAGTTACTAATGTAATCCATAAGGTCCAGAATCTGGGCAACTGTTCCGTTTGGAAGTGGAAGCTCGAAGTAGAATACGTTATATCCTAAGCAAACCACGATACCCATGATCACTGCGTAGATCACGGTCATAGTAACGCTTTTTTTTCTGGATAATTTCCATTTATCCATAAGACCGGAAACCAAGGCCTCCATAATGGATACGGAAGAAGTTACAGCGGCAAAGCTTACCATTAAGAAGAAGACAATACCGATGAAAACACCGATCTTACCCATGGCATCAAATACCTTGGGAAGGGAGACAAACATAAGTCCCGGTCCTGCAGACATTCCCTCGATTCCGGAGAAGGTGTAGATGGCTGGGATGATCATAAGACCTGCCAGCAAGGCTACTAAGGAATCAAAAAATTCAATCTGGTTAATAGAGCTCATAAGATTTACATCATCTTTTACATAGGAACCGTAGGCGATCATAATTCCCATGGCAACACTGATGGAATAAAAAAGCTGCCCCAAGGCATCCATAAGAAGCAGGAAGAAGCCCTTCACCGTCATGCCTTCAAGGTTGGGGATCAGGTAAATCTTTAATCCCTCCAAACCGGTTCTGGTAGTTCCGGAAGCATCGGTATGATTCAGGGTCAGGGAGAAAATGGAAATACCGATAATCAGCACAATGAGGATTGGCATCAGAATACGACTGTATTTCTCAATTCCTTTATCCACACCACTGATTACAACAAAAGCAGTGATCCCCAGATAAATAAGCATCCAGATAATGGGAGACCACTGACTGGTAATGTGGGCGGTAAAGTAACCGTCTGTGGCTGCCTTGGCAGCGTCCCCTGTCACGTAGGATGCCAGATATTTTAATACCCAACCGCCGATGGCACAGTAGTAAGGCAGGATGATCATAGGAACGATCCAGGCTAAATATCCTACATATTTAAATTTGGGATGAAGAACTCCGTAAGCTGTCAAAGGCCCATTCTTGGTTTTACGTCCAATAGAAATCTCCGTGATGAGAAGTGTAAATCCAAAGGTTAGGGCTAGGATAATATACACAACAATAAATGTACCGCCGCCGTTTTTTGCTGCCAGGTAGGGGAAACGCCAAATATTTCCCAGACCAACAGCACTACCGGCTGCAGCCATAACAAAGCCTAAGGAGCCGGAGAAACTGCTGCGCTTTGCCTTTTTAGAATGACTCATAAAAATAAAACCCTCTCTTTCTCTTAAAGTCCATAGATACTAGACACTATATAGGAATTTCAAGAAAAAAACAAGAAAAAACAGGGATTGAAAGAGGAAAAACCATGGGGTAAAATTGGTTAGAGTATGGAGGGGTGTAAGCCCTACAAGGAGGACGAATATGAAGAAGAAATGGTGGCATGAGAAAGTTGCCTATCAAATATATCCAAAGAGTTTTTGCGACAGCAATGGAGACGGAATTGGAGACCTTAGAGGAATTATTGGTAAGTTGGATTATCTTCAGGAACTGGGAATCGATCTTTTGTGGATTTCTCCAATTTATCGCTCCCCAATGGCAGACCAGGGCTATGATATTTCTGATTATTATAATATAGATCCTATGTTTGGAAACATGCAGGAGATGGAAGAGCTGATTGGGGAGGCTAAGAAGCGAGGCATTGGAATTGTTATGGACCTTGTGGTAAATCATTGCTCCGATGAACATGAATGGTTTAAGAAGGCCTGTGAAGACCCCGATGGAAAATATGGAAAGTATTTTTATATTGAGGATGTAAAGAAAGGAGAACTTCCCACCAATGTGAGAAGCTATTTTGGAGGGTCTTGTTGGGAGCCCTTGCCGGGACATCCGGACAAACAATATCTGCATTTCTTTCATAAAAAGCAACCAGACCTTAACTGGGAGAATCCTGAGGTTCGAGAAGCAGTCTATAAGATGGTAAATTGGTGGCTAGACAAGGGCTTGGCAGGTTTCCGGGTGGATGCCATCATTAATGTAAAAAAAGAACTGCCTTGGAGACATTATCCGGCAGATAGGGAGGACGGCCTTTCCTTTGTGGGAAATATGTTAAAAAATGTAAACTGTCATGATTTTTTAATGGAATTAAATAGGGAGACCTTTGCTAAGCATGATGCTTTCAGTGTGGGAGAGGTTTTTGACGAGCACGAGGATGCCTTGGCTGATTTTGTTGGAGATGAGGGATGCTTTTCCACCATCTTTGATATGGAGACGGAAGTTTGGGGTGCCAATGAAAAGGGAGCCTATGCAAGGCCGGTTATGACTCCTGACGACTATAGGGACACGGTATTTAAAAGTCAGGCCAAATCTGCAGGGGTGGGCTTTATGGCCAATATTATCGAGAATCACGATCAGCCAAGAGGGGTCAGCCACTATCTTCCGGAGGGAGAAGTCTGTGACGCTTCCAAAAAAATGCTGGCAACCATTAATTTTATGGTGAAGGGAATTCCCTTTATTTTCCAGGGCCAGGAAATTGGAACGGAGAATGTGGATTTTACCTCTATGGATCAAATCGATGATGTTATGACCCATGATGAGTATCAGGTGGGATTGGATGCTGGCTTATCCCATGAGGAAGCCTTTGAGGCGGCCAAGAAAATGAGCCGCGATAATGCAAGGGTTCCCTTCTGCTGGGATGGCAGTGAAAAGGCAGGATTTACCACGGGAGAGCCCTGGCTTATGATCCACCCAGACCACGAGAGGGTGAACCTGGCAAATCAAAGAAATAAAGAGGATTCCGTTTATCAGTATTACCGGAAGTTGATTGCCTTAAGAAGAAATCCTAGATATAAAGAAACCATTGTATGGGGAGAGCTTGTACCGGTATGGCAGGATGAAAAAAATCTTATGGCCTTTTACCGACAGGGAGAAAATCAAAAACTCCTGGTAATTGCAAATTTCCAGAAGGAAGCAAGGGATATAAGTCTTTCTGAAGATGTGAAGGCAGTGGCTTTGAATAATTATGAAAGCTATAGTTTAGAAGGGAGAAATCTGCACTTAGAAGGCTATCAGGCCCTGGTGCTGGAGCTTTTCTAGGTGGCTTCTTGGGAAGACCTTGGGGAATTCTTAAAAAAAGTAGCAGGCCTTAACAGTAGAAGTGCTACAGAGAAGAAATATAGTTAGAACAGAAAAGGGATGAGAAAAATAGTGGAAGAAGTTAAGAATAAAGAGGAGGAGAAGGAGCAAGGACAGCAGCAAGAGGAGAGGGACTTTTCCCAGGGCTCCATGGTGAAAAATATTCTATCCATGGCAGTTCCCGTAACCATTGCCCAGGCAGTACAATTACTTTACAATTTGGTAGACCGTATTTACCTGGGACACTTAAGTGAGGGGGCAGACATGGCTCTTATCGGGGTGGGGCTGGCCTTTCCCATAGTGTCTATTGTAAGCGCCTTTACCATGTTATACTCCGGAGGTGGGGCTCCTCTTATGTCCATTGCCAGAGGAGCCGGAGAAAAAGTGAAGGCATCTAAGCTTATGAATGTAAGCTTCCTGCTGATGATTCTCTCAGGAATCATTCTTATGGTGGTGGGATATGTTTTCATGAAGCCCATTATGTATTTGTTTGGGGCTTCAGATGCTACCTATCCGGCGGCAGCAGCTTATTTGCAAATTTATCTCTTGGGAACCTTGTTCGTTATGACCAGCTCTGGTATGAATCTTTTTATTAATTCTCAGGGATTTGGAACTACAGGAATGTTGACAGTGTGTATCGGCGCCATTATGAATATTATCCTGGATCCTATTTTTATCTTTGGTTTACATATGGGAGTTCGAGGGGCAGCAGTGGCTACGGTAATCAGTCAGTTGTCCGGCTGCCTTTGGGTTCTAAAATTCTTAACAGGAAAGAAAGCCACCTATCGATTAAATATTTCTCATATGAAATTAAATGACAGAGAAATGATCAGTTCTATTGTACAACTGGGGGCTTCTGGGTTTATTATGAATGTAACCAACAGCCTGACCCAGATTGTATGTAATGCAACTTTGGCTAAATGGGGTGGGGATGTGTATGTAGGAGCTATGACCATCTTAAATTCCGTTCGGGAGATTTTCCATCTGGCGGCCAGCGGTGTGACCGAGGGGGCCAAGCCGGTATTAGGATTTAACTTTGGAGCGAAGAAATATAGTCGGGTAAAACGAGGAATTCAGGTAACCTGCACTATGGTGCTTGGATACATGGTAGTAGCCTGGTTGTTCGTACATTTCTTCCCGGGATTCTTCGTAGGACTCTTTACTACAAATGCCCAGATTGCAGAAGTAGCTACACCGGCTCTGCGTTTATTCTTTGCAGGATTTTTCATGATGGGATTTATGTTCTGTGGCCAGTCAACCTTTGTAGGACTGGGCTACCCAAAACAGGCGATTTTCTTCAGCCTCTTAAGAAAGGTTATTATCGTAGTGCCATTGACAGTAATCCTGCCTTACTTTATGGGAGTAGATGGAGTCTTTATTGCAGAACCCATCAGTAATTTCATCGGAGGCACCGCAAGCTTTGTTACTATGCTAATTATTATTATGCCGGTGCTTTCCGGAAAGAAAGAGAAGAAGTAATAAAAGATGTAACCAGTTAATCCATAGACTCAGGAAGTGATTTGAAGATTAGATTTATGAAAAGACCAAGACAGATACTGAAAAAAATAATGGTAGGTGGGTTGACCCTTTCTTTGTTGGCAGGAAGTTTCAGGCTTCCTGTATTTGCCGAGGAAACCGATTCTACAACCGATGCTACTAACCAGGAATCGGAGGTGGATGATGAGCTGCAGGCAGCCTATAAGATTGCTGTAGAATCCAATGAGCTGGATAACTGGCCGGAGGGGCCGGGAACTTACGGCGAGGGAGCCATTGTAATGGAGGTGGGAACAGGAGCCATTCTCTATGCCAAGAATATTGATGCTCATTTCTATCCAGCTAGCATTACCAAATTATTGACTGCCCTGGTGGCTTTTGAAAATGCAGATCTTGACGATGAAGTTCGGGTAACTGAGGAGTGTATCGATTTTTTGGAGTGGGATGATGCAAGAATCAACTTGGAAGTGGGAAATAAATTAAGCTTAAAAAATGCCATGTATGCCCTGCTTCTAGCCTCTGCCAATGACGCAGCTTATGCCATTGGACAGAGTGTGGGAGAAAATGCAGGCCACGATTACGACTGGTTTATTAAGCAGATGAACAAACGGTGCAAGGAGCTTGGCGGAAAGAATTCCAACTTTGTAAATACCAATGGCCTTCACGATGACAATCATTATACCTGTGCCAGAGACATGGCTCTGATTGCCAGAGAGTTATATAAGTATCCGGAAGTCTTTACGATTATGCAGACTGTAGATTATACCATTCCGAAATCCAAGACCATAGACGAGCATTATTTCTATCAATATCATCAGATGCTCTTGCCGGCCAATGCCAACTATTATGAGTATGCCATCGGAGGAAAGACCGGTTACACAGACCAGGCCTTATCTACCCTGGTAACAATGACTGACAAGGATGGCTACCAGTTAGTATGTGTAGTTCTAAAAACCCATGGAGTAAATGTTTACCCAGATACCAGAAACCTAATTGAGTATGCTTATGACAATTTTAAGAAGGTATCGGTAAAGAAGAAAGAAAAGTCTGAGTATGTGGAGGGAATCCTGGAAGAAGATAACACCGGTTACGTGGTGCTTCCGGATGATGTGAAATTCAAGGACTTAGACCTGAAAATCCTGCCGGATGATGAGGATGGTAAAGACTGCGATGAAGGAACTTTGGAATACTACTATGAGGACCAGTATGTGGGAAATGCCAGAGCTACCCTTACGAAGGCATATTTCAAGGATTTAAAGAAACAGGAAAAAGAAGAAGCTAAGAAAAAGAGTAAATCAAAAGAAAGCAGCGATACTTCTTCAAAGACAAGCATTTCTGACACAGAGGAAAGCCAAAGTACAACAGCTACTGCAACTACGACTGCAACAACTGCTACAGAGGATAGCTTAATGGATCGCTGGTGGGAAAATTATGTAGATGCCTTAGAGACAATCTTTCAACCCATTATTAAGATTTTAAAATAATAAAAGAGCCCATTGCTCAAGAAGTGCTTGCCATATGGCCATACATATGATCAAACTGGGAAAAAATGCTTGACGCGTCAGGTTTTTTCATCCTATAATATCGACGTATATGAAAAATGCCTTGACGAAGACAGTAGAATTTATCCCAATGTCTCAGCGAGTCGGAGATGGTGAGAGACCGACACTAGTAAGATATATTTGAAAATCACTTCCGAGCATCGGTTTTACCGAACGATGGATTTTTAGAAAGACAGCCAAGATCAAGTAGGAACCGACGGTATTCCCCCGTTATAGGGAAGACATATGTTGGTATGTTTAGGTGGTTTATAAGCGAAGATTAGCCTCGTCCTATCATAGGGCGAGGCTTTTTTATTATCAAAAAGGAGAGATAGTATGTACAAGAAAGTTTCGACAGATCTTAACTTCGTTGAACGTGAAAAAGCAACGGAAAAGTTCTGGGAAGAAAATGACATTTTTGAAAAAAGTATGAAACAGCGTGAGGGAAATCCTAGCTATGTGTTCTATGATGGCCCTCCGACAGCCAATGGTAAGCCTCATATCGGCCACGTTCTTACCCGTGTTATTAAGGATATGATTCCGCGTTATCGTACCATGAAAGGTTACGAGGTTCCAAGAAAGGCCGGATGGGATACCCATGGTCTTCCGGTAGAGTTGGAAGTAGAGAAGGCTTTAGGTTTGGATGGCAAGGATCAGATCGAAGAGTATGGTCTTGAGCCTTTCATTAACAAGTGCAAGGAAAGCGTTTGGAAATACAAGGGAATGTGGGAAGATTTCTCCAGCACCGTTGGTTTCTGGGCAGATATGGAGAATCCTTACGTAACCTATGATAATAACTTTATTGAGTCTGAGTGGTGGGCTCTTAAGAAGATTTGGGACAAAGGTCTTCTTTACAAGGGATTTAAGATTGTTCCTTACTGCCCTCGTTGTGGAACTCCTCTTTCTGCTCAGGAAGTGGCACAAGGATACAAGGATGTAAAAGAGCGGTCTGCTATTGTACGTTTCAAGGTGGTAGGAGAGGATGCCTACTTCTTGGCATGGACCACAACTCCATGGACCCTTCCTTCCAACATCGGTCTTTGTGTAAACCCAGAGGAAGAGTATGCAAAGGTTAAGGCAGCAGACGGATATACTTACTATATGGCATCTGCTCTGCTTGATACGATTCTTGGAAAATTGGCTGAGGATGGAAAGGCAGCTTACGAAATTCTTGAGACCTACAAGGGACAGGATTTAGAGTACAAAGAGTATGAGCCTTTATATGAATGTGCAAAGGAATGTGCAGAGAAACAGCACAAGAAATGCTTCTTTGTAACTTGCGATAGCTACGTAACCCTTACCGATGGTACCGGTGTTGTACATATCGCTCCTGCCTTTGGTGAAGATGATGCCAAGGTTGGACGCAAATACGACTTTCCATTTGTACAGTTGGTAGATGAGAAGGGAAATATGGGAGAGACTACTCCGTTTGCAGGACTTTTTGTAAAGAAGGCAGATCCGGAAGTGTTAAAAGACTTAGATGCTCGTGGCCTTCTCTACGATGCACCTAAGTTTGAGCATAGCTACCCACACTGCTGGAGATGCGATACTCCGCTTATTTACTACGCTCGTGAGTCTTGGTTCATCCGCATGACAGAAGTAAAGGATGACCTGATCGCAAATAATAATACCATCAACTGGATTCCGGAAAGTATCGGTAAAGGACGTTTCGGAGACTGGCTTGAGAACGTTCAGGACTGGGGAATCAGCCGTAACCGTTACTGGGGAACTCCATTAAATATTTGGGAGTGTGAGTGTGGATGCCAGCATTCCATCGGAAGCATCGAGGAGTTAAAGAGCATGTCTGATAACTGCCCGGATGAGATCGAGCTTCACCGCCCATATATTGACGAAGTAACCATTAAGTGTCCGGAGTGTGGTAAGCAGATGCACCGTGTGCCGGAGGTTATTGACTGCTGGTTCGATTCAGGATCCATGCCATTTGCCCAGCATCATTATCCATTTGAAAATAAAGAACTTTTCGAGGCTCAGTTCCCGGCCCAGTTTATTTCCGAGGCGGTAGACCAGACTCGTGGATGGTTCTACTCCTTACTTGCAATTTCAACCCTGATCTTTAACAAGGCACCATATCAGAATGTAATTGTTCTTGGACATGTTCAGGATGAGAATGGTCAGAAGATGAGTAAGTCTAAGGGAAATGCAGTAGACCCATTTGATGCCTTAGAGACCTACGGCGCAGATGCTATTCGTTGGTACTTCTATGTAAACAGTGCCCCATGGCTTCCAAACCGTTTCCACGGAAAGGCAGTTACTGAGGGACAGCGCAAGTTCATGGGAACCTTGTGGAATACCTATGCTTTCTTTGTACTGTATGCAAATATCGATGAATTCGATGCTACTAAGTACAGCTTGGATTATGAGAAGTTATCCGTTATGGATAAGTGGCTCTTATCAAAATTAAATTCAGTGATCAAGGAAGTGGATAATGACCTTGAAAACTACAGAATTCCGGAAGCAGCAAGAGCTCTTCAGGAGTTTGTAGATGATATGAGTAACTGGTATGTAAGACGCAGCCGTGAGAGATTCTGGGCAAAGGGAATGGAGCAGGATAAGATCAATGCTTACATGACCCTCTATACTGCTTTGGTTGACATCAGCAAGGCAGCAGCTCCGATGATTCCATTTATGACAGAGGAAATTTACCAGAACTTAGTAAGAAGCATTGATGAGACAGCACCGGAGAGTATCCATCTTTGTGACTTCCCAGAAGTGAAGGAAGAAGCTATCGATACAGAATTAGAGGCTAACATGGACGAAGTCCTGAAGCTGGTTGTTATGGGACGTGCTTGCAGAAATACTGCAAATATCAAGAACCGTCAGCCAATCGGACAGATGTATGTAAAAGCTGATTTTGATTTGCCGGAATTTTACAAAGAGATCGTTGCAGACGAATTAAATGTAAAAGTTGTAACATTTACACAAGATGTAAGAGACTTTACTTCATATACTTTTAAACCACAATTAAAGACAGTGGGACCAAAATATGGTAAAATGTTGGGTGGAATCAAGGCTGCGCTGGAGAATTTAGATGGAAATGCAGCTATGGATGAGCTGAACGCAAATGATGCATTGAAGCTGGATGTGAATGGTCAGGAGATTACCTTA
Source organism: Parabacteroides distasonis (assembly GCA_963589425.1). Classification (GTDB taxonomy): domain Bacteria; phylum Bacillota; class Clostridia; order Lachnospirales; family Lachnospiraceae; genus CAKRJP01. Next base: position 12,585 of record CAVAKZ010000034.1, on the reverse strand, counting down.
TTCAGAGAAGATCTCTTGATCGAGAGCGCACAGATGGAAGGATATGTATCTGAGAATGACAACGGCATTACCGTTGTATTGGACACCAACTTATCAGAAGAACTTTTGGAAGAAGGTTTTGTAAGAGAGATCATCAGTAAAGTACAGACTATGCGTAAGGAAGCTGATTTTGAAGTAATGGATAACATTCGTATTACTTACGAAGGAACCGAGAAGGCAGAGAAGGTATTTGCTGATAATGCAGACACCATTGGATCTGAGACACTGGCCAAGGAAGTAGCAAAGGCTGCTCCGGCAGGATATGTGAAAGAATGGAAGATCAACGGTGAGCAGGTAACTCTTGGAGTGGAGCGAGTATAATCCTCATCAAACAGATTCTATAAACAGGAACCTAGGAAAGGAAATGAGAAAAATACATGAGCAGCAAAATTAAAAAAGCAGTACCACAGAACACATCTTCTTTTAGAAAAGAAGAGTTTAAAAAAGAAGTAAGAAATAATGTAAGACGTTTGTTCCGTAAGGATATTTCTGAGGCGTCTGACCAGGAACTATATCAGGCGGTTTCTTATGCTGTTAAAGAGGCAATTGTAGAAGACTGGATCGCAACTCAGGACCAGTATGAAAAAGATGATCCGAAGATTGTCTACTACATGTCTATGGAGTTCCTTATGGGAAGAGCCCTTGGCAACAACTTAATCAACATGACAGCTTACAAGGAAGTGGCAGAAGCTTTAGACGAGCTGGGCATCAACTTGAACCTAATCGAGGACCAGGAACCAGACCCGGCCCTTGGTAACGGTGGTCTTGGAAGACTTGCAGCCTGCTTCTTGGATTCATTGGCTTCACTTGGATATGCAGCCTATGGATGTGGTATTCGCTATCGCTATGGTATGTTTAAGCAGAAAATCGAAGATGGTTACCAGGTAGAGACTCCGGATAACTGGTTAAAGAATGGTAATCCATTTGAGCTTCGCAGACCGGAATATGCAAAGGAAGTTCGCTTTGGTGGAAATATTCGGGTAGAGTACGATGTAGAGACCGGTGATATGCAGTTTAAGCAGGAGAACTATGAATCTGTATTGGCAGTTCCTTATGATTATCCAATCGTAGGTTATAACAACCATGTGGTAAATACCCTTCGTATTTGGGATGCAGAACCAATCGTAGACTTCCAGTTAGATTCCTTCGACAGAGGAGATTATCACAAGGCGGTAGAGCAGGAGAACCTGGCTCGTAATATCGTAGAGGTGCTTTATCCAAACGATAATCATATGGCAGGTAAAGAGCTTCGCCTGAAACAGCAGTACTTCTTTGTATCTGCTTCCCTGCAGTTAGCTCTTGATAAATACAAGAAGAAACATACAGACATTCATAAGCTTCCGGAGAAGATGACCATTCAGATGAATGATACACATCCAACTGTAGCAGTAGCAGAGCTTATGAGACTTCTCTTGGACGAGGAACACTTAGGATGGGATGAAGCATGGGAGATCACTACTAAGGTTTGTGCTTACACCAACCATACCATCATGGCAGAAGCTTTGGAGAAATGGCCAATTGACCTCTTCTCAAGATTGCTTCCAAGAGTTTACCAGATCATCCAGGAAATCGACCGCAGATTCATCCTTCAGATTCAGGATAAATTCCCGGGAGATGAGGAGAAGATCGCTAAGATGTCCATCGTACGTGATGGTCAGGTAAAGATGGCTCACTTAGCTATCGTAGCCGGATATTCTGTAAATGGTGTTGCAAAACTTCATACAGAGATCTTAAAGCATCAGGAATTAAAAGACTTCTATGAAATGATGCCGGAGAAGTTTAACAACAAGACCAATGGTATTACTCAGAGACGTTTCTTAATGCATGGAAATCAATTGTTGGCTGACTGGGTAACCAAGAAGTTAAAGACAGATGCATGGGCAACAGATTTAACTCTTATGAGCGGACTTAAGAAATATGCAGAGGATGATGCTGCATTGGCTGAGTTTATGCAGATTAAGGCTAAGAATAAAGAGCGCCTTGCAGCTTACATCTTAGAGCACAATGGAATCGAAGTAGATCCAAGATCTATCTTTGACGTACAGGTAAAACGTCTCCATGAGTACAAGAGACAGCTTCTTAACATCCTTCATGTTATGTATCTGTACAACAAGATCAAAGAGCATCCGGAGATCAGCTTCTATCCAAGAACCTTTATCTTTGGTGCTAAGGCAGCTGCCGGATATGTTCGTGCAAAACAGACTATTAAGTTAATTAACTCTGTAGCAGATGTAATTAACAATGACCGCAGCATCAACGGTAAGATCAAGGTAGTATTTATTGAAGATTACCGTGTATCTAACGCTGAGTGGATCTTCGCAGCAGCAGATGTCAGCGAGCAGATTTCTACAGCTTCTAAGGAAGCATCAGGAACCGGTAACATGAAGTTTATGTTAAACGGTGCTCCGACTCTTGGAACCATGGATGGAGCTAACGTAGAGATCGTAGATGAAGTAGGTGCAGAGAACGCATTTATCTTCGGACTTAGCTCAGACGAAGTTATTAACTTCGAGCAGAACGGTGGATACGATCCGATGGAGATCTACAACAACGATGCAGATGTACGCAGAGTAGTAGATCAGTTAGTAGATGGAACCTACTCAAACGGAGACACAGAGATGTATCGTGACCTTCATGATTCACTTCTGTATTCTGTTGGCGGAAACCGTCCGGATGTATACTTTATCCTTAAGGACTTCCGTTCTTATGCAGATGCACAGGAGAAGGTAGAGAAGGCATACAGAGATAAAGAAGGCTGGGCTAAGATGGCTCTTCTTAACACTGCTTGCAGTGGTAAGTTCTCATCAGACAGAACTATCCGTGAGTATGCAAATGAAATCTGGAATTTAAAGCCAATTAAGGTTACAGTAAAATAGTTCCCAGGATATAAAATAAAGAGTCGCAGGCAAGCTGTCTGCGGCTCTTTTCTGATAAATATGTAATGTGAAAATATGATGGAAACAAAGAAGAATTATACCTATATGGTTCGGTGTAGGGATGGAAGTCTCTACACCGGCTGGACAAATGATTTAGAGAAACGCATTCAGGCCCACAACCAGGGGACGGGAGCCAAATATACAAAGACAAGGCGTCCGGTGGAACTTGTTTATTACGAAGAACATGAATCTAAGATCCATGCCATGAAAAGGGAATATGAGATTAAACAATTTCCCAAAAAGAAGAAAGAGGAAATGGTATCGAATTTCTCGGAGAGTTCTTAGGAGAGTTTTTAGGAGCCTGTGTCCCGACTGAGATGTATTTAGACAAAAAAGTAGGACTGCATTAGAGGTTGTGCAGTCCTGAGGAAAAGTTATGAAAAAGAATTTGTTTTGTTCTTTCGAACAATTATTAGTATAAGGGCAAATTGTGATGAAACGGTGATTAAAATAAGAATTAATTGTTAACAAATGGGAAATAAGAATAGATGATGACAAAATGTAAACAAAAAGTGTCGACTAAATTATGTAAAATAAACGAAAACAACGAAGACGCCCTTGCGCTGCGTGCTCCAAGGGTCTTCTTTTGCTTTGATTATTTTACATAATCTGGGGAAGTTTGTTGATACATTTTGTCATCATCAATTACATCATAGTGAGATAGTTGTACATCATGATGAAGTGGCAGAGGCTTCCAGCCATGACGAAGACATGGAAGAGTTCATGGCTTCCGAAGTTCTTGTAGCGGTCATGGAAGACGGGAAACTTCATGGCGTAGATGATTCCTCCTATGGTGTAGATGATTCCTCCCATTAGTAACCAGCTAAAGGCTGCTCCTGACAGATTGTGGATGATCTGTGGTAGGGCCAGTATACATACCCAGCCCATCCCGATATATATTAGGGATGAGAACCACTTTGGGCAGGTAACCCAGCAGGCTTTTAATATTAGGCCGGCTAGGGCAATACCCCAAACCAAGGCTAGGAGTCGGGCACCTACCCTGCCTCCGATGGCAATGGTGCATACCGGGGTGTAGGAGCCTGCAATAAGGATGAAAATCATCATGTGGTCTATTTTTCGCAGGATTTTGTTGGTGCCCTCTGATATATCAAAGGAATGATATACTGTGCTGGCGCCATATAACAAGACCATGCTAAGCATAAAGACGCTTAAACTTACTAATTTTATAAAGGATGCCCCGTTCATAGCTGCGTGAATCAGCAGGGGCGGTGTGGCAAAGATTGCGGCCACAAATGCAATCAGGTGGGTCAGGGCGCTTCCTGGGTCTTTTGGACGAAAAAGAAAAACCGCCTTGGGACTATATGTGTTTGTATAAGTTGGATTTTTCATAAATAACACCTCTTTGCTATGACATGTAGTATTAAAAACTATGTGTTGCGTACATAATAGTCTTTTTGCAAAAAAAAGTCAAGTTAAGACTTTGCTTAACTTGACTTTTTATAATTCATTTCGATTTTATTATGAAATTCTTTATTGCTTTTTATTTATCCTAGTTTTCTCCAAGGATTTCTCTTGCAACAAATACTCCGCTGGCGGAAGCGTGGGACAGGGAGTGGGTCACACCACTTCCGTCTCCGATGATGTAGAGACCCTTGTGGCAGCTTTCCAGATGCTCATCTAACTCTACTTCCATATTGTAGAATTTAACTTCCACACCGTAAAGCAAGGTATCGTCGTTGGCAGTTCCCGGTGCAATCTTGTCCAATGCGTAGATCATTTCCACGATTCCATCAAGAATTCGCTTTGGAAGAACCAAGCTTAAGTCTCCCGGTGTAGCAGCCAGGGTTGGATTTACCAGACCTTCCTCAATACGCTTCTGGTTGCTTCGTCTTCCACGAACCAGATCGCCAAAACGCTGAACAATAACACCGCCGCCTAACATATTGGAGAGGCGGGCAATGCTTTCACCGTATCCGTTGCTGTCCTTAAAAGGCTCAGAAAAATGCTTAGATACTAAGAGGGCAAAGTTGGTATTTTCTGTGTGTTTTGCAGGGTCCTCATAGCTGTGGCCGTTTACAGTAACGATTCCGTTGGTATTTTCATTTACCACAGCACCGTAAGGGTTCATACAGAAGGTACGCACATTATCTTCGAATTTCTCAGTACGGTAAACGATCTTGCTTTCGTACAACTCATCGGTTAAATGAGAGAAGATAACTGCAGGAAGCTCTACACGAACACCGATGTCCACACGGTTTGATAGGGTCTTGATCTTCAGATGGTCGCAGATTGTCTCCATCCACTTGCTGCCGCTGCGTCCAACGGAAATAATACATTTTGGGCAGTGGTAGCTTTCAGAAGCAGTCTTTACAATAAAGGCCTCGCCGTCTTTTTCTACATCCTCTACAGGAGTATCAAAGTAGAAGTCAACCTGGTCTTTTAGCTCTGCGTAAATGTTTTCAAGAACCACGTAGTTAATATCTGTGCCCAGGTGGCGAACAGAAGCGTTCAAAAGATTCAGCTTGTTCTGAAGACAAAGCTTCTTGAAACTGCTTCCGGCTGTGGAGTACATCTTTGTGCCCTCTCCACCGTAGGCCATGTTAATATCATCCACATAATTCATAAGCTCTAGGGCTTCATTTTTTCCGATATATTCAAAGAGAGTACCACCAAAGTCGTTGGTGATATTGTACTTTCCGTCAGAAAATGCACCGGCTCCACCAAAACCACTCATAATAGAGCAGCTCTTACATCCGATACAGGCCTTGATCTTCTTTCCGTCAATAGGGCAGTGGCGCTTGCTAAGCTCGTGACCAGACTCAAATACAGCAACCTTCAGGTCCCCATTTTTCTTCACAAGTTCGTAAGCGGAGAAAATTCCCCCGGGACCGGCACCGATAATAATTACATCATATTGTTTCATATTAATTCATCACCTCATATAGATTTATACCTGTAAAATGACCGCAAAAAAACACCTAACAATAACGGCAAAACAATAGATTTTAGCTGTTGATAGGCGCTTATTACGTAGTTACAATCTTTATTTCTCGTTGTTGGCTCCGAAGAGCCGAAACAATATTATCACAACTTGAACTAAGTTGCAATATAAAGTATTATAAAACTATTCAAAATAGCTAACAAAAGGGGAATAGTCTATGATTGCAAGTACAGGGAATGCCAAAGTGAAACGCTTGGCAAATCTTATGAAAAAGAAGAAGGCCAGAGACGGAGAAAAGCTATATCTGGTGGAAGGCATTCGCATGTTTCGGGAAGTCCCAAAAGAGGACATTCTAGAGGTTTATGCTTCCGAGTCTTTTTATAAGAAGGAAGAAGCAGTGATTCGTGAGGCTTTAGAGGGAACTTCTGTCAGGGAAGAAATTTTGACAGACGCAGTTTTCGCCTATGTGTCAGACACCAAAAGCCCACAGGGGATTTTATGCCTTGTAAAACAAAAAGACTATAAGCTAGAGGACCTTTTGGGGGATGAAAGCCAGCTGATGATTTTGGAACATTTGCAGGATCCGGGAAATTTGGGAACTATTTTCCGCACGGCAGAGGCGGCTGGAGTAAGTGGGATTCTTATGGACAAGGGATGTGTAGACATTTACAATCCAAAAACCATTCGGTCCACCATGGGTGCCATCTACCGGGTGCCCTTCCTTTATACAGAGGAACTTCATAAAACCATGAAGGAGCTTCAAGGCCGGGGGGTAAAAATTTACGCAGCCCACCTAGAGGACAGCCTGGACTATGATGTGCCGGATTATAGGAAGGCGACAGCATTTCTTATAGGAAATGAGGGAAATGGCCTTAGCAGAGAGACGGCAGATCTGGCGGACCAATATATCAAGATTCCAATGCTGGGACAGGTGGAATCCCTAAATGCTGCAGTGGCAGCTACGGTGCTGATGTTTGAGGCGGCAAGACAGCGGCGAAATTTATAAATTTAAGCAGGAAAATAGATCTTTCATCAGAAGGGGAAAACGGCGAATATCCGGCATGTATTTTCTTGGAAAATTTAATGCCGGATAGGGGGAAATATGGTAAGGTAACAGGTGCGGAATTATTACAGACCATGTTAAATTCAAATTAGCTTCACAGGTCAGATTTAGAAGGAAAGAACAATGAAAGCAGAAATTTTGCGTTTATTAAAAGAAAGCGACGGATATATTTCCGGCCAGCAGTTGTGTCAGCAGTTTCAGGTGTCACGCACTGCTGTTTGGAAGGTAATCGAGCAGTTAAAAAAAGAAGGCTATAAAATCGAAGCGGTGCGAAACAAGGGCTATCATCTACTAGAGAGCGTGGATGTTTTGTCAAAGGCGGAGATTGAAAGCCAGCTGGAAACAAAGTGGGTAGGACGTCCGGTGGTTTATTATGATGAGATTGATTCTACCAACACCAGAGCCAAGGAACTGGGGGATAAGGGAGATTTGACAAATCATGGAAGCTTGTTTGTGGCTGACAGACAGGTGGCAGGCAAGGGAAGAAGAGGCAGAGCCTGGGAATCTCCTTCCGGCAGCAGCATTTCCATGACTATTCTTTTGCATCCGGATATGCTGCCTAACAAGGCTTCGGAATTGACCTTGATCATGGCCCTGGCTGTGGAAGAAGGGGTGGAGAAGGTTACAGGCCTAAAGCCTGGAATCAAGTGGCCCAACGATATTATTTTAAGTGGAAAGAAAATCTGCGGAATCCTAACAGAAATGAGCGCGGAGATCGATTACATTAATTATGTAGTTATAGGGGTAGGGATTAATGTAAATATGGAAGCCTTCCCGGAAGAAATTGAAAAAGTTGCCACATCCCTAAAGATCGAAAGCGGGGATGAGGTAAAGAGAGCAGATCTTGTGGCGGCTATTATGGAAAGCTTTGAGAAATTCTATGAGATCTTCATGGAGACTCAGGATCTTTCCGGGGTGATGGATCATTACAATGGTCTTTTGTTAAATAGAAATCAGAAAGTCCGGGTCCTAGAGCCCGGACATGAATATGAGGCAATGGCTCTGGGTATTAACTCCTTGGGAGAACTGATTGTTCGCCTGGAAGATGGAGAGGAACGGGAAGTTTATGCCGGAGAAGTTTCAGTAAGAGGTGTATATGGATATGTATAATGATAAAGTAGTGCTGTGTGGCGCCAACTCCTACGAGGAGAAATATTATTTAAATCCGGATTTTGACCAGCTTCCGGATCGAATTAAAGACGAATTAAAGATTCTGTGTGTGCTTTATGTAAATGACGTTGGGGGAATCCTGACTTTGGTTTTTGAGGAAAATGGAGAGCTTTGTTTTGAGGTTAGCAGCAAGGACTTTGATCCTACTTTCGATGACATTGGAAGCCATTTAAAGATTAAGGAAATCCAGCGGACTAAGCAGGATCTTCTAGAATCTTTGCAGCTATATTACAAGGTATTTTTCCTGGGAGAAGATGACCTAGAAGAATTAGAAGAGAAGGAAAAGGAAGGGGAAGCTTAATGTTACTAGTAATGGACATTGGTAATACGAATATTACCTTGGGAATATTCGACGGGGAGAACTTACACGGAACCTTTCGAATGACGACAAAGGTTACAAGAACCTCTGATGAATACGCAATTACCCTGCGGGAACTTATTGAACTTCAGGGTGTGAAGGCATCAGATATCGATGCAGTAATTATGGCATCGGTAGTGCCGGAGGTAATGCATTCTTTGGGAAGTGCATTTGTAAAGTACTTTCATATCAAACCTATGGTGGTTTCCGCCGGAATCAAGACAGGAATCCGTATTGTGACAGAGAATCCAAAACAGGTAGGGGCGGACCGCATTGTAGATGCAGTGGCGGCCTACACCTTGTATGGCGGACCGATTATTGTTATTGATTTTGGAACTGCCACTACCTACGATATTGTGGGGCCGGAAGGAACCTTTGAAGGAGCAGTAATCGCACCGGGAATCAGAACATCTGCCCAGTCTCTGTGGAATATGGCAGCCATGCTTCCTGAAGTAGTAATTAAGAAACCAGACAGTATTCTGGCAAAAGAAACCGTATCCTGCATGCAGGCAGGAATTGTCTTCGGACAGATTGGCCAGGCAGAATATATCGTAAACCGAATCCGAAAGGAATCAGGCTATACAGATGCCAAGGTGGTAGCTACAGGGGGTCTGGGTAATATTATTTCCAAGGAGACAGACACCATTGATTATTATGATCCCCAGTTAACCTTGAAGGGACTTAAGATTATTTACGATAAAAACGCAAAAAAGAAATAGACGAAAATATAACATAAGAAAAGATAACATAAGAAAAATGATGAAGATTGGAAATGTTACATTGGACAATCCATACATCCTCGCTCCCATGGCCGGAGTAACGGATCTACCGTTTCGGCTTCTGTGTAAAGAACAGGGAGCGGGGCTTTTATGTATGGAAATGATTAGTGCAAAGGCACTGCAGTATAAAAATAAAAACACCAAGGCACTTTTATCCATTCATCCGCAGGAATATCCGGTGTCCTTGCAGTTGTTTGGCTCCGATCCAAAGATCATTAGTGAGCAGGCAAAGATAATAGAGGAACTTCCCTTTCAGATTCTAGACATTAACATGGGATGTCCCGTGCCAAAGGTTGTTCGAAACGGGGAAGGCTCTGCCTTGATGAAAAATCCAGGATTAGTTTATGACATTGTCTCGGCCACAGTGAAAGCCATCCAAAAACCAGTGACAGTAAAAATTCGAAAAGGCTTTGATGATTCCTGTATCAACGCTGTGGAAATCGCCAAGATCATAGAGGAAGCAGGAGCATCGGCAGTGGCAGTCCATGGACGAACCAGGGAGCAGTATTACTCGGGAAAAGCGGACTGGGATATTATCAGGCAGGTAAAGGAAGAAGTAAAAATTCCGGTAATCGGAAATGGAGATGTCACATCAGGAGAAAAAGCCCTTGCCATGAAAGAAGAAACGGGATGTGACGGAGTAATGATCGGCAGGGGTGCTCAGGGGAATCCTTGGATCTTTCGAGAACTTATAGAATATGAAAAAAGCGGAAAGCTGCCAGACCGTCCCACGGTGCAGACTATAAGAGAGACCATGTTAAGACATGCCAGGTTACAGATTGAATTTAAAGGAGATTACCTGGGGATCCGAGAGATGCGAAAACACGTTGCTTGGTACACAAAAGGCCTAAAAGGATCAGCCAGATTACGGGAGGCCATCAACCAGGTAGAATCCTATGAAGAATTGGAAAATCTGCTGAATAATTCGTTGACATAGCCTGGGGGCTTCGTTATAATATTGAAATTGCGAAAGTCTCTTTATTTGCAAGAAGATATCGCCAAGATCGTTAGGATCTTGGCGATTAACAGTTGTTAAAAAGCTAAGATAATAGAAGCTAAAAAGTCGTTAACAAGCTGTTAAAAATGATTTGAAGAAAAGAGACAAGGAAAGAAAAAATTAAGATATACAAGTAATAAAAACGAGAAGGGAACTGGGATTCATGGAAGCAAAGAAAAGATTATTAACCTATGCAGGCTTGAAAGCTCTCGAGGAAGAATTAGAAGACTTAAAAGTAGTAAAGCGTAAAGAAATTGCCGGAAAGATCAAAGAAGCCAGAGAGCAGGGAGACCTTTCAGAGAATGCAGAGTATGATGCAGCAAAAGACGAGCAGAGAGATATCGAAGCACGTATTGAAGAATTAGAAGCAATCTTAAAGAATGCTGAAGTTGTAGTAGAGGATGAAGTAGATTTAGACAAGATCAACATCGGATGTATCGTAAAGGCTTACGATATTACCTTTGAGGAGGAAATCGAATTCAAAATCGTAGGATCTACAGAAGCAAACAGCCTGGAAGGCAAGATTTCCAACGAGTCACCGGTAGGACAGGCTCTTATCGGAAAGAAGGTAGGAGACAAGATCGAAGTAGAGACCCAGGCCGGAGTTATGGAATACGAAGTATTAGAGATCAGCCGTGCAAACTAATTAGTGAATTGGTAGAGAAGATATAAGGACCTGAGAAAGGAGAGGGTAGTATGGCAGAACAGAAGAAGCCACAAGAGCAGGATGTGAATCAGCTGCGCAAAGTCCGTAGAGACAAGTTAGCTGACCTTCAGGCAAGAGGAAAAGACCCATTTGAAATTACAAAATTTGATCAGACTCATCATTCTGATGAAGTAAAGAGTTTATATGAAGCACATGAAGCAGAAATCATTGGAGATCGTCCCCTTCCATCTGTAGAAGGACTTTCAGAAGAAGAGGCAAGAAAGGTAACCAACGAAGACTATAACGAACGTCGCGAAATCATGGATGCAAGCCCCATTCATGTACAAATTGCCGGACGTATGATGTTTAAGCGTGTTATGGGAAAGGCAAGCTTTTGCAACATCCGTGACCTCAAGGGCAATATTCAGATTTATGTAGCTCGTGATGCTATCGGAGAAGAATCCTACGCTGACTTTAAGAAAAGCGATATCGGAGACATTTTCGGAATTAAGGGATATGCATTCCGCACAAAGACAGGAGAGATTTCTATCCACGCAGAGGAGATGACTCTTCTTTCAAAGTCCCTGCAGATTCTCCCGGAGAAATTCCACGGACTTACAGATACAGACATGCGTTACCGTCAAAGATACGTAGATCTTATTATGAATGAGGAGAGCAAGCAGGTATTTATTAAGCGTTCTCAGATCCTAAAAGAGATCCGCAACTTCCTTTCCGGACGTGATTTTATGGAAGTAGAGACACCTATGCTGGTATCCAATGCAGGAGGAGCAGCAGCAAGACCATTTGAGACACACTACAATGCCTTAAATGAAGACGTAAAGCTGCGTATTTCTTTGGAGCTTTACCTGAAGCGTTTGATCGTTGGAGGAATGGAGCGAGTATACGAGATCGGTCGTGTATTCAGAAACGAAGGCGTAGATACCCGCCACAATCCAGAGTTTACACTTATGGAGCTATACCAGGCATACACAGACTATGAAGGTATGATGGAGCTTACAGAGTCCATGTTCCGCTATCTGGCAGAAAAGGTATGTGGAACTACCACTATTACTTATAACGGAATCGAAATCGATCTTGGAAAGCCATTTGCAAGATTAACCATGAACGATGCTATTAAGAAATATGCAGGCATAGATTTTGATGAGGTGGCAGATGATGAGGCAGCTAAGAAGCTGGCAGACGAGCACCACATCGAGTACGAGAAGCACCACAAGAAGGGCGATATCATCAACCTCTTCTTTGAAGAATACTGCGAGAAGGAACTGATTCAGCCAACATTTATCATGGATCACCCAATCGAGATTTCTCCATTGACAAAGAAGAAACCATCAGACCCAAGCAAGGTAGAAAGATTCGAGCTTTTCATTAATACTTGGGAGATGTGTAATGCATACTCAGAGCTAAACGACCCAATCGACCAGAGAGAGCGTTTTGCAGCCCAGGATGCCAATGCGGCAGCAGGAGATGAGGAAGCAGAGCATACCGATGAAGACTTCTTAAATGCCTTGGAGATAGGAATGCCACCAACAGGAGGAATCGGATACGGAATCGACCGATTGGTGATGTTGCTGACCGATAGTGCGGCAATAAGAGATGTACTGTTGTTCCCGACGATGAAAAGTCTCCCAACCGCATAAATCCGCTGAATCGAAGTAACAATCCATGTACAGGACG
>CAVAKZ010000033.1:0-26808 GCA_963589425.1 Parabacteroides distasonis | reverse complement strand
GAGCTGACTGATACTAATAGGTCGAAGGCATGACCAAGTAGGTTAGTGGAAAAGAAAGATGTAGATTGACTTGTATGCAGTTTTGAAGGTACAAACCTATATGTAATAAGAAAACAGCCTTGTGGCTGTTTTTTTTGTGCTTAAAATTATTGTATATTTTTTGTTCATTTTTTTATAAAAGCTAGATAGCTTTCTGTCAGTGTGATAAGATTAGCTTACGAATGTTAGAATAACCTAACCTTGCAAATGTTATTGAGAGAGGAAAGCTTATGTTTATTGAAATTAATAATCTAAAAAAGAGTTTTGGTTCTGCTGATAACCGAGTAGAGGTATTAAAGGGGATTAGCTTTGAAATCCAACGAGGAGAAATTTGCGTGCTTCTTGGACCCTCAGGCTCCGGCAAATCTACCCTTTTAAATATCATTGGTGGTATTGATGGGGCAGATGCCGGTTATATTTCTATTGATGGAGAAAAGATTAAAGAAATGAAGGACAAGAAACTCACCCTGTATAGAAGAAATCATTTGGGCTACATTTTCCAAATGTATAATCTTATACCCAACCTTACGGTAAGAGAAAATATTGAGGTGGGAGCTTATCTAAGCAAACATCCCCTGGATGTCGACGATCTTCTGCATACCCTGGGATTGTGGGAACATCGTTTTAAAATTCCAAACCAGTTATCTGGAGGCCAACAGCAGCGAACAGCCATAGGTCGTGCCATTGTTAAGAACCCAGATATTCTCCTTTGTGATGAGCCGACAGGAGCCCTAGATTATCAGACATCTAAGGATATTCTGCATTTGATTGAGACCATAAATCAGAAGTATGGTAATACGGTTATTATGGTTACCCACAATGATGCCGTAAAGGATATGGCAGACCGGGTTATTAGTCTTCGGGATGGTATGATCAGAAAGAATTATATTAATCAAGAAAAAATTCCTGCAGTACAATTAGAGTGGTAGACAATGAAGGAGGATAAAGATCATGAGAAATCCACTGAATAAACGATTGCCTAGGGAATTGAAAGATGAAATAGGGAAATATCTGGTAATATTTTTATTGATGGTAAGCACCATTGGCCTGGTTTGCGGCTACATGGTATCCTGCAGCAGTATGTTAAAAGCCTACGATGATAGTTTTGAAAAATACAATATTGAAAATGGCCATTTTTTAAGCAAAGAGGAAATCAGCCAGGAGCAGTGGGATAAATTAGAAAGCCTGGGAATTAGTCTATATAAGAATTATTATGTAGAAAAGGAAATAGCTAATGATACATACCTTCGGATTTTTCAGAATCGTGAAGAAGTAAATAAGGCTTGTCTCATGGAAGGAAAATTTCCAAAGAAAAGAAATGAAATTGCCATTGATCGCATGTATGCAGATAATAATAATCTGAAAGTTGGAGATAGTCTAAGGGAGCATGATGGCACATGGAAGATTACAGGCCTTGTGGCCCTTTCTGATTATAGTGCCCTCTTTCAAGACAATAATGATTCTATGTTTGATTCCATTAAATTTGGGGTGGCTCTTGTTACTGCAGACAGCTTTAAGCATTTTAAGGACAGTGACTTAAATTATAGTTATGTTTGGAAATATGACAAAGATCTCTCAGATGAGGTGGAGGAAAAAGAAGTTTCCCAAGAGTTAATTAAGGATATGAGTAAGGAAATCAGCTTAGAAGAGGTGGTCCCCAGATACCTAAATCAAGCCATTAACTTTACCGGAGAGGATCTAGGAGGAGACCGGGCCATGGTGATTATCCTTCTTTATATGATCATCCTGATCATGGCCTTTGTATTTGCCGTTACCATCAGTAATACCATCTCAAAGGAGGCAAATGTTATCGGTACCTTAAGAGCTTCCGGTTACACCAGAAGAGAGTTGCTGCGCCACTATATGGCCATGCCTATTATCGTTACATTTATAGGAGCAATCATAGGAAATATTATCGGTTATAGCTTCATGAAGGATGTAATCGCAAAAATTTACTATGGAAGCTATAGCCTGCCAACATATGTTACCATTTGGAATGGTGATGCCTTTCTTTTGACGACTGTGGTACCTACCCTTATTATGCTTGTGGTGACTTTTTGTGTTCTTCATGCAAAATTAAAGCTATCCCCTCTTAAGTTTATCCGCAGAGATTTAAGTAAAAAGAAAGCGAAGAGAGCCTTCAAATTAAGTCAGAAGATTCCATTTTTTCAGAGATTTAGACTTAGGGTAATCCTGCAGAATCGTAAGAATTATCTGGTCCTGATTTTAGGACTGGCCTTTGCCAATATGCTTCTGATGTTTGGCCTTGCCTTGCCGGAAGTATTAAATCATTATCAGGAGGAGATTGAGACAGGCCTTTTTGCAAATTATCAGTATATTCTGCAGGTCCCTCTAAGTGCGACAACTGCGGCAGACGAAATGGAAAAAGTCCAGGCTCTTTTGCAGTACTCCCAGGGAGTTGAGACCAAAAATAAGGATGCAGAAAAATTCAGTGCTTATTCCCTGGAAACTCTTGGAGATGTAGCTAAGCAGGAAAAGGTTACCATTTATGGAGTTTTAGATGATAGTAAATATATCTCTTTAGATTTGAAGGATTTAAAGGAGAAAGAAGTATATATTTCCTCAGCCTATGCAGATAAGTACCTGCTGAAAAAAGGAGATTCCATTACCTTAAAAGAAAAGTATGATGAAAAAAAATATACGTTTAAAGTGGCAGGAATTTATGACTATGCAGCGGCTGTGACAGTATTTATGGGTCAATCGCAACTAAATGATTTCTTTAATCTGGGAGATAATTATTTCTGTGGGTATTTTTCAGATAGGGAGATCCCTGATATTAAGGAAGAATATATTGCTACAGTTATTAATTTGGATTCCTTGTCCAAGGTTAGCAGGCAGTTAAATAACTCTATGGGAAATATGATGTATATGGTAGATGGTTTTGCCGTAGGTATTTTTATGGTAATCATATACCTCCTGTCTAAACTTATTATAGAAAAAAATGCCCAGTCTATATCTATGGCAAAAATCTTAGGATATACCAATGCAGAGATTAGTAGGCTGTATATACTGGCCACCTCCATAGTGGTGGTCTTTGGAATTTTAGTAACTATGCCTTTAATTAAATGCTTTCTAACTTATGTTTTCAGAATAATGATGCTAGAAAGCTACAGTGGATGGCTTCCTTTATATGTACCTATGAGGGTCTATATAAAAATGTTCTTCCTGGGACTTGCAACCTACGGCCTGGTGGCCATTGTAGAGTATAGAAGAATTCAGAAAGTGCCTATGGATGAGGCCTTAAAGAATGTAGAATAATTCCAATATGAAGACAAAAAAGGTCTTTCCTTTATCCGCAAATAAGTGGGCTAAAGGAAAGGCCTTTTAGATTGTATTATCTAGTATTTTTTCTCATGTTTAAAATATGATCCATCAGCTTGCAGGCTACTTCTTCCTTGCTCATAAGAGGCAGTTGGATTTCCTGATCCTTGGTAATTAGTGTAACCACATTGGTATCTCTCTTAAAACCGGCACCGGAGACCTTTAAATTGTTGGCTACGATCATATCCAGATTTTTCTTCTTTAATTTCTTTCTGGAATTTTCCAACATATCTTTGGTCTCCATAGAGAAGCCGCATAGAAACTGCCCCTCCATTTTGTGGTCTCCTAAGTATTTTAAAATGTCCTCGGTTTTTTCTAATTGGATGGCCATGGAAGTTTCATTTTTCTTGATCTTATCATCTGCCACACGAGCCGGACGGTAGTCTGCTACAGCGGCGGCTTTGATAATAATATCCATGGAAGGACTTCTTGAGGTTACAGCTTCATACATGTTCTGGGCAGTGGTTACAGGCACTACATCCACAAATGGTGGATAGGAAATTGCAGTTGGTCCTGTGACTAAGGTGACCTTTGCTCCACGGAGCATGCAGATCTTGGCAATGTTATATCCCATTTTTCCAGAAGAATGGTTGGTAATGTAACGTACCGGATCAATGGATTCTGCTGTAGGACCGGCAGTAACTAAAATATTTAATCCTTTAAGATCCTTTGGACATGCAATAGCCTTTAAAATATATTCATAGAGTTCTTCAGGCTCTGGCATTTTTCCAGCACCGGTATCCCCACAGGCTAAATAACCGGAGGCAGGGGTGATCACTTCAAATCCATATTTGGAAAGGAGCTCCATATTATGCTGGGTTAAGGGATTTTCATACATGGCAGTATTCATGGCAGGAGCAATGATCTTTGGCGCATTGCTTGCAAGTACTGTCGTAGTCAGCATGTCATCGGCCATGCCATGGGCTAATTTTGCCATAACATTTGCAGTGGCGGGGGCAATCATTATAACGTCTGCCTTTTTAGCTAAAGCAACGTGCTCTACTTTGAATTCAAAATTGCGGTCAAAGGTATCTACAATACATTTGTGGCCGGTAAGGGATTCAAAGGTAATAGGGTTTATAAAGTTGCGGGCATTTTCAGTCATGATGACACGAACTTCAGCACCGGCCTTCACTAATTTGCTGGCAAGGGAGGCACTTTTGTAGGCTGCAATGCCCCCGCTTACTCCCAAAAGTACAGTTTTATTTTCTAAAAACATTTAAAAATCTCCTATCTATACAGATAATCCTACTATAACTTTTTTTTAAAGGCCTTGCAAGAAACAATTGACGAATCAAGGATTTGTAGATATAATAAACCAAATGACTTTTGCACGTTAAAGCGTTACGGCATAAAGCGCAAAAGTGTCAGCATAATGGAGGAGGATTTATATTATGAAAATGAAGAAATTGATGGCGGTAGGTGTCTGCACAGCTATGACCCTATCTTTGGCAGCGTGCGGAGGAAGTTCTTCTTCTAGCAGCAGTAGCGATGCTTCTACCAAGACGGCATCCGGACAGAAGTATAGTATAGGTATATGCCAGATGTTAGAGCACCCGGCACTTGACGCAGCTACAGAAGGATTTCAGGATGCGATAAATGAAAAGTTTGGGGACGGAGTAGTTGATATTGAAGTGGAGAATGCCCAGGGTGAGCAGGCACAGTGCGGAACCATTATTAATAATTTTGTGTCTTCCGATGTAGATTTGATTCTGGCAAATGCAACCCTTCCACTGCAGACAGCAGCTCAGGCAACTGCAGATATTCCGATTCTTGGAACCTCTGTTACAGATTTTGCCACAGCTCTTGGAATTGATGACTGGACAGGAGCAACAGGTATTAACGTATCAGGAACTTCTGACCTTGCCCCAATCGATGAGCAGGAAGATATGTTGGTAGAGCTTTTGCCGGATGTTAAGAAGGTTGGTATCCTCTACTGTTCTGCAGAGCCCAATTCAAAGTACCAGGCAGAGTTATTTGAGAAGGCATTAGATGAAGACGGTATTGCCTACAAAGAATATACAGCAGCAGACTCTAATGAGATTCAGTCAGTAGTTACCAATGCAATTGAAGATTGTGATGCTCTTTATGTTCCAACAGACAATACTATGGCAGCCAACACAGATATTATTAATAATATTTGCCTGCCGGCTAAGGTACCGGTAATTGCAGGTGAAGAGGGTATTTGTTCTGGATGTGGTATTGCTACACTGTCTATTAGCTACTATGATATTGGATACAAGGCAGGAGAGATGGCTTACGATATCTTAGTAAATGGTGCAGATATTACCACTATGGATGTTGCGTATGCCGAGGATCTTACTAAAGAATACAATGCCACAATCTGTGAGGAACTTGGCATTACAGTTCCGGATGATTACACAGCCATTGAAACAGAATAGGATGCTTGTAAAGTAATCACAATTAGAATGCAAAGATAAAACGATGAAGAAAGGATAGGAGAAACCTATGTTACTATATTTTTCATCGTTAGATCCGACAGCCTTGGTACGTGCCCTTCCAGGTAACGTAGCCCAGGGACTTATATGGGGAATTATGGCGATAGGTGTTTATATCACCTATCGCATTCTGAATTTTGCGGATCTAACGGTAGACGGTTCTTTAGCAACAGGCGGTGCGGTTGCAGTTATGTTGATTCAGGGAGGAATGAATCCGGCCCTGGCCCTTATTTTTTCATTTTTGGCAGGAATGGCAGCAGGATTTGTCACAGGAATCTTAAACACAGCCCTGGGAATCCCCGGAATCCTGGCAAGTATCTTAACCCAGATTTCCCTCTATTCCGTGAATCTAGGAATTATGGGAAAATCCAACCAAAGTATTGGAATCGGTCAGACAGGATTGGTGGCTTCCCTTCGCTATGTAACTGCAGATGATAAATGGTTCTTTTTTGCAAAAATGATAATTTTCTGTCTGTTTCTTGTGGCCTTTATTTACTGGTTCTTTGGAACAGAAATCGGAGCATCCATTAGAGCTACCGGATGTAACGAGCAGATGGCAAGAGCCCAGGGAATCAATACCAATTTTACTAAGGTAATTGCCCTTATGATCTCCAATGGTATGGTGGGACTTTCCGGAGGGATCTATGCCCAGTATCAGGGGTCTGCAGATGTAAATGCAGGACGAGGCGCCATTGTTATCGGACTGGCAGCTGTTATTATCAGCGAAGTTATTTTTGGAAAGCTTTGCGCAGGAAAGAAGATCGCCTTTGCCTACACCTTGGCTGCTTTATTTGTAGGTGCAATTCTTTACTATGTGGCCTACACCTTGGTATTGTGGCTTAAGATGCCATCAGACTATATGAAGTTGTTCTCAGCAGTAGTGGTTGCATGCTTCTTAGCAGTACCTTATCTTAAAGAGAAAAAATCTGTGAAAAGGAGGCCTGCAAAATAATGGGATATATGCTTGAAATTAAAGATGTACATAAAACCTTCAATGCCGGAACCATTAATGAGAAGGTAGCCTTAGATGGAGTGAACCTAAATCTGAATCCTGGAGATTTTGTAACGATTATCGGTGGAAATGGTGCCGGTAAATCCACAACCCTAAATGCCATTGCAGGAGTTTGGCCCATCGATCAGGGCGAGATCATTATAGACGGAACTGATATTTCCGGACTGTCAGAGCACAAACGTGCCACCTACCTAGGCCGTGTGTTTCAGGACCCTATGGTAGGTACTGCAGCTACCATGTCTATTGAGGAAAATATGGCTATTGCAGCAAGACGTGGACAAAAACGAGGATTTGGCTGGGGAATTACAAAACAGGAGCGAGATGATTTTAGAGAAAAATTAAAAGAATTAGATCTTGGATTGGAAGACCGTCTAAGCAGTCGTGTAGGACTTCTTTCCGGTGGACAAAGACAGGCGGTAACCCTACTGATGGCTACATTAAAGCATCCAAAGCTCTTGCTCCTAGATGAGCACACTGCAGCCCTTGATCCCAAGACTGCAGCAAAGGTCCTGGGACTTTCTGATAAGCTGATTCAGGAAAATAATTTGACTGCCATGATGGTAACCCACAATATGAAGGATGCCATCGCCCATGGAAATCGGCTGATCATGATGCATGAGGGCAAGGTGATTTATGATGTGTCAGGAGAAGAAAAGAAAAATCTTCATGTCTCCGACCTTCTAGCTAAATTTGAGGAAGTCAGTGACGGTGAATTTGCAAATGATCGTATGATGCTGACCTAGATCCCAAGCAAGGCACAGATAATCTTTGGGATTACATTGTATGGGAAAATCACGACAAATCTATACTGGATTATAAAAAAATAACTGTAAACAAAAGAAGACCTTCTGGATCCGCCGGCACTAAGGGGCTGTTTTTTAGCCCCTTAGTACCGCTGAGTGCGGAAGGGAGCGAGAGCGTGTCTTCGTTGTTTACGGTTATTTGTTATAATCCATGAATGTGTTGCTTTTCCCGTACATGTAATTCGAAATTAGTTCGTCAGCATCTTGTCTAGAGTGTTTCTTAACATATCAAAAAGGATATCTGTCATTTGCTCAGGTGTCTCTTTGCAGTCCCCTAGAAGCCAACTTTTTACCATGCCCACACAGCCATTTAGGCAGTAGGCGTAGCTATATTTTCTTCTGGTCTTTTCTACTTTGAAGAGGGGTTCAATGACTTGAACTGCCTCTAAGCCAACCATTTCTTCCATGCGGGCCACAAAGGATATATCTCCATTAGGACCTACCAAAGCTTTACAAATGGGACGGTTACGGTCCATAATCTGAAACATAATTAAAATAAAAGCCTTGGCACTTTCGTCTGGGCTAAGGGGGTGCTCAGATAGGGCATCTTTAATTTCTTGAAAAAGTTCTGACTCAATTTTCTTTAGCATGTCGTAGATGTCAGAATAGTGGAGATAAAAGGTGGACCGGTTAATGTCCACAGTATCTACTAATTCTTTTACTGTAATATCACGAATACTTTTTTCTTCTAAAAGCTTGGCCAATCCATCTCTTAATTGTTTTTTTGTTTTTCTTACTCTGCGATCCTCTTTTTTCGCTTCCATAATTATCTAGGTCCTTTCTTTTTCTCTGCTTTTTCTATTGTTGTCTTTTCTATCCAACTGCTTAATATCCTGTTTAAAGGCAAGAGTGCTAGTTTCCTTTTTACATGTGATCAAAAAATAATATTGTTCTTTTTTGCATGCTATTCAACATAATGCGAATAATATGTCGAGTTTTAAACGGGGCGCCTTGACATTGATGTTTGAATTTTACAATTTCTTTTAGTATAATACACATGGCTTGAAAAAACAACACAATGTTGCTTAATAAATAATTTTCTTTTATTTTAGAAAATATTTATAAATCAACAATCTGTCGAAAAATAGCCATACAATTGAATATAGAAAACAGTATGCAAGAGCAGCTTTGATCAATAAATAAGTTATCATCAGCATTTGTGAAATAGACACAAATAAATAAGAAGGAGGATGAAGCACAATGCTTAAGAATGAATGGAAGAATTTATTGAAAAGTCCCATTATGATTGTAGTACTGATTGCCATTATATTGATTCCGTCAATATATACGTGCACTTTTTTGGCATCTATGTGGGATCCCTACGGTGAGCTTTCTAAGCTTCCGGTAGCGGTGGTCAACCAGGACAAGGCGGTGGATTATAACGGTAAGACACTTCAAGTAGGAGATGACCTGGTAGATAACCTAAAGGATAACACAGAACTGGATTTCCACTTTGTGGATGCAGATGAGGCCAAAAGTGGTATCGAGGATGGAACCTACTATATGGTAATTACCATTCCGGAGAATTTCTCTGAGAATGCGTCAACAGTAATGGACGACACCCCGGCGCAGATGGTTTTAAATTATGAGACTAACCCGGGTACCAATTACATTGCATCGAAGTTATCCACTTCAGCAATTACCAAGATTAAGGATACTCTTGCAGAGGAAATCGTAAGAACCTATGCAGATGAAGTATTTACATCTATTGCAGATGCAGGAGATGGTATGCAGGAGGCAGCTGACGGTGCCGGAGAAATTGAAGATGGAACCGACCAGTTAATTGATGGTAATGATACTATTAGCGAGAACTTGCAGGTATTGGCAGATTCAACGCTTACCTTTAAAGATGGCTCTCAGACCTTAACAACAGGACTTAAAACCTATACCGACGGTGTGGCCCAGGTTGACAGCGGAGCTTCTCAGTTAAAGAGCGGAACCAGCCAGTTGGCAGCAGGATCCACCCAGTTAGATAACGGAGCAGCCCAGTTAGTTGATGGAACAGCTTCTTTAAAGAGCGGAACCAGTCAGTTAGCAAGCGCAGTTCCAACCCTAACAGCAGGAACAGAAAGCTTAAGTAGTGGAGCAAGTACATTAAGTACAGGACTTAATACTTACATTGGTGGTGTAGATCAGTTACATGCCGGCGTAAATCAGTTAGAAGGACTTACAAAGCTAGATCAGGTATTTGCAGGTATTACACAGCTTGATACAGCTGTAAATCTTGGAAGTGAAAATAGTTCTTCCTTAGTAGCAGGAGCGGCAAGTTTAGCATCTGGAGCAAAGACAGCCAATGCAGGAGCAGCGTCCTTAGCAACAGGAGCAGCAACAGTGGATGCAGGAGCAGGGTCTTTAGCAACAGGAGCAGCAACAGTAGATGCAGGAGCAGCGTCCTTAGCAACAGGAGCAGCAACAGTAGATGCAGGAGCAGCAAGCCTAGCAGAAAACTTAAGCACAGCTTCAGGCAGTGCAAGACAGTTGGCGGCAGGAGCAGCCACAGTTGATGCTGGAGTTGGTAAGCTTCAGACAGGAGTTGAAGACCTGACATCAGCAGCAGGAAGGATTGGTGACTTAACAGCTAATCTTAATACATTAATAGCACAATTACCTGATGATACAGCAAAAGCCGCTACAGTAAGCGAAGATGCAGAACAGGCATCTAGTGCCTCTTCAAATGCAAGTCAGGCATCAGAGCAAGCAATGAGCGCTTCCAGTGCTATGGAGAGTGCCAATGCAAGGCTTAGCAGTGCAGCTGATGAGGTGAATGCAGTAGCAGCAGAGAACAATGCAAAAATTTCTGAAGCAACTGATACTATTAATTCTCAGGTGGAAGCAATAAACAGTACAGTAAATCAGAACAATCAGAAGGTGGAAAGTGCCAATGGTGCAGTTGGAACAGCAATAGAAGCCATTCAAGGTGCATTAGACAGCGGTGAGCTTTCTGAGGAAGCAAGCGCTTCTTTACAGAATTCTTTAGCAATTTTGCAAGGAACCAGTTTAGAAGCCTCACAAGAGGTAGAGTCAGTATCTGGATTAGATTTGGCAACAACTTCTAATTCTGCTGATATTAATGAAGAACTTGAAGCATTGAACCAAAGTTCTGAGAATTTAAAGGGTGCAGCTTCTGGTTTGAATGAGTCATCTTACAGTTTGAGTTTGGCATCGGATAAGTCAGGTCAGGAAGCTGAAGAGCAGAGTTTGAGAACCCAGTTGACAAACACAGCAGGAGCAGCATATTTATATGCAAGTGGTCTTAAAAATACACTGGATACTGATGTGACCAACAATGTAAAGGCCTTGAAAGAAGGTACAGCTGTCCTTAATGCAGGAACTTCTAAGCTTAGCGATGCAGAAGAAGCACTTAGTACAGGAGCAAATACTTTAAGCGCAGGAACCAAGACCCTTAGCGCAGGAGCAAATACTTTAAGCGCAGGAACCAAGACCCTTAGCGCAGGAGCAAATACTTTAAGCGCAGGAACCAAGACCCTTAGCGCAGGAGCAAATACTTTAAGCGCAGGAACCAAGACCCTTAGCGCAGGAGCAAATACTTTAAGCGCAGGAACCAAGACCCTTAGCGCAGGAGCAAATACTTTAAGTGCAGGAACTAAGACCTTAAGCGAGGGAGCCAATACTTTAAGTACAGGAACCAAGTCACTTAGCACAGGAGCAGCTAGTCTTAGCACAGGTTTGGAAACACTCAGTGCAGGGGCTGATAGCCTTAGCACAGGAGCAAATACTCTTGGAGCCGGACTTACTTCTCTAAAGACCAGTACAAGTGCTTTCCCGGCTGCAGCAACAGGTATGAAGACATTAATCGCCGGATTTGACCAACTTTCAGGAGAAAAGTTGGCAAACGGACAGTATGCAAATGAGTACCAGTTAACAGCAGGAGCAAGTCAATTAGCAACAGGAGCAGGAAGTTTAGCAGCAGGAGCAGATACTTTAGGAGCAGGAGTTTATCAGTTAGATGCAGGAGCTTCTACATTGGCAGCAGGAACCCAGACCCTAAAGGCAGGAACAGCTTCCGCAGTTTCAGGAGTTAACCAGTTAGATGAAGGTGCCGCTACTTTAGTTTCAGGTACCAAGCAGTTGGTAGCAAATAACGATACTTTAAATAGTGGTTCAGAACAGCTTACAAGTGGTGCAGGACAGATTCAGAGCGGTGCACAGCAGTTAGCAGATGGATCAGTAACATTAGGCGAGGGACTTACAAGCTTAAAAGATGGATCTATTACTTTAAAGGATGCATTACAGGAAGGTGCAGATACGGTAGCTGATAATACAGCAACAGATAAGACATTAGATATGTTCTCAGCCCCGGTTAAGGCGGAGGAGACACAGGTAACTGAAGTTAGCAATAACGGTTCAGCCATGAGCGCATATATGATGTGTGTAGGACTTTGGGTAGGAGCGTTGGCATTCTGCTTATTGTACCCACTTACAAAATACAAAGGAAAGTTAAAGAATTCCTTTAGCTGGTGGCTTAGCAAGGCAAGTGTAGCTTACCCGGCAGCAGTTCTTATGGGACTGATCGTGGTAGGAGTTGCACATGTAACTTTAGGATTTAATCCGGCAGACTTTGGAAAAGAATTATTTGTAGCATGCCTGGCATGTTTGGCATTTATGTCTATGCAGTATTTCGCAAACGTAGCCTTAGGTAAGGTAGGAAGTTTCTTAATGTTAGTATTTATGGTACTTCAGTTGGCAGGATCTGCAGGAACCTACCCGGTAGAGATTTCCGGTGACTTAGCAAATGCATTACATAAATATGTTCCATTTACTTATGTAGTAGATGGCTTCCGTAAGGCAATTTGCGGAGCAGGAAATATTACTGAGACTGTAGTAGTTATGATAGCCATTATCATAGTATTTACACTTCTTACAATTTTATTGTTCCATTACAGAACAAGAAGAATCGAGCATGGCAAGAAATGTGCATACGATTTCCTTGAAGAGCATGGATTGGCATAAACAATCGATGACAAGGTAAAAGGTAAATGAAGGGAACCCTTGGGCGAGAAGCCTGAGGGTTTCTTTTTTGTACATTGCACTTTTTTACGTTATTGTGCTAAAAGAATAAAATTTTTCTTGCAATGTATGCCGGCACAAAGTATAGTAGAGAATGGTTGTGCGTCAAAAAGCACAAGCTTGGAGCAATTTTCGAGATGAAGTTTGCAGGAAAACGATGGATGACATCTACCGAAGGAGTAACACTCTCAGGTGCCGACGGGTCCGGTGCAACTGCAAATGGATCGACTCTCTGGAGACACCCGGATAAAAAGTCGGGGGCCGAAGGTGCAACTTATAGGCGGGATCTGAACCGCTTATGGGAATCTCTCAGGCAAATGGACAGAGAAGATATTACAGTTCTTAAAGTATCTTATCTAATTATCCAACTATCTCCACCGAAATTTTGCATCCTTATATAAAAAACTATATATAGGAGAGGAAAAGAACATGTGGAACACTATTAACAACCTATTAGGAGCCATCGACGACTTTGTTTGGGGCGTGCCGCTTATGGTACTGATTATGGCAGGAGGCCTTCTTTTGACCCTTCGTTTGGGAGTATTGCAGGTGCGAAAGCTGCCCCTGGCCTTAAAATGGATGGTAATGAATGAAGAGGAAGGCGAGGGGGAAATTTCCAGTTTCTCAGCCCTTTGTACCGCTTTAAGTGCCACTATCGGAACAGGTAATATTGTAGGTGTTGCTACAGCTGTATGTGCCGGAGGACCGGGAGCCTTATTTTGGATGATCGTGGCAGCCTTTCTTGGAATGGCAACCAAATTTTCTGAGGGACTTTTGGCAGTTAAGTACCGGGTAGTGGCAGAGGATGGGCACAGCCTTGGAGGCCCCTTCTATTACATCGAGCAGGGTATGGGAAAGAAATGGACCTGGCTCGCCAAGCTTTTTGCCTTTTTTGGTGTTTGTGTAGGTCTCTTTGGTATTGGAACCTTCAGTCAGGTAAATGGTATCGCCAGTGCTATTCATAATTTCTTTGACCCAAACAATGCCCATACTGTCAATCTTTTTGTGGGAGAGTATTCTTGGGCAGTAGTAATTGCTTCCTTAATATTGGCAGTATGTGTGGCTGCTGTCTTGATCGGCGGTGTAAAACGAATCGCCAGTGTCAGCCAGATTGTAGTGCCTTTTATGGCAATTATTTATGTAGTATTTGTTTTGATCTTGGTTTTTTGTAATCTGTCAGAAGTGCCGGCAGCCTTTAAGACCATTGTAGTGGCAGCCTTTACCCCTCAGGCCATTACCGGAGGTGCTGTGGGAAGCTTTTTGGTGGCTATGCAAAAGGGTGTTGCCAGAGGTATTTTTTCTAATGAGGCAGGCCTTGGTAGTGCTCCCATTGCGGCAGCGGCAGCCCAGACAAAGGAACCGGTTCGTCAGGGTCTTGTAAGTATGACAGGAACCTTCATTGATACCATTGTAATTTGTACCTTAACAGGCCTATCTATTGTAATAACAGGAGCTTGGCAGGTAGAAGGCTTAGAGGGAGTAGAAGTTACATCCTATGCTTTCCAAAATGGCCTTCCCTTTCCGGGACGACTGTCCGCCTTTATTTTGATGCTGTGCTTGGTATTCTTTGCATTTACTACCATTCTTGGATGGGATTATTATAGCGAGCGATGTTTAGAGTACCTTACCGGCGGAAATATGGGGGCAGTAAAAGCCTTCCGCTGGATTTATATTTTGGCTGTATTTATTGGACCATATATGACTGTTAGTGCAGTATGGACCATTGCAGATATTTTCAATGGTTTAATGGCCCTGCCAAATATGATTGCCCTCTTTGCCTTAAATGGAGTTGTGGTTAAAGAAAGCAAAGACTTTTTTAAGAGAATGAAAAAGGGAGAGCTTTAAACGCTATTAGAAAAAAAGATCCTTATTCTTATAAATCTAAGAATAGGGATCTTTTTTATGTCAATCTTTATTAGAAACCTATAAAACAGCCTTAATAGCAGCCAGTAATTCATCATAGGTTTCGTAGGCTGGAATCTCCGGATACTCTGCCTTTATGGCATCAGTGCTCTTGAAAAGGAAGCCGGCCTTGCTAGCCTGGATCATACCTAGGTCATTGTGGCTGTCGCCGCTGGCAATAGTCTCAAATCCAATAGACTGCAGAGCCTTTACGGTAGTATATTTTGTGTTTTTACAGCGCATCTTAAAATCGGTAATCTCTCCGTCCTGGGCAATCTCTAAGGAGTTACAGAAAATCGTAGGATTTCCAAGCTTCTTAATCAAAGGTCCGGCAAACTCTGTAAAGGTATCACTTAAGATTAGGACCTGAGTAAGATCTCGCAGCTCATCTAAAAATTCCTTGGCTCCTGGCATGGGATCAATGCGGGAAATGGTTTCCTGTACTTCCTTGATTCCCATACCGTGGGCCTTTAAGATGTCCAGACGATACTTCATTAATTTATTATAATCAGGCTCGTCTCTTGTGGTCCTTTTTAATTCAGGAATCCCACTTTCTTCAGCGAAGGTAATCCAAATTTCAGGTACCAGTACCCCTTCTAAATCTAAGCAAACAATGTTCATAATCTCTCCATTCCGACGAATATTGAATTGTCGTCTAATTTTTTGGCCTCAATATTTTAATTATAACCCATGTCTTAAAATTTTCAAAGTCTAAAAATACATACTAAAAAAGTATCGTTCACTCTGTTGCTTTATCGCGTTAAATCGTGTATAGTTTGAGGTAGCTATTTGAGGAAAGGAATTTATTTATTATGTCAAAACATATTACAGGACACACAGGTTTATTATGCTTACTGGGAAGCCCGGTAGCTCACAGTATTTCTCCGGAGATGCACAACGAAGCGTGCGATCAGTTGGGATTAGATTATTCATACCTGGCCTTTGATGTGCCGGAGGATAAGATGCCGCAGGCTGTAGAAGGACTTCGCACCATGGGGGCAAGAGGATGGAACATTACTATGCCGGGCAAGAATATTATGTGTAAGTTAGCAGATAAGCTTTCTCCTGCATCAGAGATCTCTGGAGCTTGCAATACTATAGTAAATGATCAGGGAGTTCTTACCGCTTATACCACAGATGGGGTAGGATTTATGCGGGCAGTTGCAGCCAATGGTGTGGATATTATTGGAAAGAAGATGACCCTCTTTGGTGCCGGTGGTGCGGCTACTGCAATTTTAGTTCAGGCAGCCTTAGATGGAGTGGCAGAGATTAATGTATTTAATGTAAAGGATAACTTCTATGAAAGAGCAGAGTCAATTGTAGCTCAACTAAATGAAAGAACAGACTGTAAGGTTACTCTTCATGATTTTTCTGATCCAGAATTGATCAGAACTTCTATTGCAGACAGTGCTATTTTGGTAAATGGAACTTCTGTAGGAATGGCACCAAATACGGATGCTAGTGTTCTTCCGGATACCAGTATGCTTCGTGAAGGATTATTTGTATTTGATGTTATTTACAATCCTGCAGAGACCAGATTTTTGAGAGAAGCAAGGGAAGCCGGTTGCAAGACAGCCAATGGTATGTACATGCTCTTGTATCAGGGAGCTGCTTCCTTCAAGCTTTGGACCGGGGAAGACATGCCGGTGGAGCTTATAAAAGAAAAATATTTTTCCTAGAATAATTTGGGATAAAGATATAGAATTAATGGATAAAAGAAGAGGTGGAAAATTCCGGACCATGGAATTTTCCACCTTTTTGGTATCAGGCTACCAATTTGTTGGATGAATTAAGGCTATTAAAGATAAAGCTTAGAATAGGCCAAGAACCTTAAATACCAGTAAGATCAGTACAAAAATAATACTGGGCCGTACAATTTTTGCTCCGTTTTTCATGGCAAGACCGGCACCGAGATAGCCACCGATCATATTACAAATTGCAGCTGCAATGCCTAGAGATAGGATGCCCTGTCCATTTACCAGAAAAATAACAAGTGAAGTTATATTGGTGGTTAGATTTATAACCTTTGCCTGGGCGTTGGAGGTTTGAATGTTTAACTTGGCAAAAACCGTAAAGGCAATAATCAGGAAGGTTCCGGTTCCCGGACCGTAGAATCCATCGTAAATTCCTACGATCAAAGCAGCCAGGGAGGCTGTTATATAGGTTCGTTTATCTAAGGTTACATCTTCAGAACCTTCATCGTTAAAAAGCTTTTTATTTAAGACAAAGAAGGCAGCTAATGGAAGAATGATTATCAGCACATAGGACAATATTTTTTCCGGAACCAGCATAGAGATTTTGGCTCCCATAGAAGAACCTATAATGGCGGCAATTACCGATGGGATAGCTAATTTCACATTAATTAATTTGGCCTTGGCAAATCGGTAGGTAGCAAGGGAAGTTCCAAAGGTGCTGGAAATTTTATTGGTGGCAATAGCTGCATGGGTGGGAAGTCCTGCAATAAGATAAGCAGGAAGAGAAATTAGTCCGCCTCCGCCTCCGATGGCATCCACAAGCCCTGCTAAAAATACAAAGGGGCATACGATTAGATAGGTATGAAAGCTTAGATCCATTTTTACTTGTACTCCGATCTCTTACGTTTTGGTTTTGTGGGGCTTAGTATCTTTTGCTACAAAGAAAGCTCACAGACTTTTAATTATATCATAGGAGAAAAAAAGAAGGTGACTTTTGGAAGAATTTTAGTGTAAAATATAAATTCGGAAAGGAAGTGAACTAATATGGAAAATGAAATTTTTGAAAAAACACCGGTGCCTAAGGCCTATATGACTATGGCTATGCCAGTGGTTATGAGTATGGTAGTATCTCTGATTTATAATATGGTAGACACCTTTTTTATAGCAAGAACAGGCAATACCTACCTGGTGGCGGGAGTTTCTCTGGGGGCTCCTATGTTTACTGCAATGATTGCCCTGGGAGATATTCTTGGTCTGGGAGGAAGCTCTGTAATATCCAGACTCTTTGGGCAAAGGGAAGATGCACAGGCCAAGCGCATCAGTTCCTTTTGCTTTTGGGGAGCGATAGCAGTAGGTCTTGTAATAGCAATTTTGCTCTTGCTTTTTAGACATCCCATGTTGATGCTTTTAGGAGCAGATGCTGACACCTATACCTATGCCAGCCAGTATTATACCTATTTAGTCATAGGCTGTCCTTTTATTATTTTATATTTTACACCGGTAAACCAGCTGCGGTCCGAGGGCTTTGCCAAAGAATCTATGATCGGGTCCATTCTGGGAGTAGTAATTAATATTATTCTGGATCCGGTTTTTATCTTTGTTTTGGGTTTTGGAGCGGCTGGAGCTGCTATTGCCACAGTGATTGGATACATAGGTTCTGTTGCTTATTATGTTTGGTTTTATTTGAAAAAAAGCAGACGCCTATCCATTGATCCGCGACAATGCAAGATTGGAGGAGAGTGGGTTAAACAGATTTTGATGATTGGAATTCCCTCATCCATCACTAATTTTACGCAAAGCTTTGCTGTTACCATGACCAACCGGCAGCTGCTTGCCTACGGCAGCGACAAGGTAGCTGCTATGGGAATTGTTATGAAGGTCAGTACCATCACCGCTATGATCATTATTGGCTTTTCCTTCGGAGGACAGGCTCTGGTTGGATATAACTATGGAGCCAATAACAAAAAACGGCTAAAGGAAATTTTATCCTTTGCCTATCGCTTAGAGTGTGGCCTTGCCTTACTTTTGGCTATAGCCTTATCTCTAGGGGCAAGACCAATGATTCGTATTTTTATGGATAGCAAGGATATCGTAGATGCGGGAGTTGTAATGCTCAGATTCCAGCAGCTAGGCATGATATTTATCGCAGTTGTTATGGTGTCCACTTGCGTCTTTCAGGCTATTGGAAATGCAATGGGAGCTTTCCTGCTTTCGGTAAGCCGACAGGGAGTGATCTTCTTTATTGTCATTAGCCTGGCGCCTATATTCTTAGGCTATTACGGAGTTTTGGTAGCCCAGCCTATCTCCGATGTTCTAACAGCTATTATGGCGGTGCTTCTTATGAAGCGCAGCAAAATGACCGATTAGTCTTCAAGCTGCAAAGCACTGTAGAGAATCACTGCCTCTGAAAACTTTCTTGGATTATAAGCACATTTGTCTGCAATACGATTTAGTTTGTATTGCAGACTGTTTTTATGTATATATAAGGCTTCACTGGTTTTTGCTAATGACATTTCTTTTTGAAAATAAATCTTTAAAATGCTTTTGTCTTCAGCTGTTAAGTTCTTTAAAACCTTTTTTGTAAATGATTCTCTTGTAGTGTCAGGTATTTCCGATAATAAAATTTCGTAGCCTAGTTGCTTGTATATGATTAGATTCTTTTCTTCTGTTTTACACAAAAGAGCTTTTTTGGCCTCTAAATAGGAACTCTGACAGTCCATAATATTTCTGGAAGTTCCAATGCCGATGCTTAGTACATAGTCATATTGTTTAGCCAACTTCTTTAGAATTTCCAAATTCCTTTTAAGTTTTTCTTCTTCAATAATCAGGATATATTCATTTGGATAATTATATCGATAAAAATTGGTCTGTAAATTTGCAAAACTTTGGGTGATGGAGGACTGGATCATAAACAAGTTATTGGGATTGTACCTGGAATTAATCTGCACCACCACTACCTGACAAAGGCTGTCTATCTGCAAATGATTCTCCTTTAAGGTTTCCAATAAATAACTTTTCTCTATAGCTTCGTTATTAATAAGAGAACGGATAACATAGTTCAGTCGGTTTTTTCTTTGACTTCCCATAGACTCCATTTCTCTTTCTTTTAATAGAATCCCGGTGATTTTTTGAGCCAAATAGGCATATTTTTCTACTTCTTTCGGATTTCCACTAATTCCAATGACAGCCACGATTTGTTGGTTGTAGGTGATGGGGATGTTGATTCCGCTTTTTGTCCCGCGAAAATTATCATCCTCTTTAACTGCGATGGTTTTTTGCTCTAGAATAGCCCGGTGGCCGATTTCATGGAAGCTGCCAATACGAGACCGATCATTGCTGGCAATAATGATTCCTTTTTCGTCTATGAAGTTAATGTTGTGATCGCAGAGATCGTTGAC
This sequence comes from Parabacteroides distasonis, assembly GCA_963589425.1. Classification (GTDB taxonomy): domain Bacteria; phylum Bacillota; class Clostridia; order Lachnospirales; family Lachnospiraceae; genus CAKRJP01. Next base: position 7,131 of record CAVAKZ010000033.1, on the reverse strand, counting down.
AGTGTCTACGATTTGTTGGGCGATGCTTTTGCTGATGATCATAATGGACTCCTTTTTGGTAAATTATGGGGTTATGAAGCTGTCGGCATATAAAATGCGCTATCTTCATGTATCTTCATTATATATTGATTTGGTATATGTAACAAGAATCAGTTATTTAAATAGTTTGAAATTAGCACATGTAACATTTTGCTTATGTACTTATATTGATACAATTAGGACGCAAAGTTGATATACACATTTTTACAGGAGGTATTTGAAGGCTATGAAAGTTTTGATTGCAATTGATTCCTTTAAGGGAAGCATGTCCTCTGTGGAAGCTGGGGAGAGTGCCAAGGCAGGAATCCTACGAGTTTTTGAGGATGCGGATATTGAGGTGCGCCCCCTGGCTGATGGTGGAGAAGGCACGGTAGAGGCCATTGTTTCTGCTTGTCAGGGACGTATTGTGGATGTGGATGTTACTGGGCCTGCGGGGAAACCGGTTAATTGTTCTTATGGAATTGTGGATAAGACCCATACCGGGATTATTGAAATGTCTGGGGCAGCAGGAATTACCCAGGTTTCCGGAAAGGAGAAAAATCCTCTTTATACCACAACCTACGGTGTAGGCGAGGTGATTAAGGATGCCATTGAAAAGGGCTGCCGGCATTTTGTGGTAGGTATTGGCGGAAGTGCTACCAATGATGGTGGGGTCGGAATGCTTCAGGCCTTGGGCTTTGACTTTTTAGATGAAAATGGCCAGGCTATTCAAAGAGGGGCAATTGGTTTAAAGGACTTGAAAACCATTGGCAGGGAAAATGTTCTTCCGGAGCTAAAAGATTGTACATTTCGTATAGCATGCGATGTGGCTAATCCCTTGTGTGGCGAAAAAGGGGCTTCTGCGATTTACGGGCCCCAAAAAGGAGCTACTAAAGATATGATAAAAGATATGGACCAGTGGCTTTTGGATTATGCAATTTTAGCGAAGCAAAGTTATTCAAAGGCTGATGAAAATTATCCGGGAGCAGGGGCTGCCGGTGGTATGGGATTTGCTTTTCTTACTTTTCTTGGGGGCAGTTTGGAGTCAGGAATTAAAATCGTGCTGGAGGAAACAAATCTTAGAGCCTATGCAGAAACTGCAGATTTGGTGATTACCGGAGAAGGACGCTTAGATGGTCAGACTGTTATGGGAAAGGCCCCTATTGGAGTTGCTAAGCTTGCAAAGGAATATAAGCTTCCTGTGCTTGGATTCTCCGGATGTGTGACACAGGAGGCCGTAGCTTGCAATGGGGAAGGAATAGATGCTTTCTTTCCGATTCTTAGAACCGTAATTTCTCTAGAGGAAGCCTTAGAACCTACCAATGCTATGAAAAATATGGCGGATACGGTAGAGCAGGTTTTTCGAACCATAAAAACTTTCAAAAAAATTATCAATTAGGAGGAAAATGAAAAATGGAATTTACGACCCTTGGGGCTCTTTTGGGACTTGTGATCGCGATTGTTTTAATTATAAAGAAAGTTCATCCGGCATATAGTTTGATTCTAGGCGCTTTAATTGGGGGATTAGTAGGCGGCGGTGGCCTGGTGACAACGGTGGATACCATGGTGGCTGGTGCCCAGAGTATGATGTCTTCTGTGCTCCGAATACTTACATCCGGTATTTTGGCAGGAGCCCTGATTAAAACAGGTTCGGCTGAGAAGATTGCGGATGTAATCGTACAGAAATTAGGGCATAAGTATGCCTTGGTTTCTGTGGCAGTGGCAACTATGATTATTTGTGCCGTAGGTGTATTTATCGATATTTCTGTTATTACAGTGGCTCCAATTGCTATGGCAATTGCAAAGAAAGCAGATTTTAATAAACCCTCTATTTTGCTGGCTATGATTGGCGGAGGCAAGGCCGGAAATATTATTTCTCCAAATCCTAATACCATTGCAACCTCAGAGGCCTTTGGAGTGGATCTTACTGCCTTGATGATAAGAAATATTGTACCTGCCCTGGTAGCTTTGCTAGTAGCAATCCTTCTGGCTACAGTATTATCTAAAAAGAAGAATAGCCTTATGGTAGATGCTTCTGATCTAGAGAAAAATGAGGAGAAGAAGCTCCCTGCCTTTGTGGCAGCTATTGCAGGCCCGGTGGTGGTAATCCTTTTATTAGCTCTTCGCCCGGTTTGCGGTATTACCATTGATCCTCTCATTGCCCTTCCGGTAGGGGGATTGGTGTGTATGCTTGCTTGTGGAAATATTAAAAATGTAATTGCCTACACAGAATTTGGACTCAGTAAGGTGACAGGGGTTTCTATTCTCTTGGTTGGAACTGGGACCTTGGCTGGAATTATTAAGGCTTCATCTATACAGACAGATATCATATCCCTGTTAAATATGACTAATATGCCCTCCTTCCTTTTGGCACCTATTGCAGGAATTTTGCTGGCAGGAGCAACTGCTTCTACAACAGCAGGAGCAACTATTGCATCCCAGACCTTTGCTGACACATTAATGGCCAGTGGAGTATCTCCATTAGGGGCAGGAGCTATGATTCATGCAGGAGCTACTGTAGTAGATTCTCTGCCACACGGATCCTTCTTCCATGCTACAGGAGGTTCTGTAAATATGGAAATCAAGGAGCGTATGAAACTGATCCCCTACGAAGCCCTGGTAGGTCTTACCAGCACTCTTGTTTCTTGTATTATTTATTTGCTCTAACAAGATTCAAAGGGTAACTATAATCCTTTCGTAATAGTTCAGCTGTGTGGATTCGAGCTTCATGGCAGGACTATTATATTTTTTATGGGATTTAAGAGAAAATAGGTTTATAATGGTAGAAAAGCTACACAGGAGGAATCGTGAATTATGGATTATAAGAGATTTGGAAATACAATTGTTGCCCGTATTGATAAGGGAGAGGAAATCTTACAGCAGCTTGAAGTAATCGCTAAAAAAGAAGAGATTAAGCTTGCTTCTGTATCAGCCCTTGGAGCCACTAATGATATTACAGTAGGCGTATTTCATACCCTGGAAAAGAAGTATTATGCCAACCATTTTACGGGAGATATGGAGATTGTATCCCTTGCCGGAACGGTAAGTACAATGAATGGAGACTATTATGCCCATCTTCACATGAGTGCAGGTGACACAGCAGGACATGTAGTTGGAGGACACCTTAACCAGGCTATTATCAGTGCTACCTGCGAGATGGTGATTCAGATTATCGATGGCCAGGTGGACCGGGAATTTAACCGGGAAGTGGGGCTTAACACCTTTAAATTTTAAGAGACAATAGTCAAGCGCATAAGAAAAAAATCTGAGACTTGAAAAATCAAGTTTCAGATTTTTTTGTTCATTTGTCTGTCATACATGTCGGTATTCAAATAAGATTGCAGCAAGAAAAGCAAATATGCAACCATATCCTCCTACCATACAAAGAAGAAAAAGCTTAGAAAGGGAAAGGGCTAAAACTCCGTAAACCATGCAGGATAGGATGCAGCCGGAAAGAAATCCCAGGAGGCTCATGAGGATTAAAAACAAGATAGGAACTTTTTCTATTTGAAAATGATCTGTTAGAATCTTCCATATTTTTGTCATAAAAAAACTACCTTCTTTCTATGAAATCAATCATATCAAGGAGCCGCCTAAAAGAAGCTGCTCCTTTGCTTCGAAGGTAGTTTATCAATTTTAAGTAAAATTATTTTTCTTGATTGCGTTAAAATTTCGTTAAATATGTAAAACTATATACCCAGCTTATGCATCTAACTGATATTTCTTTCTGTATTCCTCTAAGAGAGGTTTGTAGGTTTTGGCAATGGCTTTTAATTTCACCCTTGCTGCCTCGTCTTCTTCTTCATCCAAAATAGAAGAATGGATATGCATATTAGTATCTCCTTCTTCTAATTTGCCAATAGCTGTAGCAGCGCCGGTACAGTGGGCAGTCATACGCTCAAAGCTGTTTAGAAGATCTGTAAATGCAGTTCCCTGTTTTAAATCGCACTCTCCGTGGCTTAGACGGGTGACATGATGCATTTTCATATCTTCTCCCAATGCCGCTACAATGGTGGCAAGAGAACGGATTCTAAATCGTTTTTCTTCGCTGTATTCCTTCAGAGCATCAGCAGTAAGGTCTACACATTCTTTCACCGCTTCCATGATGAGATTCAATTCTTTGCCAGCTTCCCTTGACATAATAATCTTGCTCTCATTAATCTCATTAGTAACACGAGCTACATTGTAGGCGTAGTCCCCAACTCGTTCCAGGTCGCTGATTACATGAAGAAAAATAGATACCTGTCTGGTTTGGATTGTGTTTAATTCCCTCTTAGAAAGCTTCATAAGATACTCTCCAAGCTTGGTTTCGTATTTGTCGATCAGATCTTCCTTTGTCACAACCTTGCGGTATTTCTCCTGGCTAAAATCATCTACAAGAGTTAAGGATCTAGCCACATTCTTTCGTACATTCTTTCCCATACCGGTTAAGGCTCTTGCAGACTGGGCAATAGCTAAAGCAGGGTAGGAAAGAAGACGCTCCTCCAAAAGATCGAAATCAGCGCTGTCTGCCAAATCTTCTAAGTCTTCTTCAGAGTCTTTAATGAGGCGGCATACAAGCTTCTCAATCTTAGGAATAAATGGGAAGAGTACGCATACGGTAGCTGCACGGAATACTGTATTGGTAATGGCAATCAATACCGGACTCATGGTAGTTCCCAGGAATGAGAAGTGGACCACGGCATTTACGGCATAGAAAATGCATCCCCAGATGATCATACCGAACAAGTCATTTAACAGATAGACAAGGGCAGTTCTTTGCCCATTCTTGTTGGCACCGATACCTGAAATCAGTACCGGACATGCAGCTCCGACACCGATACCAAGAATAATAGGAAATGCAGTGGCAAAGGTTAAGGAACCTGTTACGGAAAGGGCTTGTAAAATACCAACAGCGGCAGAAGCACTCTGCAAAATCGCAGTAAATACGATACCTAACAAAATACCTGCCAAAGGATTGGAGAACATAGTAAGCATGTTGGTGAAGGAAGCACTCTCTTTTAAAGGAGCTACTGCACCACTCATGGTCTGCATACCAAACATCAAAATAGAAAATCCTAACATGATATTTCCTAAATTTCGGTAGGTAGATCTTTTAGATACCATCTTTAAAATGATACCAGCAATAGCTACAATGGCGCTAATGGTGGCAGTGGAAAGTACCTTGGCAATTCCGCTGGAACCGTCGATATAGGAAAGACAGAGAATCCAACCGGTAATACTGGTACCAATGTTAGCCCCCATAATGATACCGATGGCCTGGATTAACTTCATCATACCTGAGTTAACAAAACCGACAACCATAACGGTTGTGGCGGAAGAGGATTGAATAATAGATGTGACGATAGTTCCAAGGGCAACTCCTTTTAAAGGAGTATTGGTCATCTTGTAGAGAAAAGACTCCAACTTGTCACCGGCTACCATCTTCAGTCCGTCTCCCATAAGCTGCATACCAAAAAGGAATAATGCAACTCCGCTGAGTAAGGATAGAATCATTGAAAAAATGTCCATAGTTTGCCTCCATGACTGGTATTTTCTAGGGGAAAATACCGTATAAAAAAGTGTTTTTAAAAAATACCCCACTATCAATAAATATAACATTCCTTGAGGCAATCGTCTATGAAAAAGTAAATTTTGTGTAATGGGAATGTAAAATATAAGAAAAGTAAAAAGCTTATTGTGAAATTTATAAGAAACTTATGAATTTAAGGATTTGATGCTATAATCAAAAGAAAAAAATAAAGAAGGAGATATATTTATGGATTTATTTCACTGTGATTACGGGGAAGGCTGTCATCCCAATATATTAAAGGCTTTAGAGAAAACTAATTTTGAACAGACCGTAGGATATGGAAATGATGAACACTGTAGCCATGCCAGAGCCATGATTCGAGAGTTTTGTAAGGCACCGGAGGCAGATGTACATTTTCTGGTGGGAGGTACTCAGACCAATACTACGGTAATTGCATCGATTCTTAGACCCTACCAGGGGGTCCTCTGCGCAGACAATGGACATATTAATGTTCATGAGACGGGAGCTATTGAAGCTACAGGCCATAAGGTGTTGGCTCTTGCTGCAAATAATGGAAAGATTCAGGCAGACCAGATCAGGAAAGCTGTTGAAGATCATGCGGCAGATGGCAGCTTCGAACACATTGTTCAGCCGGGAATGGTATATATTTCCCACCCTACAGAATATGGAACCCTTTATAGCCATAAAGAGTTAGAGGATATTCATCAGGTCTGTGAGCAGTATCATTTGCCCTTGTTTATTGACGGTGCCCGTTTGGCTTATGGTCTTATGGCAGAAGATACAGATGTCAGTTTACCGGATCTAGCAAAGCTTTGCCATGTCTTTTATATTGGAGGAACCAAGGTGGGGGCCTTGTTTGGAGAGGCACTTGTAATAAGCAATCCGGCTCTTGCAAAGGATTTTCGTTATATGATCAAGCAACGAGGAGGAATGCTGGCAAAAGGTCGTCTTCTGGGAATTCAATTTGAAGAACTAATGCAAGATGGACTTTATTTTGAACTTGGCAGACATGCTGATGAGATGGCTTATCGAGTACGAGACATTTTTAAATCTGCAAGATATGAAATGCTATTTGAATCTCCAACCAATCAACAATTTCCTATTATACCGGATGAAGATTATGAAATAATTCGAAAAACTTCTGAGGGAGAACTTTGGGAGAAACTTCCGGGAGGAAAATCAGCCATTCGCTTTTGCACCAGCTGGTGTACTACCAAGGAGGCGGTAGATCGATTGGAAAATGCGGTAGGACAGATAAAAAATAAGTAGCAGTTCAGCCAAAAAGTTTGAACCCGCCTCTTGGAAAACAGCCCATTTGTAGGCTTTTTCAAGAGGCAACAAAAAAAACTCGCAAGTAAAAAACTTGCGAGTTTTTAAAGCAGGGGATGAGAGAATCGAACTCCCGCCAAAGGTTTTGGAGACCCCTATCATACCACTTGACCAATCCCCTATAGATTGTTTTTTTGCACCTCATTGCTGAGTACTTATTATTTATACCATATTAATCATACATCTGTCAACAGAATTTTTCAATTTTTTTATTTTTTTGCAAAATTTCTGTTTTTTCGTATCTATAGAAC
>CAVAKZ010000032.1:0-27457 GCA_963589425.1 Parabacteroides distasonis | reverse complement strand
TTGATTGGAGTGCTGTTGATAAAGAAGATTACCTTATGGCAATGGAAAGAAGTCCAGTAAAGGATATTGAAATGAAATACGTCTTAAAACAGGCCTTGACCGATAAGGTTAATGATAGAGAAGTATATATAAAGGGAATAGACCACAGTTATTATTATGAGGGATATTCTATATTCAGGGCTGAAGATTTATAAGTGTACACTCCTCCAAGTGGATGAGTCCTGAGGAGGGAGCCACAGCCAAGGACCGCAATGAGCAGATAGGAGGAGCAGCACATGGGTTATCAAGGTGAGCATAAATACAATGACATTATCAATCTGCCCCATCCAACTTCGGCAAGACACCCACGGATGACACTTAAAGACAGGGCGGCTCAGTTTGCACCCTTTGCGGCTTTGACAGGACACGAAGCTGCTATCAAGGAGACGACAAGACTGACGGATGAAAAGGAAATTTTAAGTGATGAAGTAATCGCCATACTTAATGAGAGGCTGAATATCATTGCAGAAAATCTTGGTACAGGCCAGATGGTTGATATTACTTATTTTGTACCTGACGAGAAGAAAGCTGGCGGAGCATATGTTACTTACTCCGGTATTGTGAAGAAAATAGATTTGTATGAGCATATTTTGATAATGACAGACGGTACAGTTATTCCCATAGGTCAGATAAGTGAGATTGAGGGAGAAGCGTTTACAGAAAACTTCGAAGACTAAACTATGAATTTTGAAATTATTAAGGAAGGAGAGTTTACTATGGCAACAATTAGTACAGGCATTGTAGGAGATGCTAATCTTTTAAATCTTAAGGAGATTGCACCGAATAATATTCGACGAGAAATTTTCGATTTTCTTGTTCCGGGAGAAGAGTTGATTCAATGTTTTCAGACAATTCGAGATCAGGTGATATTTACTAACAAAAGGGTTTTCGTAGTTAATGTGCAGGGAATTACTGGGAAAAAGGTTTCTTATATTTCCTATCCCTATTCAAAAGTGCTTTATTTTGGTATTGAGACGGCGGGACTATTGGATATTGATAGTGAGCTTGTCTTGAGTTTTGCAAATGGAACGGTGCTACAGTTCGATTTTAGATGCACGGTTAATATTAAGGCTATTTGCGCTAACATACAGCAGTATATGCTTTGACAAAATTTGGGATTAATAAAGATACTGTATTTATCAGCTATACAATGACAGCCAAATATAAGAGGTCTGAGGAGGGCTCTTTGGAGAAAGAATATGCTGGATAGCCTTTTCTTTTGGGGAGTGGCTAAAAGATATCAGTACGGTGTCCGCGTTGCAACGGTGAACTGGAAGGGCGTTAGTGACAAGAAGAAAAGTGAGATTATATGAAGTCGGAGGCTTTTGCCCCCGACTTCATTGTCTATAGCTTCAATTAATAAGCTGCCTTGAATATTCCAATGATTTGTTCTTTTGTAGCCTTGCGTGGGTTGGTGAGCTGGCAAACATCTTTCATTGCATTTTCTGCCATGATCTCGAAGTCTTCTTCTTTGACACCTAGGCCACGGAGGTTTTCAGGAATTCCTACCTGACGGCTAAGCTGGCGGATTGCCGCGATTGCCTTGTTTGCAGCCTCCATTGTGGAAAGTCCATCTATGTTTTCTCCCATTGCTTTTGCAATGTCTCTGAAGCGGTTGGCATTTCCGATAAGGTTGAATTCTTCTACATGAGGCAAGAGGATTGCGTTGCATACGCCATGTGGAAGATTGTAAAATCCACCCAATTGATGGGCCATTGCGTGAACATATCCCAAGGAAGCATTGTTAAATGCAATACCTGCTAAATACTGTCCGTATGCCATCTTATCACGGGCTTTCATGTATACGCCATTTGCAACTGCTTTTGGCAGATACTGGGTGATCATTGTAATGGCCATAAGGGCAGCAGCGTCTGTAAGGGGGTTGGCATCTGTGGATACGTAAGCTTCAATTGCATGGGTCAAAGCATCCATACCTGTTGCTGCTGTCAGTGAAGGTGGCATGCCTACCATTAATTTTGGATCATTGATGGCGATCTGGGGAGTAACTCTCCAGTCAACGATTGCCATTTTTACGTGGCGGCTTGTGTCTGTGATAATGCAGAAACGTGTGATTTCAGAGGCTGTTCCTGCGGTTGTATTGATTGCAATCATAGGGCACAAGGAATGAGTTGATTTGTCAACGCCTTCATAATCCCTGATATTTCCGCCGTTTGAAGCAACCAAGGCGATTGCCTTAGCGCAGTCGTGAGATGAACCACCGCCTAGGGAGATGATGGAATCACATTTATTTTCCTTAAATACTTTTAAACCATCAACTACGTTTGTGTCTTTGGGGTTTGGCTCTGCACCGCCGAAAATAACGCTTTCAACTTCTGCATCGGTCAAAATTTTTCTGAGATCTTCTGCCATGCTGCTCTGTGCTAAAAAAGCATCTGTTACGATCATGGCTTTTTGGCCTCCTAAGCTCTTCAATAAAGTTCCTGCTTCCTGAACGGAGTCTTCTCCAAAGAGGTTTCTTGTTGGTAAGAAATAGTATGTTGTTGCCATAGTTTTTCGCCCTTTCCTTTTTGTTTTTTAATTTGTTTGTTGCTTTATCTTATGGGCTTATCTTAATAATCTATGGCCTTTTCTAAAATGCCCAAAACAATTTTAATTCTGGGTATCAGATTTAATGATAATCCTCTCCAACCGCTTGATAGCTTCTTTGATCTCCTCATCACGGGCGTCGGTGTAGCGAAAAACGATGACATGCTTATAGGATTCTTGATCTTCCCTGCAATATTTGGAAAGACATCTGATTTTAACCTTTTGCTTTTTTGCTTCCTCCACTAATTCCTGGTCCCCTAGGGGAGTGTGGATTTTAACAAGAAAATGTGTCCCGCTTTTTCCCCCGTGAATATCGGCTTCTGAAAAAATATGGGACTGCATTAAATATTTCAAGAGACGGTTACCCTGTTCCTGGCAGTATTTTTTCATTCTGCGCATATGTCGTTCGAAGTATCCATCATCAAGAAATTTTGCCAGAGCATATTGATCCAGACTACACACGGAGTTAGAGTATACCCCTGCGATTCTTTGGTATCTTTTCATTAATTCTTTCGGAAGTACCATGTAGCTGATTCGGATGGAGGGAGCCAGACTTTTGCTGAAGGAATTTATATAAATCACCTTTCCTTTGGTGTCAGTGCAGGCGATTGCAGGCGCAAGCCTCGAATCGTAACGGTATTCGCAGTCGTAATCATCTTCTATGATGTAACGACCAGGCCCTTCATTTGCCCACCTAAGAAGTTCTTCCCTACGTTTTTTTGACATGGTAATTCCCAGGGGGAAATGATGCTCGGGGGAGGTGTGAATGATTTTTGCCCCACTTTCTTCAAGGTCCTTGATCTGGATACCTTCTTGGTCCATGGGGATGCATTTCCATTCAAGAGAGTAATCGTCAAAGATATGGCGGATCCTTTGGTAGCCTGGATTTTCCATGGCATATACGGCATCTTTAGGAAATAGCTTATACAACCTGCCAAATAGATATTCAATGCCGGCTCCGATTACAACGCAATCTTCGTCTACTTCCATTCCCCGGCTTCGATATAAATAGTCGGCAATGGCCCTGCGTAGCTTTTTGATTCCTCGGTAGTCGGCCTTTTGAATCAGCTCCTGGTCGTAATCCGTTAATACCTCTCTCATAATCTTTTTCCACATGGAAATGGGAAACTTGTCACATACAAGCTTATGGGCCGTAAAGTCAACGATATAATCCTTAGGTCTTTCTTGTTTTGATGTTTTACTTCTTTTTAATGATGCAACATCGTCCTCGTAAACCTTAGCGACAAAGTAGCCCTTCTTTTCCTCAGACACAATAAAGCCCTCAGCTAGGAGTTGGTCGTAAGCGTTCATTACAGTACGAACACTAATCAGATTGTCCTTGGCAAGAGTGCGTTTGGAAGGGAGCTTGGATCCTTGAGCAAGTCTGCCGTTTAGAATATCCCTTTTCAAAGACTCATAGAGAAATTCATACATGGACTTATTGTTACGTTCTGAAAAATCATAGATTATCATAAAAAACCTCCAATATATTGAAATGACCATACTCAATATTGGTTGCGCTATAAAGTTGCTATAAAAGTGCATGAGAATGCAAGAAAGAAAACAGGCCAGATTAGATATCTGAGTTTATTATAACATAGCCAATTATGATTAGAATAATTGTTAGTATCCAGGAAATAGGAAAAGCAGAATATAGAATATTTAACTGGCAATGCTGTCTGAAAATAGTATATATCCAGAGGATACGGAAGCAACAGGTTCCTAGGATTGTAGCAATAGCCGGGTATAAAGAGTGGCCGGTGCCTCTTAATACACCTGCCGGAATCTCATAAAAACTGCACAGTGGTTCAAAAAAGAGAATACACATAATGCGTAGCTTGGCATTTTGTATAACACTTGCTTCCGACGAAAAAATTCCTACAAAAGAATCCTGAAATATAATAAGGGGTTCGATAATAATCAGACTAATCAAAACCGAAAAAACCATACAGGTCCATATGATTTTTTTGCATCTTTTATATTGTCCGGCAGAATGATTTTGACTGATAAAAGTAGTTGCGGTCTGTCCGAATGCAGTAATCACGTAATAAGCAAAGTATTCGAAATTCATAGCAATTGTACAGCCTGCGATTGCGGAAGATCCGAATTGGTTTACAGAAGCCTGTACAAAGATATTTGCAAAACAGAAAACAGCACCTTGAAGGGCTGAAGGAATCCCAATTTTTAGAACATCCAATAGATAGTTGAAATGAAGATTTTCTTTACAGAAAGAAAAAGAAAATGTCGAGATTTCTTTTTTTAATCGGCAAAGCATAAGGAGTGCAGAGAGCATAGTAGATATCACTGTAGCAATAGCAACTCCCAGGACACCCATCTTGAATCCGGCAACTAATACGAGATTTAAAAATATATTTGCAATTCCGGACAGAGTAAGGGCAAAGAATGGATAACGACTGTTTCCGTAGGCTCTAAATATTGCAGAAGTAAAATCATAGAGTATTAAAAAAGGATATCCAATAAAATATACTCTAAGATAAATACTAGCGGTATCAAGAATATCAGAGGGAGTCTTGATAAGCATAAGTAAGGGGGCAGAAATACATTGTCCCATAATAAGACCAATTAGGCCTATGACGACAGCCAGCAGCATTGTCGATTGGATAGTGGATGCCATATCATGGTCTTTATGTTGTCCGATCTGACGTGCAATCAGCACATTTACCCCCACAGATAATCCAGATGACAAAGATACAATCAAAGCAATAATTTCACCATTGGTGCCTACGGCAGCAAGAGAAGCCGATGTATCAAAAAAACCTACAATTGCAGTATCCGCTGCATTAAATAATTGTTGAAGCATACTGCTTAGGGCGATAGGAATTGTAAAAAGAAGTATATTCTTGTATAAGGAGCCGGTCAGCATGTCTATGTTTTTTGTCTTGTGATTCATATTATTCAATCCTTTCCAAATCTTCTTGCCTTATTATATTTCAATCCTTATAATAGAAAAAGCGAATAAACTTAATAAATGGCATCGAAAAAAGGAATGGAAAAAGAAAAGTGGACAATAATTTACTGAAGTATCTTGCTTTTGTTGAAACTGTGGATAAAGGAAGTTTTACGAAAGCAGCTGAGAGTTTGGATTACGCCCAGTCTTCTATCAGTAAGATGATTGCAGATCTGGAAAAAGAATGGGGATTTAACCTGTTACAAAGGAAAAAAAAAGGAGTTTGTCTGACCTCTCCCGGTGAACAACTTTTGCCCTATGCAAGAAAAATATTAAAAGATTTTGAAGATATGCAGCAAAAGATTCATGCAATGAATGGCATTCAAAGTGGCATGGTCAGAATCGGCACCTTTTCCAGTGTGGCCATCAACTGGCTTCCCAATATATTTTCAAAGTTTCAGAAGGATTATCCTGGGATTGATTATGAAATGCTCTTAGGAGATTATGATGAGGTGGAAAAATGGATTGATGAGGGACGTGTAGACTGCGGATTTCTGCGCCTGCCTTCAGCCAATAACTTTGATGTAATCTCTTTGAAGCAGGATGAATATAAGGCTGTCTTACCACAAAATCATCCGTTGGCTCAGAAGGGATTTCTGGATTATAAAGATTTGAATGAACAACCTTTTTTGCTATTGGAGCATGGAGGAAAGACAGAAGTATCTGAATTGCTTGAAACCTATAATGCACATCCGAATATTCGTTTTACAACCTGGGAGGATTACGCAATTATGTCAATGGTTGAAAAAGGGTTAGGCATTGGCATACTTCCGGAATTAATTTTGAAGCATATACCCTATCAGATTGCAATTCGTCCATTCCGAACACCATATTTTAGGGAAATTGTATTGGCAATGAAGGACCGGAGTCAATTGAATCCGGCGGTTAAAATGTTTATAAAATATTTAAAATATAGGGATATGGATTAGCTGTTTTTATTGACAGTATTCCCCCAAATAAACATACTATAAGTATATAGATGGGTGATAAAAGGTGATAAAAGGTGATAAAAGAAATACCTGATACACATTTGCAGAGGACCAATCAATCTAACAAGAAGGGGAACATAAGATGACTGTGGAAGAGTTTTTGAGTAATAATTTTGCAGAATTAATAGGCCTGATATTTATCTGGGTTATTTTAAATAAAGAGAATGTATTAGACAAAGAGGACGTTCGCAAATTTATGAATATTTTCTATTGTGAATGTGCGGAACTGATTATATTTAACCTAGAGAAAGTAACAAGATACTGGAGTGAACCGACTGTTTCCCGTATTCTATTATCAGCAGCTGCATATGTTCTTAGGACTATGTTGGTATATCTGTTTGTACGATTCATCTGGCCCCATGAAAATAACAGGGCAGCTCGGTATATCTTAGCAATTCCGGTATGGCTTTGTGTAGTTTGTGCCCTGTCCCCATTTTTTACAGATAAGGTTTATTCGTTTAGTAATACGAATCGTTTCGTCAGAGGACCCTTAGGGTGGATTTTTGTAGTTGTAGTAATAGGATATGTGTTGATATTTGTATATTACATTGTTAAACGGCATAGAGAAAATGAAAAAATAAATACCGCGATATTGCTGCTGATTGCATTCTTTATCATTTCAGCTACTATTTTGTCCACAAGATATGACATTGAATGGCTGGGCAGACTATCTATTGTGTATGGTATGGTTTTCTGTCTTTTTGCATTGGATGCCGGCAAGATGAAAAATATGATTTATATCCTGCAGGAAAACGAAGAATTAAAAAATGCTTTAAATGAACTAAAAATAACAAGGGAAAGGGAAAAAGCATATCAGGAAAAGCTGCTTGCTGCGATGCAGGAGGCGGAGAAGGCAAACAGGGCAAAAACAGACTTTTTGCTGCGCATGAGTCATGATATCCGTACGCCGCTGAATGGTATTGTTGGAATGCTGGATGTTGCAGAACGGTGTCGGGAGGATATCAACAAAAGGGATGAGTGCAAGGAAAAAATAAGAGAATCGGCACAGCAACTTCTTGAACTTATCAACGAAGTTCTGGATATGAATAAGCTGGAATCAGGAAAGGTTGTTCTGGAACATGTGCCATTTGATATGCAAGCCGTTTCCAGAAATGTTTTTACGCTTGTCAGCAGACAGGCTGAAGTTAGAGGAATTGAGATTATAGAAGAAGATTGTAATGTGCCCCATTATAGGTTGATTGGAAGTCCGGTTCATTACAAAAGAATCATGACCAATATTCTGAGTAATGCAATCAAATATAACAAAGAAAACGGGAAAATTTATATTACATGCAGAGAAATTCCATATAATGAAAATATGGTGAATATTGAGTTTAAATGCCGGGATACCGGAGTTGGCATGTCACCGAAGTTTGTAGAGCATATATTTGAGCCATTTACACAGGAAAATGAGACGGTTCGTTCGGAGTACGGGGGTACGGGACTTGGTATGTCAATTACAAAAAAACTGACAGATAAGATGGGTGGCAAAATTACCGTGGAAAGTGAAAAAGATAAAGGAAGTACTTTTGATGTCATTATCCCCTTTGAAATTGATAATGGTGAAGAGAAAGAAACAAATGAGGAAACTGGGGAAATATCAGATTCTATCAGTGGATTAAAGATACTTTTGGTGGAAGATAATGACCTGAATATGGAGATTGCAAAATTCCTGCTTGAGGAAGAAGGGGTATCCGTCGTTGAGGCAAGAAATGGGAAAGAGGCTGTGGAAACATTTGCAAAGAGTGAGATTTTTGAATTTGATCTGATTCTCATGGATATCATGATGCCCCTTATGAATGGCTATGAGGCAACAGAAATTATCCGTGAAATGACTAGGCCTGATGCGGCAAAGATTCCGATTATAGCGATGACGGCCAATGCTTTTACAGAAGACAGGATAGCAACTAAGAAAGCGGGAATGAATGCGCATCTTGCTAAACCTCTGGACATAAAACTTGTTATTCAAACGATTTCCCGGAATGTTTGCGCATATAATGAAATTGAACAGTAATCTTGGGAAAGGTGCAAGAAACATTCTGGATGAAAATGGCTTTATCTTCTTTGCAGGATTCTTCGTATATATGAGTAGTGAGAAACAAATATATACAAAGAATTAAGAATATGGTGAAAATTTGGTGTTGAAATCTTAAAGGAGGGCCATCAATGGGATATCAAGAGGAACAAAAGAAACTGGAACGTTATGAAACTGACTATGCCAAGATTAGAAAAGAAGAAGATGTAGATCTCGGCTACAGAGATATGAATTCGCGTTTCCTAAATTTGGAAAAGCAGACGATGACCGCCGAAGAGTGGAGGGCGAAAGAGGCAGAACATAAGGAACGAAAAAAACAGATAGAAAGGGCCTGGCAGACAAAAACGGATGTGTCAATTTATGAACAGATTGCACGTCAGGGCAAATATAAAGAGAAAGATGCAAAGTATTATGCTCCTTTTGATTTAAGTGTTTTAGAAATTTTCTTGAAAAAATCTTCCAGAGGCAAGGAAAATTCCGACGAATATAATAGCGTTGTTACCGATTTGGAACTCTACAACTTAATGGTGCATAAGTCTGCACCAAAAGAAAGAGTAACATTGCTAGAGAATCTGCAGAGTAGCTGTGCAACCTATATTTCAGAGAAGCATCCAATCAGCGGGCCGGAAGAAAACGTAAGGCAATGATTAAGCAGGTCGCTGAGCAGGTGAATCTATTATTGGCCGATGCCCAGGCGGCTGTTTTAACAGTTGAGGACCAGAATGCCAATCTGAATGTAGACCAGGACCAGATTAATATCCAGGAAGACCAGGAGCAGAATGCGATTAACCTTCAGGAAGAACAGAATCAGATTAATGTTCAAGAAGAGGAAGAGATTGCTAATCAGCAGGAGGATAATATCCTGCAGGAAGCCGAAGGTGAGGAAATAGAGGAGAAGCTGGATGAAGAGAGTATTCAGGATTTAAAGGATCTTGTAGACAGTACATTTGAGAATTTAAAGGACAACTGTGGAAATTATCTGACAAGAGCAGGGAAGAAATTAAAACTTACGCAGAATTGTATATCAATCGATTTGATTAATCAGGCCTGCAAGGCGCATTACAGACTGATTTCCCTGGATTTACAAGGAAAAATCCAATTGACGGAGGAGGAACGCGGAAAACTGGATCAGCAAATGAAGCAGATCTTTTCGGCTTTATCCTATCCGGGCGGAGTGGACGAGGATCAGACAGATATTATGTCCACTAGATTTTTTAATGCCCTTGGATGGTCTGAGCACAAGCCGAGAATATGCAAAAATATCGAGACAGAGATCGAAAGATTCCCGAATCGTGTTAAAATGTTTCACAGTATCAATAAAGAAAAAAATTTGAATATGGGAAACGTGGTAGCTCAGATGCTGGGGAAAAAACGCCAGTATTATAGCTTTGGCGGCTATGGACAGGGAATTTATACAGCTACAAGGAAAGTGGAAAAGCAAGAGGATATTGAACAAGAGGACCTAAAAGCAAGTGAACATAGCTGGTTATATGCACAAAATGTAGGTTCTGTACAGTTTACATTCACTTTGAATGAGCATGCAAAAGTAATAGAGCAGGCGGATGTTCCGGCGGCAATGAAAATGATTAGAGAGAAGTATCCCCAGGCTTTTGCAAAGTTTAATTTTTGGGCCGACACCAATGTGAAACGAGGTGCTGCTGAGGGCTTTTTGGGATCCTCGATTATACTGGCATTTCTTGGATATAATACCGTTCGGGTTAAGACTCCAGACAATAAGTCAGGGGATGTGGTGGAATATTATTGCACAACGGACAGAAAAGCACTTTCCACTAATTCTTTGCTTGAGTATGCAGGAGTTGGTAATATCTGCAAAAGTGAGCCGGTTATCAATTATCGGGAACGCTAAATGTGGCATGGATAATTATCGTCTATAGAAAGGCAGGTATATAGAAAATGAGAGAATTGACAGCAGGTGAATTGAGATTTATTGATGAATCCACCAACGACTGGAGAATGTACATTTATAGTAAGGTAGATGCGAAAGTGGCGGCGGAGCTGCAGGAACGGATGAGGGCTCTGTCGGATGAATACAAGGCGGCATTTCTGGATTTTTATAAAAAAAGAGTCGAGAAAGAGACTTACGTGGACGCTATTGAGACGAAAAATGAGTTTGATAAGTTTTATGAAAAAAGAAATCCGGCATTTTATGATATCAATGGGCTGATAGGGAGAGAAGTCAGGCTGGTTGCAGAAGTTCTGGGAGCAGAAAAAATGAATGTCTGCATCTCCTATATGGATAATGAAGAGGTACAGGGCATTCTAAATGACAGGCTGACAGGAATCGGTGTCTATGACGAGACAGATGGAATGCTGGAGGGATTTGGTATAGTAGAGATCTTTCCGGAGTATATTCTCATCCGCAGGGTAGATACATGCTTGGATGTAAGGGAAGAGGCTATTCTGGAGAGTGTTGGAAGCTATATTAGCCAGACGACAAAGGAAAATAAGCTGCCAATCTATCTGTTGGATATGGGAGGAGGAAAAAAGACCAGTCTCCAAGGAACTGGTTTTGCCCTAGACAAAAAGAAATTCATGTGTGAACTTGGAATGTCGTCAAATCTTAAGAAAATAGTACTTGAGAAAAAAAACGACATGAGTGTGACGTTTTTAGAGGAAGTGAAAGAAGATGAGGTGTTGCCGTTTTTGCTGAATGCGCCCTATGATTCATTCTTCCAGATCCCTTACGCAGACATAAAAGCAGATCATTTGTCCGGAAGTATCATCTGCAAAAATAAGGATCGAATTCTTGCCATGATTCTGATTGAGGACGATGACAGATATATCAAAATACCTTGGTATTATTACAAAGATAAGGCTGCAATGGATGCATGCTTCCTTGTGCTTAAAAATCTTTTGAAAAACGATTATGAATCTGATATGCCCATTCTTTTTCTTGATTCAGGAAAGAATAAAAAGGAACTGATGGATTATTTTTCAGGGAAAATCAAGGAAGTGCCGCTTTGTGCTTATAGATGGACAGAGGAAGCGACCTAAAGTGGAAAAAAATTCCGCCGGAGAAATAGTTGCATGTAATGTGACTATTTTTCCGGCGGTTTGTTTTTATATGGACAACTCCAATAGATGATGTGTTTTTAAATAGCAGTTTGCATTTCGCTGACTGCTCTTTGCGTGGTTGACAATGAAATAGATATCTTCTTTTGGATCACGGATATAAAAGTTATTCGGATTCTTCTCGATACTGCGCTGTAACAGTGCCTTTACCCCTTTGATTCTGTTTTGCAGTGCTTTAAGCTCATCTTTTGAAAGAAGGTCGGAAAATACATAAGATACCATCTCATCTGTTAGGGCCATCAGGCTGTCATAGAGTCGCTTGTCCACAGCCGTCAGCTTGCAGAAACCATTTTGATCTTCCAGGGTATTCAGGTAATAATTTGGATTGTTGCGCTTCTGGATATCTTTGTAAGTAAGTTTTCCAAAACTCATGTCATTATCAATAGCTCTGATTTTCGTAATCCTCTTTCCTTCACTTTCAGCGAAGATATTGGTGTTGTTGCGGTCAAATTGGCTTGCGATCACATCTAAGATTTCCAGAGAATTCATTTGCAGAAATACCAGATCATCATATTTATAATTGTTAGCCTGAATCTTGTTGTAGGTTTCAAACAATTCTTCTCCCTTGGCCTCAGCTAGGAGAATGCCCTGGTGATCCTTCCCTTTTTGATCCTTATATTTCACTTTTCTAGATGCAGGAATCAGTTCCGGTACGCCCAGTAGTTCGGCTAATCTGGAAGTTGCTACATTGCGGTTTGTGATGCTGGCTCCTTTATCCATTTTTACTTTGCTATTTGCAATAAGATAGGATTTAATATGCAGAGAATAATATTCTGCATATTCTCCGAATATGTCAGGACCATATGGTTTGCGAAGAAAGGACTCAAGCTGCTCTTTGACTTTTGGGCGCTGGGCGATGATTAAAGTGGCCAGCTTTCTCTGAACATCTTTTTTTCTCATATCCCTTGCATGATATTTTGTTGATCTTGCATCCTTCCAAAAAATAAGATCGATGTCCGTATTTTCTT
This sequence comes from Parabacteroides distasonis, assembly GCA_963589425.1. Taxonomy (GTDB): domain Bacteria; phylum Bacillota; class Clostridia; order Lachnospirales; family Lachnospiraceae; genus CAKRJP01. The sequence continues at coordinate 14,818 of CAVAKZ010000032.1, read as the reverse complement.
CTGCAAATACAGAGGATAAAACTTTGATCATATCCGAGATTTCTTTCTCTGTAACACCTTCATTCTTGGCCTTTAAGCCTAGATTAGATTCTAACAATGTGGAAATATAGGTATCGGTATACTGGGTGGCAGGAACATTTTGGGAGTCCTCCTTGATATAGGCTACCTCTCCCTTGGTTGATGTTAGTTTAATGACGCTGTTACAGTTGCCCCCGGTGAGTTCTACCTTTCCGGCATCCTCCTTACTTAGATCAAGATAAGTTGTGCGGGCTTCAGCAAGAACATTGACCCATAAGGGGCGGTCGGCTTCTTCTGTAACCCCTTGAAAATCATTGTAAACCATCTGGGCACGGTTTTTCAGGATAGCCAGTTCTACAGAGGCCTTGGTCTGGGTTTCCTTGACCATTTGATAACGACGATAACCTTCTCCTTTTATAATGTTCTTCCAGATGCCCTGTCTCTGATCCAGATAGGTTTTGCAATGTTTTTTTAAAGTCCCGTACATTTCCTGGAGATTGTTAAGCTGTTGCTCGAATTCATCCTTGTTGGCGGGGACGGTAGTTTCGGTATAAAAGTTAGTGATTGAGCCTAGGGATTTCTTTACCTGCTACATGAGAACGGAATCGTCTTTGGCCTTTCCGGAGATAGTGGTTCTCTTATTGTTGATCAGTTTTGCGGAATCGGTCTGCAGCTTATTATATGCCTGCCATTCCTCTGATTGCTGTTTGTTTTGAAATGCAGGGTTTTCTGCCGCTTCTAGCCTTGGATTTTTATAGTCTTCGATGTTCTTTTTTGTAATATAACCTTCACCTGACATAGATGCAATCCTCCTTTTTTTCAAAATATTTATGGCATCTTGCTTTTGTGAATAAATGATAGCATTTTCCAGAGGAAATATAAACACTTTTACGAATCACTAATAAATTTGATAGGAAGCTGTAAATGTTTGGGTTTAAGTCTTATACTAAAAGTCGAAGGGATGCTGAATATGGAGATTTCAAATGAGTAAAGAAAAGAGAAAAAAATTGTGGAAAATCTTTTGGTCCACCCTCTATTTAAGTGCATTTACATTTGGCGGAGGATATGTAATTGTCAGCTTGATGAAGAAAAAATTTGTGGATGAATATCATTGGATTGAAGAGGATGAGATGCTGGATCTTGTAGCTATCGCCCAGTCAGCACCAGGGGCTATCGCAGTTAACGGAGCCATAGTGGTGGGTTATAAACTGGCTGGTTTTGGGGGGATTCTAGTGGCAATTTTGGGGACAGTGCTTCCGCCTTTTGTAATTATTTCTCTTATTTCTGTCTGCTATCAGGCGGTTCGAGACAATTGCATAGTCAGTCTGATGCTGGAAGGAATGCAGGCAGGAGTTGGGGCGATAATTGCCTCAGTGACCTATGATATGGCGGCCGGAATTGTAAAAAAGAAGGAGCCGGTATCTGATCTGTTAATGATCGGATCTTTTGTGGCCGCCTCTTTCTTTGGAGTGAATGTAGTTTATGTGATCCTGTTTTGCGGTTTGCTAGGCGTCATAGGTGCTCTTGTAGAAAGATGGCAGAATAGACAGAAGCTAAAAAAACAGTCAAAGGGAGCTGGAAAGGGGAGCGAAGAAAAATGATCTATCTAAAATTGTTCCTGAGCTTTCTTCAAATTGGACTCCTTAGTTTTGGTGGCGGGTATGCAGCTATGCCTTTGATAAAAGAACAGGTAGTTACGCAGCATGGCTGGCTGACAATGACAGAATTTACAGATCTCATTACCATTTCCCAAATGACACCAGGCCCCATTGCCGTGAATTCAGCTACCTTTGTGGGTAATAAAATTGCAGGAATTCCAGGTTCTATAGTTGCAACCTGTGGATGTATTTTGCCCTCGTGCTTGATTGTCACAGTCCTTGCCTGCTTTTATCTAAAATATAAAGAGATGAAGATGTTTCAAAGTGTGCTGGAATCTTTGAGGCCGGCAGTGGTGGCCCTCATTGGCTCTGCCGGAATCGCTATTTTGCAGGAAGCATTTTGGGAAAATGGTGCGGTGAATCTGGCAGATACAAGCTGGTACATGATAGGTGTCTTTGGAATTTGTCTCTTTCTTCTTCGTAGGACAAAGCTAAATCCGATATTAGTGATGGTATTGGCAGGGGTTATGAATGTGCTTTTTTCTTTTTAGTAGTTGAAATAAAAATGTCAATATCCTCGTAAAACTGGGCAATCAAGCTACTAGTTTTCAGAAAGGAAAAAGTCTAAAATACAGGATGTAGCAAGGAAAATAAAAACATCATCAAAGTATAGATAGTAAGAGGAGAGGATAGTATGAGTACAGTAGCTATTTCAAAGAATAAAGCAATGACAATGAACCAGAAGGCAAGCCTGTTAAAGCGTTTCAAAAAATATCTTTTGGATAATGCAGAATATTTCGCAGCAAGTTCCGCAATGCTGACCGGTAATTCTGCCGCAGTAGTACAGATCATGAAAGATTCCAAACGCCATGCAGCAAGAATCTAGTCAAACAACTAAAAATAAGAGAAGCAAAAAAGTAGCCACTGCATTACAGAGAAAATGATTCTCGGGTGATAGGTGGCTGCTTTTTTTTAATATTTTGTGATTTCGGGATAAACTCATGGAAAATATTTCGTGATTTCGTGAAAAAGTACGTAAAAACATTTTGCGATTTCGTGATACACTGTTATTGGATGATGTTCGATAGTAAAATATAATTTGAGATGTAAATGTCAGGGAGATTTGATAAATGAGAAGCGATAAAGAAATGTATGAGATACTTTCCCTCGTGCAATCGGATTGTAATGTCCAAAAAATGAAAAGATATATACAGCATGGAAGAGTCACTACCTATGAGCACTGTGAAAATGTGGCAAAATTAAGCTATAAAATTGATCGAATGTTTTCCTTGCGGTCTGATCTGCGGGTACTGCTATTAGGGGCTATGCTTCATGATTTTTATCTTTATGACTGGCATAAAAAAGATGATGGAAAGCATCGCTTTCATGGATTTAGACATGCAAAGATTGCTAGTTTAAATGCCAAAAGATATTACAAGGTGAATGATAGGGTCTGTCATGTAATCTATTGCCATATGTGGCCCTTGAATCCGGAGCGGATCCCTATGTCCAGGGAAGCTTGGATTGTTTGCCTGGCGGATAAGGCGATTTCCTTTCATGAAACATTTTTTAGGAGGTAAAAGCTTAAAAAATAAAAGTGAAGAACGGAAAAGGCATAATAATATAAAGTATTTATGACATTTGTTTGACAAAGAAAAATTAGGCAAGTATAATCACAACCATGTTAAAGGCGACGGGGCATAACAAAAAAAGTTATGCCCTGTTTTGTTTTGTGAAAAGAAAGTTCAAATGCAAAGAGGCATGGCTGCAGAAATTGCAGCTATGCCTTTTTACATTTTTTGCTTCTTATGCAGAATGCCTATAGGGAGGGATTCTTTTGAAAAAGTATATCGCAAAAAGAGTATTTGTTTCTATTGTCACTATTCTGATTATTCTATTACTTCTTTTTTGTATGCTTCAGTTTATGCCGGGTTCGCCATTTAATGATGAAAAACTGTCGGAGGCCCAGGTGCAGGTATTAAATCAAAAGTATGGGCTAGACCAGCCTATTGTTGTTCAATTTGTAAATTATGTGAAAAATGTAATGCAAGGTGATTTTGGAGTTTCCTACAGTATTTCAAAAAATACGGACATTTCAAAACTTTTAAACACAAGACTTCCGGTTAGTTTCCGAATCGGAGGACAGGCGGTGGTCTTAGGAGCGATTTTGGGAATTCTTCTTGGAATTGCAGCAGCATTAAAAAGCGGAACCTGGATTGATTCCCTTTGTACAGTGATTTCTGTATTAGGTGTCAGCCTTCCCTCTTATGTATTTGCCTTGGCCATGGCATACTTCTTGGGATACAGGGCAAATGTGTTTCCCCTTTTATATAATTCGGCAGAAATCTTTGCATCCTCTGTGATGCCAACGATCGCTCTTTCTATGTTCTCCATTGCCACAGTGGCCAGGTTTACAAGAACAGAACTCCTTGAAGTACTGGACAGCGATTATATGCTCCTTGCAGAGAGTAAGGGAATTACGGGAGGTCCACTGATTGTCAGACATGCTCTTCGCAATGCCCTGATTCCGATTATCACGGTACTTGCACCCTTGGTTGTAGATTTAATGATTGGTTCTTTGGTTATTGAGAAGATTTTCTCTATACCGGGAATTGGAAGTTTGATGGTAACAGCAATACAGTCTAATGATTATAACGTAACCATAACCATTGCATTTATTTACAGCGCAATGTACATCGTTCTGATGCTGGCGGTGGATATTCTTTATGGTGTGATCGATCCAAGGATCAGACTTGCAAAAGAATAGGAGGTGACAGAAGATGTTTGGAAATAAGAAAATACAAGAGGCAGGAGCTCTTGAGGCGGCTATGCCGGTTACAGATGTAGAGGAATATTTAAAGGCTATCCAATTTCAGGAAGATGATTTTGAATTCCAGCATATGGACGAGGATCTGATTGATACAAACTTTGCAAGTCAGAGTTTTTGGAAGGATGCCTTTGCGAGATTTAAGAAAAATAAAGGAGCTGTTATTAGTTTTTTTTGTATTCTTTTGATCATCCTATTGGCGATTATTGGACCCCATATGAACGCATATACCTATGCAACCCAGGATGTTAAAAATCAGAACCTGGCACCTAGGGTTCCGGGGCTTGAAAAACTGGGAATCTTGGATGGAAGTGAGACGGTAAAAGTCTCTGGCCTTGCAAAACAGATCAATAAGTATATTAGCGACAAGAAAACCGATGTCTACTACTGGTTTGGAAGTGATTCTCTGGGACGTGACATCTGGACAAGAACATGGACCGGTACAAGAATTAGCCTGTATATCGCAGTGGTCGCTGTGCTGGTGGATATGCTTTTTGGCCTCAGCTATGGACTGATTTCCGGATACTTCGGTGGAAAAGTAGACATGGTCATGCAGAGGATTGTGGAAATCGTGAATAGTATCCCTACCTTAGTGGTTGTCACTCTAATGATGTTGGTCCTAAGTCCCGGTCTTACTTCTATTACCGTGGCCCTTATTGTTACCGGTTGGATCGGAATGAGCAGGATTGCAAGGGCAGAGATGTTAAAGCTAAAGGAGAGAGAATTTGTACTGGCCTCTAGGACTCTTGGAGCAGGAAGTTTTCGGATTATCTTCAGTGAAATTTTCCCCAACATATTTGGCCCGGTTATTACACAGACTATGTTTTCTATTCCTCATGCCATTTTCACGGAGGCATTTTTGGCCTTTATTGGACTAGGGGTCCCAAGCCCCTTGGCATCTCTTGGAACGATGATTTCTGATGGATATAAGAATTTTACCACCCACCCTTATCAGATTATCTTTCCCTTGATCGTTATGTCTCTTTTGATGCTGAGCTTCACTCTTTTGGCTGATGGACTTAGAGAAGCCTTAGATCCAAAGATGAAAGAAATGTAGGAGGGATGAAAAATGGCAGAACGTGAAAAAATATTAGAGGTTCGGGATCTCTCTATATCATTTAAAACAACAGCGGGAAATGTTCACGCCATACGGGGAGTCAACCTAGACCTTTATAGAGGAGAGACGGTTGCAATTGTTGGTGAATCAGGTTCCGGTAAGTCGGTAACAGCTAAAGCGGCCATGGGAATTCTTGCAAAAAACGGACAGATCAACAGCGGCTCCATTCAGTTTACCTATACTAGGGATGATGGAGAAAAAATAAGCTGTGACATTTTAAAGATGCAAAAGAAAGAAATTCGTGAACATATCAATGGCAAAAGAATTGCCATGGTCTTTCAGGACCCCATGACCTCCCTGAATCCACTGATGACCATCGGAAAGCAGATCATGGAAGGGATGATCTGGCATTATAAGACCCCAAAGGAAGAAGCCTATAAAAAGGCGGTTAAGCTGCTTGAACTGGTTGGAATTGTAGATGCCGAAAAACGGATGAAAAACTATCCCCACCAGCTTTCAGGAGGAATGCGTCAGAGAGTGGTAATTGCAATTGCCCTGGCTTGTAATCCGGAGCTTTTAATCTGTGATGAGCCAACCACAGCATTGGATGTAACAATTCAGGCCAAAATTTTGGAGTTGATTCGAAATATCCAAGAAAAAACGGGAATTTCTGTTATTTACATTACCCATGACCTGGGGGTTGTTGCAAAGGTTGCAGATTATGTAAATGTTATGTATGCAGGAAAAATCGTGGAAAAGGGAAGCATCGATGAAATATTTTATGATCCTAAGCATCCTTATACCTGGGGACTTTTGTCGGCAATGCCGGATTTAAATACGGCTGACAGCAGGCTCTTTACCATACCGGGAAGCCCGCCGAATTTGCAGAAGCCGGTAGTTGGAGATGCCTTTGCTCCTCGAAATAAATATGCACTTAAAATTGATTCAAGGCTTGAACCGCCTATGTTTAAAATCAGTGATTCGCATTTTGCAGCCACCTGGCTTTTGCATCCTAAGGCCCCTAAGGTGGAGATGCCGGAGGAATTGAGGAAGAGAATTATCCGGATGAAGGAGGAAGCTGCGGTATGACAGAAACAAAAAGAGAGCCGCTTCTGAAAGTAGAAGGGTTAAAACAATATTTTAAGATCAATAAAAAGTTTACGGTGAGGGCAGTGGATGATGTGAGCTTTGAAATCTATCCGGGAGAAACCTATGGACTTGTGGGAGAGTCCGGATCTGGGAAATCAACTATTGGCAGGTCTTGCATCCGACTATATAAGCCTACCGATGGGAAGATTACCTTTGAAGGCATGGACTGTTCGGGCAAATTATCCAAAGCAGATGAGAAGAAGCTGCGTGTGGATATGCAGATGATCTTCCAGGATCCCATGGAATGTCTGAATCCAAGAAAAAAGGTTTCGGATATTATTGGGCAGGGGTTAGATATTCATCATATGTATAAAAATATGGACGAAAGAAATGAAAAAATTGCGGAGATATTAAAAAAGGTAGGGCTTACTCCGGAGCATGCCAGCAGGTACCCTCATCAGTTTTCCGGAGGCCAGCGGCAGAGGGTAGGAATTGCAAGAGCCCTGGTGATGAATCCCAAGTTGATTGTGGCAGATGAATGTATTTCTGCTCTTGATGTATCCATTCAGGCCCAGGTAGTGAATCTGATGAAGGATATTCAGCAAGAAACCCAGACTGCATATCTCTTTATAGCCCATGACCTTTCTATGGTGAAATATATCTCAGATCGAATAGGAGTTCTTCATCTTGGACATTTGGTAGAAACGGGAACAACCGAGGAGATTTTTGAAAATCCAATACATCCCTACACGAAGAGTCTGATTTCGGCCATACCACAACCCAATCCCCAGGTGGAAAAAAAACGAACGTCCTTACATTACGATTATGAAAGCAGTGGGATTGATTATAACAAAGGAATCTTGAGAAAGGTGGATGGCACACATTTGGTGCGGGCCACAGAAGAAGAATTTGATTCCTGGCTATCACATTGATATCAGACTTTCTTATCTATGTGCATTTGCAAATAAGATGTTTATTTGTTGATTTGCAAACAAGAAAGTTTCGATAAATATATTTTTGTTTTTGGAGGTAAGATTATGAAAAACTGGAAAAAAGTAGCAGCGGTGGCTGTGACGGCATCCATGTGTATAACTACACTTGCCGGATGCGGTGGCAGTTCCACAGGCGAAGAAAGCTCAGACAGTACAGGGACAGCAAGTGCATCGGATAATACCCTGCGCTATCAGATTGGCGTGGCCATTGATTCCCTGAATCCCCAGCTGGCAAATGATGGAACATCCTTTTCCGTTCTGGCTCAGTGTATGGAAGGCCTTTATACAAAGGATGAAGAAGGAAATGCAATTCTTGCAGTGGCAGACAGCGTAGATAAGTCGGATGACGGACTGACCTATACATTTAAGCTTCGGGATGATGCAAAATGGTCTGACGGATCTGACGTTACAGCATCTGATTTTGTATATGCATGGCAGACCCTTGCGGATCCAAATACAGGAAGTGAGTACCAATTCTTTGTACAGACTGCTTGCCTTTTAAATGCAGATGATGTTGTGGCAGGAAACAAACCGGTAACAGACCTAGGAGTAGAAGCAGTAGATGATAAAACCTTGAAGGTTACTCTTTCATCTCCATGCGCAGTATTTGAAAGTCTTATGACCTTCCCGAGTTTTTATCCTGTAAAACAGGACTTGGCCCAGGAGTCAGGGGATGATTTTGCAACATCTGCAGATACCATTGTCTGCAATGGTGCTTTTGAAATTACAGACTATGAACCTTCTGCAATGACCATCAAGGCAGAGAAAAATGATGATTACTATGACGCTGATGAAGTAAAACTCGACGGCGTAGAATGGCAGGTTATCCTGGATAACCAGACAGCGGCTATGTCTTATGAATCAGGCGATCTTGATGTGGTAACCCTTACCGGTGACCTGATTGAACAGTACCAGGATGATGAAAGCTTTAGCACTTCTCAGGATGGATATATGTGGTTCGTTTCTCCAAATACAGAAGTGGAAGAACTTGCAAATGAAAACATTCGTCTTGCCCTTGCAAAATCCTTTGATAAAGAGGCGGTTACAGATACTCTTCTAAAAGATGGTTCTACAGTAGCTGATTACATTGTGGCAGAGAATCTTGCAGTAAGCCCGGAGGGTACAGAATTCCGTAAAGAGGCTGGAATCTATGATAATTGGACTTATGATGTGGATGCTGCAAAAGACTATTGGAGCAAGGGACTTTCTGAACTGGGAATTGATTCAATGGAACTAGAACTTGTGGTAGAAGACAGTGATTCCGCACAGCAGGTAGGACAGTTCTTGCAAAACGAGTGGCAGACAAATCTGGAAGGGCTTACAGTATCTATTAAGGTTGAACCAAAGAAAGCCCGTCTGGAAGATATGCAGAATGGTAACTATCAGCTTGGCCTTACAAGATGGGGACCAGACTATGCAGATCCAATGACAGATCTTGATTGCTTTGTTACTGGAAGTGCAACTAACTATGGTCGTTACAACAATTCGGAATATGATGATACCATTGAATCAGCAAAATATGGTGAACTTGCTCTGGATGTAGAAGCAAGATGGGATGCCTTGGTTGACTGTGAAAAGATGCTGGCAGATGACTGCGTAATATTGCCGATCTATCAGCAATCCATTGCCCGAATGATTAGCCCAAATGTCAGTGGAATTTCTTTCTACAGTACAGGATCCAACTACTCATTCAAGTATGCAGAGAAAAACTAGAAATAAGATCTAGATGGAACTTATATAAAATTAAGGCAGATTATAGTAGATAATAGCAAAAGCCCTTTGGGAGAATTCTTTCTCATCAAAGGGCTTTTGTCTGTCTCAAATCTTGCAAAAAAATAGATTTATGGCACAATAGTAATAAGTTGTTTGGAAAATGGATTAAAAGAGGATGTGAAAAGAAGTAGAGGCTAGTATGAAATATAGAGAAGTGGTTACAGGAATTTTTATAGACAGGCCAAATCGTTTTGTGGCGCATGTTAACATAGATGACACCATCCAAACTGTCCATGTAAAAAACACCGGCCGCTGCAAGGAACTTTTGATTCCCGGTGTCAGGGTGTATCTTTCTGTGGCGGACAATCCTGCTAGAAAGACAAAGTATGACCTTATCGCAGTGGAAAAGGCAGGATTTGGCTTGATTAATATTGACTCCCAGGCGCCTAATGCTGTGGTGAAAGAATGGCTTGCGAGTCAGGACTATGATTATATAAAGCCGGAGTATACTTACGGCGATTCCAGAATTGATTTTTATATGGAAAAGGGAAATGATAAGTTTCTTATGGAAGTAAAGGGCTGTACCTTGGAGATCGATGGTGTGGGTTACTTCCCGGATGCCCCTACAGAACGCGGTGTAAAGCATCTTAGGGAGCTTGCCGCGGCATGTGCTTTGGGCTATAAGTGCGTGATAGCCTTCGTTATTCAGATGGAAGGCATTCACCAGGTCTTTCCTAATGTAGCCATGCATCCTGAATTTGGTCAGGCCATGGAAGAAGCCAAAGAAGCCGGAGTTGAAATTCTCTTTTTAGAGTGTAAGCTGGGCAAGGACAGTTTAGAAATATGTGAAAGATAAACTATGTGAACGATATGTGAAAGGACGGGACCATGAGATACGATATAAAAATAGACAAGAAACTTTTTGAAACCTATTCGGATATCCGCCTGGGGGTTTTGAGATTTAAAGCAGATGTAAAGGAGTCGGATCAAAAGTTTTGGGATTTTATGAATAATGAAATAGAACCCCAAGTAAGAAATGCCATAGAGGGAAAAGGGTGGAGTGAGATTCCAGGCGTCAGAGGAAGTCGGGCTGTTTATAAGGCCTTTGGAAGAAATCCCGGAAGATACAGAGTTTCCTCAGAGGCTCTTTTGCGGAGAGTTCGCCGGGGTGATGACTTGTATCATATTAATTCGGTAGTAGATGTAAATAATCTGATTTCTATTCAGAGCGGCTTGTCTGTTGGGTCCTATGATCTGGCCCATGTAAAAGGGGGGATCACTCTGCGGAAAGCTTAAGCTGGGGAAGGCTATACCGGCATTGGAAAAGATTTTTTGGATATGGAAAATCTGCTGGTTCTTGCAGACGATGAGGGAATCTTTGGAAGTACTATGTCGGATTCCACCCGCGCAATGGTGACAGAAGATGCTAAGGATGTGCTGGTGGTGATTTATTGCTTTGAACATGATATGGATCTTCCGGAGATTTTGAACAATGCAAAAGTTGCTTTTGAAAAATTTGCAGGAGTTAAAGATATAGAAACTTGGATGCTATAAAAGTTTGGGAGGCAAGCTGTGAGCGAACAAAAGAAAATTAAAACAGTTATTTTTGATATAGACAATACCTTATATAGTTACGATGAAAATCATATCTACGGTATGAAGGCCATGGAAGATTATTGCAAAAGTGCCTTTGGAATTACAAGAGATGAGATGGATCGGTACTATAAAGAGTCGGGTCAGCTTGTAATTAATAGGATTGGTAGTGACACGGCGGCCATTCATAGTCGCCTTCTTAGAACCCAGTGTATGCTGGAGCTTATGGGTCAGCCCTTGTTTCCTCATGCCAGAAATATGTACCATGCCTATTGGGATACCTTGATTCGCCAGTCTCAGCCCACGAAAGGATCGGTAGAATTTATAAAGGAGCTAAAAAAGAGAAACGTCTGTATTGGAATCGGTACAGATATGACTGCCTATATTCAGTATAAAAAGCTGGAAGCTCTAGGAGTAGCGCCTTATGTGGATTTTATCGTAACCAGTGAGGAAGCAGGTGTGGAAAAACCCCATCCCCACTTCTTTGCCCTTTGTGTTGAGAAGGCTAATGCCGATGCCGGGGAGTGCGCCTTTATTGGAGATAACCTTAAAAAAGATGTGGAAGGGGCCTGCGATAATGGTTTGAAAGGAATTTGGTATACAAAAGAAGAACTTGGTGGAGAAATAAAATATCCCTGGATACGATCATTTACAGAGGCTGATATTGATTATTTGCTCTTGAACAAATGATTATATGAATTTTATAATCTGAAAAACAAGTAAAAATCAGGAGGTTTGCAGCTGCTAAGAATTGGAGTGGCCCAGAATCTCCTTTTTTCATGGAAAAATCTCTTGTAATAATAGACAAAAACAATATAGTGCTTTTATGCAATATATTGAAAATGCCAAAATGATCATATAAATGATAAACGGTCCTATAAAATTCTTGATAAGGTTCATAAATAATGATATAACACGTATAAAGAAACAAATACAACACGTAAACAAAAAGTTATATGAACTATTTGAAGGAGGGCTCAAATGAGTAAAATTAGTGAAATGACAAGAGAAAGCTGGATCAACAGTACATTTCCTGAGTGGGGAACCTGGCTTGTGGAGGACATTGAGAATGAAGTTGTTGCTCCGGGAAACGTAGCTATGTGGTGGCTTGGATGCACAGGCGTCTGGTTCAAGACTCCGGCAGACACCAATATTACTATTGACTTATGGTGTGGAAACGGAAAGCGTACCCACGGAGATGGTAAGATGAAAGTTGGCCATCAGATGGCAAACATGTGCGGTGGAAGAGCAATGCAGCCAAACCTTCGTAACGTACCCTTTGTAATTGATCCATTTGCGTTTAAAAAGGTAGATGCAGTACTTGCAACACATTATCATCAGGATCATATGTCAGCTGAGTGGGCTGCTCATGTCATCCAGAGCGGAATGACTACAACAGATGAGAAGGGAAATGAGATTCCGGTACCATTTATCGGACCAAAGAAATCTGTTGAATTGTGGGAGAAATGGGGAGTGCCTGCAGACCGTTGTATTACAGTAAAACCTGGTGATAGCATCAAGATTAAAGACATCGAGATTGTAGCCCTTGATTCTTTTGACAGAACCTGTATCGTGACTACAGATAAGACCGGACCGGACAGAGAAGAGCTTACAGGTGTCTGCCCAACAGATATGGATGACAAGGCAGTTAACTATCTGGTAAAAACTCCAGGAGGAAATATTTATCACTCAGGAGATTCTCACTTCTCTATTTACTTTGCAAAGCATGGTAAAGATTATGACATCGATGTAGCATTTGGCTCATTTGGAGAGAACCCAATCGGTATGCAGGATAAGATGACATCTATCGACATCCTTCGTATGGCAGAAAACTTGAAGTGTAAGGTTGTAGTGCCGATTCACTGGGATGTATGGACCAACTTCCAGGCAGACTGTGATGAGATTAAAGTTCTCTATGATTTCAAGAAAGATCGTAACGAATATAAATTCCACCCATTCTTCTGGCAGGTAGGTGGTAAGTATACATATCCGGCAGACAAGGATAAGATTTACTATCACCACAGAAGAGGATTTGAGGACTGCTTCGAGGCTCCACAGAACATACCATTCCGTTCATGCCTCTAAGATTAGATGAAATAATAGGAGAAAGCCATGTTAAAGGAATTCGTTGAGAGTAAACATTATAAATTTGCAGAGAGTGCTAAAGACTGGAAAGATGCTATTCGCATGAGCTGCGAATCATTAGAGGCAGATGGTACGGTAGAAGAAAATTATAAAGAAGATATTATTAAATGTGTTGAAAAATATGGTCCCTATATCGTGATTATTCCTGGGGTGGCAATGCCACATTCCCAGGAAAATGCGGTAGGAGTTCATAAGACAGCAATTGGTTTTATGAAATTGGAGGAGCCGGTAAGTTTTGATTCGGAAGATCCGGAAAAGGATGCATCCTTGTTCTTTACCCTTGCATCCTGTAATCCGGAGCAGCATCTTAACAATATGTCAAGATTGGCGGAGATGTTGTCCAATGAGGATTTGATCGAAGACTTGAAAAAAGCGAAAGGACCTGATGATCTTTTAGAGCTTCAAGAAAAATATCTGTAAAAGGAATTCAGAGTGAAGGGGAAACAAGATGAATATTTTAATGAATGTATGGTCGTATTTTGCGACAAATATTTTGGAACAGCCAGCATTCATGATCGGTTTGATCGTAATGATTGGTTATATCTTATTAAAGAAACCTTGGTACGATGTGTTGGCAGGTGTAATTAAGGCCATCGTTGGATACTTGATTTTGACTGTTGGTTCTTCTGGATTGGTAAGCAACTTCCGTCCTGTATTGGTAGGTCTTAAGGATGTATTCCAAATTGACGCCATGGTTATTGACCCGTATTTTGGTCAGAATGCAGTAACAGCCGGTGTAGAAGAGGTATTTGGTAAAGGTTTTGGAGATGCCATGATTCTTCTTCTTATTGCGTTTATCGTTAACATTTTATTGGTACGTTTTAGTAAAGTGACAAAGCTTCGTGCTCTCTTTACTACAGGTCATGTACAGGTTCAGCAGGCTGCAACTGCTTACTGGCTCATCATGTTCGCGTTGCCTGGTCTTCTTACCCACAATGTGGCCCTGATCATCGTAATGGCAGTTATCCTTGGTGCTTACTGGGCAGTTGGTGCAAATCTTCTTATTAAGCCATGTCAGGAAGTTACAGACGGTGCAGGATTTACCCTTGCACATCAGCAGATGTTTGGTGTAGCCTTAAACTATTGGTTGGCAGAGAAGCTTTTTGGTAAGAAAAAAGATGGTAAGGAAGTTAAGAAGATTGACGATGTGGAACTTCCGGGCTTCATGTCCATCTTCAATGAAAATATGGTATGTACTTCAATCCTTATGTTGATTTTCTTTGGTGCAATCCTTTGCATCCTGGGCAAAGATTATTTGGTAGAGCAGGGATTTCTTGCAGCAGATGCTTCTATGCTCTTCTATGTAATCCAAACTTGCTTGTACTTCTCAGTATACCTGGCAATTCTTCAGCTTGGTGTTCGTACATTCGTAACAGAGCTGACAGCATCCTTCCAGGGTATTGCAGACAAGCTTCTCCCAGGTTCTGTTCCTGGAGTTGACTGTGCGGTTATCTTTGGTTTTGGTTCAGCAAATGCTGTACCTCTTGGATTCCTTGCAGGCTTCCTTGGACAGATCATCGCAATCGCATTATTGATCGTACTTAAGAGTCCAACTCTTGTAATCTGCGGATTCGTACCGGTATTCTTCGATAACGCAACAATCGCTATCTTTGCAAATGAAAAAGGTGGTGTAAAGGCAGCCTTGATTCTTCCATTCCTTTCAGGACTTTGCCAGGTATTTGGTTCAGCACTGATTGCCGGATGGGTTGGAATGGCAGCTTACGGCGGATACCTTGGAATGTGGGATTGGGCAGTTGTATGGCCGGTAATGACAGTAGTTATGAAG
>CAVAKZ010000031.1:21543-27986 GCA_963589425.1 Parabacteroides distasonis | reverse complement strand
TTATGCGGTATTAGCAGTCATTTCTAACTGTTATCCCCCTGTGTGAGGCAGGTTACCCACGCGTTACTCACCCGTCCGCCGCTAAGTCACAAGGGTCTTCATCCGAAGAATCAAACCAAAGCGCTTCGCTCGACTTGCATGTGTTAAGCACGCCGCCAGCGTTCATCCTGAGCCAGGATCAAACTCTCGTATAAAAAGCTTTAACTCTGCGCCTCGGCGCAGATTAAAATCAAGTTTGTTCCAGTTCAAGAAAAACTTACTAGCTTTCCTATCCCTTTTACTGTTTTTAAGGTTGACACGAAATTTCTTTCATGTCCGTTCTGAATAATTCTTTAAGAATTTTCAGGGTTTGTTGTCTATTGTTTAATTATCAAGGTTCTGTCTGTCTTCGCGACAGCTTTAATAGATTATCATATCTTTTTCAGCTTGTCAAGAAGTTTTTAAGTTTTTTCAAACTTTTTTCTCTCTTCAAATCTCTTTTAGTTTTGCGAGAGCTTGTTTATAATATCACTCCCAACAGTTACTTGTCAAGAAGTTTTTTTATTTTTCTTAACTTATTTTTGACTGGAATTTTACATCCAAAATTCAAAGATTGAAACAATGATATTATTCAAAATCTGCTAGTATACCAAAGGCATATCAGCAAACGGAGAAAGAGGGATTTGAACCCTCGCGCCGCTATTAACGACCTACTCCCTTTCCAGGGGAGCCCCTTCGGCCAGCTTGGGTATTTCTCCAAATCAGTCCGAAAAAAAAATTTTGCCGAGGCAAAATCTCTTCTTCAAAGCGGAGAGGGTGGGATTCGAACCCACGTGCCCTCGCGGACAAACGGTTTTCAAGACCGCCTCGTTATGACCACTTCGATACCTCTCCATCTGTTCTGTTGTTGTCACATCACTAACGACAAGATGTATTCTAGCATAGGCATTTACATCCTGTCAACAGTTAATTTTCACTTTTTTACACTTTTTTACTTTCCAAAAAAATACAGGCAATATCCAAATCTTCCGGTGTTGTTAGCTTGATATTCCTATAGCTCCCCTCAAACATTTTTACGGGGTAGCCACACATCTGCTCCACCACCATGGCATCATCTGTAACAAATTTTTCTTCCTTTTCCATGTATCGCCTATAGGCATCGGTAATAAGTTTTTTTTCAAAGACCTGGGGTGTCTGGACGGTCCAGACATTTTTTCGATCGGGAGTATCTGTGGCACAGCAATTCTCATCTACAATCTTCACAGTATCTTTGCTGGGCATTCCCGCAACACATGCCCCTGTCTTCTCCACTGTTTCGTAGCCTCGTTTTAAGATTTCTTCATCTGTAAACATTCTGGCTCCGTCATGAATGAAAACAAAGGCTGTTTGTTCTTCCTCCTGAATACCTGCTTCCTGTTCTTCCAGCACCTTTAAGCCTTCCCATACAGAATGGTAGCGTTCTTTTCCACCTGGGATGACAGCAGATACCTTTTGGAAATGATATTTTTCCACAATTTCCTTCTCCACGTATGTCTCCTGGCCTTCTCCCACTAGCAAAATTATATTATCGATAATCCCAGAACTTTCAAAGGCATCCAAAGTATAGGCAATCACCGGCTTTTGTTTTAATTCTATATACTGTTTTTGCACACCGGCTCCCATTCGTTTTCCCTGGCCTGCTGCCAATAAAATGGCTGTGCATTTTTTCTTTATCTTATTTTTCTTTTCCAATGTTATGCCTCTCTTTTCATATGCCAAAAGTTCCCTCTAGTGCCTATCCTTATGCCTCTTCTTATGCCAATTCTCTCCCCGATCATGGATCGCCCTATCGGTCTCCCAGCTTCAGATTGGGTACTGCATTAAGATCCCATCCATGTCTGCTTCCGTTAATATACTCGTAATAGGCAGCCACTCCAATCATAGCTGCATTGTCTGTACAATAAATAGGGGATGGGTAATAAAAGGCAACTCCTTTTTTCTCACAGGCATCTTTCATAGCCGCCCGAAGAGCGCTATTGGATGCCACCCCTCCTGCAATGGCAAACTTGTCAATTTTAAATTCATCTACGGCATGCATAGCTCGCTCCACCAAAGCATCTGTTACTGCTTTTTGAAAGGAAGCCGCAATATCTGCCTGACTGTATTCTTCTCCCTTCATCCGGCAGCCGTTAATATAGTTAAGCACCGCCGACTTTACTCCGCTAAAGCTAAAATCATAGGGATTATCTTCTATATGAGCTCTTGGAAATGCAATTGCCTCAGGATTTCCCTCTTTTGATACCTTGTCAATTTTAGGGCCTCCCGGGTATCCAAGACCAATAGCTCTAGCCACCTTATCAAAGGCTTCCCCTGCTGCATCATCTCTGGTTTTTCCTAGAATATCAAATTTTCCATAGTCTTTTACCCGCACTAAATGGGTATGCCCGCCGGAGACAACCAGGGCAAAAAACGGCGGTTCCAGGTCTCTATGCTCAATAAAGTTAGCTGCAATATGTCCTTCTATGTGATGAACTCCCACCAAAGGTTTTCCTGTGGCATAGGCGATGGCTTTAGCTTCCGCCACCCCTACCAAAAGGGCTCCTACAAGTCCCGGTCCATAGGTAACTCCAATGGCATCAATTTCATCTAAGGTTACCTTTGCTTCTTCCAAGGCCGCCTCTATAACCTGGTTGATCTTCTCTATATGTTTTCTGGATGCAATCTCCGGCACCACCCCTCCATAAAGGGTATGAAGGGCAATCTGAGAGGATATCACATTGGATAGGACCTCTCTTCCGTTTTTCACTACCGCTGCTGCCGTCTCATCGCAGGAACTTTCGATTGCAAGAATTAAAATATCCTTTTTTTCTTCCATAACATTGCCTTTCTAGCCGTCTTAATCTTCGAATGTCAATTCTATTGTGCGGCCATCCTTAGCTGCAATAGAATTGCTAAAAACAGCCCGCACATCATCCATATACTCCTCCGGATAGTTTAGGGAAGGACTATAGTGAGTCAACCACATTTCCTTTACCTGGGCTTCTTTTGCTAACGTTGCTGCCTCGTAGAAAGTCATGTGCTTATATTCCCTAGCTTTTTTTATCTTATCCCTCTCCCCATACATACCTTCACAGATAAATAAATCAGATCCAGGTGCGTGTTTTCTGATAGAATCAGTAGGTCTGGTATCTGTACAGTAGGTAACTTTCAGGCCTTTTCTTTTAGGTCCTAACACCATATCCGGCGTGTACACAAGGTCACCTTCCTGCACCGTATCCCCTTTTTGTAATAAAGACCAATATTTTTGCGGAATTTCTGCTTTCTTCGCTCGGTCAACATCAAACTTTCCTGCCCGGTCAACTTCCATAGTATAACCATAGCAAAGAACATTATGGTTGACCCTATAAGCCGTCAGTCGATAGCCATTTAAGTCAAAGGTCTGCTCCGGCTCTGTAATCTCCAGATAGCGAATAGGGAAAGGTAGTTCCGGTGCAATGACCCGTAGGGCATTTACCACCCGCTCCAGTCCCTTAGGCCCAATTAAGGTCAAAGGTTCTGTTCGGTCTGCATTACCCATGGTTAACAAAAGCCCTGGCAAGCCACTGATATGATCTCCGTGATAATGGGTAAAGCATATGACATCAATGGGCTTAAAACTCCATCCCCGCTCCTTAATTGCAATCTGGGTTCCCTCTCCACAATCAATAAGAAGGGAGCTTCCGTTATATCGAACCATCAAGGATGTGAGCCACCGATAAGGCAGGGGCATCATTCCACCGGTCCCCAACAAACATACATCTAACATGCTTTATTCTCCATTTCATCTCTTTTTGTCTAAATAAATTCCAATAGATTCATACTCATAAGTATGGCATCTTCCCTTGGATTTTCATAAAAATCTCTGCGCCTGCCATCCTCTTTAAATCCAGTCTTTTCATAAAGAATGAAGGCCGCTTCATTGCTTTCTCTTACATCCAAAAGGACCCTGGAAACTTTTTCATTTTTTCCAAAAGCCATCAGGGTATCTAGCAGCATCCGGGCAATTCCTGCTCTGCGATAGGCTGGCCTTACAGCAATTCTAAAAATTTCTAGCTCGTCTACTATATGAGAAAAAATTATATATCCCACTAGTTCCTTTTTCTTATATGCTCCATAAATATGGACATAACTTTGATTCAAGGAATCTATTAAAGCTTCCCGGCTCCAGCTATCAGAAAAATTCTCTGTTTCCAATCTTGCAAGAACCCCAATATCCTGATCTAAAACCTCTCGAATTTGTATATTCTCAATCATTTCCAGCTTCTTTTTCCAAGCGTTCCTTTCGTTCTCTCTCTGCCTGAGAAAGTCTTAAATACTCTGGCTGATGCTCCATTGCTGTTTCAATTTTCCCCTCTTTGTAATACTGGATTCCAAGAGATCCCACAGAGGCCGCCCTTTGACGATTCATATT
This sequence comes from Parabacteroides distasonis, assembly GCA_963589425.1. Lineage (GTDB taxonomy): Bacteria > Bacillota > Clostridia > Lachnospirales > Lachnospiraceae > CAKRJP01. The sequence continues at coordinate 23,578 of CAVAKZ010000031.1, read as the reverse complement.
TGCAGGAGCAAAGAAAATCTCCCTGTCTCTCATAAGGTCCTGCTCCAACACTTGTCTAAATACAGGAACTCCGTCTCCTAAAAATGTTACTTTCTCCTGATAGTTTTTTAATTTATCAGCCAGGTCCTCTATACTGATGGCCATCTGATCTTCTAAGGTTTTTAACTTTCCATCTTCAAAGCGATAGATTCCTGTATAGACCTGTCCTCTTCTGGCATCCATAATAGGGCAGATAATTCCGCTTGCTCCCCACAGATTGTAAGCCAGTCCTGCTATAGTCGGCACGTGAATCAAGGGCTTTTTCAGGGCTAAGCCTAATCCCTTTGCTGTGGCCGATCCTATACGAAGGCCTGTAAAGGATCCAGGGCCTCCCGCAACAGCAATAGCATCTACAGTCTGAAGATCCAGATCAATCATGCGGGCCACCTGGTCCAACATAGGTAAGAGTGTCTGGGAGTGAGTCTTTTTGTAATTCACTGTATATTCTGCCAGCAGTTCTTCTCCCGACTCTGTACTGTCTACTACAGCCACACTGGCCACTAGTCCTGAACTATCCAACGCTAATATTCGCATATTTGAATCCTCCGATAATCAAATCCCTTTTCCAAATCCTTCTCTATAGTAATCTCTGTATAGTGGTCCGGAAGGATCTCCTTGATCAGATTTGCCCATTCTATAAGGGTAACTCCATCTCCGTAAATATAATCTTCATAGCCTACTTCATCCATCTCATCTACATCTGCAATACGATACACGTCAAAGTGATAAAATGGCAAACGGCCTTCTTCGTAAATCTGCACAATGGTAAAGGTTGGGCTGCTAACCGCTTCTTCTACGCCAAGGCCTGCTGCCAGACCCTTGGTAAATATGGTCTTTCCAACTCCTAAATCTCCCACCAGGGTAAAGACCTGGCCAGCCTTTGCTTCCATTCCTATTCTATATCCTAAATCGTAAGTTTCTTTTTCACTTCTACTCTCGATTGTCATATTCATTCATCTTCTTCCGCTTATATTTATATCTCAGTTAAGCCACAAGGTCTGACCGAAATATATTCTCCCCCTCAATCGTCTACTGATTATAACACAAGTTTAAAGAAGAATAAAGAATACGAAAAAAGGGAAACCTCTTGTCGGAAGTTTCCCCTGATCACCATCCAAGTGACTCTATGGATTATTTTATAAGTTATTCTTCTGTATTAAATGGCGCCTTTTAAAATTGGGCTGATTCTCTTATAAACAAGAAATACGATAACAGATACCAAAAGGCCCTTTACCAGGTTAAATGGAGCAACTGCTAGTACTACAAAGGTAAATAGGCTTGTTATGTGAGAATTTACGGCTGTTCCCATGGCTACCAAGGCATCAATAGGCATTCCAAAGGCTGCTGCGTAAGTCGGAAGAAGAACAAATGCATTGATAAAGCAGCCGGAAACTGCCATCACAAGAGTTCCTGTTATCATTCCAACAATTGCGTTCTTTTTTGTTTTTCCATGTTTGTAAATAAATGCTGCCGGAAGTACAAAGGCACAACCTACAATAAAATTACCTAAATCTCCCACACCTGCAGTGCTAGTTCCCTGAATCAGCATATGAATTAAAATTTTTAACAGCTCAATTACTACGCCTGCAAGAGGACCCATAGCAAAACTTCCGATCAAGACCGGCACTTCGCTAAAGTCAATTTTATAAAAAGACGGTGCAAAGAAAAGCGGGATTTCAAAAGCCATCAGCACCACTGCCACTGCAGTCAGCATTCCAATTTGTACCATAATCCGAACCCTGGCTCTGGAATTTGCCTGGGTTACCTTTGTCTGTGCTTGTGTTTGTTTCATTGTGTTTTCTCCTTCTCTCTTAAAATGTAATTGTTTGTATTAAAATTTCATCTTGAAGGATATCTTTAAAAAGAAAAGAACCCCGATACTGCACTTGTATCGGGGATTCTTATTTCATCTAAGACAATCATTGAATCATGGGATCTACTGAAATTCGATCTGGTCCAATCCTATCTGCTCCTTCTCTCATCCAGACTGTACTGT
>CAVAKZ010000031.1:0-21533 GCA_963589425.1 Parabacteroides distasonis | reverse complement strand
TTCACTAGCTGTGTCACCGAATCGGCCATCATCAATTGATGGTTCGCGGACTTTACCGCCGGTTGGGAATTCATCCATAGATGTCACCCTACCCCGAAGAAATCTTAATATTTGTCTGTTATTCTAGCAAGCTTCTGTCTATATTGCAAGATGCAGCAACAAAAAAAATCTAATTAGCTTAAATTTATCTTTTGAAGTTCATGTATAACTATTAATTTTTCACATCCACCACATACAATTCATGCAGGGCTCTGGTGGCTCCTATATAGTGAAATTGCGCCTGTAAGGGGCTTTTTATATTTTCATCCACCAAAATCACCTGGTCAAATTCCAGCCCTTTTGCCATGTAAAAGCTGGTAACGCTAATACCACTGTTAAACTTGGAACTGTCCCTGTCGATATAGAAAACATTTTCTCTTTGGTCTTTCAGGCTCTCATAGATTCTTCTTGCCTCATTCTCAGTAAGGGTTAAAATAGCAGCCGTTTCATAAGATTCGTCCCCTACCGAGATTCTTTCCTGAATTTTATCCAAGCCCTCCTCAAGGTTATTTACTTCTATCTCCTCCACTTCTTTTCCATGACGATCCATGTAAGTAATGTTTGATTCCACAGAGAATTTTTCTGCATAAGCTGCAATCTCCAGGGTATTACGATAACTTTTTGTCATCTCGATTTTGCGAATATCTTTTCCCAAAATCTTAGGCAAAAATTCCAATACATCCCTAGACTTATCATCTATGGTCTGGCCTCTGTCTCCTAGGATTGTCATATTGCACCGGAACATCCGGCCCAGGATCTCATATTGCAAATAAGAATAATCCTGCATTTCATCAATAACCAGATGCCTCACCTGCCGCCCCGGCTTTTTGGAATAAAGTCGGTTTTTCAAGTAAAGAACTGGATATACATCTTCGTATTCTAGGACCCTGCGCTTTAACTGGCGGTCCGGAAGAAGGGGAAAATTATAATCCTCCAGGAACCAATTATAAATTTTGTAAACATCCTTTGTAACGTACATGTGGTCAAATTTTTCTTGAATTTCCAAAAGGTCATCCTCAGAAACTGTTTTCCCTGTCAGGGTCTCATACTCATCTACAAAATACTCCCGCACTGCATCCATTCTGGAAAGCAGTGGAATTCCCGCGAATTTGTCATAAAAGAAATCCATAATATCCGAAGGAGACCTGGTAAGGCCCTTGTATTTAACCTCTTTAAAGTCTACCAACCGGTCCTCAAGCTCTATTAAGAAGCCTTCTACTGCATCAACATATTCTCTGGATTCTTTAAAAGCAATACGTTTTTCTTCTTCTTCTCTTAGGCCCTGAATTTTTCTTTCAATGTGGTGATACCTGTCTTCACAGTCCCCCACCACATCCTGAAGCTCCCGATAGGCAAAGAGGTCAAAGCTCATTTCCTGAATATTTTCCTCTCCAAGTTCCGGTAAAATATGGGAGATGTAATCCGAAAATACACTGTTGGGTGACAAGATCAGGATATTGGAAGAATTCAAATGTTCCCTATCATGATACAAAAGATAGGCAATCCGGTGCAGGGCCACAGAGGTTTTTCCACTGCCTGCCACTCCCTGAATGAGCATAATCTTGTCTTTTACATTTCGAATAATGGCATTCTGCTCTTTTTGAATAGTCCTGACGATATTTTTTAATTTTGTATCACTCTTGCTTCCAAGCTCCTGCTTCAAAATATCATCGTCGATTTTCATATCGCTTTCAAATTCATAGACCATCCGGCCCCTTCGAATTTTGTACTGGGATTTTTTCAGGATCTCTCCCTTCATCACTCCTGCCGGGGCTTCATAGGAAGCTTCTCCCTTATCAAAATCATAGAAGAGCCCGCTGACGGGAGCTCTCCAATCATAAATTAAGGGCAGGGCTCCTCTTTTTTCTGCAAAATTTCCAATCCCGATATAGAAGGTTTCCTCATCTTCATCCCCATCATAGATAAAATCCACACTTCCAAAGAAGGGGGAATCTAGCATCCTTTTCAATCGATGCCTGTATTTTACATTTTCCTGATTGGTACCCACCTGGGCAAAAAGCGCCTGTTGGTTATCATAATTCTCGTAACCATACTGGTCCATCTCTGTGTAATTGTCCCAATAATATCGGTTCATACTGTCAATATCCTCTTGCACCTTGGCAATGGACTCTTCCACTTCTGACAGTCTTTGATTCAAACAGGTAGTTACATAATCTAGAAATTTGCTTCCTCTACTCATTTTTATTTCCTTTATGCTGCTCTAATTATAACATTAGGGTCAGAAGGTCAAATGCCTCCTGGCCCTGAAATTTCATGGACAAAAGACCTTTATGCATTAGCCTTCTTTCCTGTATAAAGTTGATAGTATCTGCCCTTTTCTTCGATGAGCTGATCGTGGGTTCCTCTTTCAATAATTCTTCCCTGCTCTAATACCATAATACAATCAGAGTTTCTGACTGTAGAAAGTCTATGGGCAATAACGAAGGTAGTTCTTCCGTGCATTAACTTGTCCATGCCATCCTGAACAATTTTCTCTGTTCTTGTATCAATGGAACTGGTGGCCTCATCTAGGATCAGTACCGGCGGATCTGCCACTGCTGCCCTGGCAATGGCAAGGAGCTGTCTTTGTCCCTGGCTTAAATTCGCTCCATCTCCGTGAAGCACCGTATCATATCCATGAGGAAGTCTGCGGATAAATCCATCGGCATTGGCAAGTTTTGCTGCTGCTATAATCTCTTCCTCTGTGGCATCCAACTTACCAAAACGAATATTATCCCTTACTGTTCCGGTAAATAAATGGGTATCCTGCAAAACGATTCCCAGAGATCTTCGAAGGTCAGCCTTCTTAATCTTGTTAATATTGATTCCGTCATAGCGGATCTTGCCATCCTGAATATCATAGAAGCGGTTGATCAGGTTGGTAATGGTAGTCTTTCCTGCACCGGTAGATCCTACAAAGGCAATCTTCTGTCCCGGAGTTGCATACAAATCAACATTATGAAGAACAATTTTATCCGGATTATATCCGAAATCTACATCCTCAAATACCACATCTCCGGTAAGTTTCACATAATCTACACTGCCATCTGCCTGGTGTTCATGTCTCCATGCCCAACGGCCGGTTCTTTCCTTTGTCTCCACAAGTTTGCCGTCTTTTTCCTGGGCATTTACCAAGGTAACATATCCGTCATCTACTTCTACCTCTTCATCTAACAAGGTGAAAATACGGTCTGCGCCTGCCAAAGCCATAACCACTGCATTAATCTGCATACTGATCTGGTTGATTGGCATACTAAAGCTCTTATTAAAGGTTAAGAAACTAGCCAGTCCTCCAAGAGTCAGTCCTCCAAAACCATTTAAAGCAAAGATACCTCCAAAAATAGCACAGATTACGTAACTGATATTTCCAAGCTGAGCATTAATAGGGCCTAGGTAGTTTGCATAACTGTTGGCCTTATCTGCGCTGACAAAGAGACTATCGTTAAGTTCTTTAAATTGTTTCTTACTTTCTTCTTCATGACAGAAAACCTTTACAACCTTCTGTCCATTCATCATCTCTTCAATGTATCCATTTACCTTACCAAGGTCCATCTGCTGCTTATGGAAGAATTTTCCACTTCGCTTGGTAGCCTGTCCAGACAAATAAACCATTACTCCCACCATGATCATAGTAATAATAGTAAGGGGAATACTTAAAATCACCATACTGATAAATACACTGACAATGGTAATTCCGCTATTTACAAGCTGAGGGATACTCTGACTGATCATCTGTCTTAAGGTATCGATATCGTTGGTGTAAACGGACATGATATCTCCATGAGGATGAGTGTCAAAGTAGCGGATAGGCAGCTTTTCCATATGTTCGAAAAGCTCATTTCTAAGGTTTCTTAAAGTTCCCTGGGTAACCGTAATCATAATTCGATTGTAGGTATAGGTTGCAACAACCCCTACTGCATAAAATCCTGCTACCCTGGCAATAGCATTAGCCAAAGGGGTAAAATTAGGATGATCGGTCAGCAAAAATGGGGTGATATATTTGTCAATCAGTTCTTTCATGAATAAGGTTCCCTGAACATTTGCCAGAACACTTACTACAATCAGGATCATAACACTGGTAAACTGAATCTTATAATCCCTTAACACATAATACATGACACGCTTTAAAATTTTCCCCGGATTCTTAACGGTTGGGCGTGCTCCTCGATTTCTATTCATACCTGCCATAATCTATGCACCCTCCTTCTCGTCAAAATCTCCACCGCCCTTGGTCTGGGACTCATAAACTTCTCGGTAAATTTCATTCGTCTGAACCAATTCCTCATGGCTTCCAAATCCATTAATACGGCCTTCCTCCATAACAATGATCCGGTCTGCATCCTGCACACTGGAAATTCTCTGAGCGATAATGATCTTTGTAGTATTAGGGATTTCTTCTCTAAAGGCCTTGCGTATCTTTGCATCTGTTGCTGTATCCACCGCACTGGTACTGTCATCCAAGATCAATACCTTTGGATCCTTAAGAAGGGCTCTGGCAATACAAAGTCTTTGCTTTTGTCCACCGGATACATTGCTTCCTCCCTGCTCAATATAGGTATTGTAACCTGCCGGGAATTTCTGAATAAAATCATCGGCACAGGCAAGTCTGCACACTTCCTGGCACTGCTCATCAGTGGCATTTTTATCTCCCCAACGGAGGTTATCATAAATAGTTCCTGAGAACAGTACGTTATTTTGCAAAACTACCGCAACCTTATTTCGCAGGACTTCCATATCATACTCCCGAACGTCGTGGCCACCAACTAAAATCTCGCCGGCTGTCACATCGTAAAGTCTGCTGATTAAGTTCACCAAACTAGTCTTAGCGCTTCCGGTTCCACCGATAATTCCAATGGTCTCTCCAGATTTAATTTCAAGATTAATATCCTTTAATACCGGCTCATCACTGTCCTTGTTGTAGGCAAAATCTACATGATTAAATACGATGCTTCCATCTGCCACTTCCTCCAAAGGATGCTCCGGATTACTTAAATCACTTTTTTCTTCAAGAACCTCTGCCACACGTTCTGCACTAGCTGTACTCATGGAAACCATTACGAATACCATAGACATCATCATCAGGCTCGTAAGAATATTCATACAATAAGTCAGAAGACTCATAAGCTCTCCTGTTGTCAGGGAATCTGCCACAATCATCTTAGCACCCATCCAACTAATGAGAAGAATGCAAGTGTACACGGTAAACTGCATCAGCGGCATGTTATATACAATATTCTTCTCTGCCTTGACAAAGAGCTTGTAAATATTGGCACTGGCCTTATGAAAGCGCTCCGTTTCCTGCTCTTCTCTTACGTATGCCTTTACTACACGGATGGCAGATACATTCTCCTGTACCGATTCATTTAAGGCATCATACTTTGGAAATACCTGGCGGAAGTACTTGGTTGCATGAACCATAATAAATCCCAATAAGGCTCCAAGGACAATAACTGCGATCAAATAAACTGTAGCAATCCTTGCATTAATGGCAAAGGACATAATCATGGCACAGATCAAACTCATAGGAGCTCTTACAAACATTCGAAGCAGCATCTGGTATGCGTTCTGAATGTTAGTAACATCTGTAGTCATACGGGTAACCAGTCCCGGGGTACTGAATTTATCAATATTAGAGAAAGAAAATGTTTGAATATTATAAAACATTGCCTCTCTTAAATTCTTTGCAAAACCGGCAGAAGCCTTCGCTCCGTAACGACCACCGCCCAAACCTGCAAAAAGTCCCACGGCTGCCGCTAGAACCATAACCCCACCTACCTTGTAGATGTGCTGCATGTCCCCGGCATTTACGCCCTTATCAATAATGGACGCCATCAAATAGGGGATTGTCATCTCCATTAATACCTCCAACACCATAAATGCCGGAGTTGCAAGAGACGCCCCTTTGTATTCTTTTACTTCTTTTAATAATGTTCGTAACACAAAAAAAGCCTCCTTTATGATATTCCTTTCATTGTCAGCTGTATTCTTTTCTTTTTTAAGTCCACACTCATAACTTTCACTTCTACAATGTCACCAACGCTTACCACTTCCAGTGGATGTTTGATGAACTTATCACACATTTCAGAAATGTGAACCAGCCCATCCTGGTGTACACCAATGTCCACAAAAGCTCCAAAGTCAATGACATTTCGCACAGTTCCCTTTAAAACCATGCCTTCTTTTAAATCCTTCATCTCCAAAACATCTGTTCTGAGAATAGGCTTTGGCATATCCTCTCTTGGATCTCGTCCCGGTTTTTCTAATTCCTTTACAATATCTCTTAAGGTAATCTCGCCGATTTCAAGCTCTTTGGCCAATTTCTTATAATCTGTTACTGTCAAAGACAAACCAGAAAGCTTTCCTTCAGACACATCCTCCGCCACAAATCCCTGTTTCTTTAAAAGAGTTTTGGCTGCCTCGTAGGTTTCCGGATGAACACTGGTGGTATCTAGAGGCTCATTTCCTCCATAAATACGCATAAATCCGGCACACTGCTCATAGGCTTTAGGGCCAAGTTTTGGCACCTTCAAAAGCTCCTTACGATTCTTAAAGCTTCCATTCTCCTCCCTGTAAGCCACAATGTTCTTGGCAATGGTTGAGGAAATACCGGAAATGTAAGAAAGGAGAGGTGCAGAGGCAGTATTTAAATCTACCCCCACTCGGTTTACACAGTCTTCCACCACTCCGGATAGGGCTTCCGTAAGTTTCTTTTGATTCATGTCATGTTGATACTGTCCCACGCCAATAGCCTTAGGATCAATCTTTACCAGTTCTGCCAAGGGGTCCTGAAGTCTTCTTGCAATAGAAGTAGCACTTCTTTGTCCCACATCAAACTTTGGAAATTCTTCACTGGCCAATTTGCTGGCTGAGTAAACAGAGGCTCCTGCCTCATTTACAATGACATACTGAACCTTCTGTGGAATTTCCTTTAAAAGCTCTACAATAAATTGTTCTGACTCTCTGGACGCCGTTCCATTTCCCACAGAGATCAATGTAATATTGTACTTGGCAATGATCTCTTTTAAGAGTTTCTTAGCCGCTGCAATTTTCTGAGGCGTAGTTGGAGCCGTAGGATAAATAACAGTTGTTCCGATTACTTTTCCTGTAGGATCAACTACCGCCAGCTTACAGCCGGTTCGAAAGGCCGGATCCCATCCTAGCACTGTGTGTCCCTTAATAGGAGGCGCCATAAGAAGCTGTTCTAGATTTTTCTTAAATACCTCAATAGCTCCATCCTCCGCTCCTTCTGTCAGTTCGTTTCGGATTTCCCTCTCAATAGCCGGAGCAATGAGACGCTTATAGGCGTCTGCAATGGTATCCTTAAGGATTTCATTGGTGTAGGGATTATCCTTTAAGATAATCTTCTTTTCCAGGTAACGGAGTATATCCTCCTCCGGAGCTTCCACCTTCACTGTTAAGATTTTTTCTTTCTCTCCACGATTTAAAGCAAGAATGCGATGTCCCGCCAGTTTTTTTACCGGCTCCTCAAATTCATAGTACATTTCATAGACAGACTCCACCTCCGGGTCCTTCGCCACAGAAGTGATCACGCCCTTTTGTAGGGTCTGCTTTCTGATCCAAATTCGATAGTCAGCTTCATCGGAAATGCTTTCGGCAATAATATCTGCAGCACCTGCTATGGCTTCCTCCACCCCTTCCACTTCTTTTTCAGAATTTACATACTTAGCTGCCTCTTCCTCCAAAGGGTGGTCTAATTTCTGAAGACGGATAGTGGTAGCCAAAGGCTCCAATCCTTTTTCTTTGGCAATGGTAGCTCTGGTTCTTCTCTTGGGTCTGTAAGGTCTGTAGAGATCTTCCACCACAACGAGAGTTTCTGCCTGAAGAATTTGATTTTTCAGCTCTTCAGTAAGCTTCCCCTGCTCCTCAATACTGCCTAAGACTTGTTCCTTCTTTTCCTCTAAATTTCGCAGATAAAGAAGTCTCTCATGGAGTTTACGAAGTTGCTCATCATCTAAAGTTCCCGTAGCTTCCTTACGGTATCTTGCGATAAAAGGAATGGTATTTCCCTCGTCAATAAGTTTTACGGCAGCCTCTACCTGCCACTTCTTTACTCCTAATTCTTCTGTGATTTTCTGATTAATATCCATAAAATGTACCTTTCTTTGTGAACATAAATCTAACTGAAGCATATTATTTTGCTCCAGTTAAGTATAATATTATACAGGAATTTCCCCCTATTATCAACGCAAGAAATCGCAAAGAAATCTAAAGCTTTTATAAAATCCCCGGCTTTTTCCCAATAAACAGAGTTCGCTCTGTTTTCTTGCAAATAAAAAAATGCCATGCTATACTAAGTTGTAAAATGCTAATAACGTGTTAAAAGAAAAAAGGATTATAAACTATATATGAAAGAAGAGACAAAGGAACTATCAAAACAACAACAGAAATCAAAGGAGACAAAAGATCGTATTTTCAAAGCTGCAAAAAAAATTTTGCAGAAAAAAGGCTATGATCATCTTTCCATAAAAAATATCTGCGAGGAAGCCCAGGTATCCAACGGAAGCTTCTATCATCATTTTAAAACCAAAGATGATCTTCTTTCCTATTACATTGAAGAGCAGCCCAGCATTAATCCAGACCTGTTAGATCTTCCGGAAAATTCCCAGGAGGCCAAACAGACCATCATAGAAGTTTATCTAAATTATGTGCGCTACTGTCAGGAACTGGGAGTAGGGTTTATGTCCAACTACTATACTCCACAGAACCAATCTCTTAATCCTCTGATTCGTACAGAACGGCCCTATCCCATTGTAACTGTTCACGATTACTTGCAAAAAGCCTTGGAAGCAGGGGTGATTTCCTTTGATACGGAACTTTCCGAAGTTACTACTGACATACGAATGATTGTTATTGGTAATGTATTTGAATGGTGTTTAAAGGGAGGAAATGCAAATATAGAGAAAAATATGGCACGATCCCTCTCCACCTATTTGGATGGGCTTTTTCTTCAGTCCTAGGAACGTTAAAAAAATAAAGGAGGTGGCTTGTTGTGAAATGGATCTTACTGATTATCCTATTGCTATTTCTACTGTATTTGTTTTTAATTAGCCCAAGGTTGTCCTTCAAAAAAAGGATGAATGCTTACGAGGGAGTTATGTTTGCCCACCGAGGCTATCATGATATTGATCAGGGAATACCAGAAAATTCTATGCCTGCTTTTAAACGAGCCCTTGACCATGGCTATGGTATAGAACTGGATGTGCATTTAAGCCTTGACGGAGAGATTGTGGTTTTCCATGACGATACCCTAAAGAGAATCTGCGCTTCTGCTGAAACTGTAGAGGAACTTACAGCAAAGGACCTTACCAGCCGCAGACTTTCCGGAACTAGAGAGCATATGCCCCTGCTAAAGGATGTTTTAAAACATGTAAATGGCCAGGTGCCCTTATTGATCGAACTGAAAATCCCAACCAAGGAGGCGAATGAACTTTGTTCTAAGGTCAATGAACTTATGAAGGAATACACTGGTCCCTACCTAATTCAATCTTTTAATACCATGGGACTAAAATGGTATAAAAAGCACGCCCCTCATGTGCTTCGAGGACAGCTCTCCTCCAACCTTGTAAAATCCGATCCTGATAAACCTTGGCTTTATCGTTTTGCCGTAAAACACATGCTGTGCAATGTCCTAGGCCGTCCGGATTTTATCTCTTATAAATTATTAGATCTTCCGAATCCCAGCCTGGGTATTCTAAAACGCTTTTATAGAACCCCTGTGGCAGTATGGACCTTAAGGACTCCCTCTGCTCTTCGCACAGGCAAGAAAAACTATGATATGCAGATTTTTGAAAATCGATGTAAAAAATCTTAACAATTGGTGAATTCAGTTGTTGATTTTAAAGTTTCATGTTATAATCCCACAGAAACAAAGGGACCCTTAGAAATACTTCTAAGAGCAAATGATTATGAAAGGGAGTCCTAGTATGGGATTAACAAAAAAAATTAAAGAAACGGCTAAGAAATATAATCATGCCTGGGTGTTCTTATATATGTTCATTTATTTGCCCTGGTTTCATTATTTAGAGACCAGAACAAATGTAACCTATTATATCATCCATTCGCCACTAGATGATTACATTCCATTTTTGGAAATATTTATTGTCCCCTACCTTTTATGGTTTTTATATATGACAGTGGCAGCATTTTATTTCTTTTTTACCAACAAGAGCGACTTTTATCGCTTAGCATCCTTTTTGGTAGCCGGCATGACAGCATTCTTAGTAATCTGCACCGTCTTCCCTAATGGATTAAACCTAAGGCCTACTAGCTTTGCAAGAGATAATATTTTTACGGCACTTGTAGCAAAGCTTTATGCGACGGATACTTCAACCAATGTACTTCCAAGCATTCATGTGTATAATTCCTTAGGTATTGCTATTGCCATCTCTCACTCAAAGGCGCTTAAAAAGCACCCTGGCATCTGTAGAGGAGCCTATATCTTAACTGCTCTGATCATTATGTCAACGATGTTTTTAAAGCAGCATTCGGTGACAGATGTAACTGCAGGCTTTGTAATGGCTATGGTGGTTTATCCTCTGGTTTATGTCAACGAAAGAAGCAAGGAGCCAAAACTCTCCGGTCAATGGGTATAAATTTTTCAACAATTATAAAGGAGCATCTCCTGTTTGGGAATGCTCCTTTTTTGCTTCAAATAAGATTTGCATAGGCTGAAAAAGCAGAGGGTATAGAATAGTTTTCTTTTATATCCTGGGGACTTACAAATAAAAATCCAGCCTGGTTAGTTTTCTCCAGCTCATCTACCAGTATTTCATATCCGATCATATGCCACTCAATATGGCTAAAAATATGTTTCGCGGAATCTAATTTCTTTATTCGTACCGGCATCAGTCCTATTTCTTTACAATATTTTGTCAGCTTATCTTCATCTAAATATCCTTCTACATTAGGAAATTCATAGAGACCTGCTAAAAGCCCCCTATTTTCCCGCTTATGGAGGGCAAGTAGATTATTATCCCTAAATATCAGCACAGTCTTTTTCTGGATTTTTCTAGTTTTAGACTTGCTTTTTACAGGAATCTTGGAAATAAGCTTTTTCTTTTTTGCCTGACAATATGGGCTTGCCGGACAAGGCTGGCATTTTGGATCTCCCTTAGGCACACAAAGTACAGCTCCTAATTCAATCAATCCTTGATTAAAATCTGAGGAATTATCTTTCGGAATCATCTCTTCTAAGGCCCGCTCCACCTTAAGTTTGGTGCTTTGCTTTGCAATATCACTTGTATCTCCAGTGATTCTTGTAATAACTCGCAATACATTGCCATCTACTGCTGGTTTTGGAAGTCCAAAGGCAAAGGAGCTAATGGCTCCTGCTGTATAAGTGCCAATGCCGGGGAGGGATAAAATTGCCTCATAAGTATCAGGGAACTTACCATCATAAGCTATCTGGATCTCTCTAGCTGACTTTTGCATATTTCGCACCCGGTTATAATAGCCCAAGCCTTCCCACAGCTTAAGCAATCGATCCTCCGATGCCTCTGCCAGGTCGCTAATTTCAGGTAGTGCTTCTAAGAACCTCTGATAATAGCCCTTGACTGCCTCCACCCTTGTTTGCTGCAGCATAATTTCTGACACCCATACATGATAGGGGGTGGGATCTGTTCTCCAGGGTAAATCTCTTCTATTTTTTTGATACCAGGGAATAATCAAATCCGGCAGGTCCCTTGGAATCTGCCGGATTTTCTTCTCATCATATTCCTGGTCTAACTTTCTTTGACCATTACTCATATGATATACCTTTTTACTTATAATACTTTGGATAAGAAATCCTTAAGTCTTGCATCCTTAGGATTAGAAAAGAACTCTTCCGGTTTGTTTTCTTCTTTAATAACACCTTCATCTATGAAAACTACTCGGTTGGCCACCTCTCTTGCAAATCCCATCTCGTGGGTAACCACTACCATAGTCATGCCTTCTTTTGCCAGGTCTTGCATTAATTCAAGAACCTCTCCTACCATCTCAGGATCCAGAGCCGAGGTTGGTTCATCAAACAAGATCACATCAGGGTTCATAGCCAGGGCTCTTACAATAGCAATTCTCTGCTTTTGACCGCCTGACAAGGTGGATGGATATACATCTGCCTTATCTTCCAAACCGATACGCTTAAGAAGATCCATGGCATGTTCCCTCTCTTCGTCCCGAATTTTCTTTATAGCAAGAACTTTACTGCCCCGGACCTTTTTTTCCTTCTTCATATCCTGAATACGAAGATGAACAGGCGCCAGCATAATGTTTTGCAAGACGGTCTTATTATTAAAGAGGTTGAAATGTTGGAAAACCATTCCTATGTGACGTCTGTGAACATTAATGTCCACCTTCATATCCGCAATGTCAACTCCATTGAAAATAATTTTCCCCTCTGTTGGATCTTCCATGCAGTTTAGACACCGAAGAAAGGTACTTTTTCCTGAACCGGAAGGTCCGATCACTGCCACAATATCTCCTTTATTGATAGTAACATTAATACTCTTTAATACCTGAGTGTCTCCAAAACTTTTTTTCAGATTAATTACGTCTATCACTCTTCTTCAGGCTCCTTTCCATGAGTTTGATCAATAAGGAAATAATAAGTACCAGCACAATATAGATTAGTGCCATTACTAAATATGGAACCATGAATTCATAGCTATTACTTCCGATATAGTTAAATGCTACATATAAATCTGCCGCTCCAACGAAACTTACTACGGAGGTTTCTTTTATCAGAGAGATAAACTCATTTCCCAGAGTTGGCAATATATTTTTTATTGCCTGAGGAATGATGATCATTACCATGGTTGAAGTGAAACTTAATCCCACAGCCCGTCCTGCTTCCATCTGGCCCGGATCCACAGACTGAATACCACTTCGCATGATCTCAGAGATATATGCACCACTGTTCAATCCAAATACCAGCATGGCCACCTGGACCCCTGTGATCTGCCATCCTAAGATAGGAAGAAGTACATAGTAGAATACCAAAAGCTGCACTACCATGGGAGTGCCTCGAAATAGAGATACGTAGAGATTACATATTCTATCAAGAACTCTTGGAAGCCGCCTGTACTTAGGCACTACCCGTACCGTTGCAATCAAGGTACCAATGATGATTCCTATCAAGAGACCTGCCACTGCAATCTTCAAAGTATTCTCAAGTCCCTGAAGAACCTTTACATACCCATTCTGATCAATAAATATCTCTATAAATTTATCTACTTTTTGTCCGAAATTACCCATGATCTACTTATTTTCCATTTCCTATTGCATTGCATTGATTGCTTCTGTAATTGCACTTGCAGGAGCAGCATCAATCATTACATACTTGATATTTCCATTCAACATGTCCTGAACAGCTAAAGAACCGCTCTTGTAGGTTACACACTCAGCGGTAAGGCCATCAAATCCCCAATCATCATCACCCTCGATATAGTACTGGGCAGTTGTTCCTGCCTGAACGCCGATAGAATCATTTGCTGTAAGCTTCTGAAGGAGGGCTGCTACATCATCTGCATCCTTGCAATCGTCAAAAGTGCTATCATCACTTGGAACGATTAACTTCTGAGATGCCTCATAATAAGAGTCTGTAAAGGTTACATATTCTTTTCTCTCTTCATTAACTGTAAGACCTGCCATAGCAATATCACACTTGTGCTGGCCTACAGACAAGCAAACTGCATCAAAATCCATATTCTGGATAACTAACTCCTGGCCTAGCTCTTTTGCTAAAAGGGAAGCAATTTCCATATCGATTCCATAATAGCCATCACCCTTTGTATACTCAAATGGCTCAAAAGCTGCATTTGTCGCCACCACTAACTGGTCCTTTGATGCATCATACTCGGCAGACTCAATGGCCTCCGGCTCTCCATCTCCAAAATATTTATCAAAAATCTCATCTAAGGTTCCATCTTCCTTAATCTTTGCAATAAAGTCATTGGTCTGATCAAGAAGCTCTGTCTGATCTTTGTCTACACCGAAAGCATATTCCTCATTGGTAAGATCAATATCAATAACCTTTGCTGTCTTGGATCCGGAACTAGATCCGGAAGCAGTACTCTCGTCTGAGGAAGAAGAACTTCCTCCGCAAGCTGTCAAAGACAAGGCACAGCTTGCTACCAAAACTGCACTTACTAATTTCTTTATTTTCATTTTGTTTTTCCTCCCATAGTATCCTCTAAATACTATTTTCTTATATAAATTTAATAGTTCCCTGATTTATTTAACCAATAATAAGCTTGATGATCGATACTAAAATAATCAATGCGCCTAAGGCGATTCTGTAATATCCAAATATTTTAAAATCATTTTTCTTAATATATCCCATGAGAAATCGAATAGCAAATACAGAAACTCCAAAGGACACGATACATCCTAACATCAGGAAGCCAAACTCTGCCGCCGTGAAGGCAAAACCAAACTTAATAAGCTTTAAAAGGCTGGCTCCAAACATAACCGGAATTGCAAGAAAGAAGGTAAATTCAGCTGCAATCTCTCTAGAAACTCCAATAAGAAGGGCTCCTACAATAGTAGCTCCTGATCTGGATGTTCCAGGAATCAAGGCTAACATCTGGAAGAATCCAATCCAAAGAAGCATCTGTATGGTAAGCCCGGAAATGCTGTGTACCACAGGCTTTTTCCCTTTATTTTTGTCTTCAACATAAATAAATAAGATACCATAAACAATCAGCATAACTGCCACAGGCAGAGGTTTATAGAACAATTCATCCAAAAGGTCATTAAATAAAAGCCCGATAACTGCCGCAGGAACAGAAGCTATGGCTACCTTAATCCACATCTGCCAGGTAAGGAGCTTTTGCTTCTCGGTCTTTTTGGGGGAAAAGGGATTCAACTTATGAAAATACAATACCACAACCGCCATAATGGCGCCTAATTGAATCACTACATCAAACATCTCCATGAAGCTGTCACTTAAGCTAGGTTTTAGAATATTTTCTACAAGGATTAAATGTCCCGTACTACTAACCGGAAGCCACTCTGTAATACCTTCCACAATACCTAGAATGATTACTTTTAATACATCTAACATTGTTTTTCTCCTAATTCAGTACATTCTCTTCAATAAATCTGGCTACACCATCTTCATCGTGAGAAACTGTTATGTAATCAGCCAATGCCTTGGTCTCTTCATCAGCATTAGCCATGGCAACTCCAGATCCTGCAAGTTTAAGCATAGAATGGTCGTTGGAAGCGTCACCAAATGCCATGATCTCTTCTCTTGAAATTCCAAGGGATTCGCCTAACTTCAAGAGGGCATTTCCTTTGGTGGCCCCTTTTGCATTAACCTCAAGATTACAACCTAAGGCGCCTGTAATTTCAATATCCGGAATCTGACACAGACGGGCTTTAATCTTGTCAATATCTTCCAGATTAGCCATTATTCCATGAATCTTATCCATGTCACCGATTTGGTTTTCAAAAATTTCCCACAGATCTTTTACAGGAATTCTGGTATTTACAATATACTCCGCCATATGGGGATCGGCGAGAAAATGCTGAATGTTTGCTAGATCGGCTGCATTTGCATATCCTTTGCCGTCAAAATATATCTCCTTTAGGGTATCACACTCATAAAATATCTTCAATATTTTTCTACCGGTGTCCCTAGGCAGGAGAGTCTCAATAATTGCCTTATTGCTTCTAAGATCCATTACTCTGGCACCATTTGCAGTAACTGCATAGTTTGTTCCCCTAATGGCAAGAACTTTTTCCGGGATCCCACTTACTGGCCGACCTGTAGCCGGAAGTATCACAATACCCTGTCTGACAGCCTCCTCCAGAACCTCTTTTGTATGTGGAGTTAGTTCCTTTTTTGAAGTCAACAATGTTCCGTCTAAATCATATGCTATTAATTTCGTTTTAATCTTCATATTCACCTATTATACAAAAAAGCGCATCTTTCCTTAGAAAAATGCGCTTAAATCTCAAATCAAATCTCCAAGAAGGATTATACAAGCTCAATAAGAACTTCCATAGCAGCGTCACCTTTGCGCTGTCCAATCTTAACGATTCTTGTGTATCCACCATTGCGGCCTTCATACTTAGGAGCGATCTCATCAAATAACTTAGCTACAAGATCAACTTCCTTTGTATTCTTCTTCTTTCCTGCCTGTGCGGTTGGAACCTCTTTTACAGGATAGAGAACCTTCAGCATCTGACGACGAGCGTGAAGTCTGCTAGGAAGATCTTTTTTGATTGTCTTCTCTACTTCGTCATATACAGTAACTTTCTTACCATCTACAACTTCTTTTACTCTCTTACCGTCTTTGTCCTTGCGAGCAACCTTAGCCTTAACAGTTACTTCCTCGAAGTTATCCTTCTCCTTAACTGCAAGTGCAATAAGTCCCTCAGCGATCTTACGGATCTCTTTTGCCTTAGCTTCTGTAGTAACGATCTTACCGTTGTTAAGTAAAGCTGTTACCTGGTTTCTTAACAATGCTTTTCTCTGGCTGGAAGTTCTTCCAAGCTTTCTATACTTTGCCATTTTAAAAATTCCTCCATAATTAACACTTGGTTATACTCTTCGGGCTTACTAGCCAAATGCTCTGCCGTACCCTTCGGATTTACCGACAGAAAACATTAATATCATGCGAGGATTAAGGATTACTCCTCGCCTCTGCTTAAGCTTAAACCTAACTCTTCAAGCTTAGCCAGTACTTCCTCTAAAGACTTACGTCCCAGATTACGTACCTTCATCATATCATCAGGAGTTCTGTTAGTCAGCTCTTCAACAGTATTGATGCCGGCTCTCTTTAAGCAGTTAAATGAACGAACAGATAACTCTAATTCGTCAATGCTCATCTCCAGAACTTTTTCCTTCTCATCGTCTTCCTTCTCGATCATAACTTCAGCCGCCTGAGCAACCTCTGAAAGATCGATAAAGAGCTTCAGATGTTCACTTAGTACCTTAGCAGCCAAACTAACTGCCTCATCAGGAAGCAATGTTCCATTAGTGTAAACATCTAATGTAAGCTTGTCATAGTCTGTAATCTGACCTACACGAGTATTCTCTACAGTGAGGTTAACACGTTCAACAGGTGTGTAGATAGAATCGATAGGAATAACCGCAATTGGCATATCCTCATTCTTATTCTTATCTGAACTTACATATCCTCTACCCTTTGTAATGGTAAGTTCCATGTAAAGCTTGCTGTCTGCTCCACCATTTAAGGTTGCGATCACCTGATCCTTGTTAATAATCTCAATATCAGGATCAACCTGAATATCTGCAGCGGTAACTACTCCTTCGCCTTCAAACTCAATGTAAGCTGTCTTTGGCTCATCTGTCTCAGATGAGTTCTTGATAGACAGAGATTTTAAATTCATAACAATCTCTGTAACATCTTCCTTAACACCAGGAATAGAACTAAATTCATGAAGAACTCCATCGATCTTTACGGAACTTACTGCTGCTCCAGGCAAAGATGAAAGCATGATTCTTCTTAAGGAATTTCCCAAAGTTGTTCCATAACCTCTTTCCAAAGGCTCTACAACAAATCTTCCATATTTTTTATCTTCTGAAATTTCAGTTATTTCGATATTTGGCTTATTAAAATCAAACACTAAGTTCACCTCCTGTGGTGTTTAAGGACTATTATTTAGAATACAACTCGACGATCAACATCTCATCAACAGGAACATCGATAGCTTCACGTCTTGGAAGCTCCTTAACTGTACCCTTTAATGACTCCAGATCAGCTTCCAACCATTCTGGAACAAGACGTCCGCCTGTAACCTCTACGATTTCTTTGTATCTAGCTGAGCTTCTCTTAGCTTCTTTGATCTCTACAACATCTCCAGCCTTAACTAAGTAAGAAGGAATGTTCACCTGCTTACCGTTAACTAAAACATGCTTGTGATCAACGATCTGTCTTGCCTCGCGTCTTGTTCTGGCAAGCCCAAGACGGAATACTACGTTATCAAGTCTTGACTCAAGAAGAACCATTAAGTTCTCACCAGTCATTCCTTTCATACGCTGAGCCTTGAAATAGTAATTTCTGAAAGGCTTCTCTAATACACCATAAATGAATTTAGCTTTCTGCTTCTCACGTAACTGAAGACCATACTCGCTCATCTTTCTGCTAGATCTCTTTAACTGTCTGTTAGACTTTTTATCAATTCCCAAATAAACTGGATCCATACCGAGGGATCTACATCTTTTAAGAACTGGTACTCTATTTACTGCCATGCTTATTGTTCCTCCTATTTCTTTTCGCCATTAAAAGAATATCTAAAATTAGACTCTTCTACGTTTTGGTGGACGGCAACCATTGTGTGGTACAGGGGTTACATCCTTAATGCTTGTTACATTAATTCCACATGCCTGAAGGGCACGAATTGCTGCTTCTCTACCTGAACCTGGACCCTTAACCATAACGTCAACGGACTTTAAGCCATGTACTAATGCTGCCTTAGCTGCTGTCTCAGCTGCTGTCTGTGCTGCATAAGGGGTAGATTTCTTTGAACCTCTAAATCCTAGACCACCAGCACTTGCCCATGAAAGAGCATTTCCCTGAGCATCTGTTAATGTAACGATTGTGTTGTTAAAAGATGCCTGGATATGTGCCTGTCCGTGTTCAACGTTTTTCTTGACACGTTTCTTTGTCACTTTTTTTGTAACTTTCTTTGCCATAATAAAACTAACCTACGCTTTCTTATATATGATTATTAATTATTTCTTCTTATTAGCTACTGTTCTCTTAGGACCTTTTCTTGTTCTTGCATTGGTCTTAGTCTTCTGACCACGAACCGGAAGTCCTTTTCTGTGACGGATTCCTCTGTAGCATCCGATCTCCTGAAGTCTCTTGATGTTAAGAGCGATTTCTCTTCTAAGATCACCTTCTACAGTCTGGGTCTCGTCGATTACTGCTGAAATCTTCTTAACGTCTTCGTCAGTAAGATCTCTACAACGAATATCAGGATCAACTCCTGCTTCCTCTAAAATACGAGTTGCGCTCGGTCTACCAATACCATAAATATAGGTAAGTCCGATTTCAACACGTTTGTCTCTTGGTAAATCTACACCTGCAATACGAGCCATGTGATTATTCCTCCATTTTCTTGTTCTTCTTCTTTCATTCTTGCATACTGTCCCAAATAGGGATGCGATTGAGATGCTTATCTCAAGTCATCCAGGCATGTTCGGTATCCACGCCCTTTCCGGCCACCGTTTTTAAAAACGGTAATGACGAGCCGGCATTATAAGCAATATACTCGGATATCACCGGCTACAGGTGTCCTTGTATATTAATAGTATCCGCGCTAATTATCCCTGTCTCTGTTTGTGCTTAGGGTTTTCGCAAATGATACGAACGCTTCCTTTTCTCTTGATGACTTTGCATTTTTCGCAAATTGGTTTTACTGATGATCTAACCTTCACGGGGATCCTCCTTTCATCCATTGCTTTGCCTTCATACTTCTACATTGTCTCTGCTATACCTTACTGTCTATCTATATATAATCTGCAACTCACAGATATTTGGGCAAAGTAATACCCAGAAACATGCTTATATATAATATCACTGCTTCTGGGTATAAGTCAATAGCTATTTTTTATTTTTATCTGTCTTTTATTTGTCTCTCCAAATAATTCTCCCCTTGGAAAGATCGTAAGGAGAAAGTTCCAATGTAACCTTATCTCCCGGCAAAATCTTGATAAAGTTCATACGAAGCTTTCCACTGATGTGTGCCAGTACCTGGTGGCCATTCTCTAATTCTACCTGAAACATGGCATTTGGCAATTTCTCAACTACAGTTCCCTCAATTTCGATTACGTCTGCCTTTGACATACTTCTCGATTCCTCCTGTTATTTTGCACTCTTATTTCTAACTTTTAAGATTCTTTTGATGGCTACATCGTCTGCTGCAGCTATGTCATATTGTTCCTTAATAATCTGAATGTGCTTCTTTTTTTTCTTCTTTGGATGATCTAAGGTTCTGATCTTCCCGTCCACAAGCTCCACATAGTTGCCGTGGGTCTGCACGATCAAATAAATCTTACCGGCATCATGTCCCGCAAGAGAGATTGCCGGCATTCCTATCTTATATTTATCCACAGTATACCTCTCCAATAAATTTTTCATACAGGTAAACTTATATCTGCTAGGATAAATCCTGTCCTAAACTTAAGATAATAGGTTCTTTATCTGTAATAAGAACCGTATTTTCATAATGAGCTGATAAGGAGCGATCCTTTGTAACTACTGTCCACTCATCAGGCATCCAGTCTACTTTCCAGGTTCCAATATTGATCATTGGCTCAATGGCCAAGGTCATACCTGCCTTTAACTTAACACCCTTTCGATTCATCTCATAATTAGGAATCTCCGGAGCTTCATGAAGTGCAGTTCCGATTCCGTGACCGCACAAATCCCTTACCACTCCGTAACCTCTAGATTCTGCATATCTGCCGATAGCTCCGGAAATGTCAAACAAATGATTCCCTTCCCTGGCTTCCTTGATTCCTTCAAAGAAGGACTCTCTGGTTACCTGAATCAGTTTCTTTGCTTCCTCACTAATCTCCCCTACGCCGTGGGTTCTGGCAGCATCTGAGTGATATCCCTTATAGATCACTCCCGCATCCAAACTAACAATATCTCCTTCTCTTAGGAAACGATGTTCACCGGGAATTCCATGTACAACCTCTTCATTAACAGAGACGCAGATAGAAGCCGGATATCCTTCATAATTAAGGAAAGAAGGAATGCAACCATAACTACGGATAATCTCTTCTCCCAGTCTATCAATGGCTTTTGTCGTCATTCCCGGACGCAATGCTTTTGCCAATTCATCATGTACAATTCCTAAAATCCGTCCTGCCTCT
This sequence comes from Parabacteroides distasonis, assembly GCA_963589425.1. GTDB lineage: Bacteria > Bacillota > Clostridia > Lachnospirales > Lachnospiraceae > CAKRJP01. The sequence continues at coordinate 637 of CAVAKZ010000031.1, read as the reverse complement.
GTCATAAGCTCGATCTCACGGGCTGATTTCACTGTAATTGGCATAATAATTATTCTCCCAAAATAGCTACAATGTTATTAAACACTTCATTAATATCAATGGTTCCATCAATGGTCTTTAAGATTCCAGCCTCATTGTAATAATCAATCAACGGCTGTGTCTGCTCATGATAAACATCCAATCGTTTTGTAACCGTCTCCGGCTTATCATCATCTCTAAGAATTAAATTTTTTCCGCAAACATCGCAAACTCCCTCTGTCTTAGGAGCTGCATAAACCAAATGATAGGTAGCTCCGCAACCCAAGCATGCTCTTCTTCCTGACATACGATTTACAATATTCTCATCTGGTACAGAAATATCAATGGCTGCGTCCAACTTATCACCCTGCTTAGTAAGGGCTTCGTCTAAGGCCTTTGCCTGAGGAATTGTTCTTGGAAATCCATCCAATACATAGCCATCTTTTGCATCTTCTTTACCTAAACGGTCCACAATAAGGTCAAGAACCAACTCGTCGGGAACAAGCATTCCCTGATCCATATATTCTTTTGCCTTCTTTCCCAGTGGGGTTCCTTCTTTAATGTTTGCCCGGAAAATATCTCCGGTAGAAATGTGTGGGACATTGTATTTCGCTGAAAT
>CAVAKZ010000030.1:0-28055 GCA_963589425.1 Parabacteroides distasonis | reverse complement strand
GGAGGAGGCAAGAGACATCCTTTCGGAACTTTTTGAGGGAACGGATATTTCTTACGAGATTCTTACTACATCTAAGAAGAAAAGTCTTGTGCTTTTCTATAGGGACAAGACTTTGAAGAAGCATTTACAAAAGCAGGATGTACAGGAATTTTTAAAAGTCTATGGATATGAATCTTCAAGCATGGAAGCCACCCTTGAACATTTAAAACATCGGGTGGAGGAATTTTCAAAGCATGATATTTGTTTTCCCCATGAGATCGGAGCTTTTCTTGATTACCCCATAGATGATGTTAAGTGTTTTATCAACCAGGGAACAAAGGAGGCCTTGTTTGTGGGTTATTGGAAGGTTTACAATCACCCGGATGCTGCTAAAGATACCTTTGCAGCTTATGATAAGGCTATTGATTATGCTGTACAGGAATTCCTTCAGGGAAAGACCTTGCAGGAGATTGCTGCTTAATAAAAACAGGAGGATTTAATCATGAGCGTATCAGTAGTTTATTGGAGTGGATCAGGAAATACAGAAGCAATGGCAAATGCAGTAGCTGAGGGGATTGCAGCTGCAGGAGGAGAGGCAAATCTCCTTACCGTAGATCAGGCAAGTGTAGCTACTTTAGCAAGTGAGGCTGCTTTTGCTCTTGGATGCCCTGCAATGGGAGCAGAAGTATTAGAAGAAAGCGAGATGGAGCCTTTTGTAGAAGAATTGGAAGGCAAAGTTTCAGGAAAGAAGGTTCTTCTGTTTGGATCCTATGGATGGGGCGATGGAGAATGGATGAGAAACTGGGCAGACCGTATGAAAGAGGCTGGGGCAGTTTTAGTTGAAGAAGAGGGGATCATTGCAAATGATTACCCGGATGATGAAGCAATCGAGGCTTTAAAGGCAGCGGCAAAAGCCCTGGTATAGGAGCCAGACTATAAAGGCAAAACCTCTGAAAATTAGGAGGCATAAATATCTAGAAAGGACGGTTTTATATGAGTGTTGTGATAATAGGCGGAAATGAAAGGATGGAGCAGCAGTACAAGCAGATCTGTAAGAAGCACAGATGCAAGGCAAAAGTGTTTACAAGAATGTCTGGAAATCTGAAGACCCAGATTGGACAGCCGGATCTTATTATCCTTTTCACATCCACTGTAGCGCACAAAATGGTACATTGTGCCCTAAAAGAAGCTCAGCGTTACAATATTCGTGTAGAGCGTTCTCATACAAGCAGTGCAAGTGCACTGGACACTATGTTGGCAACGTGTTGTCAGTCATAATTTACATAATCCTTTAACCTTTTCGTAAAAAGCCTTCCTTTGGGAGGGCTTTTTTCATTAGAGAAAAATAGAAAATTTTTGATAGCATGCGACCTATTGCCCGGGAGGCTTTTGTTGACAATTTCCATAGAAAAATTTATACTAAAGCTACTTTTTTACAAGGAGTACAGAACATGAGTTACGCAGATACAGTATTTATTAATATGTGCCGGGACATTATTGACAACGGTACCGATACCAGTGGGGAAAAGGTTCGCCCGGTGTGGGAGGATGGGACCAAGGCCTATACCATAAAAAAATTTGGGGTGGTGAACCGCTATGACCTGTCAAAGGAATTTCCGGCATTGACCCTTAGAAGAACTGCCATTAAAAGCTGCACCGATGAGCTTTTGTGGATTTGGCAGAAGAAGTCCAATAACATTCACGAATTAAAGAGTCATATTTGGGATAGCTGGGCAGATGAAGAGGGTTTTATCGGCAAGGCTTATGGCTATCAATTAGGGGTTAAGCATCAATATAAAGAGGGAATGTTTGATCAGGTGGACCGTGTGATTTATGATTTAAAGAATAATCCTTACAGTCGAAGGATCATGACCAATATTTACGTCCACCAGGATCTTCATGAAATGAATCTCTACCCTTGTGCTTATAGTATGACCTTTAATGTTACCAAGAAAAAAGGCCATGAGAAATTAACCCTAAATGGAGTCTTAAATCAAAGATCTAATGATGTGCTTACAGCCAACAATTGGAATGTGTGTCAGTATGCAGTTCTTCTCCATATGTTAGCTCAGGTATGTGACATGGAGGTTGGAGAGCTTGTACATGTAATCGCAGATGCCCACATTTACGACAAGCACGTTCCTTTGGTGGAAGAACTAATTCAAAGAGAACCCTACCCGGCCCCTAAGTTCTGGCTGAATCCGGAGATTAAGGACTTTTATGCCTTTACCACTGATGATGTAAAGCTGATTGACTACGAAACCCATGAGCAGATTAAAAATATTCCTGTAGCCATATAGGATTTAGGCTTCATTCATTGCTATTTTTGAGAAAAGGGAGATTTTTAGATGAATATTATTGTAGCAGTAGATAAAAACTGGGGAATTGGAAATGGAAATAAGCTTTTGGTAAGTATTCCCCAGGATATGAAATTTTTTAGAGAGCATACCACAGGCAAGGTGGTTGCTATGGGAAGAAAGACTTTAGAGAGCTTCCCGGGAGGACAGCCTTTAAAGAAAAGGGAGAATGTTGTCCTTACTACAGATTCCGATTATCAGGTAAATGGGGCTACTATAGTACATTCCTTGGAGGAGATGCTAGAGACCCTTAAAAAGTATCCTTCAGAGGATATTTTCGTTATAGGTGGGGAGAGTATATATAGACAGCTCCTTCCTTATTGTGATAAGGCCTATGTAACAAAAATTGACCATGAATATGTGGCAGATACCCATTTCCCCAATTTAGATGAAGATCCGGACTGGGAGATGACAAAAACTACAGAGGAACAGACTTATTTTGACCTGGAGTATTATTTTACAATCTATGAGCGTCTGAAAAAATAATGGGGTCTGAAAAATAATCGGGCTTGACAGGCTCTTAATAGGAAAGTTATAATGAAATAAATTATTTGTCAAATGCAAAGACGAGGAGGAGTACATAAGTATTCGAAAGCCTAGAGAGAAGATGGTTGGTGGGAATCTTCGTGAAGGACTTATGGAAGTAGCCTCTGAGCAGTGAACCGAAAGAATTGTTTTAGAAGACGATTTTAGTAGACTTCAACGTTTTTCCTACGTTACAGGGAAGCAATATCGGATGACTTGATCTTTAAAAAGAATCCCGTATTGACAGAGTGCAGAGCAAGTCTCTGAATTTAGGTGGTAACACGGATGTAATATTCGCCCTAAGCTATATAAGCTTAGGGCGTTTCTTTTGTGACATAAAACATCAGTTATGAGAGAGGCATAAGGAGGTTATTCATGAAAAAAATCAGCGGTAACAAATTGTTGGTAAAGGCTTTGAAAGAGGAACAAGTTGATACACTTTTTGGGTATCCGGGAGCCTGTACCATTGATATTAGTGATGAGCTATACAAGCAGGATTACACCAAGGTGATCCTTCCAAGACAGGAGCTAGCTTTAGTACATGAGGCAGACGCCTACGCTCGTTCTACAGGAAAAGTCGGGGTATGCTTAGTAACCAGCGGACCTGGTGCTACTAACCTGGTAACGGGACTTGCAACAGCTTACTATGACAGTGTGCCCCTGGTATGTTTCACCGGACAGGTGGCAAGGCATTTGATCGGAAATGATGCCTTCCAGGAAGTTGATATTGTAGGAATCACACGAAGCATTACGAAATACGGGGTTACGGTGCGGAATCGTGAGGACTTGGGAAAGATTATTAAGGAAGCCTTCTATATTGCAAGAACGGGAAGACCGGGACCGGTACTTATTGACCTTCCAAAGGATGTTATGGGAGAACTTGGAAGTGCAGACTATCCGGAAACCGTAAATATTCGTGGATACAAGCCTAATCATTCTGCCCATGTAGGCCAGTTAAAGAGAGCCATTAAAATGCTGTCTGCTGCTAAGAAACCTTTATTCTTAGTAGGTGGAGGTGTGAATATTTCCCATGCAAATGCCGCATTTACAGAGCTGGTAAATAAAACTCAGGTTCCTGTGGTTACTACTGTCATGGGACGGGGAGCAATTTCTACCAAGCATCCTTTGTATATTGGGAATCTTGGCATGCACGGGGCCTATGCCTGCAATATGGCAGTGACAGAATGTGACCTGTTATTCTCCATCGGAACAAGATTCAATGACAGAATCACCGGAAAGCTTCATTCCTTTGCACCAAATGCTAAAATCGTGCATATTGACATTGATACAGCTGCCATTTCTAAAAACGTGCAGGTAGATGTTCCAATCGTTGCAGATGCCAAAGATGCAATTGAAAAAATGTTGGAATATGTAGAACCATGTAAGACCGGGAAGTGGCTAGAACAAATTCATGAGTGGGCAAAAGAACACCCCTTACAGATGAAGAAAAAGCCGATTATGACCCCTCAGGATGTTATAAATGCAATTAATGAGATCTTTGATGAGGCCATTATTGTAACAGACGTGGGACAGCACCAGATGTTTACCGCACAATTTGCGGAAATTACAGAAAAGAAAAAGCTTCTTATGTCCGGTGGTCTTGGAACCATGGGATATGGCCTTCCGGGAGCTATCGGAGCTAAGATCGGCAACCCGGATGTGCCGGTAATCTCTATTTCCGGAGACGGTGGTTTCCAGATGAATTCTCAGGAAATCGCCACAGCAGTATTAGAGGAACTTCCGATCATCAGCTGTATCTTTAATAATAATAATCTGGGAATGGTTCGCCAGTGGCAGAAATTGTTCTATGGAAAGAGATATTCTATGACATGCCTTCGTTCCGGTGCAGCCTGCAGAGGAAAATGTGGAGAGGTGGAGTGTCCTACCTACACCCCACATTTCCAAAAACTGGCAGAAGCCTATGGGGCTAAGGGTATTCATGTAACAAAGAAAGAAGAGATTGAGCCTGCTTTCAGAGAGGCAATGAAGAGTGAAAAGACACCTTATATTATAGAGTTTGATATTGACCCAGAGGATTTGGTATATCCCATGGTAAAACCAAACGGAACCTTAGAAGAACTGATTATGGATTGCTAAAGTGGAAGTTTAGAAAGTTAGGTGACAGTATGAAAATGAAGAAAAGATGGATTTCCTTATATGTAGAAAATCAGGTAGGTGTTTTGTCGAAAATTTCAGGATTATTTTCAGGAAAATCCTATAATTTAGACAGTCTTACCGTAGGAACTACCGAGGATCCTACCGTATCCAGAATGACTATTGCTACAGTTAGTGACGATGAGACCTTTGAGCAGATAAAAAAGCAGCTAAATCGTTTGGTGGAAGTGATTAAGGTTATTGACTTTACGGATATTTTTGTAAGAATGAAAGAGATCATGTATATCAAGATCAGGGATTGCTCTAAGGACGATAAGGCAGAACTTTTCCAGATTGCCACCACCTTTAAGGCCAAGGTCATTGATTACGGAAAAGACAGTATACTTATGGAATTCGTGCAGACTGCAACGAAAAATGATGCAGTAGTAAAACTTATGAAGGAAGAATTTAAAAATATTGAAGTGGTTCGTGGGGGAAGTGTTGGAATCGAGTCCATCAGTATGATGGAACGATAAAAAACAGAGTGCACTCTTGAATTTTAAAAACCAGGGTATTATAATAGAACAAGATTAGGGATCAAGAAATTAACTTGAAATAAAATCATCTATGGAATGGAGGATATATCAATGGAAAAGAAGAACATTGATTGGAGCAACATTGGATTTGGTTATATGAAGACAGATAAGAGATATGTGTCTAATTTTAAAGATGGTAAATGGGACGAGGGAACTCTTACAGAGGACGATACAATTACCATGAGTGAGTGTGCATGTGTACTTCAATATGCCCAGACTTGCTTCGAGGGAATGAAGGCTTATACTACAGAGCAGGGAAAAATCGTTGTATTTCGCCCAGACTTAAATGCATCCCGTATGGCAGATTCTGCAAAGCGTTTGGAGATGCCAGCCTTCCCGGAAGACCGTTTTGTTGAGGCTGTACGTCAGGTTGTAAAAGCCAACGCAGCATATGTCCCACCTTACGGATCAGGAGCTTCTCTATACATCCGTCCATTTATGTTTGGATCAGATGCAATTATTGGAGTAAAGCCGGCAAATGAGTATCAGTTCCGTGTATTTACAACTCCGGTTGGACCATACTTTAAGGGTGGTGCTAAGCCAATCACTATTCGTGTATGTGACTTCGATCGTGCGGCACCTCATGGAACAGGACATGTTAAGGCCGGACTTAACTATGCCATGAGCTTACATGCTATCGTAGATGCCCACAAGCAGGGTTACGATGAGAATATGTACTTAGATGCAGCTACCAGAACAAAGGTTGAGGAGACTGGCGGAGCTAACTTTATCTTCATTACAAAGGATGGAAAACTTGTGACACCGAAGTCAAGTACAATCTTGCCATCTATTACAAGACGTTCTATTGTATATGTAGCAGAGCATTATCTTGGAATGGAAGTAGAAGAAAGAGAAGTATTCTTCGATGAAGTAAAAGATTTTGCTGAGTGTGGACTTTGCGGAACAGCAGCAGTTATTTCACCGGTTGGAAAGATTGTAGATCATGGTGAGGAAATCTGCATGCCATCCGGAATGGATGAGATGGGACCTGTAACTAAGAAGTTGTATGATACTCTTACAGGTATTCAGATGGGACATATCGAAGCTCCCAAAGGATGGATTTGCGAGATCTGCTAATTTTTGAAGCTTAAAAATCTCATATAAAAAAGTTAAAAGAACCCCCAAAGCTTTTTGAAAAATGAAAGCTTTGGGGGTTTAGTGATAGCCTATGTTTATAATTTTAAATTTTTAAATAAATCACCGAGGCTGGTTCCGATATTTTCAGCTTTTGGAATCTCAACCTGTACTGCTTTTTCTTCCTCTTTTTCTTCTTCTAAAGCCTTCATGCTAAGGCTGATCTTTCCATCCTTGATACCAATTACTTTAACAGTAACTTCCTGACCTTTTTCCAACACGTCTTTTGGGAATTTGATACGTTTCTGGCTGATCTGAGATACATGTACCAGGCCTGATACGCCATCTTCAAGACGAACAAAGGCCCCATAGTTTTGCAGGCTTTCTACGGTACCTGTCATAATACTTCCAACCTGGATAGCGGCAATCTTTGCTGTCTTTTCCTTTTCTTCCTGCTCTTTTAAAATCTCTCTGGCTGATAAGACAAGGCGGTTGTTTGCCTGATCTACATCGATGACTTTTACCTCAATATCCTTTAATAAGTAAGTTTCCAAATCTTCAATGTAGGATAGGGACAATCTGGATGCCGGGATAAATCCACGAAGACCTTCCACCATTGCAATGGCACCGCCATTTACGATCCCTTCAACCTTTACCGGGAGGATGGTGCCCTTCTCCATATAGGAAGCAACTACATTCCATGGATTAGCATCATCAAAATGTTCCTCTAAATCATCCATAGTCTCTGGCTCTTTTTCCAGTTCTTCTTGTAATAATTCTTCACTCATAATATATTTCCTTTCCTGATCCTATTGTTAGGACTTATGTACTTAATATTGTACCATAAATAACCTTGAAAAGGTTGACTAAATCGTTGGAAAATGGCAACATAAGTGTATGAACTTTGTGTAATTTGTAGAAAAATATCAGGGTTTTACACAGGTTTAAGGTTCCGGCCTTAAAATTTTTCATAATTTTAACTTGAGAGCTTTGATGCCTTGTGAATATTTACAAAAGGGAGAACGAACTAGTTTATGAGCAAAAGAAATGAAAAGATCTATGTTGTGGGTCATAAAAATCCAGACACAGATTCTATCTGTTCCGCTATTGCCTATGCCAATTTAAAGCAGGTGGTTACAGGAGAGGAGTATGTGCCAAGACGGGCGGGAAGACTCAACACAGAGACGGAATACGTGTTGAAGAGATTTGGCATCAGTACACCACCCCTTCTTGACACGGTACAACTGCAGGTAAAGGATATCGAACTTCTGCAGGTGGAAGGAGTAAGCCCTACAGTTTCCATTCGAGATGCCTGGGATAAGATGAAGGCAGAGGGAAATAAGACTATACCTGTACTTCAGAGTAAGGAGTTGGTGGGAATTATTTCTACTAGTGATATTGCCACATCCTACATGGATGTGATCGACAATAGTATCCTTTCCAGAGCCAAGACACCCTATCGTACGATTATTAAGACTTTAGATGGGGAGATGCTTACAGGTAATGAGCATGGCTTTTTCTCTAAGGGAAAGGTACAGATTGCGGCCTCTGACGCAGATGTAATGCGAGAATTCATTGAGCCGGATGATCTGGTTATTTTGGGAAATCTTTATAAGTCTCAGATGGTTGCTATAGATATTAATGTTAGCTGTATGGTGATTTGTACGCCGAGAGATGGAGAGGAGATTTCTCCGGAGGTATTAAAAAGAGCAGAGGAGAAGGGAATTGCAGTGATCCAGTCTCCATTTGACACCTTTAGCGTGGCCAGACTCATTAATCAAAGTATTCCGGTTAAGGAATATATGACAAAGATGCCTCTTACAACTTTCCGTATGTTAGATTTTGTAGACGATATCCGAGATATTATGCGCCAGAAGAAGTATCGTGAGTTCCCGGTTCTTGATGAGGAAGGAAAGTTCCAGGGATTTATCTCCCGTAGACGTTTCCTCTTGAATCGTAAGAAAAAGGTAGTGCTGGTAGACCACAATGAGAAGAATCAGGCGGTAGACGGTATTGAGGAGGCTGAGATTGTAGAGATTATTGATCACCACCGTCTGGGCAATCTTGAGACAGCAGCTCCTCTTTACTTCAGAAACCAGCCGGTAGGTTGTACAGCGACTATTATTTATCAGATGTATGAGGAAAATGAAGTAACCATCACTCCGGAGATTGCAGGACTTTTGTGCTGTGCTATTATTTCCGATACCTTATTGTTCCGCTCTCCAACCTGTACCAGACTGGACGAGAGTATAGCAAAGCGCCTGGCAAAGATTGCAGATATAAATCTGGATGAAATTGCCCAGGAGATGTTTACAGCCGGAAGCAATTTAAAGGGAAAGAGTGCAGATGAGATCTGCTTCCAGGATTTCAAGCAGTTTAAAGCAGGAAATAATATGATCTTTGGAGTAGGCCAGATCAGTTCGGTAAACCCAGATGAACTTAGGGAGGCAAGAGGATTATTAGAGCCCCATTTGCCTCAGGTTATGAAGGAAAATGGATTACAGATGATCTTCTTTATGCTGACAGATATTCTGGAGGAAAGCACAGAGTTAATCTGCTGTGGAGAATCGGCAGAATCAAAAGCAGTCCAGGCCTTTAATTTGCCGGATGATTATGATAAGGTAGTGCTTGAAGGGGTGGTATCAAGAAAGAAACAGTTGATTCCATCTTTAATGAATGTATTGAACGAATAAAACGATAAAAAGATAAACAGATAAAGTGAAAAATCGACTTTTTGGGGAGTTTCCCCAGAAGTCGATTTTTCAAGTATTCAGGAAAGAGAAAACTTTTCAATTTCAGGCAGATATGTTAAAGTAAGCTCTTGGAAGTTACATATTTGCTTTGAAGGAGTATGCGATATGAGTAAACAAATTTGGAAACCGGGGAATATGGTTTATCCACTGCCTGCAGTTATGGTAAGCTGTGGAAATTCTTCCGGGGAAAGTAATATATTAACTGTAGCATGGACGGGAACCATCTGCACCAACCCACCCATGCTCTATATTTCCGTGCGGCCGGAGAGATATTCTCACCATATTATAGAAGAAAGTGGTGAGTTTGTAGTGAATTTAACCACCAAGGAACTGGCCTATGCTACAGACTGGTGTGGGGTTAGGTCTGGAAAAGATGTGGATAAGTGGAAAGAAATGAAGCTTACCAAGGGGAAAAGCAGCAAGCTTGAATTCGCCCCTACCATAGTAGAAAGCCCGGTTAATATTGAGTGTAAGCTGGCGGAGATTAAGCGTTTAGGATCTCATGACATGTTTATTGCTGATGTGGCAGCAGTTCAGGTAGAGGATTCCTACATGAATGAGACAGGAAAGTTTGAATTAAGTGAGACCGGACTCCTGGCTTATTCCCATGGAGAATACTTAGAACTTGGCAAGAAACTGGGAACCTTTGGCTGGAGTGTCAGAAAGAATAAATAATCTTGGAATTTTCCCAAATGCTATTAGTAGGATGAAGGAGGGAGTATATCATGGATCTCTTTGATTATATGAGAGAAAAGAATATGGATAAGGAAGCACCCTTAGCTTCCAGGCTTCGACCGGCGACCTTAGATGAGGTGGTAGGGCAGCAGCATATCATTGGAAAGGATAAGCTCCTTTATCGGGCCATTAAGGCAGATAAAATCAGTTCCATTATTTTTTATGGACCTCCGGGAACAGGAAAGACTACTTTGGCCAAGGTTATTGCCAATACTACCAGTGCAGAATTTACTCAGATCAATGCAACTGTAGCCGGAAAAAAGGACATGGAAGAAGTAGTAAAGAAAGCCAAGGACACCCTGGGGATGTACCAGAAAAAGACTATTCTTTTTGTAGATGAGATCCATAGATTTAATAAGAGCCAGCAGGATTATTTATTGCCCTTTGTGGAGGATGGCACATTGATTCTTATAGGAGCTACCACAGAGAATCCCTACTTTGAGGTGAATGGGGCTTTGATTTCCAGGTCCAGTATCTTTGAACTTCGGCCTTTAAGTAAAGAAGATATAAAGACCCTGCTTTTAAGAGCCCTCACGGATAAGGAAAAGGGAATGGGAAGCTATGATGCTAAGATTGATGAGGATGCCTTGGACTTTCTTTCAGATATAGCAGGAGGGGATGCCAGAAATGCATTAAATGCCATAGAGCTTGGTGTCCTTACGACGAAGCGTAGCCAAGATGGAATCATTCATATTACTTTAGAGGTGGCATCTGAATGCATCCAAAAGAGGGTGGTGCGCTATGACAAAGACGGAGATAATCACTACGATACTATTTCTGCTTTTATAAAAAGTATGCGAGGATCTGATCCGGATGCGGCTGTATATTATCTGGCAAAAATGCTCTATGCAGGGGAGGATATTAAATTTATTGCCAGACGAATTATGATCTGTGCTTCTGAGGATGTGGGTAATGCAGACCCAAGGGCCTTGATGGTGGCGGTATCTGCAGCCCAGGCAGTGGAAAGGATCGGAATGCCGGAGGCTCAGATTATTTTATCCCAGGCTGTACTTTATGTGGCCACAGCACCTAAGAGTAACTCGGCAGTAAATGCCATATTTGCAGCTATGGACAATGTAAAAAGTCATAAGACCACGGTGCCTGCTCATTTACAGGACGCCCATTATAAATCCTCCGGGAAACTTGGTCATGGGGTGGGATATAAGTATGCCCATGATTATCCGAAACATTTTGTGGACCAGCAATATCTTCCGGATGAGATTAAGGATGAGAAATTTTATCAGCCAGGGGATAATGGATATGAGAGGCAAGTAAAGGACTGGATGGAGTATATTAGGAAATAAAAAAATAATAAAGTCTGTTGACAAACAGAAGGGGGAGTGCTACATTAATAACCGTAGATGTTAGCACTCTTTTATTTTGAGTGCTAATAACAAAACCGAAAGGAGGAGTGACGTGGAAAATGTAGAATTAAGTGAGCGTAAGCTAAAGATTTTGCATGCGATCATTAAGAACTATCTGGAAACGGGAGAACCTGTAGGATCCAGAACAATTTCCAAGTATTCGGATCTTCGGTTAAGTTCCGCAACTATCCGTAATGAGATGGCGGACTTAGAGGAATTGGGATATATCATACAGCCCCATACGTCGGCAGGACGTATTCCTTCAGATAAGGGTTATCGACTCTATGTAGATATGCTGATGAGTGAGAAGGCCCAGGAAATTAACGAGATGCAGGAGCAGATGCTTGAAAAGGCTGACAAGATGGACCAGCTTTTAAAACAGGCAGCAAGGGTACTGGCCAACAATACCAACTATGCAACCTTAATTTCCAGTCCTATGAGCAATGTGAATAAGATTAAGTTTATTCAGCTTTCTATCGTAGATGAGGACCAGATCCTTGCGGTTATTGTTTTAAGTGGCAATGTAATTAAGAATTGCATTATCAACATGGAGGAGCCCATTAACAATGAGAACTTGTTGAAGCTTAATATGTTGTTGAACACTACTTTGAACGGAATGCCTATAGAGGAAATCAATCTTGGACTTATTGCAAGAATGAAGGAACAGGCAGGAAGCCATGGGGACGTGGTGGGACATGTGCTGGATGCAGTGGCAGATACCATACAGATTGGTGATGACATGCAGATCTACACCAGCGGTGCTACCAATATTTTCAAATATCCGGAGCTAAGCGATAAGCAGAGTGCACAGGAGATTATTAGTGCCTTTGAGGAAAAGCAGCAGCTGACGGAACTTGTAACCCAGACCTTGTCAAGGGAGGACAATACAGGAATTCAGGTTTACATCGGAGAGGAAACTCCTGTGGAGACTATGAAGGATTGCAGTATCGTTACCGCTACCTACGAACTGGGTGAAGGGGTGAAGGGTACCATTGGTATTGTAGGACCAAAGAGAATGGATTATGAACATGTATTAGCATCTATGAAGCGTCTCCAGTCAGAGCTGGATGAGATGTTTCATAAGAAATCATAGAAAGGTGGTTATTTCTTGGACGAAAAGCAGGGAAAAAGCCAGGAAGAGATGGTGACAGAAGCTTTTGAAGAAGCTAGAGAAAAAGCAGCTCAGTCAGAGCAGGCGGCTTCTGAGGAGGCAGAAGAAGTTCAGACAGAAGAAGGGGCAGATGTTACAGAAGATCAGGATGCATCTGAGGAAGCTTCACAGTCAGAAGAAAAGTCATCCAAGGGATTATTTGGCAAAAAGAAAAAAGATAAAAAAGATGAAAAGATCGAGGAGTTAACCGATAAGGTTGCTCGTCAGATGGCAGAGTTTGATAACTTCCGCAAGCGTACAGAGAGGGAAAAATCCCAGATGTATGAGGTGGGAGCAAAAGATATTATAGAAAAGATTCTTCCGGTTGTAGATAGCTTCGAGAGAGGATTTGCTGCAGCAGGAGAAGACAAGAAAGAGGATCCTTTTGTGGAGGGTATGGACAAAGTCTACAAGCAGCTTGTTACCACATTAGAGGAAGCCGGAGTAAAGGCTATTGAAGCTGTAGGACAGCCCTTTGACCCGGAATTTCACAATGCAGTAATGCATGTCGAGGATGAAAGCCTTGGTGAGAATGTGGTAGCAGAGGAGTTCCAAAAAGGATATATGTACCGCGACAGTGTGGTAAGACATAGTATGGTAAAGGTTGCTAATTAATAGCAATTTTTATAGATGTAAAGAAGTTAGTTTTCACTTTAAATAAATTAGGAGGTAACAACCATGGGAAAAATTATTGGTATTGACTTAGGTACTACAAATAGCTGTGTAGCAGTTATGGAAGGCGGACAGCCTACAGTAATCGCTAACACAGAGGGAGCAAGAACAACTCCGTCTATCGTAGCTTTTACAAAAAATGGAGAGCGTTTAGTAGGTGAGCCTGCAAAGCGTCAGGCAGTAACTAACGCAGAGAGAACTATTTCTTCTATTAAGAGAGAGATGGGATCTGATTACAGAGTAACTGTTGATGATAAGAAATATTCTCCACAGGAGATTTCAGCAATGATTCTTCAGAAGTTGAAGGCAGATGCTGAAGGATATTTAGGAGAGAAGGTAACAGAGGCTGTTATTACAGTTCCAGCATACTTTAACGATGCTCAGCGTCAGGCTACAAAGGATGCCGGCAAGATTGCAGGTCTTGATGTAAAACGTATCATCAACGAGCCTACAGCTGCTGCTTTGGCTTATGGTCTTGATAATGAAAAAGAGCAAAAGATCATGGTATATGACCTTGGTGGTGGTACTTTCGATGTATCTATCATCGAGATCGGTGATGGCGTTATCGAAGTATTGTCTACTGCAGGTAACAACAGACTTGGTGGTGACGACTTCGACCAGAAGATCGTTGATTATATCGTAGCTGATTTCAAGGCTCAAAACGGTGTAGACCTTGCTGCAGATAAGATGGCTCTTCAGAGAGTTAAGGAAGCTGCAGAGAAGGCTAAAAAAGAGTTGTCTTCTGCAACTCAGACAAACATTAACCTTCCATTCATCAGCATGAATGCATCCGGTCCCCTTCACTTGGATATGAACCTTACAAAGGCTAAATTCGATGAGTTGACTCATGACTTAGTAGAACTTACTGCAGAGCCTGTAACAAGAGCTCTTTCTGACGCAGGACTTTCTGCTTCAGAGCTTGGACAGGTATTGTTAGTTGGTGGATCTACCCGTATCCCGGCTGTCCAGGATAAGGTAAAACAGTTAACAGGCAAGGAGCCAAGTAAGTCTCTGAACCCAGATGAATGTGTAGCTTTAGGAGCTTCTGTTCAGGGTGGTAAATTAGCAGGAGATGCAGGTGCCGGCGATATCCTTCTTTTGGATGTAACTCCACTTTCACTTTCTATTGAAACAATGGGTGGTGTAGCTACTCGCCTAATCGAGAGAAATACAACAATTCCTACAAAGAACAGCCAAGTATTCTCTACTGCAGCAGATAACCAGACAGCAGTAGACATTAACGTTGTTCAGGGTGAGAGACAGTTTGCAAAAGATAACAAGTCTTTGGGACAGTTTAGACTGGACGGAATTGCACCGGCTCCACGTGGAGTACCGCAGATCGAAGTTACATTTGATATTGATGCAAATGGTATCGTAAATGTATCAGCAAAGGATCTTGGAACTGGTAAGGAACAGCACATTACAATTACAGCGGGATCTAACATGTCAGATGATGAGATCGATAAGGCTGTAAAAGAAGCAGCAGCATTTGAGGCACAGGATAAGAAGCGTAAGGAAGCCATTGATACAAAGAACCAGGCTGATTCTATGGTATTCCAGACAGAGAAGGCTCTTTCAGAGGCAGGAGATAAATTGGATCCGGCAGACAAGTCCGCTTGCGAAGCAGATGTTAAGGCCCTTAAGGATATTCTTGAGAAAGTTAACATGGATGACATTACTGATGCCCAGGTTGCAGAGATTAAGGCTGCCCAGGATAAGTTAAATGAGAGTGCCCAGAAGGTATTTACAAAGATGTATGAGCAGGCTGCTCAGGCACAGGCTGGAGCAAATGCAGGGGCTTCTGATGCACAGGCAGGCCCGGCACCAGATGGTTTCCAGGGTGATGACGTTGTAGACGGAGATTACAAGGAAGTCTAATTAAACATAAAAGATAACATCAAAAAGTTATCATAAAGTAAAAAGAATGATTCCGAAATACTCGTCAAGGATTTTCCTTGCGGGTGTTTCGGATTGTTCCATGTTGAAAGGAATACATTGTAATGGCAGAGACTAAGAGAGATTATTATGAGGTTCTTGGCGTTGATAAGAATGCAGATGCTGCAAAGATTAAAAGCGCCTACCGTAAATTAGCGAAAAAATATCATCCCGATGTAAACCCTGGAGACGAAGAAGCGGAGAAGAAATTTAAAGAAGCTTCTGAAGCTTATGCGGTGCTTAGTGATGATGAGAAGAGAAGACAGTATGACCAGTACGGCCATGCGGCCTTTGATGGCAGCGCAGGAGCCGGTGGATTTGATTTTAACGGAGCAGACTTTAGCGACATTTTCGGAGATATTTTCGGAGATTTGTTTGGAGGCGGAGGTAGAAGAAGTGGCCGAAGCCAGGGACCCATGAAGGGCTCTAATCTTAGAAAAAGTATAAGAATTACCTTTGAGGAAGCTGTTTTTGGATGTGAGAAGGAATTGGATGTGATTTTGAAGGATTCATGTCCTACCTGTAAGGGTACAGGAGCAAAACCGGGAACTTCACCGGAGACCTGCCCAAAGTGTGGTGGTAAGGGACAGGTTGTTTACACTCAGCAGTCCTTCTTTGGTATGGTGCAGAATGTACAGACCTGTCCTAATTGTCAGGGAAGCGGAAAAATCATTAAAGAGAAGTGTTCCGACTGTGGCGGCAGCGGTTATGTGGCTAACAAGAAGAAGATTTCTGTTACTATTCCGGCGGGAATTGACAATGGACAGTGTGTAAGAATCAGAGAAAAGGGAGAGCCGGGTATAAACGGAGGACCAAGAGGAGATCTTTTGGTGGAAGTAGTGGTATCACGACATCCGATTTTCGAGAGACAGGATATGCACCTGTTTTCTACTGTACCGCTTACTTATGCCCAGGCAGCTCTTGGGGCAGATATTAAGGTGAAAACTGTGGATGGTGATGTGCTTTATACTGTGGCACCGGGAACCAAGACCGGCACCAAGGTTCGCTTAAGAGGCAAGGGAGTTCCTTCTGTTCGAAATAAACAGGTTCGAGGAGACCACTATGTAACCTTGGTGATCCAGACACCGGAACATTTGAGTGCAGAAGCTAAGGAAGCATTGAAGAAATTTGATGCTCTCACCGGTAATTCTTTGCACCTGGATCTTACCCCTACAGACAGTGAAGACAAAGAAAAAGAAAAGACACCCAAAAAGAAAAAATTTATGGATAAAGTAAAAGAGGCCTTTGATGATTAATCATCAAAGGTTTCTTTCGGACTAAATGATGATAAGCATGGATAAGAACAAGCTTTTATTTTATAAAAATGTCATGGCTCTGATTATCCCTATAGCCCTTCAGAACCTGATTAATGTGGGAGTTACGGCGGCAGATGTGATTATGCTGGGTAAAGTGGGAGAAAAAGTTTTATCAGGTGCTTCCCTGGCAGGACAAGTTCAGTTTATTATGACCCTTTTGTTTGCGGGAATTACCTCAGGGGCCAATGTGCTTACTGCCCAGTATTGGGGAAAAAAAGATACCTCTTCTATAGAGAAGGTATTGGGAATCGGCCTCTTGATCGGTACTGTTACAGCGGCAATTTTCTCAGCCCTGGCTCTCTTGGTTCCGGGAGGACTTATGAAAATCTATTCCTCCGACCCGGAGGTTATTGCCCAGGGAATAAAATATCTTCAGGTGGTAGGAGTTTCCTATGTCTTCATGGCCATAACCCAGGTATATTTAAATATCATGCGAAGCATAGAGAGGGTACTGATCTCCACAGGAATTTACAGTATTTCTCTTCTTATCAATGTATGTTTAAACTGGCTATTGATTTTCGGAAATCTAGGGGCTCCTAAAATGGGGATTCGCGGAGCTGCCCTTGCCACATTGACAGCGCGAATTTCGGAAATGGTGATGGCCATGCTATATGCTCATTTTAGAAATCGTGTGGTGAAGATTAGGCTTCAATATATTTTACATCCAGATGGGGCTCTTATGAAAGACTATCTTACCTATTCTCTGCCTGTGGTTTTGAATGAGGTTATGTGGGGGCTTGGAAGCTCTGCAAATACAGCCATAATCGGCCATCTTGGAAGTCCTGCTGTTGCAGCCAATTCGGTGGCTCAAATGGCAAAACAATTGGCCCAGGTAGTGACTCTTGGAGTGGCAAATGCTACCGCCATTTATCTTGGAAAAACCATTGGAGAACATAAGATTGAACTGGCAAAATCCTATAGCAAGCGTTTTATTTGGTTAAGTATTGGTCTTGGAATTTTAGGAGCTTTGATCATCTTATGCGCCATTCCTTTGGCAAAATCCGGTCTGGCTCTTTCTAATGAGGCAAAAAATTATCTGGGATTTATGTTCTTTGTAATGGCATACTTTACTATTGCCCAGTCCTACAACGGTACTATGATCATAGGGATTTTCAGGTCCGGAGGAGATACTAGGTTTGGACTTTTTATGGATGTATCTACCATGTGGGGATTCTCCATTATCTTGGGAGCCCTGGCAGCCTTTGTATTTCATGCGCCGGTAAAAGTTGTTTATGCTATCCTTATGTGTGATGAGCTTATTAAGGTGCCTATGGGTACCCTTAGGTATAAGCAGTATAAGTGGTTGCGGGATGTAACAAGACAGTAGTATAATGACGGGGAAAGAAAGGGCGGCGAAGGAATTTTCGCCGAAGGTGATGATCATGAAAGTCGTAGCAACAAAAAAAGCACCGGATGCAGTAGGACCTTATTCACAGGCATATATTCACAATGGGATTTTATATACAGCAGGACAGGTTCCGATTAATCCTGAGACCAACACCATCGAAGCAGTGGGTATTGCGGAGCAGGCACATCAGGCATGCAAGAACTTAGGAGCTGTACTTGCAGAGGCAGGGACTTCTTTTGATAAAGTATTAAAGACCACCTGCTTTTTAGCCAATATGGATGATTTTGCCGCTTTTAATGAAGTATATGCCCAGTATTTTACTTCTAAACCGGCAAGAAGCTGTGTTGCAGTGAAGACCCTTCCAAAGGGGGCTCTCTGCGAAATCGAATTGATCGCAGTTGTAGAAGAATAATGTAGAAGATTAGGAAGATTAGCTGTAGAATCTGAATAATAAAAACAAAAAGAGTGGCAAAGTAAGATTTGATCTACTTTGCCGCTCTTTTTCTTTGTTGGTTTTCGGTATTTTTATTGCCCCTGTAATTTTATGAAAGAATTCTACCTTATAATTTTATGATACAAGATAAAATCTTGCACTGTAGGGCTCTAAATCTAAGGTAATTTTTCCGTTTTTAGGCCTTAATGTGGTCTTACTAAGGGCCTTGCTTCCCCCGTAAATGTCTGTTTGGCTGTCTAAAAGTGGTGCAAGAGAGCTGACATTTTCTACAGAAAGTTCAAATCCCTTTTGGGGATGATCGGAAAAATTAAAGACTGCTATAATTTGTTCTTTTTTGCCCGTGCGCCGGAAAGCGTAAATGCATCTCTCCTCCTGGTGGCAGTCCAGCCAGGAAAAACCGGTGGAGGCATGGTCCATTTCCCAAAAGGCTGGGTGCTCAAGATAGAGATGATTTAAATCCTTCATAAAATGATGGAAACTATCGTGTAGCGGATATTTTAAAATGTCCCAATCTTGTTCCCTTTTTTCGTCCCATTCTCGTAGCTGTCCGATTTCATTTCCCATAAAATTAAGCTTCTTTCCGGGATGAGCATACATGTACATATAGAAAGCTCTTGCCTGGGGAAATTTATCGGCATATTCTCCGTACATCTTTTGGAGGATCGTAGCTTTTCCGTGAACGGTTTCGTCGTGGGATAGGGGCAAAAGATAATCCTCATTATAGTAATACATCATGGAGAAGGTAAGCTTGTGATAGTTGTCACTGCGATACTCCGGTGCGGTGCGGAAATAATTTAAGGTATCATTCATCCATCCCATGTCCCACTTGTAATCGAATCCCAGGCCCCCTTCATTTACTGGTCTTGTAACCTTTGGGAAGGAGGTGGAGTCCTCGGCAGATAAGAGGGCAGTAGGATGCAATTTCTTCAGGCCCTGGTTCATGGTCTGGATAAAGGAAACAGCATTTCCATTAACTCCTCTGGCCGGATCTCCCTGCCAGTAAATAATGCGGCTAATGGCATCCATACGTATTCCGTCAAAATGAAATTCTGTAAGCCAGTAGTTGGCGGCAGATTGCAGGAAACTTCGAACCTCTCCTCTGGAGTGCATAAAGTTGTAGCTTCCCCACTCGCTTTGGCCCACATCATCATGAGGATATTCATAGAGGCTGGAGCCATCATATTTTCCAAGGGCATAATCGTCAATGGCAAAATGCACCGGTACAAAATCAATAATCAGGCCAATGTTCTCCTTGTGGCAGGCATCTACAAATTTCTTTAAGTCTGTGGCGGTACCATAACGGGAGGTTGGACTGAAAAATCCGGTATTTTGATATCCCCAGGATTCGTCACTGGGATGCTCGGACAAGGGCATAAGTTCAACATAGTTGTAGCCATTTTCTTTTAAATAAGGGATTAAAATATCGATCAGTTGGCTGTAGCTATACCAGCTTTCAGGCTTGTCTAAAGGTTTCTTAAAAGAACCAAAGTGCATTTCGTAAATGTTTAAAGCTTCACTTTTTCGAAGACTGCGTTTGGTCATCCAAGATTTGTCATTGAAATTATAATCTCCAAGATTTCGTACAATGGAAGCAAATCCGGGCCTTAACTCCATGCCAAAACCGTAAGGATCACAGTGGTCCGTGTAGGAACCATCTTTTTTGTAAATGCGATATTTGTACATATCTCCGGCCTTTGCATTTTCAATCCAACATTCCCAGAAATTTCCGTCGTGAACCTTGTGCATCTCCCAGTTCTGCCAGTTGTTAAAATCTCCCTGGATGGTAATGCCCGAAGCTTCCGGGGCAAAGGTTCTAAAGGTTACGCCTTTTTTTTCTATGTGAGCCCCAAGATAGGTGTAGGCATCAAAACACTGCCCGGTATAAAAGCTATAAAAATCCATGAAAACCTCCTATAGTAGTTTGATAGTAGTTTGAGTAGTTTTTTTAATTTGCCATATGTTCGCTAGAATCTTTAAATGGCTGGTTTAGTAAGTGATTCAAAAAAGCCTGGGCTGATTTGGAAATGGGAATCTGACTATTATAGGCTACTGCCAATTGCCTTGTAGGAACCTCTGTGGTGGTTTCTACAATAAATAGATCTTTGGAATCCTTGGGAATACAATAATCCGGTACAAAAGCAATTCCCAGACCAATGGCAGCAAGATCGATTAAGAGATCATTACTGCTAAGTTCGATTTCCGGAATCAGATCCAGCTGTTCTTTTTGAAAAATAGAGTGCAAAAACTCGCTGGTAGTACTATTTTTGTTTAACATTAAAATGGGATAATCCGATAATTCCTTTAAAGTCAGCCTTCTTCCCTTCAGTTCTTCAAAAGATGCATTTGCCACAAATACGTCACGAAAGGTGTAAATTTCTTGGACATTGGAAATGTTCCGAAGGTAGGGATTGGGAAGATTCACCACGATTAAATCCACCTGTCCGCTTTCTAAAAGCTCCACACAACCGATGGAAGTGGCGTTAGTAACCTTAATATGGGCCTGAGGAAATTCTTCATGAAGCTGCTTTAAATAGGGAACCAAAAAGTAGCGGCAAATGGTGTCGCTGGCACCGATGCGAATCTGGCCGCCGGTGGAATTGGCATCTAAAAGTTGAGCCTCTCCCCTGTGGATCATATGGAGAGCAGGCTCTACGTGCCGCAGGAGGATCTCTCCTTCAGGGGTTAGGGAAACCTTCTTGGTACTGCGGATAAATAAGGTCTGTCCTAATTTTTTTTCCAGGGATTTAATTGATTGACTTACTGCCGATTGAGAAATAAAAAGTTTCTTGGAAGCCTCCGAAAAACTTAAGGTGGAGGCTACATAATAAAAAACCTTATATAATTCATAATTGATATCCATAATAAGTGCTCCTTATTAAAAACTATTTGTATTATAAGTCAAAACAGGGTGAAAAACAATGGGCATTCTGATAGAATAGATTTCAAAGCTTGGCCAGAAAATGACAAGCTCTAGAAAGGCAAGGTGGATGTTTGAAAGTAAAGATACTTACAACAATAGGAATATTGCTGCTTATCCTAGGGCTTCTCCTTACATCTTTTCAGCTAGCCATCTACGGAGATGCAGACTATGGATTCTATGAAAGAGAATATAAAAGCTATGGAGTTGCAAAAATCCTTAACATGACAGATTCTGATGTTATGAAGGTTACAGAATATATGATGGCTTATCTCATTGGAAAAGAAGAAGAACTAACTATTGATGTTATGGTAGATGGTGAATATCAGGATTTTTTTAATGAGCAGGACCGACTTCATATGGCAGATGTGAGAAATTTGTTTTTAGGAGGCCTGAAGCTTCGAAATTTTTGCATTTTAACTTCTGTTTTATTATTAATTTTGCTTGCCTTGGGAAAATTTTGGTCAGATAAAAAGCCTGGGGCAGACCGGTCTTTTCTATCAATGGGAAGTTTATATTTTTGGGGGCATCTAAGAGCCTTGCTTATCATAGCATTTTTTGCCATCATAATAGCAGTAGCCTGTGCTCTTGATTTTGATAGCAGCTTTCGCCTGTTTCATAAGCTTTTTTTTAGCAATGATTTGTGGATTTTTGATCCAACTACAGATTATATGATCAATATGCTGCCGGAAGGCTTCTTCTTTGACTTTGTAATTCGGATTGCCGGGATTTTTGGAGGCTTGTTACTGCTGCTTACCCTCTTTTTTGGAGCTATTGCCTTTATAGGCAGCAGAATAGGAAGCAGAAAAGGAAGTCTACAGAAGACTGATTAGTGGGGTTTATAAATATATTTAAATATATTAATATACTTAATAACAGGATCTATGCTAAAATGAAAGCATACAACTATTACTAAGGACAGATTCATAAGTGGAGGACAATTTATGAGCAATGTAAGACGTGTATACGTAGAGAAAAAACCAGAGTTTGCTGTACAGGCAAAGGATTTAAAACACGAGATTAAAAGTTATCTTGGCATTAAAGATGTGAAAGAGGTTCGTGTGCTGATCCGTTATGACGTAGAAAACGTTTCAGATGAGACCTTTGAGAAGGCATGCCATGGTATTTTTTCAGAGCCACCGGTAGATACCTTATATCAGGAAGACTTTCCGGTTGGGGATAAGAGTAGAATTTTCTCTGTGGAATTTTTGCCGGGACAGTTTGACCAGCGGGCAGATTCTGCAGTTCAGTGTATTCAGTTTATTAAAGAAGATGAACAGCCTGTAATTCGTACTGCTACTACTTATGTAGTTGTGGGAGAGGAGGCTATGGTATCAGATGAAGAATTTGCAGCTATTAAAGAGCACTGCATTAACCCGGTAGATTCCAGAGAAACTACCTTAGAAAAGCCAGAGACCTTGGTGACAAAGTTTGAGGAGCCTGCAGATGTGCTGATCTTTGAGGGCTTTAAGGATATGCCAGAGGAAGATCTTAAGAAGCTTTATGATTCTTTGGGACTTGCTATGACCTTCAAGGATTTTCTTCATATCCAGAAGTATTTCCATGGAGAGGAAGACAGGGATCCGTCTATGACAGAGATTCGTGTTCTTGATACCTACTGGTCTGATCACTGCCGTCACACTACATTCTCTACAGAGCTTACGGATGTAAGTTTTGGAGAGGGAGATTATAAGGCTCCTATCGAGGCAACTTATAATCAATATAAGAAAGATTTCGCATCAATTTATGCCGGAAGAGATGATAAATTTGTTTGTCTTATGGACCTGGCTCTTTTGGCAGCTAAGAAATTAAAGGCAGAAGGAAAGCTTGAAGACCAGGAGGAGTCTGAAGAGATCAATGCTTGCAGTATTGTGGTGCCGGTAAAGGTTGATGGTGTAGAGGAAGAGTGGCTGGTAAACTTTAAAAATGAGACTCACAATCATCCTACAGAAATCGAGCCTTTTGGTGGAGCGGCTACCTGTTTAGGCGGAGCAATCCGTGATCCCTTATCAGGACGTACCTATGTATATCAGGCAATGCGTGTAACCGGAGCGGCAGATCCTACGGTATCCGTAAAAGATACCTTAAAGGGAAAGCTTCCTCAGAAAAAGTTAGTTCGAGAGGCTGCTCATGGCTATAGTTCTTATGGTAATCAGATTGGTCTTGCTACAGGAGCTGTTAAAGAGATCTATCATCCAAATTATGTGGCAAAGCGTATGGAGATCGGAGCTGTTATGGGAGCGGCCCCTAGACGTGCAGTTATCCGTGAGACTTCAGATCCGGGAGATATCATTATCCTTTTAGGTGGCCGTACCGGTCGTGATGGCTGCGGTGGAGCTACAGGTTCTTCTAAGGTTCACACCCTAGAGTCTATTGAAACCTGCGGAGCTGAGGTTCAAAAGGGAAATGCTCCTACAGAGCGTAAGATTCAGCGTATGTTCAAGAGAGAAGAGGTTAGTAAGCTCATTAAGAAGTGTAATGATTTCGGTGCCGGCGGTGTATCGGTAGCTATCGGTGAGTTGGCAGATGGTCTTCGCGTAAATCTTGATAAGGTACCCAAAAAATATGCCGGCTTAGACGGCACAGAGATTGCTATTTCTGAGTCACAGGAGCGTATGGCAGTTGTAGTAGATCCAAAGGATGTAGACCAGTTTTTAACCTATGCAAATGAAGAAAACCTAGAGGCTGTCATTGTAGCTGAAGTAACTAAAGAGCCTAGATTAGTACTTTCCTGGAGAGGAAAAGAAATCGTAAATCTTTCCAGAGCCTTTCTTGATACCAACGGAGCCCACCAGGAGACTGCTGTGGCTGTGGATATTCCTGCAAGAAAGGACAGCGTCCTAACAAGAGAGGAAGTAACCGATGTTAAGAAGAAATGGTTAGAGACCTTAAAAGATCTTAACGTTTGCTCTCAGAAGGGTCTTGTGGAAATGTTTGATGGTTCCATCGGAGCTGCCTCTGTATTTATGCCTCATGGTGGTAAATATCAGATGACAGAGACCCAGAGTATGGTGGCAAAACTTCCTGTATCTAAGGGAGACTGTGATACTGTAACGATGATGAGTTATGGATTTGACCCCTACCTTTCTACTTGGAGCCCATATCACGGAGCAATATATGCAGTGACAGAGTCTATTGCAAAGATTGTTGCAAATGGTGGTGATCATTCTAAGATTCGTTTCACCTTCCAGGAGTATTTCCGCAGAATGACAGAAGATCCAAGCAGATGGAGCCAGCCTTTTGCAGCTCTTCTTGGAGCTTATGACGCTCAGCTTGGATATGGACTTCCATCTATCGGTGGCAAGGACAGTATGTCAGGAACCTTTGAGGATATTGACGTACCGCCAACCTTGGTTTCCTTTGCAGTAGATGTAGCTACAGAAAAGGATATTATTAGTCCGGAGTTTAAGCAGGCAAAAGATAAAATTGTATGGCTACAGATTCCTACTGATGAATATGATGTTCCGGTATATGAGAAGGTTATGGACCAGTACGCAAAATTTACAGGAGCCATTCATGCAGGAGCCATTAAGGCTGCCTATGCCTTAGACCGCCATGGTCTTGTGGCAGCAGTCAGCAAGATGGCCTTTGGTAATGG
This sequence comes from Parabacteroides distasonis, assembly GCA_963589425.1. Lineage (GTDB taxonomy): Bacteria > Bacillota > Clostridia > Lachnospirales > Lachnospiraceae > CAKRJP01. The sequence goes on along the minus strand of CAVAKZ010000030.1, from coordinate 3,188 downwards.
AATGGGAGTAGCTCTTTTGCCGGAAGTAGATCCTAAGGATTTATTTGCTCCTGGATTTGGTGATCTGGTGGCAGAAGTACCAGAAGATCAGCTTGAGAAGCTTGGATTTGCTTATACTGTAGTGGGTGAAGTGACAGATGATCAGACCTTTGGCTATGGAGATGTGAAAATTAGCCTTTCTGAGGCAGAGGATGCATGGAAGGAGACCTTAGAGTCTGTATTTGCAACAAATTCCGGGGCAGAAGGTCAGGATGAAAAAGTTGAGACCGGTCTTTATGATACAAAGGATATTCACATTTGCAGTCACAAGATTGGGCAGCCTAAGGTGTTTATCCCGGTATTCCCGGGAACCAACTGTGAGTATGACAGTGCAAAAGCCTTTGAAAGAGCCGGTGCTAAGGTAGAAACCAGGGTATTTAAGAACCTGACAGCAGCAGATATTGTAGATTCTGTAAATATTTTCGAGAAGGCAATTAATGATGCTCAGATTATTATGTTCCCAGGAGGATTCAGTGCCGGTGATGAGCCGGATGGCTCTGCAAAATTCTTTGCAACAGCTTTCCAGAATGCCAAGATCAAAGAGGCAGTGGAAAAGTTATTGCAGGAAAGAGATGGATTGGCTTTGGGTATTTGTAACGGATTCCAGGCATTGATCAAATTAGGTCTGGTTCCAAACGGAAGCATTACCGGTCAGAATCCAGATTCCCCAACACTGACTTACAATACGATTGGCCGCCACATTTCCAAGATGGTTTACACTAAGGTAGTAACTAACAAATCTCCTTGGCTTGCTCAGGCAGAATTAGGTGGGGTATATACCAATCCTGCATCCCACGGAGAGGGACGTTTTGTAGCTAATAAAGAATGGTTAGACAAGCTCTTTGCCAATGGACAGGTGGCAACCCAGTACTGTGATCCGGAAGGAAATATTACTATGGATGAAGAGTGGAATGTTAATGGTTCCTACCTTGCTATCGAGGGTATTACAAGTCCGGATGGACGTGTCCTTGGTAAGATGGCTCACTCCGAGAGACGTGCAAGATCTGTAGCAATGAACATTTACGGAGAGCAGGATATGAAGATTTTTGAGTCAGGAGTGGCCTACTTCAAATAAGATGAAAAGAGCTTTTGACGGAAAAATATACCATTTGCATAGAATATAGATTTCTTTGTAAATGAAAGAAAAATGAAATACATATAGCAAAAAAAGAGTGGTTTTCCCTGGAATTTAAAAGGGTCAACCACTTTTTTGCAAGTTAGATAAAAATAAAATGCAAAAATCTGGTTTTTTATAGCAAAATTACTTGCCTCGGACATGAAACTTTAGTACAATAAAGCAGAACTTTGTCGCCGGAAGAATGAGAGGACTCTTCCGACAATTGCTTGCAGGAGAGGAGAGCAAGTAATTTGCGTGGTGCGAGTGGGGACTCGTAGGACGAAATATGAAACAGAGCAGAAGTAGTAGAAGCTGCAGACGGGGAACTGCGTTTAAGTGTGCTACAAGTGACGGGTTTAAAATATTTTTAAAACCTTAGGAGGTAAATGGTATGTCGTATGTAGATGAGGTATTAGAGCGTGTAGTGGCTAAGAATCCAGCAGAGCCGGAATTCCATCAGGCTGTCAAGGAAGTGCTGGAGTCTTTACGTGTAGTAGTGGAGGCCAACGAAGAGAAGTTCAGAAAAGATGGCTTGTTAGAGCGATTGACAGAGCCTGAAAGACAGATTAAGTTCCGTGTACCTTGGGTAGATGACAAGGGACAGGTTCAGGTTAATACTGGATACCGTGTACAGTTTAACAGCGCTATAGGACCTTACAAGGGAGGACTTCGTTTTCATCCTTCCGTTAACTTAGGAATCATTAAATTCTTAGGATTTGAGCAGATTTTCAAAAACTCCCTGACAGGACTCCCGATCGGAGGCGGTAAGGGTGGATCTGATTTTGATCCAAAGGGAAAATCAGACAGAGAGGTAATGGCATTCTGCCAGAGCTTTATGACTGAGCTTTGCAAGTATATTGGGGCAGATACAGACGTGCCGGCTGGAGATATCGGTGTAGGCGGCAGAGAAATCGGTTACATGTTTGGCCAGTACAAGCGCATCAGAGGCTTGTATGAAGGTGTTCTTACAGGTAAGGGCTTGACCTTTGGAGGATCTTTGGCAAGAACAGAGGCTACCGGATATGGACTCTTATATTTAACAGAAGAGCTCCTTAAGATCAATGGTAAGGATATTGCAGGTAAGACCGTGGCAGTTTCCGGTTCCGGAAACGTAGCAATCTATGCGACAGAAAAGGCACAGCAGTTAGGGGCAAAGGTTCTTACAGTCAGCGATTCTACTGGTTGGGTATATGATCCGGAAGGAATCGATGTAGTAGCATTAAAAGAAATTAAAGAAGTAAAACGAGCTAGATTAACAGAGTATAAGAACTATCGTCCTAATTCAGAGTATCATGAGGGACGTGGCGTATGGTCTGTAAAGGTAGACATCGCTCTTCCATGTGCGACTCAGAATGAGTTACATTTAGAGGATGCAAAACAGTTAGTGGCAAATGGCTGCATTGCAGTATGTGAGGGAGCAAACATGCCTACTACTTTAGAGGCTACTGAGTACTTACAGCAGAATGGTGTCTTGTTCGCACCGGGAAAGGCAGCAAATGCCGGTGGTGTAGCAACATCTGCTCTTGAGATGTCACAGAACAGCGAGAGATTGAGCTGGACCTTTGAGGAAGTAGATTCTAAACTTAAGAACATTATGGTAAATATCTGCCATAACATGGATGATGCAGCAAAGAGATATGGATTTGAAGGAAACTACGTAGTAGGTGCCAACATTGCCGGATTTGAAAAAGTTGTAGATGCTATGAATGCACAGGGAATTGTCTAGAAAAAGAACTAGTACCGGTGTAAGTAAATAGGTACCTATTGCTTCTTTATTGAGTTGGATATGTTGTGAAAAAGCATGAAAATTTCTCTTGTCTATCTTTTTTGCTACATGTCCTTGCTCTTTGGAAGCTTGGTATTACTAAAAAATTCAAAAAATCGAGAAAAATCGAGAAAATTGAAAAAATATGTTGACAAGGGACAATATATGATTATATAATAGCAAGGCAGGTTCGGTACAGAATCTTGCATGATATATGGGATCATAGCTCAGCTGGGAGAGCACCTGCCTTACAAGCAGGGGGTCATA
>CAVAKZ010000029.1:0-36769 GCA_963589425.1 Parabacteroides distasonis | reverse complement strand
TGGAAAAAACATTTTAGTTGATTGTGTTTTGGAACAGGGACCGGACCTGTATGAAAACCAGGAACTTCCAATGAGCGCAGGGGAAGTGGATTATGTACTTCTTACCCATGCTCATATTGATCATTCAGGTAAGCTTCCGCTTCTTTGTAAGCACGGATTTAAAGGGGAAATTGTTACTACATTTGCTACCTCCGATTTATGTAATATTATGCTTCGTGATAGTGCCCATATTCAGGAATTTGAGGCGGAATGGAGGAATCGTAAGGCAAAACGTAGCGGAGAGCCTGAGTATGAACCTCTTTATACCACGGAAGATGCCCTGGCTGCCATTAATCTCTTATCTCCGGTAGATTATGGCCAGAAAATTCTCTTATGTGATGGCATCGAGATTCAATTTAATGATATGGGGCATCTTTTAGGATCTGCCAGCATTGAGATGTGGATTACCGAGGGAGATATTAGCAAGAAAATTGTATTTTCTGGGGATGTAGGTAATACCAATCAGCCTATAATCAAAGACCCTGAGACGGTAAAAGAGGCGGATTATGTGGTAATTGAATCTACTTACGGAAATCGAACCCACGGGGAGGACAGACCGGATTATGTGGAGGAGTTTGCCAGGATTCTTCGGGAAACCTTTGCAAAAGGAGGTAATGTAGTTATACCTTCCTTTGCGGTGGGAAGGACCCAGGAAATTTTATATTTTATCCGGGAGATCAAAGAGAAAAATTTGGTGACCAATTATCCGGCCTTTGAGGTATATGTAGACAGCCCTCTAGCCATTGAGGCTACCCAGGTATTTAATAAAAATGTCCGAGGCTGTTTTGACGAGGACGCTATGAAATTAGTGAATGCAGGAATTAATCCCCTGGTGTTCCCTGGACTTAAGCTGGCTGTTAGCAGCGAGGATTCTAAGGCTATTAACTTTGATGAAAAGCCTAAGGTAATTTTATCTGCTTCCGGAATGTGTGAAGCTGGTCGAATCAGACATCATTTAAAGCATAATCTTTGGAGAAAGGAATGTACCATCTGCTTTGTGGGATATCAGGCAGTAGGAACTCTGGGACGAAAGCTAATCGAGGGTGCTGAATGCGTAAAACTTTTTGGTGAGAATATTACCGTTAATGCAAAGATTGAGACTATTAAGGGTATTAGTGGCCATGCAGATATGAATGGACTTCTTGCCTGGTTGCAGGGATTTGAGACCAAAATTGAAAGAGTGATCGTGGTTCACGGGGAGGATCAGGTGACGGATTCCTTTGCAAGTCTAGTGGAGGAAAAAATAGGCTGTCCCGCCTTCGCTCCATATTCTGGAGGTTCCATAGATCTGGCTACAGGAGAAATCTTAACAGAGGGAGTTAAGATTCCAAAGAAGGCTGCTGAGAAGCCGGCAAGAAGCAGAGCGTCTGCGGCCTTTGAGCGAGTCGTGGCAGCTGCCAAGAGACTTCTTCAGGTGGTTTATGATAACGAAGGACTTTCTAATAAAGACCTGGCAAAATTTGAAACACAGATCCAGAATCTTGCAGATAAATGGGCTAGATAAAAATATTCTTTTTATGCTCTCTTTGTTCTTGCATTTTCATAGAGGCCATACTATCATGAAATGCGTAGGAGGCAGATGTGATTATGAAAGCATGCATTTTTGACTTAGATGGAACTTTGACATCTACATTGGATTCAATTCATTATTCTGTAAATGAGACCTTAAGGGAGATGGATCTTCCTGACATTACAAAGGAAGAATGCAGACAGTTTGTAGGTGATGGAGCTAGATGCCTGATGGAGCGAACTCTTTGCAGAATCGGTGAGGAAAATGTCTGTCGTATAGATGAGGCCATGGAAGTATATGGCAGAATCTTTGATGAAAATTGTACATACTTAGTGGAACCTTATGACGGAATTGTAGATATGCTTCAAAAATTGAAAGAGCGGAATATTCAGCTTGCGGTATTATCCAATAAACCCCATCCCCAGACGGTAAAGGTTGTGAGAGAAATCTTTGGGGAAGGCATATTTTCTTATGTCCAGGGGCAGAAGGATGGGATGCCGAAGAAACCGGACCCTACAGGAGTTTGGAAGCTTCAAGAGAAGATGAAGGTTTCAAGGGAAGACTGCCTATATGTAGGTGATTCTGAAGTGGATATTCGAACAGGTCATGCGGCAGGGTTGGAGACGGTAGGTGTTCTATGGGGCTTTCGAAGCAAGAAGGCTTTAGAAGATGCCGGCGCTGAAAATTTAATCACGCATCCGAGAGAATTATTAGATTTCCTTTAAACATGAAAACATAAGGACTAGGAGGATTATGGGAATGTACGAGTATGATGATGAGTGTTTGGATGTATTTCTGCGAGATCAGGGAAAATTATTTGATGAATCAGTTGCGGAGACTAGAGAGGAAGCGGAGAACTTTTTAGAAGACTGTATGGCTGTGGTAGTGAACGGAATTGAAGAAGTGCGCAAATTCTTTGAGGATGAAGGCATGGACATTGAGGGAATGAATGATGAAGACCTTGAGGAGGCTTCTGAGGTCTTTCCTATTGGAGATGGAAGATACTTGATCGTAGAAGGATAATAAAGGACTAGTATTAAGCAGGGGCTGCAAGAAAAATCTTACAGCCTCTTTTTCTTTTTACTTAAATATGAAGGAATGTGCTATACTGGAGCAGGTGCAAAAAAGAATATGATTTAGGAGATTTTTATGTATATTATAGCAGGTTTAGGAAACCCTACAGCCCAGTATCAGGGCACTAGACATAATGTGGGTTTTGATGTGATTGATAAATTGGCAGATCGATATAATATTTCCGTGGAAGGAAGAAAGAGTCGGGCTTTGGTAGGGAGAGGAATTATTGAAGGACATAAGGTTTTACTGGTAAAGCCTCAGACTTTTATGAATTTAAGTGGTGAGAGTATCAGGGGACTGGTGGACTATTATAAAATTGATCCGGAAACAGAACTTTTGGTAGTTTATGATGATATTAGTCTGGATGTTGGACAGCTTCGTATTCGTAAAAAGGGAAGTGCCGGAGGCCATAATGGCATTAAAAATATTATTGCCCAGTTAGACACTCAAGTTTTTGCAAGGATTAAAGTTGGGGTAGGAGAAAAACCAAAAGGTTATGATCTGGCAGATTATGTGCTGGGACATTTTTCCAAGGCGGAAAGAGAAATAATGGAGGAGGGGTATGAGAATGCTCTTGAAGCTATCAGGCTTTTCCTTAATGAAGAAATAAACCGGGCTATGAACTTATATAACTGTAAGGGAAAATCAGAAAAATCCTGATTATGAAAAAGTATAATAGTATAAAGAAGGAGACTTGAAAATGAAGGCTTTGCTAAAGCCCTTAGAGGAGCTGGCAGATTATGAAAGTATATATAAAAATAGAATAAAAGAGCCAGGGATGATTAAAGTTTCCGGCTGTATAAACTCTCAAAATTCTCATTTAATGTGGGGCTTAAGTCAAGGAATAAAATATTCATTGATCTTATGTGCAGACGAGACGAAGGCAAAAGAATGCTATGAAGAAATTTCGATGCTAAGAGAGGATACCTATCTTTATCCGGCTAAAGATTTACTTTTTTATCAGGCAGACCTTCGAAGTAAAGAACTTACCAAGCAAAGGATGCAGGTTTTGCAAGTCCTGTCTAGGGAGGAGGCCTGTACAGTTATTACTACTGTGGACGCCTTTATGGATTTTTTGATTTCCAAGGAAAAACTTCAGACAGAGACTATCCGAATTTCATATGACGGAAGACTGGACCTTCAAAAATTAGAAGAACAATTGGTTGAATTTGGCTATGAAAGGGAAGGGCAAATTTCCTTTCCAGGACAATTTGCAGTTCGTGGAGGAATCCTGGATGTTTTTCCTTTGACGGAAGAATATCCTGTACGTATAGAACTTTGGGGAGATGAGGTGGATTCCATTCGTGCTTTTGAAGTGGATTCCCAAAGGTCTATAGAGAATCTGAGAGAAGTTGTAATTGCCCCTGCAGAGGAAGGGGGAGATGAAAGAAATGGTGTTTCTTTTTGGAACTACTTCCCAAAAGAAGAAAGTTTGCTGCTTCTAAATGAACCAGTGCGGGTTTTTGAAAATGGAGAGCGGATCCAGGAAGAATATGCAGATGCCATGGAAAAACGGCAGGAGGAAAATTGTGCTCCGATATTTCCCATGAAGGAAATTCTCTCTAGAATAAATTCCTATTCAAGCATAGGATGTTTTTCTTTGGATATGAAGCTAAAAGCTATTAAAATCCGAGAATCTTATAGCATTCACGCTCAGGGAGTGGGCTCCTACAATGGAAGTTTTGACACTTTGACGTTGGACTTAAAAAAGTGGAAGCGAAAAGGCTACCGGGTAGTGCTTCTGTCAGGATCCAGAACCAGGGCGAAACGACTGGCAGAGGACCTTAGAGATTATGATTTAAAAAGCTTCTATACCGAAGACAGGGAAAGAACTGTAGAGCCCGGGGAGATTATGACCGCCTATGGTCATGTGGCAGAGGGTTATGAATATCCTATGCTTAAATTTGTGGTTATTTCGGAGACAGATATTTTTGGCCGCCGTAAAAAGAAAAAGCATAAGAAACAGTATGAGGGACGAAAGATTCGAGATTTCTCGGATTTGAAGCCGGGGGATTATGTAGTCCATGTCAATCATGGCTTGGGAATTTACCAGGGTATTGAAAAAATAGTGGTAGACAAAATCTCCAAAGACTATATGAAGATTGCCTACGCTCAGGGCGGCAACCTATATATACCAGCTACCCAACTGGACCTTATTCAAAAATATGCTTCTGCAGATGCAAAACAACCGAAGCTTAATAAGCTGGGTACCCAGGAGTGGCACCGCACCAAGACGAAGGTGCGAGGGGCAGTTCAGGAAATTGCAAGAGATCTGGTAAAGCTTTATGCAGCAAGACTGGATCAAAAAGGCTTTGTATATGGGAAGGATACGGTGTGGCAACAGGAGTTTGAGGAAATGTTTCCTTTTGAGGAGACAGAAGATCAACTAAGTGCTATTGAAGCGGTAAAACAGGATATGGAAAGCCCTAAGATCATGGACCGGCTGGTGTGCGGAGATGTGGGATTTGGAAAGACGGAGGTGGCCATTCGGGCTGCCTTTAAGGCTGTCCAGGAAAGCAAGCAGGTAGTGTACCTGGTGCCAACTACTATTTTAGCACAGCAGCATTACAATACCTTCCTGCAGCGGATGAAGGATTTTCCGGTACGAATTGACCTTCTGTGCAGGTTTCGCACCCCAAAAGAACAAAAAAAGACCTTGGAGGATACCCAAAAAGGCCTGGTGGATATTGTCATTGGAACCCACAGGGTTCTTAGTAAAGATTTGGAATTTAAGGATTTAGGTCTTTTGATTATTGATGAAGAGCAGCGATTTGGAGTGCAGCATAAGGAAAAAATAAAGACTCTTAAGAAAAATGTAGATGTCCTTACCCTAACAGCCACCCCTATTCCAAGAACTCTCCATATGAGTCTGGTGGGAATCCGGGATATGAGTGTTCTGGAGGAAGCTCCTAATGACCGTATGCCTATTCAGACTTATGTCATGGAATACAATGAGGAGATGGTGCGGGAAGCCATTGAACGGGAATGCGCAAGAGGGGGCCAGGTTTATTATGTATATAATCGGGTGGAAGATATTGCAGATATGGCAGGGCGAATCAAAAAAATCGTTCCTGATGCCAATGTAGCCTATGCCCATGGACAAATGCGGGAACAGGAATTAGAGGAAATCATGTACGCCTTTATTAATCGAGAGATAGATGTATTGGTAACAACCACCATTATAGAGACGGGCCTTGATATTTCCAATGCTAATACTATGATTATTCACGATGCAGACCGATTAGGCTTGTCCCAACTTTATCAGTTAAGAGGCCGGGTGGGAAGATCCAACCGCATGGCCTATGCCTTTTTATTATATCGTAGAGATAAAATGTTAAAAGAAGTGGCAGAAAAACGCCTGGCTGCCATTCGAGAATTTACGGATTTAGGGTCTGGTTTTAAGATTGCTATGCGGGATTTAGAAATCCGAGGAGCCGGAAATCTTTTAGGGGCAGAACAGCACGGTCACATGCAGGCAGTGGGATATGACATGTATTGTAAGATGCTAAACGAGGCGGTCAGACACTTAAAGGGTGAGACAGAGTTAGAAGAAGAGTATACCACCACCATGGATCTGAATGTAGATGCTTATATTCCGGAAAGTTATATTAAAAATGAATATCAAAAGTTAGATATTTATAAGCGTATTGCAACTATTGAAAATGATCAGGAGATGGAAGATATGCTGGAAGAGCTAACTGATCGTTTTGGAGAACCGCCTAAAAAGGTAGAGCGTTTGCTTCAAGTGGCGGCTATTAAGGTAAAGGCCCACAAGCTTTATATTACTGCCGTGGAACAAAAGGGGGAAAGCTATACCTTTACCATGTTGGAGCAGGCTAAGGTAGTGCCTGAGAAGATTCCCCAGTTAATTGCTTCCTATAAGGGCGATTTGATTTTTAAATCAGAAAATGGTGCGCCTACTTTTGCCTATGAGAAACGAAAGAGAAATCTAAAGGAGAAGCCGGCAGACCCTATAGAGCTTGTGAAAAATATATTAAATGATTTTCAGGGATTGCTTGAGACTTAAGAAAAGGGTATAATTAGCTATATTGTGGCAAAGAAAGGTTTTAATACTATGAAGAAAAAATTGTTATTGTTTGTTATGACAGGAATGCTGGCAGTATCTTCTCTGGCAGGATGTGGATCTATTAAGGATTCGGATATTGTTCTTACTGGGAAGAGTGAGAATATCACAGCCAAGGAAGCAAATTTTTATGCCAGATATGTGCAGGCTCAGTACGAAACTTACTACGGATCCTATCTGGGGGACGATATGTGGTCTACAGAGATTGAGGAAGGTAAGACCTATGAGTCTAATGTCAAGAAAAGTCTTTTAAAGCAAATGAAGTATATGCTGGTTATGAAAGAGCACATGGCGGATTATGATGTAGAACTTACAGAGGACGATGAGACAGCCATTACAGATGCGGCCAAGGAATTTGTAGAAGCTAATGAGGAAGACAGTGCCAGGAAGGTTTCCGGAGACCAGGAGACAGTAGAGAAGGTTCTGACCCTGCTTACCATTCAGCATAAGATGGAAGCTGCTATTGAAGCAGATGTTGATACAGAAGTGTCAGATGATGAGGCAGCTCAAAAGAGCATGGACTACGTCTTGTTCTCCTATACTACTACAGATGATGATGGCAATAGCACAGATCTTACTGATGATGAGAAGACCCAGATGAAGGAAAAGGCAACTGCCTTTGCAGAAGGGGCTAAGACGGCTGAAGATTTTAGTGCTTATGCTACAGAGCAGGGACAGACTTCCCAGACAGCTACTTTTGATTCTGACACTACTTCCCCGGATGCGGATTTGATCGCGGCAGCAGATGCCTTGGGAGAAGGCGAGGTTACGGATGTCGTTGAGACAGACAGCGGATGTTATGTGGCAAAGGTTACCAGTCTCTTAGACCGTGATGCTACTGATAGCAAAAAAGAGAGTATTATATCTGACCGTAAGGAAGAACTTTTGGAAGATACTTGTAAGGCCTGGATCAAGGAAGATGGCGTGAAGGCCAATAAGAAGGTTTGGAAGAAGATTAGCTTTACTGATTTGAGTGTTTCTATTAAGCAGGTGGATACAGATACAGAGGATACAGATACAAGTACTGAGGATACCACTTCCGAAGATACTACAACAGAAACTACTACAGATAGTACGCAAAGTACAGAAACTACAGAGACTACAGATGAAGAAGCTGCCACAGAGACGCAGAGTACAGATGGGGCTGTAGAAAGTACAGATACTACCACAGATACTTCTGCTACAGAGGATGCATCAGCTACAGAGGATGCTTCTTATACAGAAGATACTTCCTACACTGAGGAAGCTGCAGAGTAAAAAAGAAAAAGAAAATGGAGGAATACGTGAAGATGTATTCCTCCATTTTTTTATTAGGAAAGTGCAGACTCAAGATTCTAGAATTTAGAAGAAAGAGCTGACAATCTCATTTACCAATTTTCCATCAGCCTTTCCTTTCACTTTAGGCATAAGCTCTTTCATGATCTTTCCTTTGTCCTTTGCGGTTGGTGCTTCTAAGCCTAAATCTGTTAGAACACCTGAAACGATTTCTTTGATTTCGGCTTCATCCATCATCTTTGGAGCGTAGGCTTCTAATACAGCTAAACGCTTCTTGCATTCGTCGATAATATCAGTGCGATCTTCAGGAGTAAGTTCCAAAGTCTCTTTTGTCTGTTTAATTTCCTTTAAGATTACCTGGGTTTCTTCTTCTTCTGTAAGATCGGCTCTCTTATCAATAGCCTTGTTCTTTAACGCAGCCAAAAGCATAGATAAGGTCTCTTTTGTATCTTTTTCGCCGGCTTTCATAGCTTTTATCATGTCAGCGCGAACTTCTTCTATTTTGCTCATGATTCATTCCTCCTAGCTTGATTTTATTTTGCCTTGTAATGGTCTGAAAAAGAAATAAGTCTTTCTAAGAACCATGTTCATTCTAGCAAATGTAATGAAAAAAAACAATCTCTTAAAAAAGGGCTTAATTGCTTGAGATGACTATAGATTGGGTTTACTTATTTTGGATAACTGCTATACTGTTGTTAAAGCAAAGCTAGGGAATGCATTGCTATAAGGAGGCGTCTACTATGCCAAAGAAAGAGAGAGCTGTTTTTCTTAGCTCTCACAAAGAAGAATTTAAACAGAAAACCTTCTGTGAATTGTTCCTGGATACAGTGAAGGCTTTTCCTAAGAAGGTGGCAGTTTCTGGTATTTACGGAACCTTTACTTATCAGGAACTGGAAGAAAAAAGTAATATTCTTGCAGCTTACTTGCTGGAAAAAGGAATGAAGGCCGGAGAAGTAGTGGGAGTCTGTGCGGGACAATCTGTTTGGTCTGTGATTTTTATGATTGGCATTTGGAAGGCTGGAGGAGCCTACGTTTATATTGACAGCACTCATCCTAAAAAGCGTCAACATCAAATTATGGAAGAGTGTCAGTGCCGCTTTGTGATAGACCGAGACTTTGCGGAGAAAATCGACTGGTCTGAAAAAAAAGAACACATAAATCATTCTAAAAGGGATGAGATGGCCTTGTTAATCTATACCTCCGGTTCTACTTCAAAACCAAAGGGGGTAATGCTAAGTCACCGGAATGTAATGTGTGCCATTAGCAATTTTGATCGCTTATCCTTAAGTGAAGAGGACGTTTATGGAGTCTTCCCAAGCTTTAGTTTTGTGGCCTCAGTATTCGATCTCTATGCTTCCCTGGCAGTGGGGGCTTCTGTTCGGATCATTCAAAAAGCTATTCGAAAGGATATTAGGGGGCTTTTGCAGTCTTATATAGAGCATAACATTACTGTGACTTTTTTGCCTCCCCACATGGCCGGCAAACTAGGGGACATAGAAGATGGAAAAACCAAGTTAAGAGTTTTGTTGGTTGGCAGCGATATGCCAAGAAATCTTGTGCCTAACCATTATGAAATTCGTAATGTTTATGGAGCTTCCGAAATGACTTCGATTATCTCAGAATATGAAATTACAGAGGCTAAATTTTACTATCCGGTAGGAAGCTTAAATTCCACGATTAAAGGCTATGTAGTAGATGAGGATGGAAATCTTTTGCCTGCCGGAGAGGCAGGAGAACTTTGGCTGGCTTCTGACCAGGTGGCTATGGGATATTATAAAGATCCTAAGCGGACAGAAAGTTTCTTTATGGAAAATCCATTTTCAAAGGAAGAAGGATTCTTAAGGCTCTTTAAGACCAAGGATCTGGTGCGGATGGATACAGATGGTACCATACACTATCTGGGTCGAATGGATTTTATGTATAAGATCCGAGGCTTTCGTGTGGAGGCCAGTGCGGTGGAGACTGCTATGCGATGCACGGGAATTGCAAGGGAATGTGCCGTGGTTGCTTTTAAAGATCAGGGTGGTACCAATATTTTATGCGGATATTTTGAGGCAGAAGAGAAGGTGGATGTGAAAAAATTTAAGGAGGTATTAAAGGAAAGCCTTCCCTATTATATGATTCCTACAGCCCTTTTTCAGGTGGAGGTACTTCCCAGGACCCTTAGCAACAAAATAGATCGAGGAAAACTAGAAGCGCCTAAAGAGCTGTATGATCACAAACTTTTAGAAAAACTATATTAAAAACTATATTAAAAAAGGTGAGGTATTTTTATGGATGTGAATCGTGTGAAGAGAAATGATTTACTGGGTGAGCAGGTGGTAAAAGCCTTAAAGTCCAGGAATATGGAGGCTTACTATGTAGGCTCAAAGGAGGAGTCCTGTAAGAAGGCTCTGGAATTGATCCCTGAGGGCAGCAGTATTTCTTGGGGTGGTTCTATGTCAGCTCAGGAAATTGGATTGAAGGATGCAGTCTGTCAGGGGAATTATGTAATTTATAACCGAGATACAGCAAAAACTCCTGAGGACAAACGAAAAATAGAACTTCAGGCTTACGACTGTGATTTCTTTTTGACTAGTGCTAACGCAATTACTGAAGATGGAATTCTGATTAACATTGATGGTCATGCCAACCGGGTTTCCTGCATTGCCCAGGGTCCAAAGAATGTTTTGATGATTGTTGGCATGAACAAGCTCACAAAAAATGTGGAAGCGGCTATGTCAAGAGCCCGAAATGAGGCGGCGCCGATTAATGCCCAGAGATTTAATTTAAATACCCCTTGTTGCAAGACAGGGGCCTGTTTTGATTGTAAATTACCAGAGACCATCTGCTGCCAGATCTTGATTACCAGATTCTCCAAAGATGCGGGAAGAATCAAGGTAATTCTGGTAAATGATGCCTTGGGATTTTAATAATTATAAAATAATTAGATAATAGGAAAGAAGGAGTAAAGGATGTTAAAGACAAGTACCAAAGACAGAGTAACAGAAAAGGTAGAGCATATGTGCGGAGGCACAGGCTATATTGTAAAGGAAGCACTTATTAGCGCAGAGCAGAGAGGCAGTCATTGTAATTTGTTTGGCCGTGTAACCATACCGGCAGGTGGAGAGATTGGTCACCATGAGCATCATGGGGAGGCTGAGACATATTATATTATAGAAGGCGAAGGCATTTACGAAGAAGACGGCGAAGGAGTACTGGTAGGGCCCGGAGATGTAACCTATTGCGGTGATGGCCATGGTCATGGTCTTAAGAATATGGGAGAGAAGGACCTGGTTATTGTGGCTATGATTTTAGTAAATTAATTATTTTTATAAACACGGAGTTTTTTGTATATGTACAGACATAGAAAGAGAAAAAGTGGATGCCTGGGATGTGCCTTACTTTTTGTTTTCTTTTTGCTTTTGCTGGGAATTTCGGCAGCAGGTATCTTTATTTTCCAAAGTGGCCTGGTTAAAGAGCTTGTGGATTCTTCGGATGGCACAGATTTGAAAAAAATAGCAGGTGTTGTGGATGATATTTCCTATCAGGAGGTGACAGGGGACGAAGATGCTTCTGTTAGCTATTATTATAGTAAATTATCGGAAGACCAGCAGTTGATCTACAAGGAAATCTTAAGTGGAATTAATTCTAATGTAAAAGAAATCTATTTGCATGGAGACGATGCAGACCTGGCTAATCAAATTTTGCAATATGTCCTGAGGGATCATCCGGAAGTGTTCTGGTGTGATGGATCTGCCACGGCTACTAGTTATACAGGCCTCCATTCCTATACAGTGATTAAGGTGAATTATCTGTATGATGCAGCCGCTCGAAGTAGCATGCAAGACCAGATTGATGCTGCAGTGGCAGAGTGTCTTGGGGGAATCTCTCAGGATGCATCGGATTATGACAAGATTCTCTATGTTTATGAGTATATTATCCGCAGTGTGGAGTACAATCTAGAAGCTTCAGATAACCAGAATATTTATAGTGTATTTGTGGGAAAAGAATCGGTATGCGCCGGCTATTCCAAGGCTACCCAGTATTTGTTAAATAAATTAGGAATTTTTTGCACCTACGTAATAGGAACAGCGGGGGATGACAATCAGTCCCATGCCTGGAATTTAGTAAGCTGTAACGGCCAGTATTATTATGTGGATACTACCTGGGGAGATCCCACCTTTTTGGCAGAGGAAGGAGAAGAGGTGGCGGCTGAGGAGAAGATTTCCTATGACTATATGCTGTGTGATGAGACGGAACTGTTTAAAAATCATAGGACGGATACTGCGATAGAACTGCCTAGCTGCACCCATATGGATTATAATTACTATGTGGTAAATGGAGATTACTATACTTCTTTTGATTCGGAACAAATCTTGCAAAAGATGAATGACGTGATTTCATCCGGTGGGACCACTTCAGTTATAAAATTTTCCGATTCAGAGCTTTATGCTGCTGCTAGGGAAAGTATTTTTCAAGAAACAATTCCCCGGGCGGCTGAAAATCTGGCGAACTGGTACGGGATTTCAGAGGTGAAATACCAATATTTGGATGAGGCGGATTTGAATAAAATAACGATTTACTGGCAATATCAGTAGGTTTTTTGAATTAAAAACAGGTTAGAATTTTAGGGCTCTAAAAATTAAAATTTTAAATTTTAATTTTAGGGCCTTTCAGTTGAAAAAGAATAGGGAATGCGGTATAATTTTTACAATTTGTGAACTAGAAGGGATAGGTGGAAATATGAAAGCATTTCTGATACTCGAAGACGGAACCGTCTTTACCGGAACCAGTATTGGCTCGACCAGAGACATGATTAGTGAGATTGTATTTAACACTTCAATGACCGGTTATTTGGAGGTCTTAACAGATCCCTCTTATGCGGGACAGGCAGTGGTTATGACATATCCATTAATTGGAAATTACGGGATTACCCCGGATATGGAATCCAAGAAGGCATGGCCGGATGGATATATTGTCAGAGAATTGTCTCGTATGCCCAGCAACTTCAGAAGTGGCGGCTCTATTCAAGAATTCTTAAAGAATCAGAATATCCCAGGTATCATGGGAATAGATACCAGGGCTCTTACCAAGATCCTTCGTGAGAAGGGAACTATGAATGGTATGATTACTACCAATTCCAATTATAATCTAGATGAGATTCTTCCAAAATTAAAAGCTTATAAAGTAGGAGATGTAGTTTCAAAGGTAACTTGCAAGAAACCTTATGTCTTAGAGGGGGATGGCCCTAAGGTTGCCCTTATGGACTTTGGAGCAAAAAACAATATTGCCAAGTCCTTGAATGAAAGAGGATGCCAGGTGACCATCTACCCTGCTCATACTACGGCAGAAGAAATTCTTGCCGTAGAACCAGATGGAATTATGTTATCCAACGGCCCTGGAGATCCGGAGACAAACGTCTCTATAATAGAAGAAATCAAAAAACTATATGCGTCTAACCTTCCAATTTTTGCAATTTGTCTGGGACATCAGTTGATGGCTTTAGCAACAGGAGCAAAGACTTATAAGTTGAAATATGGTCACCGTGGAGGTAACCATCCGGTAAAGGATCTTTCTAATGAAAGAGTATATATTTCCTCTCAGAATCATGGCTATGCAGTGGATTCAGGAAGTATTGATCCTGCCATCGCAAAGGAAGCATTTGTAAATGTAAATGATGGAACAAATGAAGGCCTTTCTTATGTTGATAAGAATATTTTTACCGTGCAGTTCCATCCCGAGGCCTGCCCGGGACCGCAGGATTCTGCATACTTATTTGACCGCTTTATTGACATGATGAAAGGAGAATAGGAAGAATGCCTAAGAATACATCTATAAAAAAAGTATTGGTAATCGGTTCTGGCCCTATTGTCATTGGCCAGGCTGCGGAATTTGATTATGCAGGAACTCAGGCCTGCAGATCCTTAAAAGAAGAGGGGGTTGAAGTTGTTTTATTAAACTCTAACCCTGCTACCATTATGACAGATAAGGATATCGCAGACCGTGTATACATTGAGCCATTAACAGTAGAAGTAGTAGAACAGCTCATTGTAAAGGAAGAGCCGGACAGCGTTCTCCCAACCCTTGGAGGCCAGGCTGCCCTTAACCTGGCTATGGAGCTTGAGGAGAGAGGATTTTTAAAAGACCATAATGTTCGCCTGATTGGAACAACATCAGAGACCATTAAAAAGGCAGAAGACCGTCTGGAATTTAAAAAGACTATGGAGAAAATTGGCGAGCCTTGTGCCGCTTCTCTTGTAGTAGAGACTGTGGAAGATGGTGTGAAGTTCGCAGAAGAAATCGGCTATCCGGTAGTTCTTCGTCCGGCTTATACCTTAGGAGGAAGCGGTGGTGGTATCGCCCACGACAGAGGTCAGCTGATCGAGATTTTGGAAAATGGACTTCGCCTTTCCCGTGTAGGACAGGTTCTTGTTGAGCGTTGTATTGCAGGATGGAAGGAAATTGAGTACGAGGTAATGCGTGATAATAACGGTAACTGCATTACTGTATGTAATATGGAAAACTTGGATCCTGTAGGAGTTCATACCGGAGACAGTATCGTTGTGGCACCATCCCAGACTCTGGGAGATAAGGAATACCAGATGCTTCGTAGCTCTGCCCTTAATATTATCAGCGAGTTAAATATTACCGGAGGTTGTAACGTACAGTACGCCCTGCATCCGGAAAGTTTTGAATATTGCGTTATCGAAGTAAATCCTAGAGTAAGCCGTTCTTCAGCTTTGGCTTCAAAGGCAACAGGCTACCCTATTGCTAAGGTAGCAGCAAAGATTGCCTTGGGATATAATTTGGATGAAATTAAGAATGCAGTTACAAAGAAAACATATGCAAGTTTTGAGCCTATGTTGGATTACTGTGTAGTAAAGATTCCAAGACTTCCTTTTGATAAATTTATCAGTGCAAAGAGAACCTTAACCACCCAGATGAAGGCAACCGGAGAGGTTATGAGTATCTGCGACAACTTTGAGGGAGCCCTTATGAAGGCCATCCGTTCTCTGGAACAGCATGTAGATAGTTTGATGTCCTATGATTTCTCCCACCTAAAGGGTGCAGACCTTTTGGAGGAGTTAGAGGTTGTAGACGATCAGAGAATCTGGAAAATTGCAGAGGCCCTTCGTCAGGGAATCAGTTATGATGAGATCCATGAAATCACAAAGATTGATAAATGGTTCATTGATAAAATTGCAATCCTTGTGGAGATGGAGCATGTTTTAAAGACTCAGACTTTGGATGTGGAAATTCTAAAAGAAGCAAAACGTATGGAATTCCCGGACCACATTATTGCCAAATTAACTGGTAAGACAGAAAAAGAAATTTACAATATGCGTATGTACTACGGAATCACCGCTGCATACAAGATGGTTGATACCTGTGCTGCTGAGTTTGCTGCAGAGACACCATATTATTATTCTGTTTATGGCAGTGAGAACGAGGTGGAGGAAACTAAAGGAAAGAAGAAGGTTCTTGTTCTTGGTTCCGGCCCTATTCGTATCGGTCAGGGTATTGAGTTTGACTTTTGTTCCGTACACTGTACCTGGGCCTTTGCAAAAGAAGGTTATGAGACCATTATTGTAAATAATAACCCAGAGACGGTAAGTACAGACTTTGATATTGCGGATAAGCTTTACTTTGAGCCTTTGACACCGGAAGATGTGGAGAGTATTGTAAAACTTGAACATCCGGATGGAGCTGTGGTTCAGTTTGGCGGACAGACTGCTATTAAGCTTACAGAGGCCCTGATGCGGATGGGAGTGCCGATTTTAGGTACTTCCGCAGAAAATGTAGATGCAGCAGAAGACCGAGAACTCTTTGATGAGATTTTAGAGAAATGCGGAATCCCAAGACCTACAGGAGGAACTGTATTTACTGCTGAGGAAGCAAAGGAAGTTGCAAACCGCTTAGGATATCCGGTATTAGTAAGGCCTTCCTACGTACTGGGTGGACAGGGAATGCAGATTGCGATCAACGATCACGATATTGATGAGTTTATTGGTATTATCAACCGTATTGCTCAAGATCATCCAATCCTTGTAGATAAATACTTACAAGGTAAGGAGATTGAGGTTGATGCAGTTTGCGACGGGGAAGAAATTTTGATTCCCGGAATTATGGAGCATATTGAGAGAGCGGGTATCCACTCCGGAGACAGTATTTCCGTATATCCTGCCAAGAGTATTTCTGAGAAGACCAAGAAAACCATCGAGGATTATACAAGAAAGCTGGCAAAATCTCTACATGTTATTGGATTGATCAATATTCAGTTTATTGTATGCGGAGAGGATGTGTATGTTATTGAGGTAAATCCACGTTCCAGCCGTACTGTGCCTTACATCAGTAAGGTAACAGGAATTCCTATTGTACCTCTTGCCACCAAGGTGATTATTGGAAACAAGATAAAGGAACTTGGATATACACCGGGACTTCAGCCGGAGGCAGATTATTTTGCAGTTAAGATGCCGGTATTCTCCTTTGAGAAGATTCGCGATGCTGATATTAGCCTGGGACCTGAGATGAAATCTACCGGAGAGTGTCTTGGTATTGCAAAGACTTTTGAGGAAGCCCTTTATAAGGCCTTCCTGGGAGCGGGAGTGAAACTTCCGAAATTTAGCAATATGATCATGACGGTAAGAGATGAGGACAAGGAAGAGGCTGTTGATATTGGACGCCGCTTTAACAATATCGGTTATAAGATATTTGCCACAGAAGGAACTGCCAAGGTATTAAATGATGCAGGAGTAAAGGCAATTGCTGTTAATAAAATTGAACAGAACTCTCCAAACTTACTGGATCTGATTCTTGGACACAAGATCGATCTTGTAATCGATACACCGCCACAGGGGGCAGAGCACTCTAAGGATGGATTCACCATCCGAAGAAATGCGGTAGAGACAGGTGTAAATGTGCTTACAGCTATTGATACAGCAAAGGCTCTTATTGCCAGTCTGGAGAATACAGATATTAAGAAACTGACCTTGATAGATATTGCGCAGATTTAAATAGCCTATTAGAAGAATCTGGGACAACGTAAAAACTTTTCGTTGTTTCAGATTCTTTTGCTATCCTGCATTCTTTTTCCCAGCGCAGATTGATCTATGGCCTAGGCTTGATTTTCTGTAAGAAATTGATAAAATAAAGTAGTTACGACAGGATTTGATAAATTAACATAAGGTTAGGAGATTATATGGAAGCCTACACAAGCTTTGCAAGAGTCTATGACACTTTTATGGACAATGTTCCCTATGAAGAATGGGCAAGCTTTGTAATAGATATTTTAAAAGAGAATAAAATTTTGGAAGGAAGCATCCTGGATTTGGGATGTGGAACCGGAAGCATAAGCAGACTTCTTTTCCGTGCAGGCTATGATGTGCTGGGAGTAGATCTGTCGGAGGAAATGCTGGAGATTGCCTTAGAAAAGCAGATGGAGGAAATGCCGGAGGCTTTTGCAGAAGACTTTGATGATTCTTTAGAGGAATCTATAGAAAATTCCCCAGAAGCCGGTCCTGGAATTTTATATTTGCAGCAGGATATGCGGGAACTTGAGGTATATGATAAGGTGGCTGCTGTAGTTAGCTGCTGTGACTGCCTAAATTATATTTTAGATTCCAAGGAGCTGCTTGAAACCTTTTTTCGGGTGAAGGAGTGTTTGAAAGAAGATGGGATTTTCTTCTTTGATTTCAATAGTAACCATAAGTACCGGGATGTGATTGGGGAGACAACAATTGCAGAAGACAGGGAGGATTGTAGTTTTATTTGGGATAATTATTACTACGAGGATGAAGGCATTAATGAGTATGAACTGACTTTATTTATAAAAGAAGGGGAAGAAAATTTATATAGAAAATATCAGGAGACTCATTTGCAAAGGGGCTATTGCCTTGAGGAAATTCAAGCTTTTTTGGAAGAAGCAGGCTTTGAAGTTGAGCAAATTTATGATGACTATACAAAGAAAGCAGCCAATAAGGACAGTGAGAGAATTTGTATAGTGGCAAAAAATAGAGCATAAGGATTAGGAAGGAGCAGATTTTATGAAGGATTATATTGTTCGGGCAACTGCTGCCAATGGACAGATTCGGGCATTTGCAGCCAGTACAAAACAGGTGGTAGAAACTGCAAGAAAGGATCATAATACCAGTCCGGTGGCAACTGCCGCCCTAGGACGCCTCCTTACCGCAGGAGCTATGATGGGAAGTATGATGAAAAATGACACAGACATGCTGACCTTGCAGATTCGTGGAGATGGCCCTATTGGGGGAATTACTGTCACAGCAGATAGTAAAGCCAATGTGAAAGGTTACGTGTTAAATTCGGAGGTTATGCTGCCTCCTAAAAATGGTAAGTTGGATGTTGGAGGCGCTGTTGGAATTGGCCTTTTGCAGGTGATTAAGGATATGGGGTTAAAAGAGCCTTACTGTGGACAGACTATCTTAGTCAGCAGTGAGATCGCAGAGGATCTTACCTATTACTTTGCAAATTCAGAGCAGGTGCCATCTTCTGTTGGTCTGGGTGTGCTAATGGAGAAGGATAATACTGTGCGCAGGGCCGGAGGTTTCATTATTCAGCTTATGCCTTTTGCCCAGGAAGAAGTGATTTCTCAGTTAGAGGAGAATTTAAAAAATGTCACCTCAGTAACAGCACTTTTGGACAAGGAATATACACCGGAACAGATTTTGGAGGAGCTTCTTGGAAATCTTGACCTGGAAATTACAGACACTATGGATACTAGATTCTACTGCAACTGTTCTAAGGAACGGGTGGAGCGGGCCGTGGCCAGCGTTGGGAAAAAAGAGATTCAGGAAATGATCAATGAAGGGAAGGATATAGAGGTGAAATGTCACTTCTGTAATACTGCCTATACTTATACAGTAGAAGATTTAAAGAAGATTCTTAAGAGAAGTAAGTAAGATTAAAGAGATAATATAAAAAGTAAGAAAATAAAAAAGAGTAATTTTGGAGATAAAAGGATGAAGCATGGATTTGTGAAGGTTGCTGCGGCGACACCGGATATACGGGTTGCAGATGTGGCATACAATAAAGACCAGATTATTTCAAAACTAGGGGAGGCTGCAAATGAGGGAGCGAAGGTAATTGTATTTCCGGAGCTTTGTATTACCGGATATACTTGCAGTGATTTGTTTTTGCAGGATCTTCTTCTTCGGGAAGCAAGAAAGGCCATTGTTGATATTGCAGAGGCAACAAGAAATATAGATGCCCTTGTTTTTGTAGGTGCCCCCCTTTGTGTAGATGGCGAGCTTTATAATGTGGCTGTTTCTATGAACCGGGGAAAAATTCTAGGATTTACTACAAAGACCTTCCTGCCAAATTACGGGGAATTCTATGAGATGAGACAGTTTCGAAGAGGACCTGAGCTTGCAAGATATATTAGTTTTGAAGGTCAGGAGATCCCTTTTGGCCCCAAGCTTTTATTTGTCGCTCGCAATATGGAAACTTTGGTGGTAGCTGCGGAAATCTGTGAAGATGTCTGGTCTCCCATTCCACCAAGCATAGAGGCAGCCAGAGAGGGAGCTACTCTAATTGTCAATTGCTCTGCCAGTGATGAAACCATTGGAAAAGCAAACTACAGAGAGAGTCTTATTGAAGGCCAGTCTGCAAGATTAATCTGCGCTTATATCTATGCCAATGCAGGAGAGGGAGAATCTACCACGGATCTGGTATTCGGGGGACACAATATTATTGCAGAGAATGGAAGTATTTTGTCAGAAAGCAAACGATTTGTAAATGAAACTATTTATACAGAAATAGATGTGAATCGTATCTTAAGTGAGCGTAGAAAGAATACTACTTTTTTAACGTCCAAAGAGCGCAAACTTATGCGGATTCCTTTTGATATTAAAATAGAAGATACTAGCTTGACCAGATTTATTACATCCAGACCTTTTGTGCCTAGCCTTATGGCAGAAAGAGAGAGACGCTGTGAAGAAATTCTTACTATTCAAGCTATGGGGCTTAAGAAACGTTTGGTCCACGCCCATGCAAAAAGTGCAGTAGTAGGTATTTCCGGAGGGTTGGATTCTACCCTGGCTCTTCTTGTAATGGCGAAGGCCTTTGATGCTCTGGGACTGGACCGCAGTGGAATGGTGGCTGTTACCATGCCTTGTTTTGGTACAACTGACAGAACCTACCAGAATGCTTGTAAAATGTCTAAAAAGCTGGGGGCAACCCTAAGAGAGATTCCCATTAAGGAGGCTGTAAATCAACATTTTAAGGATATCGGTCATGATCCTAAGGACCACAGTGTCACCTATGAAAATGGGCAGGCTAGGGAGCGGACCCAGGTACTTATGGATGTGGCAAATCAGACAGGCGGACTGGTAATTGGTACCGGAGATATGTCAGAGCTTGCCTTAGGCTGGGCTACTTACAATGGAGACCACATGTCCATGTATGGAGTAAATGCATCGGTTCCTAAGACTTTGGTGAGGCATTTGGTTCACTATTATGCAGATACCTGTGGAGACCAGGAATTAAAAGCAGTACTGTATGATGTCCTGGATACTCCGGTAAGTCCGGAACTTCTTCCTCCAAAGGACGGCGAGATCGCTCAGAAAACAGAGGATTTAGTAGGTCCTTATGAACTTCATGACTTCTTCCTATACTACTTCCTGCGATTTGGCTATGAGCCGGCGAAAATTTATCGCTTGGCCCTGTATGCATTTGAGGGTGAATATGAGGATGAAGTGATTTATAAGTGGTTATCTACCTTCTGCAGAAGATTTTTTACCCAGCAGTTTAAAAGATCCTGCCTTCCGGATGGCCCCAAGGTAGGAACGGTAGCCCTATCTCCAAGGGGAGACTGGAGAATGCCAAGTGATGCCTGCGTCGCTTCCTGGCTGAAAGATTTGGAAGATATGTTGCTATTGGATATGAAATAATGCTATAATTTTACATAGTATGTTGTTTGTTTGCTGCTTGTAAGGCAAATTTACAATCATAGCGATAAGTAACGAAAGAAATAGGTGTGAAAGTTGAAGAATAAAATCCAGAAATTTTCAAAAGGAGACTTCCAGTCGCTGAAACCTGCAGTCATGTTTGATGAGACCAATCTGGTGCTCATTATCGGCGAGGGAGAGGTGTTTCGGGGAAGCTTTACTTTGCGAACAGAGATTGAATCCAGTATTCGAGGATTGGTGTATGCCTCTTCTTTTCGGGTAAAATTTAAGAATCAGGGCTTTGAAGGAAATCCTGCTAAGGTTGAATTTACCTATGATGGCAGAAATTTAAGACCGGGCCACGTGGAAAGAGGAGTATTTACCGTGGTATGTGATGGAGGCGAGTTTGAATTAGCTTTCACGGCCATTATAGAGAAGCCTTATGTAAATACGGCTTATGGAAAGATTCAGAGCACAGATGATTTTAAGAAACTGGCTGTAAAGGATTTCTCTGAGGCAGGAAGACTCTTTCGCTCAAAATCCTTTTATGAGATTTTAAAATACGAGAACGAGCGGACCTTTTATCTATATGACAATATGCGCAAGTGGTCTCTGGGGGATCAGGCTCTGGAGGAATTTCTTGTTGGAATCAAGCAAAAAGAATGCATTTTCCTAACTATTTCCGGGGAGGGTATGCTTTTTGAGGATATTAAGGAGCCTACAAAGGCCACCTTGACTATCACCAAGAATACCTGGGGATATATCCCGGTAAAGATCGAAACCGAGGGGGCCTTTATCTATGTATCAAGGCCTGATATTACTACCGAAGATTTTGTGGGAAATGTTTATGAGTTTGAGTATTTTGTAAGACCGGAGCATCTGCATGGTGGCCGTAATTATGGAAAGATTAAATTTATTACGCCATATGAAGAGCTGACCTATGATATCGAAGTTTTGCAAAATCAGACCTACGATGAAAATCATAGGATGCCGCAATTGTTGTTGGCTCAGATCATTAAGGATTATATTGGATATTCCGCAGGAAGAATTGATTTAAATACTTGGACGGATAGTGCTACAGAGAAGGCTACGGCTCTCAGAAAATTAGAACCTGTTAATGAGATGTATCAGCTGATGCAAGCCCATATCTATGTGATCGGAAAACGCATAGACATGGCTAAGGGCATTCTGGAGAACTATAATTACAATCGCTTTGCGATTGGTAAGGATGCTACTACCAACTGCTACTATCAATTTTTGACAGCCATGGTAAGAGGCGAGGAAGGGGCTGATCATGCGGACCGGGTGCTGGATGAGATCGGAAAAACTTATATGCAGCATCAGGATTCTTGGATTTTGCTTTCTATGCTTCTTGAGATGGATCCTCGCTATAAGAATGCCTATAAGCGGCTGGAAGTCTTAGAACAGCAATATCAGTTTGAGATCCACAGTGTGATCTATTATTTGCAGGCCTATTTGTGCTATCAGGAAAAACCATCCCTCCTGAAAAAAATCGGACCTTTTGAGGTTCAGGTATTAAATTTTGCCACCAAGTACCGCTTGATCACCAGAGAGGTGGCTCTTTATGTGGCAAATTTCATTAGTCAGCAGAAGTATTTTAACGATGCCATGTTCCGAATTTTAGTTCGGATCTACAATAGTTATGACGATCTGATGATTTTAAATACCATCTGTACCTTCTTGATTAAGGGAAATAAAAATGGCAGTCAGTATTTTCCCTGGTATAAAAAGGCAGTGGATGCGGATTTGAAAATAGCCCAGCTCTATGAATACTATATGATGACCATCGATGAGGACGATTTGAGAGAACCTTTGCCCAAGTCCTTGATCTTGTATTTTATGCATGGAAATACCTTGAATTACAGGAAGGCTGCCTGCCTTTATGCAAATCTGGTAATTCATGAGAAAGAGGCTGGAGACCTTTATCTTGCTTATCGTGAACAGATGGTGAAATTCACCTGGGACCAGTTGATGAAGCGGCATATTACAGAAGCTTTGAAGGTTCTCTACAAACGTTTTTGCACGGAAGAGGAGATGACCTATGAACGGCTTTTGGCTATGCGGGATATCTGCTATGCCTATGAGGTGAAAACTAAGACCAAGCATATGAAGTGCGTTCTGGTGATTGAAAAAGATGGAAGCATTAGCCAGAGCGTTCCTTATGATGAAGATGAGGGAGCAGTAATCTGCCTTTATGATAAAGAGGCTCGCATTGTGTGGGAAGCTTTGAACGGAAGACATTATACGGATTCTATTGTTTTTGAGACAAAGCGGCTTTTCTATGAACCAAGGTTCTTAGATATGTGCAAGCATTTTGCAAGGCCGGAGAATGAAATCAAGGAAGAGAAAGATAAGCCAAGCCTTGCAAATATTAAAGTAAATGGAATTGACGCCTACGATGAGAAAGAAGTATTCCGTCTTTGTAATCACCAGATCCGGGATAGCAATTATGAGGAAGATGATTTTATTACCCACCTCGCTTTTGCCTTGCTTAAAAAAGGTCAGTACGACAAGGTTAGCTTAATGTACTTAGCCAATTATTACTGTGGCCCAACCCAGGATATGAAGCATTTGTGGAAGATATTGAAAGAATATGAGATTCCTTCCTACAAGATGGCGGAGCGGATTGTTACCCAGATGCTTTTCTCGGAAAATATGTTCCAGGAGGAAAAAATCTTCGAGGACTATTATCTTTCGGATAATGTCTATTTCCGTTTGAAGCAGGCCTACCTAGCCTTTGCCTCCAGAGAATATATTGTAAATGGAAGAGAGACCGATGAGGTAGTATTTGAAATTATTTGTAATGAATGCGACCAAAAGGAAGAACTGGCAGACATTTGTAAGATTGCATTGTTAAAATATTATTCTACTAGAACTTACGATTCTTCCTTGGAGAAGGTGCTCCACAATGTCTTAAGGGAAATGTGCGAACGTCAAATGATCTTCCCTTACTATTTGAAATATAAGAAAGAGTGGTTGAAGGAACTTCAGCTTTACGATAAGACCATGATTCTTTATCAGGCTAGCCCCGGAAGCTGTGTTCGTTTATATTACAAGTTGAAAAAAGAGGGCAGAGAATCCTTAGGTTACCAGTCAGAACTTCTCACACCTATGTATGAGAATATTTATGTCAAACAGTTTGTCCTCTACGATGATGAAAAAATCAGCTACTACATTCAAGAATTTCGGGGACGTAAAAACGGAACTACAGACAAGTATATCTTGCAGAATGAACGCCATTTGGGGACAGAAGGCAAGTATGGCCGCTTAAATGAGATGACAGGAATGGCGCCGGCGAAAAAGAAAGAGGCCATGTTAAATTATCAGGAAGAGCTGATTTTAGCAGATCGGATTTTCCAAATGTATTAAGTGCAGCAAGGGCTCCTGTAAGGGGAGCTTACTTGTTTAAACGGAAGGAGTAAAGGTTCATGACGAAAGGAAGTATCCTAGGATACGATCTAAATGAAAAGAGCTGCCAGATCAGCTATTATGATGAATCCAAAGATGAACCGGAAACCATGGAGACCGCCGTGGATAATTATCAGATTCCGGTACTTTTAGGCTTTTACAAGGAACATTGGGTTTATGGAAGAGAGGCTAAAAGACTTTTAGGTATCGGAGAGGGAGAGATACTTACAGATTTATTTCATAAAGCTTTTCACAGAGAAAAGGTGAGGATTGGAAATAAGCTTCACGATGGGGTCTGGCTTTTGTCGAAATTTATTCAGATGACTCTTAGAGATTTTAAGGAGATCAGTTACCTTACTTTCTCTGTTCCGGAGACTAATATTGATATGTCTAATATGTTAAAAGGTATTGGACAATATTTAGGGGTCCCCAAAAATCATGTCTTTGTACAGGATTATAAAGAGAGCTTTTGTCACTATATGTTCTATCAGCCTAAGGAACTTTGGCAGTACGAATCAGCTATGTTTTACTGTGATGCCAAGGAAATTCGCGCATTTATGCTTCGGAGGCTGAATGTGTCAGGAAAAAAAGTGGGAGAATCCTTTGTTACTGTAGATGAGGTGGCCAATGCCCAAATGGAAGAGTTGGAGGCTTTGTCACCGGTAATGAATGTTGACAAGGCCAAGGATGCAGATTCCCAGTTTAAGTCCTTCATTGAAAATGTTTTTGACAAGAAGGTAGTGTCTTCTGTATATCTTACCGGAGAGGGATTTGAAAACAACTGGTATCCCAATTCTTTAAAGGTTTTATGTAACGGAAGAAGGGCATTTTTAGGAAATAATCTTTACAGCAAGGGAGCCTGCTATACAGCAATTCGAAAGAGTCAGGAGTTCTCAGAAGGACCTACCTACTTAGATGAGACTACCTTGACGGAGCAAATTTGTCTTAGAATGCGGGTCAATGGCCAGGAAAGCTGGTTTCCTGTGGTATCCTGGGGTGCTCGCTGGTATGAAGCAGATAATTCTTGGGAGGTGATTCTAGAAGACGCCTCAGATATTGAGATTCATATTGAAAGTCTTACGGGAGAAGACCTTCGGGTGGAGACTGTTTCCCTGGAGGGGCTTCCGGAGCGGAAGGATTATTCCCTTCGTATCCTCATAGAAGTGATTTTTCTTGATGAAAAGACCTGCAAGCTGGTATTTCGGGATGTGGGATTTGGAGAATTCCATCCTGCGTCAGATTTCAGAGTGGAGAAGGAAATACATTTAGGAGGCATCAATGGGCAGTTTAATTCTATGTCATAGAAAAAGGGCAGGACAGCCTTATGAAATATCCAGAGTCCATATCAGAATCTATACCATAGAGGAATTATGCTATTACATTTGTAATAATCTTTATCTGGTGGATTATACGATAGTAAACCGCCAGCTCTGTGATTGGATTCGGGACGAGTTGGAGTTGAAAAATTTGTCCAAGCATTTAAGAGAATCCTTGAATCAGAATTGTTCCACGGAACAATTTATTATTCAAATTCTCAGAGAATCCAATATTTATTCTACTGTGGAAATCCACAAGATTCAGGGGATTTTAGATCGTTTGCAGAATCAAAAGGATGTGGAACGGAAAAAATATAAGGCCGATAGTTTGCAGGAAAGCGGAGAGTATGAATCAGCCATTTTGGTTTATCAGTCCATATTAAATGCAGACTGGGATGAAACAGTAAAGGATACTTTTTATGGACATGTCTATGCATGCCTTGGAACAGCCTATGGACATTTGTTTTTGTATCAGGAGGCGGCAGCTGTCTATGAGAAAGCCTATGAGATTTGCAAGGAAGAGGAGATTTTAAAGGCTTATTTATATGCATGTATGAAAGGGTATCCACCGGAGAAGTATGTAAAGATGCTGTCTGGCAATACAGCCTTTTTAACCATGGATGGGGTGATCAAAGGTGAGATCAGACAGGCAAAGGCAGAGGTGGATCCGGATCTTCCAGAGACTGCGTTTGAAAAATGGAAGGTAGATTATAGAAGGATTGGAAAACGATAATAGAGATTGTTTTTTTGAAACCCTTATATTATACTGATGAACAGACAATAGTTAAAGGAGTACACACATGAGTGAATTTGATAAGTTGACAACAGGTCTTGGTGAAGAATGTGGTGTCTTTGGAGCTTATGATATGGATGGCGGCGATGTAGCCTCATCGGTATATTATGGGCTCTTTGCTTTGCAGCACAGAGGACAGGAAAGTTGCGGTATTGCAGTGACAGATACCTATGGAGAGAGAAAGATGTGTTCAAAGAAAGGCCTTGGTCTTGTAAATGAGGTCTTTGATGAAGAAAATTTGGAAGCTCTGAAGGGTAACTTAGGAATTGGACATGTTCGCTATTCCACAGCAGGTGCCAGCAATGCCCAGAATGCAATGCCCTTGGTTATTAACTATGTTAAGGGTATTTTGGGATTGGCCCATAATGGTAATCTTACCAATGCAGTGGAGCTTCGTAAGGAGTTAGAGTATACAGGAGCAATTTTTCAGACCACCATTGATTCTGAGGTGATTGCTTATCATGTCGCAAGAGAACGTTTGAATACAGCCAATGTTGAGGAAGCTGTAAGAAATGCCATGAAGAAGATCAAAGGAGCTTATGCTTTGGTAATTTCTTCCCCTCGTAAGTTGATTGGTGCCAGAGATCCCTGGGGATTAAAGCCTCTTTGTATAGGCAAGAGGGATAATACTTATTTTCTTGCATCAGAAAGCTGCGCTATTGCAGCAGTTGATGGAGAGTTCGTTCGTGATGTGCTTCCCGGAGAAATCGTAAGCTTTACAAAGCACGGAATTAAGTCTGATACGTCTATGATGATTGATCCCGCGAAGCAGGCAAGATGTATTTTTGAGTATATCTACTTTGCCCGCAAGGACAGTATTATTGATGATGTAAATGTATATCAATCTAGAATCATTGCAGGAAAGGCTTTGGCAGAATCCTATCCTGTAGATGCAGACTTAGTAGTAGGTGTTCCTGATTCCGGTTTGGTAGCTGCTATGGGATATTCCCAGCATACCGGTATTCCTTACGGCATGGCTTTCCATAAGAATGGTTATGTAGGAAGAACCTTCATTAAGCCAAAGCAGAGCCAGAGAGAAAGCAGCGTTAAAATCAAATTAAATGTTATCAGTGAAGTAGTGAAGGGAAAGAGAATCGTCATGGTAGATGACTCTATCGTGCGAGGAACAACCTGTGCCAATATCATTAAAATGCTTAAGAAGGCAGGAGCTACTGAGGTTCATGTACGAATCAGTTCCCCACCTTTCTTGTATCCATGCTATTTTGGTACTGATGTACCATCCAATGAGCAATTAATTGCCCACTCCCATACTACAGAGGAGATTCGTGAATTGATCGGGGCAGACTCATTAGGCTACATGGAGATTGGAAAGCTTCAGGAGATGGTAGGAGACCTTAAATTCTGTGACGCATGTTTCACAGGTAATTATCCAATGGAGGTTCCCGGAGAAGATGTTTCTCATGCATTTGATTAATCAGTCATTGATAGTAATAGAATTTATCTGATTTGTAGAAAAGTTATTTATAGAAAAATTTAGGAGGATTTACTCATGAGTAACGATAGATATCAAAGCCCACTTTCCGAGCGTTATGCCAGCAAAGAGATGCAGTATATTTTCTCTCCGGATAAAAAGTTTAGAACCTGGAGAAAACTTTGGATTGCCCTAGCTGAGACAGAAAGAGAGTTGGGGCTCCCTATCACAGAGGAGCAGATTGCAGAGCTTAAGGAACATGCGGAGGATATTAACTACGATGTAGCCAAGGCAAGAGAGAAGGAAGTGCGTCATGATGTAATGTCCCATGTATATGCCTATGGTGTACAGTGTCCAAAGGCAAAGGGGATTATTCATTTGGGAGCAACTTCCTGCTATGTAGGAGACAATACAGATGTGATCCTAATGGCAGAAGCTTTAGATCTGGTTAAGAAGAAATTAGTAAATGTTATTGCAGAATTAGCTAAGTTTGCAGATGCCAACAAAGACCTTCCAACATTAGCATTTACCCATTTCCAGCCGGCTCAGCCTACTACTGTTGGTAAGCGGGCAACCCTTTGGATGCAGGAATTTATGATGGATCTTGAAGATCTTAATTATGTTAGAAGTACTTTGAAGCTCCTTGGATCTAAGGGAACTACAGGTACTCAGGCAAGCTTTTTGGAATTATTTGACGGAGATCAGGAAACCATTGACAAGATTGATCCCATGATCGCAGAGAAGATGGGATTTGAGGCCTGCTACCCGGTTTCAGGACAGACCTATTCTCGTAAGGTAGATACCCGTGTATTGAATGTCTTGGCAGGTATTGCAGCCAGTGCCCACAAATTCTCCAACGACATTCGTCTTCTTCAGCATTTGAAAGAAGTGGAGGAGCCATTCGAGAAATCACAGATTGGATCTTCAGCTATGGCATACAAGAGAAATCCAATGAGAAGTGAGCGTATTGCTTCCCTGTCTCGTTATGTGATGATTGACGCCTTGAACCCGGCAATTACATCAGCAACCCAGTGGTTTGAGAGAACCTTAGATGATTCTGCAAATAAGCGCCTCAGCGTGCCGGAAGGATTTCTTGCAATTGATGGAATTTTAGACCTTTGCATGAACGTGGTAGACGGACTTGTGGTTTATCCAAAGGTTATTGAGAAGCGTCTTATGGCGGAACTTCCATTTATGGCTACAGAGAATATTATGATGGACGCTGTTAAGGCCGGTGGAGATAGACAGGAACTTCACGAGAGAATCCGTGAGCTTTCTATGGAAGCAGGAAGAAATGTAAAAGAAAAGGGATTAGATAACAATCTCTTAGAGCTCATTGCAGCAGATCCTGCCTTTAACCTGACAGAGGAAGAGCTTAAGAAGACCATGGATCCTGCTAAGTATACAGGAAGAGCAAAAGTTCAGGTAGAAGCCTTCCTTAAGAACAATGTGGCACCGATTTTGGAAGCCAACAAGGAAGCCCTTGGAATGACTGCTGAGATTAACGTGTAATATATGTTTCCTTTGGGGAAGACCCCACATTCTTACAGGGTGTGGGGTTAAAGTTGTTATAATATAATAATTTAGGAGATAGATAGAAATGAGTAAAGTAAGAACTAGATTCGCACCAAGTCCTACAGGAAGAATGCATGTGGGAAATTTAAGAACTGCACTCTATGCATATTTAATTGCTAAGCATGCGGACGGAGATTTTATCCTTCGAATCGAGGATACGGATCAGGAACGTTACGTAGACGGTGCCCTTGAGATTATTTATCGTACACTGGAAAAAACAGGTCTTCTCCACGATGAAGGACCGGATAAAGATGGAGGGGTAGGCCCTTATGTCCAGAGTGAACGTAATGAGTCTGGTTTGTATTTGGAGTATGCAAAGAAGTTAATTGACCAGGGAGATGCCTACTATTGCTTCTGTGACAAGGAAAGACTTGATTCTTTAAAGAGCACAGTTTCAGAAGATGGTTTGGAGATCCATATCTATGACAAGCATTGCCTGCACCTAAGCAAAGAAGAAATTGAGGCAAACCTTCAGGCTGGCAAACCTTATGTTATCCGCTTTAACATGCCTACGGAAGGAACTACCACTTTTAGTGACGACATTTACGGAGATATTACCGTCCCTAATAAGGAGATGGAGGACTTGATCCTGATTAAGTCTGACGGATATCCAACATACAATTTTGCCAATGTAATCGATGATCACTTAATGGGTATTACCCATGTAGTTCGTGGAAATGAGTATTTGTCTTCGGCACCAAAGTACAATCGTATTTACGAGGCCTTTGGATGGGAGATCCCAACCTATGTTCACTGCCCACTGATTACCGATGAGACCCACAAAAAGCTTAGCAAACGTTGTGGACATTCTTCTTACGAGGATTTAATTGAACAGGGATTTTTAACAGAGGCTGTAGTAAATTACGTGGCCCTTCTTGGATGGTGTCCTGCAGACAATAAGGAGATTTTCTCTTTAGAGGAGTTAGTAGAGGCCTTTGATTATCGCCATATGAATAAGTCTCCGGCAGTATTTGATGTAGTAAAACTTCGTTGGATGAACAGTGAATATATGAAGGCAATGGATGATGACAAATTCTATGAGATGGCACTTCGCTATATTAAGGAGGTCATTAGCAAGGACTATGATCTAAAGAAGATTGCGGCTATGGTAAAGACTCGTATCGAAGTATTCCCGGATATTAAGGAGCATATTGATTTCTTCCAGGAACTTCCGGACTATGATACTGCTATGTACTGTCATAAGAAGATGAAGACCGATGAGGAGAAGTCACTTCAGGTATTAAAAGATGTGCTTCCCCTTTTGGAGCAGCAGGAAGACTTTAGCAACGACGCTTTATTTGCACTTCTTAAGGAATATGTTGCAGAAAAGGGCTTAAAGGTTGGGTATGTAATGTGGCCGATCCGTACAGCAGTATCCGGCAAGCAGAGTACTCCGGGAGGAGCTACAGAGCTTATGGAAGTACTTGGAAAAGAAGAGTCTATTTCCCGTATCAAAAAGGGAATCCAGTTACTGGAAAACTTATAAAGAAAGATATGATTTATCTATGAAATATCAATTAAACAGGCAGGAATCTCAAACAGAGGTTCCTGCAATCTTATCTAATGAAATCTTAAAAGATCTAAACCCTGCCCAGAGGGAAGCAGCTGCTCATAAAGAAGGCCCCTGCATTGTTCTTGCAGGACCCGGTTCCGGAAAAACATTCACCATTGCTAAGAGAATTGAATATTTGATTCGGGTACAAGGAGTGGATCCCGGTAAGATTTTGGTGATCACCTTTACAAAGTATGCTGCTAATGAAATGAAACAGCGCTTTCGAAAAGTTTGCGGGGATGCGGCTTCGGGAGTAACTTGCGGAACTTTTCACGGCATTTACTATGGAATTTTAAAATGGGCCTGTGGATACAGTGCAGAAAATATTCTGGGAGAAGAAGAAAAATATGCCATTTTAAGAAGTGCCTGTGAAGAGGGAATGGACCAGGAGGAGTTAAAGGAACTGGCTGAAGAGATTGGAAATATAAAAAATAACGGCCTTAGGATTGAAGACTATGTGTCCTCAAAAAATGGAGAAGAAAAGTTTCGGGAGATTTACAACTCTTATGAGGCACAAAAGGCAAAACTTCATAAAATTGATTTTGAAGACATGTTGATTTTGTGTAAAAAGCTCTTTCTAGAGCGACCGGATATCTTAAAAAAATGGCAGGAGAAATTTACCTATATCCTAGTGGATGAGTTTCAGGATGTAAATCAAATTCAATATGATGTAATTCGGATGTTGGCAAAACCGGAAGACAATCTCTTTATTGTAGGAGACGATGATCAATCTATTTATGGATTCCGAGGGGCCAAGCCTGGAATTATGATGGCCTTTAAAACAGATTACCCTGCTGCAAAGCAGGTCCTTTTAAATATTAATTATCGGTCTGATGCCTATGTGGTAAAGGGAGCTCTTCGGGTTATTGCCCATAATAAAGATCGATTCGAGAAGGCCATAAAAGCCAATCAAAAGGCAGCCAATGTAGTGCATGTACAGGAAACCTTGAATCCTATGGAGGAAAGTAAATATCTCCTAGGAAAGATTCAGGAGAGAATGAAGGCCAATGTAGCTTTAAAAGATATGGCAGTCTTATACCGGACAGCCAGCGATGCCAGAGTGCTTTCAGAGGTCTTGTCTGAATATCAGGTGCCATTTACCATGCGTGACCAGGTGAAAAATATCTATGATCATTTCATTGCCACAGATGTTAAAAGCTACTTTTCTTTGTCCCAGGGAGATTATCAAAGGAAGTTTTTTTTACAGATCGCAAATCGGCCCAATCGCTATATCGGAAGAGATGCTTTGTCAGAAAATCCTTTGACCTACGAAAAAATCCGAAATTTCTACTGTGATAAGCACTGGATGATGGACAGGCTAGACCAGCTGGAATGGGATATGAAAATGATCAAAGACAAGACACCCTATGCGGCAATCCAGTACATCAGAAAAAGCATAGGCTATGATGACTTTCTTAGGGATTATGCAGAATATCGGGGTCTGGAACTTTCGGAATTAAAAGAAGTTTTAGAAGAGATACAGGAATTTTCCAAGGAATGCAAGACCATTCCCGAGTGGTTTGAACACGTTGAAAATTATACATTAGAGCTTCAAAAACAAAAATCAAAAAGTGAAAAGAAAGAGGGAATAAACCTTCTTACTATGCATACAGCTAAGGGGCTGGAGTTTGATACCGTCTTTGTTATAAGCTGTCATGAGGGATGCATTCCCTATAAGAAAGCAAAGCTTGAAAGTGAAATTGAAGAGGAACGCCGACTTTTTTATGTGGCAATGACCAGGGCAAAACAGAAACTGATCTTAAGCTATACAAAAGAAAAAGGCGGAAAGGACGTAAGTCCCTCCCGCTTTTTAAAAGAACTGTTAGTCATCTAACATTTCATATTCCATAGTATCAAACCACTCATCTAAAAGATCTGAGGCGATCTCGTAATCTTCATCTGTCTCAATTGGGTCTAAGGATGGCTCACCGCTTTCATCCTCACTGTAGCGATAGATGAAGATCTGGCTGTCTTCATTGGCATTGCCATCTTCGTCAATGTCGTCTAAAGGCATGAGAGCAATATACTGTTGTTGGGCAGATTCAAGCATGGTAAGAACCAAACATTCAATCACCTCATCATTGTCTAAGTGTAATTCTACTGTTGTGTACTCATTCATATGGTATACTCCTTTTTCTTTTCACGGTTCGATCCGTATTATCTGTTGTTAGAGTAGCAGAGGGAAAAGCAAAATGCAAGAAGAGTTATAGCCAAAAAGGAAAAAATAGGGTAAAATAAGTCTGATTATGTACAAGTGGGAGGAAAAACTTCATTATGAATCGTAGGAAAATCATGGGATTACTTTTTGTAATGCTATTTGTTATTATTTTAGGAACTGCATGTAAGAAAGCTGTGGGGACTCCGGAGGACAACGCTGTTGTGGAGGAGGATACCAATAAAGAGGATGAGGGGGATGAAGCAGAGGAGGAAGATAGCTCTGATGAGGCGGATACAGTTACCACTATTGACGGAGAATATACTTTTGGATTTTCCGGAATTAATATGGAGAATCCCTTCTTTAGTGTATTAGAGCAGGCTACTAGGGAGGCTATTGAGGCCAAGGAATATACTATGGTGACCAGAGATCCGGCTTCTGATGTAAATACCCAGATCAGCCAGTTGAAGGATATGGCAGACGCCGGCGTAAAAGTTGTTTTTTTATGCCCGGTGGATTGGGAAAAGATTACCCCTGCCTTAGAATATTTAAAAGAAAAAGAGGTAGCTATCGTAAATTTGGATACCCAGGTAAAAGAGATGGACTATGTGGATGCTTTCGTAGGCTCCAATAATAAAGAAGCCGGAAAAATTTGCGGAGAGGATTTGATCTCCAGAAAACCGGATGGCGGAACAGTCGCAATTCTTGAGGTTTCAGCTCAGAATTCTATTAATGAGCGAATTACAGGATTTGAGGAAAGCCTTAGTTCGGCTGCAGTTGGCTTTGAAGTAGTGGCAAGGGAAGATACCAACGGAACCTTTGATGAAGGATTGGAGGCAGCCCAGAAAATTTTGGAGGAACACCCCGATGTAACTGCGATTATGTGCGGAAGTGATCAGTTAGCAGTGGCTGCAAAGACTGCCCTAAATTTAGCGGAAAATTCAGAGAATACTATTATATATGGAGTAGATGGTTCTCCGGATATCAAAAAAGAGCTGAAGAAGGCGGATAATCAAATTGTGGGAACTGCAGCCCAGAGCCCAATTAATATGGGAAAAGATGCGGCAAAGATTGGAATTAGCATTCTTAAAGGTGATGAATATGAGAAGGAAACTTATGAGGATGTATTTATGATCAACCGAAAGAATGTAGATATGTACGGAACAGACGGATGGCAGTAAAAAGAAAATTTGGGGGAGAGAGTATGAATATAAGGCCTGGATACCCATTACCTTTGGGAGCGACTTGTTATGAAAATTGCATCAATTTTGCTGTAGAAGGAAAAATGGGAGGAAGCTGTACCTTATTGCTTTATAAAAAAGGCAGTGAAACTCCCCTTCATAAAATTTCCATGGACCAGGAGTGGGGATCGGTTCACTGTGTTGCAGTGGAGGGGATTTCACCGGAAGAATATGAGTACAATTATTTTATGGATGATGAGCTTGTAGTGGATCCTTATGGAAAGGCTATTGCCGGAAAAGGCCTATGGGGAGAAAAACGACTGGTAGAAAACCATGAGATTCGAGGGATCGTGACCAAAGGTGACTATGACTGGGAGGGGGATCTGCCTTTGCATTTACCCTTGCACCAGGTAATTGCCTATAGTCTGCATGTTCGTGGTTTTACCGCTCATAGTAGCTCAAAAGTAAAGAAAAAAGGCACTTTCTTAGGACTTATGGAAAAAATCCCCTATCTTACAGATCTTGGGATTAACCAGCTGCAGCTGATGCCCATTTATGAATTTGAGGAATGCCTTTCCTATATCAATTATTGGGGCTATGGGGATGGATATTTTTTTACTCCCAAGGCGGCCTATGCAGCAAGCAAGAATCCGGTGAGAGAATTTAAGGATTTAGTAAAAGCCTGTCATAAGGCAGGGATAGAAGTTGTCTTAAAAATGCCTTTTGCAGATGATACGCCTAAGGGCCTTATGATGGACTGTCTTCGGTATTATAGTCTGGAATATCATGTGGACGGATTTGTTTTAAATCCATATCGAATTCCTATGGAGATGGTGGAATCTGATGCCATTTTAAAAGGAGTAAAAATTCTTACAGAGGATTTAGGCTTCCAGATCGCCATGCGGAAATTCTTAAAAGGGGACGAGGGAATGGTGAGAGAAGTTACCTATTGGTTAAAGCAGGTATCCTCCACCCATCATTTCTTGAATTGCATTACCGGGCAGACAGGATTCACCCTGCAGGATTTGGTATCCTATGATGGAAAACACAATGAGGCAAACGGGGAGAATAATTACGACGGGCCTGAGTATAATTATAGTTGGAACTGTGGTGTGGAGGGACCCACCAGAAAAAAGGCTGTCCTTACCTTAAGAAGTCAGCAGGTGAGAAATGCCTGGGCCCTGCTTTTATTAGCTCAGGGTACACCTTGTATTTTGGCAGGAGATGAATTTGGTAATTCGCAAAAAGGAAATAACAACGCCTACTGTCAGGATAATTCCATATCATGGCTTAACTGGAAACAGTTAGAGAAGAATTATGAACTTTATGATTATGTAAAAGAACTAATCAGTATTCGAAAAACTTATGGAGTATTCCATCCGGAAAGAGAATATTTGGGAATTGATCAAAATAGATGTGGAATTCCGGACATTTCTTACCATGGAGAATATGCCTGGCAGGTGCCGTCAGAGATTTCCAGCAGAATTCTTGGAGTGTATTACAGTGGCCTGGCCGCAGATTGCTCAGATGTGTTTGTTGCCTACAATATGCACTGGGAAGCTCATGACTTTGCTTTGCCATCCCTTCCAAAAGGAAAGAAATGGAAAATTTTATTTACCACCAAAGGTTCGGAGGATATGGCAGATGCAGACGCAGCAAGGCAGGTTTCAGAAGAACTTATAGGTTCGGCTACTGAGGAGTTGGAAGAAATCGTAGGCACTGTCTGGGAAGAGCTGAAAGAGGATCTAATGGCCATGTCCAGTGAGGAACAAGAGGATACAGAAGAGGATACAGAGACAGCAGGAGCGGAAGAAAAAGCTGCAGAAAAAAGAGGACAGCGTTTTGTGGAAGTGGCTCCAAGATCGATTACCCTATTGGTTGTAGAATAATTAATTATAGTATATTAGTATATATAGTGTATATTAGTATATGTGGTGTATATAGTAGATATAAAGGAAGTGTAGCGTATGAAAGGGTGGGAACAT
Organism: Parabacteroides distasonis; assembly: GCA_963589425.1. Classification (GTDB taxonomy): domain Bacteria; phylum Bacillota; class Clostridia; order Lachnospirales; family Lachnospiraceae; genus CAKRJP01. The sequence goes on along the minus strand of CAVAKZ010000029.1, from coordinate 482 downwards.
TTCAAAACCATTACACACCATAAACTATTGGTGATGGAAGGCTGTTTTAGGTTAGGCCTTTACAAGCAGGGATTGCTTCATGATCTATCAAAGTATTCCCCTACAGAATTTTTAGTAGGTTGCAAATACTACCAGGGAGATCGGAGCCCTAATAATGCAGAGAGGGAGGATACAGGATATTCTATGTCCTGGCTCCATCATAAGGGGCGAAATAAGCATCACTATGAATATTGGATTGATTACAATGCAGGATCCGGAGCGGCCATACAGGGGCAAAAAATGCCAACGAAATATGTGGCTGAAATGTTTGTTGATCGTGTATGTGCATCAAAGACCTACCTGGGAGATGCTTATACTAATGATGCACCTTTGATCTACTACGAAAAAGGAGCAGCCAAACTGGGAAATATGATCCACCCGGATACAGCAAAGCTTTTGCATTTTATGTTAAAGATGCTGGCAGAAAAAGGGGAGGATTATAC
>CAVAKZ010000028.1:0-36979 GCA_963589425.1 Parabacteroides distasonis | reverse complement strand
TTTACTTCTAAATATTCCCCGGTTCTTGGATGTATGATTCCTAAAGTTTTTGCATGAAGGCATTGTCCTTGCAATGAAGGAAAAGGGCATTTCTTTGGTCCATACACTTGGTCTCCTAGAATAGAGTGACCGATACTTGCCATATGTACACGAATTTGATGGGTTCGTCCGGTTTCTAATTGACACTGGATATAGGTATAATTTCCAAACCGCCGGAGTACTTGATAATGTGTAATGGCATCTCTGGAAACCTTTGCATGGGTACTCATTTTTTTTCGGTCTTGAGGATGTCTCCCGATAGGAGCATGAATGGTTCCTGTATCTTCCTTGAGATTGCCGTGAACAATAGCCTCATAAACTCGCTTAATGGAATGGACCTTTAACTGTTTAGATAGGCTTTGGTGGGCCATATCATTTTTGCAAATAACTAAGGATCCTGTGGTATCCATGTCTATCCTATGGACGATTCCCGGGCGTAACTCTCCGTTGATCCCGGACAATTCTTCCCCGCAATGAAACATTAAAGCATTTACTAAAGTACAACTGTAATGGCCAGGAGCCGGATGAACTACCATCTGTTTTGGCTTATTTACAATAATGATATCCTTGTCTTCATACAGAATATCCAAAGGAATATCTTCTGCCAAAATCTCCGGATCTTTTATTTCCGGTATGTGAATACTGATAAGATCACCGGTAGAAATTTTATAATTTGATTTTACAGGTTCTTTATTAACCAGCACCTGATTGTCTTTTATTAGTTTTTGAAGAAATGATCTGGTGCGATCCGGCATTTGTTCTGCAAGAAATTTATCAATACGAATATTATTATTTTGTGGTTTTACTAAAAATTCTGTCAAGATCTGTCTCCTTATAATAAAAGCCTATCAGCAGAATTAGCATAAGGGCTGAAAGGGTAACATAGATATCTGCCACATTAAATATTGGAAAATCAATTAATTTAAAATAAAAGAAATCAACCACATAATTTAGTCGGGCACGGTCAATGAAATTTCCTATAGCACCTGATAAAAGCATGATTCCACAGATCCTAAGAGGAAAATACTTCTTTTCCATGGGAAGTTTGCAGTAAAAATATGCAACTACACATACAATGAGAATGGCACAAATATAAAAGAAAATCCTTTGGTTTTGTAGGATTCCAAATGCAGCACCTTTATTTTCTAAATATTCCAATTGAAATACGTCTTTCACAATTACAAATGGTTCTTTTCCCTTTAAATTCATTACGACCAGGTGTTTCGTAAATTGATCCAGGAGAACTAAGAAAAAAGCTGCAAGAATAGCAAGCACATAATTTTTAATTGGCTTATTTTTCATAGGTCAAACTCCTTAAAATTTCTTAAAATAAAGAAAGAGCATCAACCAAATGATTTGCTGATGCTCTGTTAAAATTCAATATACAAGTCTCAAAAATTAGTATCTAGAAGTCATGGATGACTCATTAAAAGAAGTATTCAACAAATCTTGTAAGTCACCGGAAATGTCCACATTGGTTGGTGTTACAAGGAAAATGTAATTAGAAATCTTCTGTAAGTTACCGCTGATTGCAAAGGCTGCACCACAGGTAAAATCAATGATTCTCTGAGCAATCTCTAAATCTAATCCTTCCAAATTGAGGATTACTGTTCTTCCGCTGAGCAATGTCTCTGTAATCTCTCGGCCATCATCTACTGCAGTTGGCTTAATAACACATACTTCCATATTCACAGGACTTCTTCTGGTAGAAGTAGCCGGTCTCATCGGAGTTACTTTATTATTAAATCTTGAAGACTTGGATGCAGATGGTGCTTCAAACTCTTCTTCCTCATCAACTGATTCTGATTTTGAAGACTTACCACCGAAAATTCCGCCTAACTTACTGGCTACAGACTTCTCTTCTACTTCGTCATCATATTCATCATCGAAGAAATCATCATCGTAATCTTCGTCGTCATTCAGCTTTATGATATCAAGAAACTTATCTAATACTCCCATTCTAAATATCTCCCATCTTATATTTATACTAGAGCATAATCTCGTGCACCAAAAATACCGGTTCCTACTCGAACCATTGTAGCACCCTCTTCTATGGCAACCTGGTAATCATTTGTCATACCCATAGACAAAACACTCATATTAATATTATCAACGTTTTTCTTTCCTATGTCAACAGATAATTCGCGTAATCTTGCGAAAATTGGTCGATTTTCTTCGGGATCTGACACAAAGGGGGCGATTGTCATCAGTCCTTTTACGCGAATATGTTCTAAAGTTTTTATCTGTTCGATAAAATCATCAACTTCCTCCGGCATTAAACCAAATTTTGTGTCTTCTTTTGCTACGTTGACTTCTATAAGAATATTGGCAATGACTCCTTTTTTTTCTGCTTCTTTGTCAATGCTTTCTGCCAAACGAATGGAATCTACAGAATGGATAAGCTCCACTTTATCAATGATATATTTCACCTTATTACGCTGCAGATGTCCGATCATCTGCCATCTGATATCTTCAGGCAATACTTCATATTTGTCTAATAATTCCTGAACTTTGTTCTCCCCAAAGACCCGGATTCCTTCATCGTAAATCTCCTGCAACATTTCAACAGGTTTTGTCTTACTAACTGCAATCAGAGTAACTTCTTGGCGGTCACGACCGGCGCGGTCACAAGCCCTTTGGATGTTTTCTTCTACCTGAGCCAAATTTTCTTTTAGCATTTGTTCCTACCTCGATTTCTTTATAGTCTTGCTAAGTATTAAAATACAATGTCGTCCTCTTTAACATTGGAACCTTGCAGAGCGATTCGGTCATAATTTACAATTCCATAGATACTATCGGATTCTACAATATAATATCCATCACTTTCGCATAAAATAGTAACTGGTTTGAACTCTGCATAACCCTTGTTGATATTATAGACTCCCTTAAGACTAGCTGTATCCGATACGGTATAGGTATCTGTAGAGTCTGCTTTTTTTAGTGTGGCATTTTTATCTATCACGTCTGTACTTAGATATACCATGTTGGACTCACTATCTGAATAATAAATATTAGCACTGACAAATTTGGCTGTGTCTGTGCCATTATCTACCAAAACACCGGTGGAATTGCTATTTCCGCCTTGAGTAATATAATCTACAGGAACTGTATAAAAAGTCTTTTCCGTCACAGAGGACTCAGGAATTTTAAGTCCGGATTCATCTGTAGTTATCAGTTCAATATCTGCATAACGACTGGTCGCATATTGGACCATAGAATTATCAAAGGATAAAATGGCTATATTAGTATTTCCATCATTTTTTAGTTCTACTGTAGCATAAAAGACTTCTGAGGTATCCGGAAACTGCACCTTGACGCTGGAAGCATCAGTTAATTCTTTAGCCGTATCTTGGGAAATCACAATTGCAATAGACCAGTTATTATCTGTCACTACTTTGTATATGGCAGTTCCGGCAGTAACCTGAGTATCGTCCTGCAAACTTGTGCTTTGATATCCCTCTTTATTAATCATAGCTTCCGTAACTGTATCAGCTGTAACGCCTTCTAACCCATCCACGGTATATAAAACAATACCATCTGTAGCTGCATTATATGTTTTCACCGAACTATCAGCGGAAAGATCCGCTAATTGATTTTGCTTGCTTTTGCTGCTCTGTCCGGACAAAGCATTGTTAATATTATCCTTTAAAGAATAAACATCAGAAAATCGATTGGCATTGTAGTTGTCATTATAGGATTGTATTTTTGAATAGATGACATTTTGCTGGTCTGCAGTAAGACTTTCTGAGTCTGTGGTGCTGTTGCTTCCTAAATTTAAAGCATTATCAGACAGGGTATATACACAGCTTTGTGCTCCTACCTTGCTTCCTTCCAAAGCAAAAAAATTAATATAGCCATCTGCTTCAGCATTTACAACCACTTCATTTCTTATGATCAGACCAGTATAAGTTTGATCCTTCAAAATCGAACCGTCTCTAACCTCATAAGCAGTTACTCGATTGCTGGTAAGATAAGCAAGAATTGTAACTAGAAGATAAATAAAAATCACGCCGAAGATAACCATTCCCACATTAAAATGAAATCTTTTATGATAAACCTGAATGTTAGAATTGTTTTTCTTACTCACAAAAAACTCTCCTTATTTTAAATTTCAAAAAGGGAATGCTCTTTTAAAAGCATCCCCCCTTTTATACTTGCTTTTAATTTGTTGTTAATGTGGGAATTGCTTCAATCAATGTGGTCATATCATTGTACAGAATGCTCTTAGAGGAAGCTCCCATAATAATTGTGATATAGGAATGATCCGATTCATCTTTTACAAGAAGAATTAAACAACTTCCAGCCTCATCGGTAGTTCCTGTCTTCCCTCCCACAATGGTCATATTTTCCGGACTATCTACATATCCGGATTGATACCAGTTGCTAGGTACCCAATCGTCTGTTCTGGTGGATCCATCAGAATTTGTAATAGTCACAGCATAGGACTCTGTGTTAATAATATCAAGAAATTCCTGGTGCTTGATACATTCATTGAAAATTAAATAAAGATCATAAACGGTAGAATAATGGGATCCGTCATGTAATCCATTGGAATTTACAAAATGAGAATTTGTAGCATAAAGCTCTGCCGCCCTCTCATTCATCATTTCCGCAAACTTAGATGTGTCACCGGCAATATAATAAGCAATGGTGGCAGCATTATCATTTCCTGACTCAAGGAGCATTCCATACAGAAGATCTTTTAAAGTCAATTGATCTCCTTCCTGCAAGCCACAAGTGGATTCGTCTGCAGCAAAGGAATCTGCCGCCGTCTCTGCCGGGACAGTGACAACATCAGTTAAATCGCCATTCTCAATAGCTAATAATGCTGTCAATATCTTTGTGGTGCTGGCAGGATATAGCTGTTCAAAAATATTATTGGCATATAAAACCTTATGATTGTCTATATCAAACACAGCAGCACTGGTAAAGTCATATCCATCCGGCTCTCCATCAAAATCTACATCTGTGTCGGTAATACAATAATTGCTTGTAAGAGAAAGACCCGTATATACAGCAGTATTATAGGTGTTACTCTCATAGACGCGAACCACTTCTTCATAGTCTCTTGTATGATTTAAATATAAGAAGCCACAAAGGACTACAAAAGCAACCAATATGAGGCTCAAACATAGGGTCTTTACGGAAGAATTTTTTCTCTTTCTTCTTCTTCGCCTTTTTCTTCTATCGGTACATTTCACGCCAATCAAGATCTCCTCTATCTAATGCTAATATGATCACCTCAGCTGTGGCTAAATTTGTAGCCATTGGTATATTGTAGGTATCGCAAAGACGAACTACGTCATTCACATCTGGTTCATGAGGTTTGGGATTGGTAGGTTCCCTCAGAAAAATAAGAGCATCAATATCATTCTGGGCAATTTGAGCTCCTAACTGCTGATTCCCACCTAGATGACCTGCTAAATATTTATGTATATTAAGGTTAGTAACCTCCTCAATAAGACGTCCGGTTGTTCCTGTAGCAAACAATTCGTGCTTGCTTAGGATGCCACGATAAGCGATACAGAAGTTTTGCATCAATGTCTTTTTAGAATCATGTGCGATTAAACCGATATTCATCCTTTATCTCTCCTTTATCCATTTTATTTTTGTTGTAATCCAACATTTAGAACAAATCCGATACCAACAAATAAGCTGACCAGCGAGGTTAATCCGTAACTTACAAAGGGCAATGGGACACCGGTATTAGGCAAAATTTGTGTTGCCACGCCGATATTAATAAAACTTTGGAAGCCTATAAGGCCTCCCACCCCGCAGGCGATAATCCTCCCGGATAAATCCCTGGCTCGAATTCCTATCAGAATACATTGTATCACAATCAATAATAATAAGGCAATAACTATACAACTTCCTACAAATCCAAGTTCTTCTCCGATAATTGCGAAAATAAAGTCGGTTTGAGGCTCAGAAATAAAGTTACCGTTTTTAACAGAAGTGGTTGTATTGTTTTTCAATCCCTTTCCGGTCAGTTGGCCGGAACCAATAGCCATTACTGAATTCTTCTGCTGATAACCTTCATCGGAAGAATATTTTTCCGGCTCGATAAATGCCAAGATTCGTTTTTGTTGATAATCGTGCAAGAAAGGTTGATTAGGCTGCACCACAATACTCAAAAAAATCACCGCACAGGGGATTAAAATTAAAAGTACTGTTCCAATAAACTTATAACTTAATCCTGCAATGTAAATAAGCAGGCATAAAACTAAAGCGGTACAGATTGTGGTGGACAAGTTTGGTTCTGCAATAATCAGGGCCAAAGGGACTCCACATAATATGGCATACTTTATAATAGTCCAGGCATCATTTACATCATCCTCATGTTCCATTAAGAATTTTGAAAAGAATAAAATCAGTAGAATTTTAGCAAGCTCGGAAGGCTGAAAGGTAGTAAAGCCAAGGTCAATCCATCTAGTAGCTCCATTTGCTTCCGTACCAATTACCAATACAGCTGCTAAACTTAAAATGGTGATACCGTAAAAGGTCCAATAAAAACTAAGAAGCCACATATAATCTACTAAAGAAACAATGATCATTAATACCAAACCAATGACAACTCCCATGATCTGCCTGGATTGATAGATTTCTTTGGCACTTCCTACTACAAAAACACCCAAAATAGAAAGTGCCAATACTGAGATTACTAATCCAAATTTATAATTTTTCAATTGATAAGGCCTAGTAAATGATTTAAATAATCGCATCATTCTTCTCCTTAAAATAATGAAAGATCAGGCTCTAAGATCAGAAAAAAACCTAATCATGCGAGCTAGAAGTGGAGCCAATACTTGCAGCTGTTCCTGTAACAATATCGCTCTCACTGGACAATCCATAATAATACTCTAAAATATCATTTCCAATCTGACAGGTATAAAGGGATGTGTAACCATTGGCAATACGTGTGGCAAAAGCAATCTGCTTCGTATTGTTCTGATTGGCATATCCAATAAAAAGTGCGTGGTCAGGACTGGTTTCGCTTTCCTGGGCGGTACCTGTCTTTCCATAAACTTCCACGTCACTGGCATTAAGATTTGGGAAAGAAGTTGCATCTGCAACGGTTATTACCTGCCGCATTCCCTGATGAACAGCATCCCAGGTGGAAGATTTTACATCTTCAATGGTATTTTTCACCTCAGGAGTATAATCTTTCACTACGTTACCGTCAGTATCAGTAACTTTATCTAAAAGACTTAATTTATATACAGTACCTGAATTTGCTAATGCCGTAGCATATCTGGCTAATTGACTAACCGTATAATTATTGGTTCCCTGTCCAATGGCGGACGGAACCGAAGAATCATCGGATATTTGTGGCTGAGATTCAGGAATCTCTATACCGCTAGTATCATCAAAACCAAATTCTTCTGCATATTTCTTCATTTTGGATAATCCAAGTTCACTATTGTACAGGGTAGTAGTAATAGCCTTTCCATCTTCGTCTGTAGTCTGAACTTCCTCCTGGCTAAGATCCCATCCCACTTGATAGAAGAAGACGTTACAAGAATTTTGTATAGCAGAAACTACATCCTGAGAACCATGTCCGCTTGGGTAAATCCAACATTTTGGATTGGGGTCTACCGAAGTAAAAATACCGCTACAATCAATGGTAGAATCCAGAGAAATCACACCCTCTGTTAAGCCTACAATAGCTGTCAGCGGCTTGTAGGTAGATCCGGGAGCTGTTCTTTCCTGGGTGGCATTATTATAAAATGGTCTGGATGAATCTGTAACCAACAGATTGTAGTAGTCAGAATCCATATTATTTGCAAGACGATTATTATCATACCCTGGATAGGATACGCAGGCTAATACCTCTCCGGAAGTAGAATCTGTCATAACAAAAGATCCGGTACAAGGCTGCAATCCCAATTGCCCCGGAGTAATCTCCAATGAACTAATCTTACTGGTAATAAAATCATAAGCAGAAAGGTCCCCGGAATTTAGTTTGTTGTAGGTGGCATCATCCTGGTCTAAGACTCCCTGTTCATAGAGAATCATACAAATCTGTCTGCCTGTAACTTCTCCGGATTTAAACATATATTTGTAGATCAGTTTATCAAAATTATCGTCTGTTTTTATCTCGTCTCTGATATAACTTACCAGAGCTTCATAGGTTTCACTGGAGTCAGAATAACTTCCCTTGGAGGATACATAATCCTTAAGCTGGGAGGTATCCACCCAATTCTTTGAGATTGCATAGGTAAGATAGCTATAAGCATTAATGGACTCATCAGTGGTCCATGCTATATAGGTATCATCGGTTGTGTCAATGGCATCGCTCATAAGGATTCCTGTTTCACTGGTTAAAAGATCCGTCACCAGATAATTCAAGTAAGCTTGCATTTCCCTAGGTTGATCCTTATAGGCTGCACTTGTGGAATTCTCCAGAGAGGAAATCACTGTATTCATTACAGACTCTTTTTTGTTTTGGAAAATAGTTGCCACTTCCTGTTCAGCTGTTTTTGCATCGCTTTCAGAAAAATGGCTCATATCTACAATTTCATTGTCAATAAAAGCATCATAGACATCTCCTACTGCAATCTTTACGTCTGATCCGTCAGAAACGCTAGTTTTATCAAAATCCAGATCTGATGTCATTTTAGCTAAAACAACTCCGGCCAGTTCCTGCTCGATCACATGATAAGCCACTTTCTGTAAATTGGCATCAATGGTAAGATACACGTCATTTCCAGCTTCTGGATCATCTCCTTTCACTGTATCAATAACCTTACCTACACTGTCTACGTAAAGCTTCTCCTCTCCGTTCTTGCCCTGCAGCTCCTTGTCCATTACCTGCTCTAAGCCGGATTTTCCCACAGTTGCAGTCATAGTATATTCTTCTTGCTCCTCTTTACTTAAAGCATCGTACTCTTCTTGGGAAATTTTTCCGGTATATCCAATAAGGTTAGCAAAGCAATAGCTATCATTATAGCGTCGTAAAGATTCTTCCTCTATACTTATGCCTGTAAGTGTATCTGAGTTCTCCATAATATCTGCCACTGTTTCATCGCTGACATCTTCCGCAATGGTGGTGGTAATATATTTTTGATAACTGTTTAAGGACAAAGCATAGCGGACATTGATCATTTTTAAAATTTCAGAACGATCCATCTTTTCTTGATCAAGGCCATATCCATAGGTATCGTCTGCACACAGGTAATCAATTAATCCTTGAGCAGTAATATTTGATTGCTTCTTACTTAACTCATCAATAGTTTGTTTACCATATACATCTGCAATAAAACGAAGCCTTGTTGTCTTATTTTCACTGGAAAATTTATATTCATTATTATTATCTAAAATAATTCCAAAACTATTAATAATGGAATCGCCGTTGGATTCAACAATATCAATGACGGTAGAAATAACCTTGTTTAATTCCTTGTTTTTCTGAGCAATGGTGTCATATTCCCCGGTATCCTCAATTGTTACAGAATAAGCCAGGGCATTGTAAGCTAAGAGATTTCCGTTTCGGTCATAAATATTCCCCCGGGTTCCGGCTACAGTCCTTGTTTTTTGAATTTGCAACTTATAATCCTGGGCATAGGATTGTCCCTTCACAATCTGCAAATAAAAAACACGCTGGATTAAAATTGCAGAAAGAATACAAAAGACCACTACAATAACAAATATTCTTGATTTTAATACTTCTGATACAGCGTCTTGAAAACGCCTTAATAATTTAGACAAATTTACTTGCACTCCTTTGTTCTTCTGCTTCTAATCGGCGGTTGATCTGTAAAATAATCTGATACATGACCAAGGTTATCAAAACCGTGTAAACTAATTCCGGCATAATGGTATGAATTAGATAATATCCAAAAGCAAAGGTTCCCTGAAGCATATACAGGCAGGCATAGTTGATCACACCAAACACAAAATCACTTACTGCAATAAGGGCAATAGGTAATTTTATATCTTCGTCAAAAAACATTCGGCGAAAGCTTCCGTTTAAATACCCGATCACTGCATAGATCAGCATAGAATACCCAAGAACGTTGCCCCAAAACAAGTCTGCAAAAAGACCGCAAAACAAACCTACAAACATTCCATTCTTACGCCCTCTCATCAGTCCAAGAGAACAGGTGAGAATCAACAGGAGGTTGGGTTTGATCGAACCTGGGGCAATTTTGGTAAACAGGGTGCACTGTAACAAAAAGCTAATCACGATCATAAGAAAAGTGATAAATTTTCTTTTCATAGAACCTCCTTTTTGTTGTTCTTAAATCTTATTCTTCTGAAGTTTCTGTAATATCCTCTTTGGTAGTTGTAATTACTAAAACTTCCTGGATATTGGTAAAATCCACAGCCGGTGTAATGTAACCAGACCTGGTAAGATTGTTGGAATCTACATTAATCTCACTGACGTATCCAATTAAAAGTCCCTGGAGATATCGGTTGCTGACATGGGAGGTTACCACCTGCTCCCCTACTTGAATTTCATTGTCATTGTTGGCTAGTTTCTCAAAACGGATTTTTCCGTCATCCATTAACTGTAGGTCGCCCTGAACAATGCAAGTATCAGAGGTTGAAAGCATCATACCACTGATATTACTTGAATCATCAATAACAGACCTAACCCTTGCATAGTTTGGCCCAACTTCTGTTACAATTCCGGCTAAACCACTTCCGGCCAGTACGTTGGAATTAATTTTCACACCATCCTTGCTTCCCTTATCAATGGTAAAATCATCAAACCAGTTGCTGCCATTGTTGGCAATAACCCGAGCCCCAATTTTCTCATAGTCAGCATAATTGGCATCTAATTTATATAAATCTCTTAAACGCTCCAATTCATATTGCTCTTGATTTAATCTTGTATTATCGATGGTAAGCTCGTCTACTTTGGATTGAAGTTCCTCATTTTCTGCTTTCATCTCTTCCATGGTTTTAAGATTATCAGAGACGTCGCTAATATATTGCCCCACATAGGCAATTCCCTTTTGCATTGGAATCACTGTATAATTGGCAATAAATCCCAAAGGGCCTCCGCCGCCGGTTACCTTCCAGATTCCTCCTAAAAGAACACAGAGGATTACTACAAGGAGCAGCCAATATTTACTTGGGAGAGTTGCCTGATTCTTAATTTTCATACTATCTCATCCACCTATAATTTTCTTCTACCATCGAGTAAGCAAGTTTCTTTAATTCTTTTGATTCCATGATTTTTTTAAGTCCCATTACGGAGCAAATATCCGGTTCCACAGAAGTTCTGGTTTTAATTCCGGTGGATTCTTCTATATAGGTCTCTAATCCTGCGGTATGAGCCACTCCACCGGTCAGGAAAATACCGTTCTCATGAATGGCCTTTCGAACCTCTGGGGGGATTCGGCCAAGGAGTGACTGTATACCTGCCACACATTCTAGCAAAGGCTCCCGCATGGCAGTTCTCACCAGATTAATGGAAATAGTCTTTTGCATAGGGACTCCTGTGATAAGATCCCTGCCGGAAACCGTCTGTACTTCATCAGATTCACTGGTAAGAACCCCAAAATCCTTTCTTAGTTTTTCAGCTGTATGCATACCAATTAAGAAATCGTGGGTGTTTCGCACCAAATTTACAATAGCCCTGTCAAAACTAACTCCACCGAATTTCAAAAGCTTGTTATAGACAAGACCACCTTCTGCAACTACTGACTGTTCGATAGTTTCCCCACCGAAATTTACAATAATCACGCCTTTGGTGTTTTGAACATCTAGATTCAAGCCTATGGCATCAGCGATAGAACGCTCTACAATGTTAATCTCCCTTGCCTTGGCATTGGAATGAACCACTAGATCGAAGAAGGCTTTTTTTTGAACTTCTGTAATATCTGTGGGCACAGCAATAACATACTCTGCACCTCTAGAATACCTTCTGCCTTTTTTTAAAAGGCTTTGCAAAAGATACTGCATGTCATTAAATCTTGAAATCACACCTTCCTCCATAGGAAAAACCACATCGATTTTTGAAGGCGTACGTTCATACATTCCGTAAGCTTCGTCTCCCACTGCAAGAATATCTGTTTGATTTTTAATTGCAATGGCATCTTTTTCCTTCCAAAAGGTATCTTCATTTTTATCATAAACTTTGATCTCATAAGATCCAAGGTCAATTCCATAAATATTCTTAGCCATTTATTATAATCCTTTCTCCAGCATACCCTCCTCTCGAAAGCTAATGTAGCAATTATCTCCGATTACTACGTGATCTAAAAGATCAATTCCGATGAGCATGCCTGCTTCACGAATCCTTTTGGTAACCAATACATCCTCTCTGCTAGGGGTTGGGTCACCGCTGGGATGGTTATGTAAAATAATAATGGAAACAGCATTTTTTTGTAATGCTTCAATAAATAATTCTCTCGGCGTAATTAAGGAGGCATTAACTGTGCCTTTTGAAATGTTAGTCTCTCCAATTAGTTTGGTTTTGGAATTTAACATTAAAAGCTTCATGATCTCTTGTTTTTCGTGACGCATTTCTTCCATATAGTAATGAGCAATGGTCTCTGGGTCCGTAAAGCAAATAGAATCCGAATAACTTGTTTTGGATAAGCGTTTTGCCAATTCAGAAATACAGGAAATCTGAACTGCCTTTACCTTGCCGATTCCTTTAATTTTTAAAAGTCTGTTTAAGTTAAACTGGTGAATAGCAAGAAGCCCTGACTCTCCGGCATTATAAAGAATGCGTCTGGAAAGCTCCAGAGCATTCTCTCCCTTGGTACCGGTACGCAACAAGACTGCTAAAAGTTCTTCATTCGTCAAAGAAGAGGCACCTTTTTGCAGACATTTTTCATATGGACGTTCCTCTTTTGGCAACGCCTTAATTGTAGTTGTTTGGTTCATTTAATCAACAGATTCGTACGACATCTTAAGAACTTACAAGAAACGATAAATGATAATAGCCAGAACAACCCCTATGATGCTGGCGATGCTGATATTGATAGAAAGTCCAAAGGTTACAACTAAAACTCCAAGATCTAAGACAATAGGATCGTCTAATCCAAAGGACTGCCCATAGGATAACCAGTTTAATGCTGATACATCCTTGGTAAGTGTACCAATAAATCCGCCAATGACAATTCCTGCCAAAAGCATCAAAAATAAAGCCCAGGTGTTTTTACTTCCTGTTCCTTTCATAATTTATAAACTCCTCCTCGTATTTAACAGCGTATATTTTATCACATTTGCAAAAACGTGTACAGACGTATTGATTGAGAATGAAAATTTAACAATATCATCACATTTTTTTATAACGATTCATAATAGCTTCCGCCACTTTTATTCCATCCATAGCTGCGGAAGTAATTCCACCGGCATATCCAGCTCCCTCTCCACAAGGATATAAACCGGCAATGGAACTTAAGAAGTTCTCATCTCTTATAATTCGAACTGGAGATGAAGTCCTGCTTTCCACTCCTGACACAATGGCGTCTGCTCTTCCGTAACCAGTGATACGTTGGTCAAAAGAATGAATTCCCTCTTCCAGGGCATCTCCAAGGTCTTTTGGAAAAATACTTCGAACATTACTCCAATGGTAGGCTCCCTTCATCTGAGGCTGCAAGGATTTTTTTATTTCTTCACTGGCATCTGAGGCTTTATTTTTACAAAAATCTCCAAAACGCTGCACCGGAATCTTCCCTTCTCCAATTTCAAAGGCCTTCTCCTCCAAATGTCTTTGAAATTCTAAGCCTGAAAGGACCCCTTCCCCCGGAAAATCTTTGGGAGTTACCGTAGCAATGACTGCACTGTTGGCATTTTCCCCATCACGGGCACGGTAGCTCATACCATTGACGGCTAATCTTCCTGCTTCAGAGGATGCATTTACCACATAGCCTCCCGGACACATGCAGAAAGTATAAACTCCACGTCCATTGCCGGCTTTGGTTGAAAGCTTGTAAGATGCTGCCGGAAGATCATCATGGCCGGCTCCGTACTGGGATGCGTTAATCATACTCTGGGGATGCTCAATTCGAACTCCTACAGCAAAGGGTTTTTGCTCCATGGGAATCTTTCTTTTCTCTAGCATTTCAAAAGTATCTCGGGCACTGTGACCAATAGCAAGAACTGCAAGATGGGTTCTCAAGTCCCAAGTCTCTCCAGATTTCGTATCTGTAACTTGCAATTTTGAAAGGATTTTGGAGCCTTCACAATCCTCATAAATAAGGTCTGTAACCTGAGAAAAAAATTTCACTTCTCCTCCCAGAGAAATAATTTCTTTACGAATATTTTTCACGACCTTGGCCAATACATCTGTCCCTACATGGGGCTTTTGCTGATAGAGAATCTCAGGATCAGCTCCTGACTCTACAAAAAGCTCCAGGACCTTTTGGTTTCTACCTTTCGGATCATGAACCAAGGTATTTAATTTTCCATCAGAAAAAGTCCCGGCTCCTCCTTCCCCAAATTGCACATTAGAATTTACAAGAAGCCTGCCTGAATTCCAAAACTCATCTACGATCTTTTGTCTGGAGTCTACATCAGCACCTCTCTCCAGCAAAATCGGTTGATACCCATTTATTGCCAAAAAATATCCACAGAAGAGCCCTGCCGGTCCGGTACCAATAATCACCGGACGATATTTCATACTTTCCCTACCGCTGGGAATAAAATCGTAACCCCGGCCTGCTTCAATGAATTTTACATTGGAATTTTTGCATTTTTTTATAATTTGAGCTTCCTGTTTTGCCCTTACAAGCACCGTATAAACATAAAAAAGCTGGGGCTTTTTTCTGGCATCTATGGACTGCTTTTTAATCTCATAAGAAATAAGCTGACTTTCCGAAATACGCAAAGTTTTTAATATTTTCTTTTCCAGATCCTTTTTGCTATGGTGAATATCTAGTTTTAATTGACTGATTTGAATCATTTTGCCGCATCCTTTCCTGCCAGATATCCGGTCGCCCAGGCCCACTGAAGGTTATAACCTCCGCAAACTCCATCTACATCCAATAGCTCACCTACAAGATATAAGTTCTTGATATATTTGGACTCTAGGGTGGAAGCGGATATCTCCGTGGTTTTCACTCCTCCTCCACAGACTTGAGCTCTTGAAAATCCCATAGTATCCTGGATTAGAAACTCCTGGTTTTTTATAGCATATAGCAATTTTTTCCACTGTGATTCTTTTAAGTCTTCTATGAAAATGCTTCCGGACAAATGGGATTTTTTTAAAAATTCGCTTACCAGCTTTCCATTAAAGATACCTGTTAAAAAATCAAAAAGTGTCCTATCCTTCACCGAATTTTTTTGCCTATAAATCCATGTATCCATTTCTTTGCTATTAAGATCAGGCAGAAAATCCACCAAGACTTTTACAGGCTTTTCTTCATAAAGAGCCTTTGACACATACCGGCTTATCTGAAAAATCGGAATTCCGGAAAGTCCATAGGCTGTAACCTGCAATTCTCCAGTATCGCTGGCAACTACATTTCCCTCAACAAGAGCAGACACCTTAGCTAGGCTTCTAACCCCAGCTGCTTTTTTAAAAGAAAAATTCTTTACTTTTAAGGGAACTAAAGAAGGCACTACAGGGGAAAGATGGTGACCAAAGGATTGGGCAAATCCATAGCCGCTTCCATCAGAGCCAAGCTCTGGCTGGGCCTTACCGCCGCAAGCTAAAATCAAGGAATCTGCTTTTAGATTTTCTTGATCTGTCACAATTTCAAAAGCATTATTTTCGTGCTTGATTTTTAATACTTTACTTCCTGTTTTAATGATGACCTTTTGTTTTTTTAGTTCAGCCACCAATAGATTTACAACTGTTTGGGCCTGGTCAGACCTAGGATAAATATAACCTTCTCTGGATTTAGTCATAAGACCAAGATCAGAGAAAAAGTCAAGAGTATCCTTGCTATTAAATGCCCCGAGAATTTGTGGAATTATTTCCATGTTGTCACTTCGAAAATGAGAAGCGGCCATATTCTCATTGGTAAGGTTACAGCGACCATTTCCGGTAGCTAATAACTTTTTCCCTAAGGCATCTTTTCGCTCTACAATATAAACTTGTGTTTTTTTATTGGTTCGGGCAGCTTCAATAGCTGCCACCATACCAGAGGCTCCGCCTCCAAGAATCACAATTTTCTTCATAAGCTTTTATCTTCTATTTTAATAACTCTTCTTTAATCACGCCGTCACGAATCAAATATTCTAAGGACATTAATATACCAAGCTTTGCATGGGGAGCGGTAAGACCTCCCTGGAAGTATACGGCATAGGGTTCTTTAATAGGGCCATCCGCACTTAACTCAATAGAGGATCCCTGGACAAAGGCTCCTGCTGCCATAATGACATGGCTGTCATAGCCTGGCATAGGCCAAGGCTCCGGCGTTACATAGGAGTCTACCGGAGCTGCTGCCTGAATTCCCTTGCAGAAGGCAATTACTCCCTCCGGTTTTCCAAACTCAACAGCCTGAATGATATCATGTCGGCTCTCTGATCCGTTAGGAACTACAGGATAGCCTAATTTTTCATAAATATTTGCAGCAAAAATAGCTCCTTTCAAGGCAGAAGCCACCACTGTAGGAGCAAGAAAAAGCCCCTGATAGAAGGACCGCATCACATCTAGGGATGCCCCTACTTCTCTTCCAAGTCCCGGAGAAGTCAGGCGATAGCCACAGTTTTCAATAAGGTCTTCTCTTCCTGCAATATAGCCTCCAATAGGAGCAAGTCCTCCTCCCGGGTTCTTAATGAGAGATCCAACCACCATGTCTGCTCCCACATCACTAGGTTCTAATTCTTCTACAAACTCTCCGTAACAATTATCAACCATACAGATAATATCCAGGCCCAGAGATTTTACAAAAGAAATGGCCTCTCCGATCTGGGCCACAGAAAAGCTTGGTCTTGTCTGATATCCCTTGGACCGTTGAATCGTCACCAGTTTGGTTTTTTTCGACAAAGTATTTTTAATCGCTTCAAAATCAAAGGAACCATCCGGCAAAAGATCTACCTGCTTATAGCTGATTCCATATTCTGCAAGAGATCCATTGGAAGGTCTGATTCCAATGACTTCTTCTAAGGTGTCATAAGGTTTTCCGGCAATAGATACCAGTTCGTCTCCGGGTCTTAAATTAGCTGCTAAAGCTAATGCAAGGGCATGGGTTCCGCAGGTAATCTGGGGCCGTACCAGGGCAGCTTCTGTATGAAAAATAGAAGCATATACTTTTTCTAAGGTATCTCTTCCGTGATCGTCATAACCATATCCGCTGACATAGTTAAAGCAGGATACATTTACACGATTCCCCTGCATAGCGTGAATAACTTTTAACTGATTGTACTCCGCCATCTCATCGATGTCAGCAAATCTCTCCTTTAAAGAATCTTCTATCTGGTTTCCGAAATCAAGTACTGATCTTCGAATCCCAATCTCTCTATAAATATTATGCATATCTGGCATAGTCTTATCTCCTAACTATTCTTCCTACAAGGCATCCATAATTTTCGTCTTAATAATGGCGCACTTTGCATCAAATTCCGGATTTAGGGAAGGGATTTCCAAAATAATATCGGAAGCCTCCCTATAATGTTTTAAGTCATATAAAAGAGATGCTCGGTTCAAATCATAAAGGGCCCGCTCCCCCTGGGTCTTTACCAATATTTCCAATTTTAATAATTCCTTGTAGGTGGCTCTGGTATCCATGCTGGTTTCATAAATTCCCATAAGTGTGTTTAGCCGATTTACAAATTTAGATTTAGATCTTCGTTTGAATCGTTCAAGCATCTTAACCCCTCCGTCTTTTTCATCATGTCCTTTATAAGTGCTGTTTCGTTCTGATAGGTCTCTTTATTCAGCCAGATCACCTGACGTTCTCTTCGAAACCAGGTAAGCTGGCGTTTGGCGAAATGTCTGGTGTCACGTTTAATTTTATAAATGGCTTCCTCCAATGAAATGGTCCCCTCTAGGTATTCAAGGATTTCCTTGTATCCTAACCCCTGCATAGAGACCATATCTTTGGTGCAACCCATTTCTTTTAATTTACAAACTTCATCCACCAGACCTGCTTCTAGCATAAGGTCTACTCTCCTATCAATTCGATTGTATAACTTCTGCCTGTCATCTGTCAGCACAAAATATCGAAAATCATAGGGAGATTCTTTGGCTCTTTCCCTTTCGTTGTGTTCTGAAATAGGTCTTCCTGTCTGCCTGAAAAATTCCAAAGCCCGAATCACTCTTTTTTTATTATTAGCATGAATAGTTTCTGCAGATTTGGGATCCACCTCAAGAAGGCGGTCATGAAGGGCCTCAAGCCCATTTTTATCGGCAAAGGCTTCCAGTTCCTGTCGAATTGTTAAGTCCTCATCCTTGTCAGTAAAATCAATATCATAAAGAAGGGCTTGAATGTAAAATCCGGTTCCGCCTACTACTATAGGAATGTGGCCATGATGATAAATTTCGTCCATGGCTTTTTTTGCCATTTCCTGAAATTTCACTACATGAAATTCTTCTTTTGGATCTAATAGGTCTACCAGATAATGGGGCACGCCTTCCATCTCTTCCTTTGTAATCTTGGCTGAACCAATATCCATATATCGGTACACCTGCATAGAATCAGCAGAAATAATTTCTCCACCTATGGATTTTGCCAGTTCAATAGACGCTTTTGTTTTCCCGACGGCCGTAGGCCCTGTTAGTACTACTAATGGTTTTTTTGGCATTTACACAATCCTCTTAAATTTCCTTTCCAGTTCTCTCTTACTCATAGCAATAATGGTAGGGCGTCCGTGGGGGCAATGATAAGGGTTGTCTAGCTCAAGCAACTCTCCAATCAGTGTGTCTATTTCCTCTATGGAAAGTCTCATATTCCCCTTAACGGCTGCCTTGCAAGACATAGAAGCGATCTTCTCATCAATAAGGTCAGGAGTTGCGTTTCGCGCCACATCCGAAGATAGATTATCCAACATTTGCATCAGAAGGTCTTTTTTTGCAATACTAAACAAATTATCCGGTACAGCTCTTACTGCATAGGAATCCTCTCCAAATTCTTCAAATTCAAATCCAATTTTGGTAAATTGATCCATGTATGTCTTTAAAAGTTCAGCCTCCTGCATGGACAGATTTAAAATAATCGGAGGTGAGATCATCTGAGAAGTATACTCTCTAGTCTTCATGCTCTTTAGGGTTCGCTCATATAGAACTCGCTCATGGGCAGCATGCTGATCAATAATATAAAGATTGTCTTTAAATTCCACAAGCCAATAAGTATCAAAGGCTTGTCCGATAATCTTATATTCTTTCATGGCCTTTTTTGAAATCAGCCGCTCCTCAAAGAGGTTTAATTGTTCACCTGTTGGACTAGTCTCCACCGGGATTTCTGGTGGAGATACAGCTTTTGTCTCTTTTTCCCGAGCATGCTTTTCGTAGACTCTCTGTTTCATCTTTTCCATGAAATACTGAAGCTTATCCTCCGGCTCAGACGAAGGGAAATTCCCAGATTTCATATATGATGTTTTCTCTTCCTGGATCTTACTTACAGATTTATCATCTTCCTTTACTGGAACCTCTACAAATTTTGTAGGAATCTCCACAGGCTTTGCCGCTTCTGCTGCTACAGACCTTGCTGCCGGCTCCAGGGGCTTTGCCGGTTCTGCTGCTATAGACTTTGCTGGAAGCTCCACAGGCCTTGCCGGTTCTGCTGCTACAGACTTTGCCGGAAGTTCCACAGGTGCTGCCGGTGTCCTGGAAACCTCTGCCGGCCTTACAAGGGTCTTGGCAGTTTTTGTAAGAGGCCTATCAAGCTCTACCTGGGGAATTAACTCCGGTTCTCTCAGAACATGACAGATCATTTGATAAAGACTATTATAAATATCCTGTTGATGATGAAATCGCATCTCCATTTTTGCCGGATGTACATTTACATCTACATCCTCCCCGTCCACTTCCATTAACAGGACACAGAAGGGGTACTTGTGCTGCATACTGTAGTCCTTATAGCCATCTTCAATGGCCTTGGCGATGATGTTATTTCGAATGTATCTGCCATTAATAAAATAATTTTCAAAATTACGATTTCCTCGGGAAATAATGGGTTTGCCAATATATCCCTCTATGCTAAGGCCCTCTTTTTTTAAGCTTGCCGGGAGCAGATTGGAAGTGATCTCCCGACCATACACCTGATAGATCACGTCTTTTAATCGGTTATTCCCTGAGGTTTGTAATTTTGTCTGTCCATTGTTTACAAATCGAAAGGAAATTCCAGGCTGAGACAGGGCTAATCTTGTAATAAAATCCCCCACATGACTTGCTTCTGTCATAGGAGTTTTTAAAAACTTTCTCCTGGCAGGGGTATTGTAAAAAAGCTGCCGGATAATAAAAGTTGTTCCATCCTTAACGCCAGCCTCCTCAAGGCATACTTCCTTTCCTCCATGGATACAGTAACGCATACCAAAATCTGCTTCCTTAGTTTTTGTAAGTAATTCCACCTGAGAAACTGCAGAAATACTGGACAAAGCCTCTCCGCGAAAGCCCAAGGAGTGAATATGGGAAAGATCCTCCACCTGCCTGATCTTGCTGGTAGAATGCCTAAGGAAGGCATTTCGGATATCCTCCGGTGCAATACCTGAACCATTATCTGTGATTCTCATATAGGAGATTCCTCCCTCCTCGATTTCAACAGTAATGGCAGTGGCCCCTGCATCAATGGCATTTTCCACTAATTCTTTAATTACAGAAGCCGGACGTTCAATTACCTCTCCTGCAGCGATTTTATCAATTGTAACAGTATCTAATAACTGTATCTTTCCCATAAATGATTTACCACCTGTTCTTTAACTTGTTTTGGAATTGATATAAGGTGTTCAATGCGTCGATTGGTGTCATATTACTGACATCCAAATCCCGTAATTCTTGTAAAATGTCATCATCCTTTACTGTATCAAAGAGAGACATCTGTGCCAGATCTACATCATCATAATGTTTTGGTTTTCCCTTACTGCCGCTTTTTCTTGCCGGCTCTAAGCCCTTAGAAGCAATATCCTTAATTCTGGTAGTAACGTCTGCTTCAACCAATTCTTCTACGATCTCTTTGGCCCGATTGGTAACAATTTCCGGAACGCCGGCAAGCTTTGCCACCTGGATTCCGTAGCTTTTATCAGCCCCGCCTTTTACAATCTTTCGAAGGAAAATAATATCGTCGCCCTTTTCTTTTACTGCGATACAGTAATTATTGACATTTTCAATCTTACCTTCCAATTCGGTAAGCTCATGGTAATGGGTGGCAAATAAGGTCTTGGCCCCAAGAAGCTTGCTATTGCTTATATATTCGATAACCGCCCAGGCAATACTTAAACCGTCAAAGGTACTTGTTCCCCGTCCAATCTCATCCAGGATCAGGAGACTCTTGCTAGTAGCATTTCTTAAAATATTGGCTATTTCCGTCATTTCCACCATAAAGGTACTCTGACCGCTAGCCAGGTCATCGGAGGCTCCCACCCTGGTGAAAATTCGATCTACCAGTCCAATATTTGCCTTTGTGGCCGGAACAAAAGACCCAATCTGAGCCATGAGAACGATCAGGGCAGTCTGCCGCATATAGGTAGACTTACCTGCCATATTAGGGCCTGTAATAACTGCAATACGATCTCTTTTGTCATTTAGATAAGTGTCATTTGCAATAAACATGTCGTTAGAAATCATTTTTTCTACCACAGGATGTCTGCCATCCCGGATGTCAATGGTTCCCCGCTGGTTAATCTTTGGCCGCACATAATGATTTCTTTCTGCTACCACTGCCAAAGAGGCCAATGCGTCAATATAGGCCACCGCCTTGGCTGTTTTTTGAATTCTTGAAGTTTCCCCTGCAATGGCATCTCTTACTTCTGTATAAAGCTGATACTCCAGGGCATAGAGCTTATCTTCTGCTCCTAAAATAGTATCCTCTAATTCTTTTAATTCCGGAGTAATATAGCGCTCTGCGTTGGCTAAGGTCTGCTTTCTGGTATAGTAGTCTGGCACCAGATCTTTATAGGAGTTGGTAACTTCCAGGTAATAGCCAAAGACTTTATTATATTTAATCCTAAGATTTTTAATTCCTGTCTGCTCCCGTTCCTTGGTTTCTAGCCGGGCAAGCCATTCTTTCCCCTGGGTTTTGGCATTTCTTAGGCGGTCAACTTCTTCATTATAGCCACTTTTTATAATGCCTCCTTCCTTCATGGCAAGGGGCGGATCCTCAATAATGGCCTCCTGGACTAGTTTACACAGATCTTCCATGGGGTCTAGATTTTCATATAATTCTTTTAAAAGAGTAGCCTGCATTTCCCCTAAAATATACTTAATGGATGGAAGCATAGATAGGGATGAGCAAAAGGCGATTAAGTCTCTGGGGTTAGCAGATTGATAGGTGAATTTACAAACCAACCGCTCCAAATCATAAACAGAGGACAAATATTCCCTCATCTCTTCTCGGGATATGGCAGCATTTACAAGCTCCTCCACTCCATCTAAACGCCTTAAAATAGATTCCTTATCAATTAAAGGCTGCTCAATAAATTTTCTGAGTGTTCTGGCTCCCATGGCTGTTTTTGTCTTATCTAATACCCACAGAAGAGAGCCCCGCTTTTGTTTATCTCTTAAGGTTTCGCAAAGCTCCAGGTTCCTTCTGCTGGAACTGTCAAGAAGCATATATTTGCCTGAGCTATATACCGTAAGGGATGTAATATGGGATAAGTCTCTTTTCTGGGTTTCGATTAAATAGCGAAGAAGGGAACCTGCCGCTATGGTGCCACAGTCATAGTCCTTAATTCCCAAACCCTCCAAGGCTTTTACATGAAAATGGTCTTTTAAGGTATTTTCACAGATTTCTTCATCAAAGTACCAGGCATCCTGAGAATATATCACGATTCCCAACTTGTCCTTTAAAAGTTCCAGATCAATGCCACACATATAAAAGGCCTCGTTGCAGATTAACTCCGAAGGCATATATTTATAGATTTCATCAAAGAGTTTCTGGCTGTCGGAAACTTCTGTCACAAAAAATTCTCCGGTTGTAACATCCGCCACAGACATGCCAAAATGATCTTCGGAATATACGACACACATAATGAAATTATTTTTCGTTTCATCTAGGTATGACATATCCAGGTTAGTTCCCGGAGTAGCAATTCGGACCACTTCCCGTTTTACAATTCCCTTTGCAGTGGCTGGATCTTCCACCTGCTCGCAGATTGCTACCTTATAGCCTTTAGAAACCAAGCGATTTAAATATCCGTCTACAGCATGATAAGGAACGCCACACATAGGTGCGCGTTCCTCAAGTCCACAACTTTTTCCGGTTAATGTAAGTTCCAGTTCTTTTGACGCTGTTATTGCATCATCAAAGAACATCTCATAAAAATCTCCCAATCGATAAAACAAAATACAGTCCTTGTATTCCTTTTTTGTCTGCATATATTGCTGCATCATGGGTGTTAATTCAGCCACTTTGTAAACCTCCAAATTTATTCTTCTATAAGGAGCTCTCCTAAATAATAGAAACCTTTGCATTCTGTTAATTTGACCCTTGCAAAAGATCCGATCATACTCTGGTCTCCTTTGAAATGTACCAAGAGATTGTTGCTCATTCGTCCACTTACCATAGAAGGATCATGATCACTTACTGTCTCCACTAATACTTCTACGGTCTTTCCCTGGTGAACTGAACAAACTTCCCCTGCAATGGTCTGCACTTCCTTTAAAAGGCGATTGAAACGATCCTTTACCACATCCTCAGGAATTTGATCTTCCATTGTTGCTGCCGGTGTTCCGGTTCTCTTGGAATAAATAAAGGTAAAGGCACTGTCGTAACGCACCTTGCGTACCACATCCAGAGTTTCTTCAAAATCTTCCTCAGTTTCTCCCGGAAAGCCTACGATTATATCTGTAGTTAGAGATATATCCGGAATTCTATCTTTAATCTTAAGAGCTAAGTCTAAATATTGCTCTTTTGTGTATCTCCGGTTCATAAGCTTTAACATGCGGCTGCTTCCGGATTGCATAGGAAGGTGTAAATGTCTGCAGATTTTTTTTGATGCTGCCATAACATCAATAAGCTCATCCGACAGGTCCTTGGGATGGGAGGTCATAAACCGAATTCGTTTCAGACCTTCTATTTTCTCAATCTCCTGCAGCAACTGGGCAAAGGTCATAGGCTCTTCTAAGTTCTTGCCATAGGAATTTACATTTTGTCCCAAGAGCATAATCTCTACAACACCATCAGCCACCAGGTTCTCAATTTCCCTGATAATGTCCTTAGGATCACGACTTCGCTCCCGTCCTCGCACATAAGGGACAATACAGTAGGTGCAGAAATTGTTGCAACCAAACATAATATTAATTCCTGACTTAAATGAATACTTACGATCCACAGGCAGATCTTCTACAATTTTATCTGTGTCCTTCCATATATCAATAACCATGTCGCTGGATTCATATCTGGTTACAATAAGCTCTGCAAATTTATAAATATTGTGGGTTCCGAAAATTAAATCGATATAGCGATAGCTTTTCTGTAATTTTGCTACCACCTCCGGCTCCTGCATCATACAGCCGCAAAGCCCGATTTTCATGTGGGGATTTTTCTTCTTTTTCGGCTTTAATTGCCCCAGTCTTCCATAGACTCTGGTATTGGCATTTTCTCTGACAGTACATGTATTAAAGATAATAAAATCTGCCTGATCTTCTTCTGCTTCCACATAACCGATCTCTTTTAAAATCCCCCGAAGTTTTTCAGAGTCTCTGGCATTCATCTGACAGCCAAAGGTGGTGACGCAAAAAGTCAGAGGACGCCCAAGTTCCTCCGCTTCTTCTTTAATATATCTCTTTGCTTTTTCTATAAAATAATACTGACGTTGTGGCTCTGTAAGCGGAGCTACTTCAGATAAATTGATGCTGTTTTTCATCATATTCATAATCGATTCCTTTCAAAGTTTCTAGGATCCAAGTCTTATCAACCTGTAAATCTTCACACAAGTCGTCTAGAGATCCATAAAAATCCCGCAGCTTCATATTTATAACACTTAAAAGTAAGACAGGGTCTTTAGGCAGGTTTTCCATAAATATTATCCTCCGTTATAATCATCTCAGGAGAAATATCAAATTCCTCCCAGCATATTTCCTCAAATATTTGAAAGGAAAATGCAAGGGCTACTTTTTTAAGCTTTGGGTGGGCTGCCAAATATCGATCATAAAAACCACCACCATAGCCTATGCGGTGACAGTCTTTATCAAAGGCAACTCCGGGAAGAATCATAAGTCCATCTCCTCCAAAAGCCATTTTTTCCAGGTCTTCCTTAGGTTCCAAAATTCCCTTACAACCGGGTTTAAGATCTTCAAAAGTATTTATCTCAAAGAACTCCATGTCCTTTCCCAGGACTTTGGGAACATATACTTTTTTCCCAGCCTTCCAGGCCTTCCGGATAATCTCCCTTGTTCCCACCTCATTCTTGTAATCCACATAAGCGTAGATGGATTTTGCAGTTTTATAGGTCGGCATCTGCTGTAAGGATTCTACAATGGTCTTGGTTTTAGCTTCCCAATCTTCCTTTGTCATAGCTTTTCGCAGGGTGTAGACCTGTTTTCTAATTACCTGTTTCTTTAAGATTCTCTCCATACTTTTCTCCAAGATTGGTAATAGAACCATCCTTTTCCTGTACGTCAATGTTATCTAATTGACCTCTGAGATTTCTTCTAACTGACTCAATATATTCTTTTCTAAGGATCTGCTGTTCTTTAAGCTCTTCTTCCGTAAGTCCACAAGTCTTCGACTTACGGTAAAGCTCATTGATTCTGTTAATTTTCTGATCGTTCATCTTTTTCTCCCCTATTAGTTAGAGTTTATTCAATGTAGTTTCAATCAAAAGTCCTTCTCGCTCCGGATAGTCATATTTTTCGCTTTCCCGAATACAGGCACACACAAAGGCATGAGCTGCCTGAACACTTTCCAAAAGTGAATATCCTTGAACATATTTTGCAATAAACATACCGTCAAAGGCATCTCCAGCCCCATGGTATTCCCCCTGCTCTTCCCCGTTTCCAATATAAAGGAAAGCATGGTTTTCATATAGGATCATGCCCTTGTTGCAGTCATCCTTAGGCACACTGGTGATAATAAGGTTTTTTGCGCCTAATTTGGTAAGCCTTTCGCAGATAGGAAGGATCTGTCTGTGATCTGTGGGAAGCTTGTATTCTTCTTTTGCCAGAAAATAGGCTTCTGTCAAATTAGGCAAGAGCACATCTGCATAAGGCAAAAGCTTTATAAGGGCCTCCGGGTAGTCCTCAGAAAACAGGGAATATAATTTCCCCTGGTCTCCCATAATAGGATCTACCACTACCTTGGTCTCCGGAAATGATTCTATAAAATAAATAACATCTTCAAGAAGTTCTTTGCATCCTACATAACCTACAAAAAGCAGGTCAAAATCGATTCCCTGCTCCTTATAATGGTCAGCAGTCTCTCTTAAGTATTGCCCCGGGATTCGATGAACTGCAGGATCGCCATATCCTCCGGTATGGGTGGACAAAAGCATAGTCGGAATGGGACAAGACTCCACGCCCATCTTCCCTAAAATCGGCATCATATTCGTTAAAGAAGCCTTTCCTATACTGCAGATATCATGAATCAAAGCCACTTTTTTTACTGGTCTCATGATTAATATTCTCCTTGAATTAAATGTAATTTCTTACAAATAGAAATAATAAGGGCTCCCTTTGGCATCTCACGAAGATCTGCCTCTGTGATTCCTCCGATTAAAAACAAACTAAGGACATAGGCGATCACAGCCGCTACAATGGCCACTAATGTTGCAATAGTCTCTCCGGTAAAAAGCTGGAAGATCACATGAACCACTACGGCTATCAGCCCCATTATGGCAGAGGCAATGGCAGGTAATAAAAAGGTTCGTCTTGTCTCCTGTACATAGCCTACCTGCATTCTCAAGCTATGGTCATTTAAAATAGTATTTACTAAGGCAAAAACTGTTTTGCTCATAACTACTGCATAGATATTCCATTGGAATACCACCATCATAAGCACCAGGGCAATTACATGTACTACTAGTGAGATAGCAGAATTTTTCACAGGAGTTATCATGTCATCTAAGCCTTGAATTACTGCAGTTGTTACAGTAGACAAGCTGAAAAACACTACAGAGATAGCTCCCAATTGCAGCATCCATGCAGCTTCTACATTATCCCTTGTAAAAAGAACGTCCAATATAGGCTTGGCAAGGACAAAAAATCCCACAGCACAAGGAATAGAAATCAACATAGTAAAACGGACCACAGTGAAAATTTTTCCATGAATCTGCTTTCTGCTGCCGCTTTGAGCCGTCATTACTAAGGCCGGGATCAAGGAAGAAGCCAGGGCACTAGCCACCGATGTTGGCACGTTAATAAGTGTGGTAAACTTACCGCTAAACATTCCCAAAAGGCTGGCATATTCTGCTTTTTCATAGCCTTGGAAGACCATGATCTTATTGAAAATCGCTGTATCCAAAAGATCACTGATGTTATAAACCGTTGCACTTAAAATTACCGGTATAATAGTTGCAATTAAAATCTTTAAGATCATGCCATAGCGTTCATCTTCCTTAGTGCGATCTTTTCGCATTTGCTTCTTAAAGATTTTTTTGTAAGCAAAGAAAATTGCCAAAAGCAGCAATAAGGCAAAGAAGGCACCGGCTACGGTACCAATTGTTCCTCCTGCTGCAGCATAAGAATAAGAATAGGAGTCATCATGCATTTTCTTTGCTACATTTTTACCAGCTTGGAGAAGCATATAAGCTCCTGCTACTGAGGCAATGGCATTGACAATCTGCTCCAGGATCTGTGAAATTGCTGTAGGTACCATGGAGCCTGTTCCCTGAAAGAATCCGCGAAAAACACCAAGCAGCGCCACAATCAGAATACAGGGAGCCAGCACTCGAAGGGAGTAGGCACACATGTCCATACTTAAAAGCGTACTAGCTATAAAATCAGCTCCAAAAAAAATTAACAACGAAACAAAACCACCTGCTACCAGGGCAAATGCCAGTGCTTCACGAAATACCTTATAGGCATTCTTGTATTGGCCTTTTCCAATACGTTCCGATACAAGCTTGGACACCGCCAAGGGCAAACTATAGGAGGTAAGCATAAGAGCTACCGTATAAATCGAAAAGGCGGCACTATAGTAGCCCATTCCCTCATTGCCAGCAATATTATTTAAAGGGATACGATAAATCAACCCAATGACTTTTGTTACTACCCCAGCAATAGCAAGAATGGAACCTTGTACCAAAAAATTCTTATCCTTATTTTTTGTCATATATATAAACTCCAGTTCTATCTAGATTCCTCTATTTTTTAAGAAAGCTATCAGCGCAAGATTTGAACTTTCTCCATAATCTCCCGCTGCTTTTTCTCCATAACTTTCCGTTCCTCTTCTTCCATATGGTCATATCCAAACAAGTGTAGCATAGAATGTGCGATTAAGAAAGCATATTCTCTAAGCACAGAATGTCCGTACTCGGCTGCTTGATTTATGACTTTTTCCTTGGAAATCATAATGTCCCCTAAGGAAAGCTCCCCTGTTTCCGGATCAAAGCATTCCTCATGATCTTCTAAAAAATCAAAATTTCCAGGCTCTTCATACTCTAACATTGGGAAGGATAAAACATCGGTAGCCCGGTCAATCCCCCGAAAATTTAAATTTGTCTCATGGACCTGTTCATCCATGGAAAGCAGCAAATTTACCTGAGCTTCATAGGGACACCCCACGTAGTCAAGAGCTGCCTCAATGACCTGTCTTGCTATTTTTTCGCAGGGAATATCAAGGCTTAATTCTCCTTCTTCTTCAAAAAATAATGTCATGATTTTTTTCTCTTCTCTCTTTTTCTTGGAGCATTCTTCTTATTTTCATAGTCTTCGTATGCTTTTACAATCTTTTGCACTAAAGGATGACGGACCACATCTTTATTTGTCAGCTTACAAACAGTAATATCATCGATATTTTTTATTACATTTACAGCCACATCAAGACCTGAGGTCTGCCCTTCCGGCAGGTCCTTTTGGGTGGAATCTCCGGTAATAACTACCTTGGACCCAAACCCAATACGGGTCAAAAACATCTTCATCTGGGCAGGGGTGGTGTTTTGAGCCTCATCTAAGATGATAAAAGCATTATCCAGAGTTCGGCCTCTCATATAAGCTAAAGGAGCCACTTCAATTAAACCCTTCTCAGAATTTTTCATAAAGCTTTCTGCTCCCATGATCTGATAGAGGGCATCATATAAAGGCCTTAAGTAAGGATCAATCTTGCTCTGTAAGTCTCCCGGCAAAAATCCCAGCTTTTCTCCTGCTTCTATGGCAGGCCTTGTGAGAATAATTCTTCCCACTTCGTTATTTTTAAAAGCAGTAATGGCCATAGCCATGGCAAGATAGGTCTTACCGGTTCCGGCTGGTCCCAAACCAAATACGATCATCTGATTCCTAATGGCATCAACATATTTTTTCTGTCCCAAAGTTTTTGGTTTAATGGGCTTGCCCTGAAGGGTATGGCAGATAACATCCTTGTCAATTTCCAAAACATTTTCTTCGGAATCTTCCATGGTCAAAGACAAGGCATAATTCACATTCTGCTCTTCTATTGTATTTCCCCGCTTAGAAAGTTCCACAAGTTGCTCCAGCACCCTCTTTGCCTTTTCTACAGCAGCTGCCTCTCCCAAAATTTTTACAGTCTCCCCTCTAGCAATTAAGGAGACTTTCAGGGTACGTTCGATTTTCTTTGCAAAAACGTCAAACTGACCGAAGACATTTGCCTCATGATCTGCGGGTATATCTATAACTTTTTCTATTACTCCCATGTACAACTCCTTACTTAGATAAACACCTGCTTAATACTATCGTAGTGTAGGAAAATTCCCTCTTCAGCCAAAGCCTTGATTTCCTCTACCGTCGCAAGCTTGTATCCGTCTGTTTCTTTCTTTTGCAAATGAAGATCGGATTCCTTAAAATCCAGTTCAAAACGATAAACATCTACAAAATAATTGTCTCCTTGTCCAGGGTTCTCCCGGTGATAGGTAAACATATAGCCATCCTTACATCCGGATACATCTAGTCCCGTCTCCTCTAACACCTCACGGTTTACCGCCTGTCTCGACTCTTCTCCAAACATAGCCGCACCGCCTGAAACTTCCCACCAACCAGGAGCCCAATTTTTGGTCATCACTCGTTTGGTAATTAAATATTTTCCGTCCGGTCTTGCCACAACCCCTAATACAGTTAAGTGATATTCATCATCTTTTAAACACCAATCATTGCGCTTCATTTTTCTTCCGGTTCTTTTTTTATCTTTATCGTAAATATCCCAATATTCCATTTTTAGCTACCCTCATCCTTCTGTTTTTCTTATTAGCTAGTCCTATGGGCTTAACCATAATACTTGATCTTCTTGTTTAGCTTTAATAGCTCGTTAACAAATTTTTGTGGTTCCTTAAGAGAAATATACACCAAGGTTTTGTTTCTGGGATTAATTTCCAAACGATCAAAAGAAGCTGCAAAAGAAGCTCCTACACTGTTAGAAGATTTAATGGAATAAACATCCTTTACAAGGACCTGTTTTTTTAGGAGTCCGAATTGTACTGAAATAAAGTCCTTGTCCAAGGTCACTTCGTTACGAAATAAAACAGGAACCAGGTATAAATCTACTACAAATGTAATAGGAAGATATAGGGCATAAGGCCCATAACCTCCGTAATAAATGACAGCTGCAACTGCAAGACCATTTAAAACTCCGATAGCCACATACCACCAGGCTGCGATTTTTCCTTTAAATTTCATGAGTTTTCTCCTTGTTTAACTATTTGTGATAGGGTTCCCCGTTTATAATGCGGTAACTTCGATAAATTTGTTCTAGTAAGATCACCCGCATCAGCTGATGGGGAAATGTCATTTTAGAAAAGCTTAAAGCATAATCAGATCTTCTTAAAATCTCTTCTCCAAGACCTAGGGATCCTCCTATAATAAATACAAGATGGCTTTCTCCTTGAATTCCCAGACTATCTATTTTCTCTGAAAGTTCCTCAGATGTTAATTGTTTCCCTAAAATCTCTAAAGTAAAGATATAGGATCCTTCTTTTATATATTTAAGGATTCTCTCTGCTTCCTTATCCCGAATAAACTTCTCTGCTGCTTCACCGGCATGGTCCGGTGTTTTCTCGTCCATGACCTCTATAATTTCCAGTTTACAGTAGCGGCTAAGCCTTTTGGAATATTCTGCTATGGCATCCCGTAAATATTTTTCTTTTATTTTTCCAACAGTGATCAGGCTAATGCGCATATTATCTCCAATATATTCATTGTCATACTAACTCATAAATTTTATCCCAGATTCTTAATAAAGTCAATTATAAAAGACAGGAGGGATTATGTATCTCCTCCTGCCTTTTTCTAACATTATAATCAGAATCTAATTATTTTTAAGCTTCTTTATTTTGTAAAAATTCATGAATTCCCTTTGCAGCAGCCTTACCTGCTCCCATAGCCAGAATAACAGTAGCCGCTCCGGTAACTGCATCTCCACCGGCAAATACACCTACTCTTGTGGTCTGTCCATATTCATCGGTTGTTACCAGGCATTTTCTCGCGTTGGTATCAAGCCCCTTGGTAGTAGCTGCAATTAATGGATTTGGAGAGGTTCCAAGAGACATGATCACTGTATCCAGTTCCATCTCAAATTCAGAATCCGGAATCACTACAGGTCTTCTTCTTCCAGAATCGTCCGGTTCTCCTAATTCCATACGCACGACCTTCATTCCCTTTACCCATCCCTTATCATCTACAAGGATTTCTGTTGGGTTGGTAAGAAGATCAAAAATTGCCCCTTCCTGTTTTGCATGGTGAACTTCTTCAACACGGGCCGGAAGTTCTTCCTCACTTCGACGGTAAACAATATGAACTTCTTCGGCACCTAAGCGAAGAGCAGTTCTTGCCACATCCATAGCGACATTTCCACCACCAACAACTGCCACCTTATTTCCGGCAATAATCGGTGTCTCATAGGAAGAATCATAAGCCTTCATAAGGTTACTTCTGGTAAGGTACTCATTGGCTGAGAATACTCCGTTGGACATTTCTCCGGGAATTCCCATAAATTTAGGAAGTCCGGCACCGGAGCCTACAAATACTGCCTCAAAACCTTCCTCTTCCACTAACTGATCGATGGTAAGAGAACGTCCAATAACGATATTATTTACAAATTCTACACCCAGGTCTTTTAATTTTTGTACCTCTTTTGCAACAACCTTTTTCTTTGGAAGACGGAATTCCGGAATACCATAAACCAAAACGCCTCCCAGTTCCTGTAAAGTTTCAAATACAGTAACTTCATAACCTAACTTGGCAAGATCTCCGGCACAGGTAAGGCCGGAAGGACCGGAACCTACTACTGCAACCTTATGTCCATTGGTAGTGTCAGGTTTTACCGGCTTAATATCATGCTCCAAGGCATAGTCTGCAACATAGCGCTCCAACTTACCAATGGAAACAGCATCTCCCTTAATACCCAATACACACTTGCACTCACACTGAGATTCCTGGGGACATACACGACCACAGACTGCCGGAAGAGAGGAAGCTTCGCTGATGGTGTGGTAAGCCCCCTCAAGATCCTGCTCTTTAATTTTCTGGATAAATCCCGGAATATTAATTGCTACAGGACATCCCTTTCTACACTGAGGGACCTTACAATTTAAGCATCTGTTTGCTTCTTCTAAAGCTTCCTCATCATTATATCCATAACAAACTTCTTCAAAATTTTTTGCTCTTACTTTCGGATCCTGCTCTCTAACAGGTACTCTTGGTGCCATAGCCATTATTCATCACCTCCGCAATTTCCACATCCACCGTGATGGGTGTCTCCTTCTTGTGCCTTAAGCAGGGCACGACCTTCCTGAGTTTTATACATCTGTTGTCTTCTCATTGCACTGTCAAAGTCAACTAAATGCCCGTCAAACTCCGGTCCATCAATACATGCGAATTTGATTTCATCTCCAACGACCAAACGACAGGCTCCACACATTCCGGTTCCATCTACCATAATCGGATTCATGCTGACAGTTGTAGGAATTCCCAACTCTTTGGTAAGCTTAGCAACAAACTTCATCATGATCACAGGACCGATAGCAATACAGTGATCGTAATGTTTGCCCTCTTCTTTTACAAGCTTCTCAATCTTTGTAGTAACCATTCCGGCATGACCATAAGAACCATCATCTGTACATGGATAATAGTTTCCGGCTACCGCTGTCATTTCATCCTCCAAGATTAAGATATCTTTATTCTTAGCACCCACAACAACATCTACATCAACGCCGTGCTCTTTTAACCATTTTACCTGAGGATAAACCGGAGCTGTTCCAACACCACCTGCTACAAAGAGAAATTTTTTCTTTTTTGTTTCTTCTAAATGTTCCTCTACACAGAATTCAGATGGATTACCTAAGGGTCCCATGAAGTCTTTGAAAGAATCACCGACTTTTAATTTCGACATCTTGTGAGTAGAAGCTCCGATTAACTGGAATACGATGGTAATGGTTTCTGCTTCTCTGTCGTAGTCACAGATGGTTAGAGGAATACGTTCACTCTTTTCATCTATGCTTACAATGACAAACTGTCCCGGAAGACAATGTTTTGCAACGCTTGGCGCTTTGACTTCCATTAGATAAATCACGTCTGCCAATTGTTCTGCTTTCACGATTTGGTACATAATCAACCTCCTTAAGATTACTCTGTTTCCAGAGTATAATGTCTCGTAGTAATACCACTACTTTGTCCCTTTTTGTTAATTAAAATAGCCTTAAAGATAGTCTCTCCTTCCGGCATATCAATAGGGTCTGAATACTGATCCGATTCTGTGCTAGGATCGGTGCCGTTCAAAGTATAGTAAGCCTCATATCCGTCAGGAACCTGAATAGAAATTACTTTGGCGGCAGAATATTGTCCAGTAGACGGAGAAACTGCCGGTGCATCTTCCACCGGAAGTTCAACCTTATATTTTTTTGTTACAGTTGCACTTGGGATTCCATCTGCATTTACTGCAATAGCCTTTATTTTTGTAATGCCTTCGCTTAATTGGATGGCTTCTGTAAACTCTGTACTATCAGTAGTTGGATCTTTTCCATCTGTTGTATAGTAAATCTTTGTATTATTTTCAGCAGTAAGACTAACTTCCTGCACATCATCAAAGGTTTCCGAGTCATCAAGGCTAAAATCCGGTTCCTTCACCACATATTGTGAGAGTCTTGTTGTAACACTATCCTCAGCATCCTCTAAAAGACTAGGGATGGACATCTGGTTGTCTGTATCAATATAGTAGGCGATACAAGCCTCGTAAAGGGCTACATTAGCAGGCTGCCCATCAATTGCATCTGTAAATACCTTCTCCGCTTCCTCGGCATCTCCCTGAGCTGTATATACTTGGGCTAGGCCGGAATAAGCTTTTGCTTTTGCACTATTTTTCTTAATAGCCCTCTTAAAGCAAGAAGTAGCCTCTGTATAATCCCCGGAATTCAAAGCCTTGTAACCTTTATTTACTACTCCAGTATAGGAATTTAAATAAGCCACCACTGCAATTACTATAACAAAAATAAGGGTTCCCACCATAGCAGCAATAAGTTGTTTCCTTTTCTTGCGCTTGGCAGCCATTCGTTTGGCAGCTGCCCTCTTTCTCCGTTCTCTCTCCTCCGGAGAAAGAGCTTCTCGGTTTCGACTTTTATCTTGAAAATTTCCAGTAGCTTTTCCATTTCTGTTGCCGGAAACTTGCCCGGACCTAGGGTTGTTACTTTCCTTTACGCCTGATCCGGAATAGTTGTGATTTCGGTTATCTCTTCTGCCATTCCCGGAAGCGGGATTCCTAGGACTTCCCTGTCGGAATCTATTTTCTTTATAATACTGGCCTCCAGGTTCTGTGGCTTCTAACATTTCATACTCTTCTTCTGACATGGAACCTCGAAGATGAGCTGTGATCATATCCTCCAAAGGATTATAATCCGGTACAATATGTACTTCATGGCCACACCTGGGACACTGGACCATATCTTCAGGTATTGCAGTATTGCAATATCTACATTTCATTCTTAAAAACCTCCTGTAAAAAACATAGGTATTTTAGAACAATCCTACTATTTTTCCATCATCAGTTACATCAATACCATGAGCAGCAGGAACTTTCGGAAGTCCGGGCATTGTCATGACAGCTCCTGTCAAGGCAACCACAAAGCCTGCTCCTGCATTTACATATACTTCACGAATATGAATATCAAAGCCGGTAGGTCTTCCCAATTTCTTCTCATCATCAGACAGAGAATATTGGTTCTTAGCCATACAAATCGGCAAATTTCCATATCCCATATCTTCAATCTTCTTTAATTGCTTATTGGCAGCAGGTTCGTAAATCACCTTATCAGCACCGTAGATTTCTGTTGCTATTTTTGAAATCTTATCTTTTAAGGAAAGCTCATCCTCATATAGCATATGGAAATTGCTTTCTTTGTTCTCTAAAGTATCTAATACCTTTTGAGCCAGGGCAATACCGCCTTCTCCACCTTTTTCCCATACCTCGGAAAGGGCAAATTTACATCCCCTTTCTTCGCAGAACTTCTGAATAAATGCATTCTCAGCATCTGTATCCGTAACAAAAGAGTTTAAGGAAACGATAACCGGTACCCCAAATTTTTGAATATTTTCAATGTGCTTCTCCAAATTAGCAATTCCCTTAGCCAAGGCCTCAAGATTCTCTTCTCCAAGATCCGCCTTAGCGATGCCTCCATTATACTTGAGTGCACGTACTGTGGCAACTAAAACAACAGCATCTGGATGTAAATCCGCTTTTCGGCAGGTAATATCCATAAATTTCTCAGCACCAAGGTCTGCACCGAATCCAGCTTCTGTAATGGCAATATCTCCAAGTTTTAATGCCATCTTAGTAGCCTGTACACTGTTGCAGCCATGGGCAATATTGGCAAAAGGTCCTCCGTGAACAAAAGCCGGAGTATATTCAAGAGTCTGTATCAGGTTGGGTTTAATGGCATCCTTAAGAAGAGCTGCCATTGCACCGGTAGCCTGAAGGTCATCTGCTGTTACAGGATCTCCTGCAAAATTATAAGCTACTATGATCTTTCCCAAACGTTCTTTCAAGTCTTTAATGTCATTGGCCAGGCAAAGAATAGCCATGATTTCAGACGCAACTGTAATAACAAAGTGATCTTCTCTTACCATGCCGTCTACTTTACGGCCAAGACCAATTACAATATTTCGAAGACTTCTGTCGTTCATATCCACACATCGTTTCCACACTACCTGACGAGGATCAATCTGCAGAGCATTTCCCTGCTGAATATGATTATCCAAAAGGGCTGCCAAAAGATTATTTGCAGATGTAATGGCATGAAAATCTCCGGTAAAATGTAAGTTGAGATCATCCATAGGAACTACCTGGGCATATCCGCCACCTGCCGCACCGCCTTTAATGCCAAAGCACGGCCCTAAAGAGGGCTCTCTAAGAGCAATGATGGCTTTTTTATTTAATTTTGCAAAAGCCTGACCCAAACCGATAGATGTTGTGGTTTTTCCTTCTCCTGCCGGAGTCGGATTAATAGCGGTTACAAGGACCAACTTTCCGTCCGGACGATCCTTGACTTTATTCCATAGATCAAAGCTAACTTTGGCCTTATACTTTCCATACAGCTCTAAATCATCTTCCTCAATACCAACGGTAGATGCAATTTCCCGAATATCTTTTAACTGGGCTTCCTGTGCGATTTCAATGTCTGTTCTCATACTCTACAATCCCTTTCTTGTGTGTCAACTATATCTTCCAATAAAATATTAGTAGTAAAACTTTATCATTGTTTTGAAATAAATTCTTCAAACTCCAAGGCATTCATCAAAACCTTTCTAGGCTTGGTTCCTTCCTCCGGCCCCACAACCCCTGCT
>CAVAKZ010000027.1:0-38230 GCA_963589425.1 Parabacteroides distasonis | reverse complement strand
TAGAACACCAGCCTTCCAAGCTGGATACGTGGGTTCGATTCCCATCACCCGCTTTCTTAAGGCCATTTTTGGTCTTGAGAAAAGTATAGTTCTAATGAGAGCTGTCTTGTGAGTCTGTAGCTCAGCTGGATAGAGCAACGGCCTTCTAAGCCGTAGGTCGAGGGTTCGAATCCCCCCAGGCTCGTTAGGACCACACTAAAATTGAATAAGGTACTTAGTTGGACAAAATAAGATAGTTCGATAAGTCATAATATGGTGGGTATGGTGCAGTTGGTTAGCGCGCCAGATTGTGGTTCTGGATATCAAGGGTTCGAGTCCCTTTACCCACCTTTCCTTTAAAAAATGATGATGGGCTATCGCCAAGCGGTAAGGCACAGGACTTTGACTCCTGCATTCGCTGGTTCGAATCCAGCTAGCCCAGTTTATGGGCGTGTAGCTCAGGTGGTAGAGCACTTGACTTTTAATCAAGTTGTCCGGGGTTCGAATCCCCGCACGCTCACTGAAGATCAGCAAGTATGATTACTTGCTGATCTTTTTTTGTATATGCATGACTGAACAGAAATATTAATTGCTAGCGTAGGAAACTGATAATTGAATTTAGTGTTTTGCCGTGCTAAACTAATACTATTGAAAAAAATGAAAATTACCTTATAGATCAACAAATCTAGATGTGTTGAGGGGAGATATTATGGATTTGCAGTATACCACAACCATATATTTTGCGGTTGTAGCATTGATAGCTCTTCGAATGATGATCCAAGGGAATGCCCTTTTAGAGCAAGACAAGAAGACGGAGTTTTCTGGCATTGTTTTGGTGGTTATTGTGGCGGCTATCGCTGAATGGATGGGAGTCACTTTAAATGGTGCACCGCTTCAGTTCCGAAGCCTGCATATTGTTGCAAGAATTGTAGAGCATTCTCTGATTCCACTGATCATTGTGTTTTTTGTAGGAGTGGTTTCTGAGGAAGCCGAGGAAACAGATAATTCCTATCATGGAGAGAAGGATTACGTACAAGAGAAGGAGGGGGCGCAAGCCTCGAGACAAGCTTCAGAGAAGACGAAATGGGGCTGTAGAGAGTGGTATAAAACTCTTACGAAGGCTCAGGTAGTTCTTCTTCGACTCTTGGCTTTACATGCTGTTTTAGAGCTCCTTTCCGGTTTTACAGGATTTATCTTTTTTGTAGATAAAGCCAATATTTATCATCATGGTGGGTGGTATTGGATTTATGTTCTGTTTTATGTAGGCTGTGGCTTGTATTATGTTTGGGAGATCAGTCGATTTTCTAAACGCTATCAGACAGAGAATCGTTGGGTGATGCTCATGATGATTCTTTTGTTTGTGTCAGGTATGGGATTTAGCTTGGTTAGTAGTGCACTTCACTGCACCTATATTTCTATGGCCTTGGTGATCTTGTTCTTTTATATGTATTATACTGGGGTTATTGAGGCTAGGGATGGTCTTACAGGGCTTCTGAATCGAAGAAGCTATGAAAGTCGTATTGACAGCGTGCGTAAGCCGGTAATGGTGCTTTTTTTTGATGTAGATGATTTCAAATCTATCAATGACAAGTATGGCCATCAATTTGGAGATAAGTGCTTAAGGTGCATTGCAGATGTGCTGCGGGAAGTTTATGTATTATCTGGATTTTATGGTTCTTGTTATCGTATCGGTGGAGATGAATTCTGTGTAATTATTCCTTGCCAGGAACGATTAACCGAGGAGCTTATGTCATCCTTGAATCATCGTTTTGTTAGGCAACTGGATAAGAGGAGAGAAAGAGAACCCTTGCTTCCTTGGGTTTCTGTGGGATACAGTTCCTATGAACCGGGAGTTAACGATATGGAGATTGCCATAAAAGAAGCAGATGAATCTATGTATGAATGGAAGCAGAAGCGAAAAGTAGAGAGAAAAGAAAAAAGTCGTTAGATAAAATCTAACGACTTTTTTAATGCGGATGACAGGACTTGAACCTGCACGTCGGGGACACTAGATCCTAAGTCTAGCGCGTCTGCCAATTCCGCCACATCCGCATGAATTGCAGGCCGTTTTCGACCCGCACGTAATATAATACTGAAGTGTAAAGGATTTGTCAAGGGAAAAAATAATTTTGTGAAAAATGTGCAAAGTTCAAAGAGACCGCAGTCTCTTAAAAAGCTAAAATCCACATAAAAGCGGCATGAAATGTCAAAATAACCCAATAAAACCGTAAATAAATGGGCTGTTTTGTGAGAAATAACAGTTGACCGCGGTCTCTTCCAAGAGTATTATGATAGCAAGTTCAGAGAGCACATTGAAAACAACAAAGGCGTTGCAACAGAAAAAAGTTGCAGCGCCTATTTTTATACCAGGAAATAATCCTATTAAATCGATAGAAATTCTTGGGAAATAAAAGGTTGTGTGTGAATGAATCGTCTGAATGGATAAAGAACTTGCGAAACCGTAAGCATAAGGAGGATCTTAGTATGAAGAAAAAAGTTTTGGCAGTATTACTGGCTACCGCAATGGTAGGAACAATGGCAGTTGGATGTGGATCGTCTTCTGATGATAGCTCTTCAAGCTCTTCAAGTTCATCATCTGAATCCACAGCTTCCTCATCAAGTTCAGATGAAGTAAAGCTGGAGGACATTGAGGGATCTCTTGAAGGGGTTACACTTAGTGTAGGAACCACCGGACTTTTCGGACCATTTACTTATTATGATGATGACGGAAGTACATTGATCGGATATGACTTAGATCTTCTGAATAAGCTTCAGGAAATTCTTGGATTTGAAGTCAAAGACGGAGAGATTCAGGCAATGGATTATTCCGCATTAACGACTTCTCTTGCAGAGGACAAGATTGACATCGGAGCTGCAGCTCTTTGTGCAACAGATGAAAGAAAAGAAGTAATGAACTTCTCAGATATCTACTGTGATTCCGGTCAGGTTGTTATGGTAAATACAGACGATGACAAGGGAATTGAGAGTGTAGATGATCTTGCAGGAAAGACCATTGCAGTTGAGAAAGGAACCGCTTCACATACATATGCAACAAAGAATCTTCCGGAT
The DNA here is from genome assembly GCA_963589425.1 of Parabacteroides distasonis. Taxonomy (GTDB): domain Bacteria; phylum Bacillota; class Clostridia; order Lachnospirales; family Lachnospiraceae; genus CAKRJP01. The sequence goes on along the minus strand of CAVAKZ010000027.1, from coordinate 35,182 downwards.
ACTACCTTAGAGGTTCATGACACTATTACAACTGCTTATGAGTCACTAGAGCAGGGCAAGGTAGATGCGGTTATTCAGGATGGTCCTGGAGCAAACTTCTACATTAAGACTACAACAGATACAAAGTTAGCTGTTGTAGGAGATGAGTTTAACCAAGGACAAGCTCCATATTGTGTAGCAATTGCTAAGGATTGCGAGTATTACGATGAAATCAATGCGGCAGTACAGTATCTGATTCAGACAGGATACACAGATGAGTTATATGCTACATGGTGTGAATAATTAAATATTAAAATAGAATATCTATTGTAACCCAGAAGTAGAAATAAAAATAAAAATAACCTTTCCCGTGAGATTCTCACGGGAGGGGGAATAGAAAAGGATGAAGAAATATGGATTTAAGTTTTTTGAGTGTTCTGCTTCCGATGTTATTTGAAGGACTGAAAGTCACTTTGTTGATTGCAGTTGTAGGTATCGCTATTGGTACAGTTATCGGAAGTTTGTGTGGATATGCCTTACAGGCGAAAAACCCAGTAACTAAGGGAATTGCAAACGTATATATTTGGATAATCAGAGCAACGCCTCTTATGGTACAGGCTCTTTATGGATACTTCGTTATCCCAAAACTTTTAGGTGTAGACCTAAAAAGTACAACGGTAGGTATTGCCGTTATTGCTCTTAACTCAGGAGCATTTATTTCAGAAATTGTAAAGGGAGCATTATTAGGAATTGATCCGGGACAGAAGGAAGCTGCCAAGTCTTTGGGAATGACAGGAGCTCAGACCTTGATTCATGTCATTATTCCACCGGCATTTAAAATTGCCCTGCCGGCCTTGTTTAATCAGTTTATTATCTCTGTAAAGGATACGGCCCTTTTGTCCGTAATTGCAGTAAATGAGATTACCCACATGGGACAAAATTATGCAGCTTTAAGTTTTAAGATGATACCAACTTATACCACAATCGCGGCCTTCTATTTGGTATTATTATCAATTCTAATTATTATACAGAAACAAGTAGAAAGAAAAATGAGGTGATACTTATGTTAAAAGTCGAACATTTATCAAAAAAATTTGGAGATTTGGAAGTATTAAAGGACATTAGCTTAAATGTGGAAGAGGGAGAAGTAGTCACCATCATTGGACCATCAGGTTCCGGAAAAAGTACTTTCCTTCGATGCATTAATCAGTTAGAGACTCCAACAAGTGGAGATATTAGTTATCAGGGAGATTTTATTACCGATAGAACTTATGACATCCGTAGATTCCGGGAGGAAGTGGGAATGGTATTCCAGAGATTTAATCTGTTTCCTCTAAAGACTGTTCTTGAAAATGTAATGTTAGCGCCGGTTTTGGCAAAACACTGCACCAAGGCAGAGGCCAGAGTTTTGGCTATGGAACTTTTGGAAAAGGTTGGTATGGCAGAAAAAGCTAATGCTTATCCCAATACATTATCTGGTGGACAGCAGCAGCGTGTTGCTATTGCAAGAGCCTTGGCTATGGAACCAAAAGCATTGCTCTTCGATGAGCCAACATCAGCCCTGGATCCGGAGCTTGTAGGTGATGTATTGGAAGTTATGAAATCTTTGGCAAAAGAAGGAATGACCATGATCGTGGTAACCCATGAAATGGGATTTGCAAGAGATGTATCTGACCGTGTGATTTTCATGGCAGATGGATATATTGTAGAAGAAGGAAAACCAGAAGAAATATTTAGCGATCCGAAGGAAGAGCGTACCAGAACTTTCTTATCAAGAGTTTTGGCAGCGTAAATGAAGTAGACGACGCGCATATTTTTCTTTATCCTTATATAGTAGACAGAAGGCATCGGAATCATCCGGTGCCTTCTGTCTCTTAGGTTATAGTGAATTTTCATGGGATTCACCAATGATTCAATGTTTAGTTGTTATCAAAGCTTGTGTCTAGAATCTCAGCCAGCATATAAACCCGGTTAAAGGGGAAGGAGAAATAATAGCCATCCACAAAGTCCTCGGTGTAGGTCATAACTTCCTTGGCGATAGAGATTCCGATGGCTTCCCCTTCGGCTTTTGAGGCCTTGTCCGGATATCGGTCCGCCACCTCATCAGGGATATAAATTCCGCTGATCTCATTTTTCATAAAGAGGGCATTGCGCTTACTGATCAGGGGCATGATTCCACAGAGAATTCTGGCACCGGTAGTCTCTTTAATTTGGCGCAATTTCTCGGCTTCTTCTTTGCAAAAGACCGGTTGGGTTAAGAAGAATTCTGCTCCGGCTTCCATTTTCCTTGCTACTCTTTTTATCTCTGATTCGATACGGAGGCGGCCCTGATTAATAGCTCCGCCGTAGCACATTGGAGTTTCCGGAAATTCTGTTTCATTCATGTCCTGGGTAATGCGCATTAAGCCTACAGAATCAAAGTTAAATACAGATTTTACTGTTTGACGGTCTGCTGATGGTATAGGATCCCCGGTAACAATCAGTAGATTGTGAATATTGTTAATGTGGGCTCCCAAAAGGAGAGACCGCATGGCAATGGCATTTTTATCTCTGCAGCAAATGTGGGGCATGACTGTCATACCTGTGGCCAGTTTTACCTTGGAGGCCATAAGTACAGAATCCACTCTGGTACGTCCGGAAGGGGAATCTGGGAAGGTTAGGACATCTACCCCAGAGGCTTCCAGCATATGTGCGGCTTCCAATAACTTTTCGTCATTGGCGCTGGTAGGAGGGGCCAGTTCCACTGCAATCAGTTTTTTGTTTTTAAGAGCTCCTTTTTCATTATAGAAGAAACCGGTCTTTTTTTCTTGCCTATAAGAATCTTGCAAGCTACTTATGCTGCTGGCTTTTTTGCTAGGTTCTAGGGAGACGGCTTTGCTTAGTTCCTTAATAAAAGAAGGATTGGTGCCGCAACATCCCCCTACAATGTCCACGCCGTAATCAGCTAAATCTGCCACCTTGCCGGCAAAATATTTAGGGCTATTGGAATATTGCAAGGTGCCCCGGCTTCGCTTGGGATAACCGGAGTTTGGAAGGGCAATGTAATACTTGCCGGCAGGCAGAACCATTTTTTGCAAGAGCTTTTGCATGTGGCCGGGGCCTACACCGCAGTTGAATCCTACAGCGTCAATTTCCGGTATCCGGAGAGCTTCCTTTAATAATTTGCTTCCATTCATGCCTGAGTTGCTGTAACCAAATTGGTCCAGACGAAATTGCATCATAATGAAAACATTTGGAAATTCTTCTTTCAATCGCTGAATAGCCGGAAGGACATAGACCATGTCGGGGAAGGTCTCGAAGGTTAGAATTTGCAGGCCCTCTGTCAGAAAAATTTTTCCTAATTCATAGTATTCTTCAGTGGTGTCCTTGGCACTAAGCTTCCCAATGCCTGGGATGGGACCGATATCTCCGGCAATAAAGACTTCTTCTTTGGAATCTTGTACTGCCCGAGTGGCTAAATGTATAGCTGCTTTAATATTTGCCCGCACTACATCTAAGTCTTCTGCTAAGAGAGCTGTGTTGGAGGCAAAGGTATTGGTCCGGATTAATTTGGCACCGGCACGGATGTAGGACCCGTGGATATGAAGCACCCGCTCCGGATGAACAGTGTTAGCCATTTCCGGCATGTCATAGCTCTGGTAATTGGCTCCATAGAAGGTGCCAAAGGAACCGTCGGTGATAATTTTTTTCTTTTTTAAATATTCTCTAATATCCATATATAAAAACTCCTGTATAAAGTGCATAACTAGTTTCCATTATACCTAGATTTGCCACAAGATACAATTCAGCCTGCCAGTTTTTTTGTTTCACAATTTCAACACATTTCTTTCACAAATTCAACATAAGTAAAACAATAATTCACCATAGATTTTCCATAGAATAGACATTGGCTATCAAGCTGAAGACTTGATAGTTTGCAGTATTTTAAAGGAGGATAATGGATTGATTCAAGTAGAGAACCTCGTGAAAAAATATGGAAATCACCTAGCAGTGGACCATCTGAATTTCACGATTGAAGAAGGAAAAATCTACGGATTTCTTGGACCCAATGGGGCCGGAAAATCCACAACCATGAATATTATGACCGGTTATCTGGGAGCCACAGAAGGCACTGTAATGATCAATGGCCATGATATTTTAAAGGAGCCGGAGGTGGCAAAGAAAAGCATTGGCTATTTGCCGGAAATTCCTCCACTTTATATGGAAATGACAGTGTCTGAGTATTTACAGTTTGCGGCGGAGCTTAAGAAGATTCCAAAGGCCCACAGAGGTACCCAGATTGAAAATGTGATGTCCATGGCAAAACTTACCGGGGTGAAGGATCGACTGATTCAGAATCTTTCCAAAGGATATAGACAGCGTGTGGGACTGGCCCAGGCTATTTTAGGATTTCCGGAAATTATTATTCTGGATGAGCCTACTGTAGGTTTGGATCCAAAGCAGATTATCGAGATTCGTGAATTGATCCGTAATTTGTCCAAGCGTCATACCGTGATCTTAAGTTCTCACATTTTGGCGGAAGTCAGAGAAGTATGCGATCACATTATCATTATCTCTAACGGAAAATTGGTGGCCAGCGATACACCGGAGAAGTTGGAGGAAAGTATTGGACGCAAGGGTTACATAGAGCTTGAAACTTCTTCAAATGAAAATGAGGTGCGAAGAATTCTTGCAGGTATTGATGCTATTGAATCTATTGAGTGCAGCAAGGTGCAGGAAAAGAAAGAGGCCATTACCAGTGTAATTGTGAGAGTGAAGGGAAACCTGGACATCAGAGAGCAAATATTCACTGCCTTTGCAAAGAACCATGCAACTCTTAGAACCTTGGCCATGACAAAGAATACCTTGGAGGATGTATTCCTTGAACTTACCCAGGGAAATAATGTGGGAAATCTTCATGACTTTAGTTCGAAAGATTCTAAGCCGGAAAGTTCTAAGGCAGAGATAGAAGATCCTAAGAAGAACTACGTAGATGTGGAAGTTCCGGAGATTAACCCGGAAGTGAATTACGATGACCTAGAGGGTGGTTATCCCGAAGGAGGTGAGAAGCAATGATAGCAATATACAAAAGAGAGCTTAAGTCTTATTTTAACTCCATGATCGGTTATGTATTTATTGCATTCTTAGTAGCATTTACCGGGGTTTACTTTATGGCTTACAACCTAAATTATGGATATCCGTATTTTTCTTATGTATTATCCAGCATTACCTTTGTGCTTTTGATCGCAGTGCCGGTACTTACTATGCGCAGCTTTGCAGAAGACCGAAAAACGAAGACAGACCAGATGCTTCTTACTTATCCGGTAAGCCTTACAGAAGTGGTTTTGGGCAAGTTTTTCGCAATGGTCAGTATCTTTGCGGTGCCATGCATTATTTATTTAATGTTCCCTCTGATTATTAAGGCCCAGGGAACTGCCTATATTAAAGTGGATTATCTGGCTATCTTGGTATTCTTTCTTCTGGGAAGTGTATACATTTCCATTGGAATGTTTATTTCATCTTTAACAGAAAGTCAGATCCTGGCGGCTATCGGAACCTTTGGTGTGCTGATGATTACCTACCTTTGGAGCGGACTTACCAACTTTATTGGAAGTGCTGCCTGGATCAACCTGGTGGGAGTAATTGTGATCTTCACAGTTGTCGTTGGCCTCATCTGGCGAATGACAAATAACTGGCTTGTGGCAGCTGTACTGGAAGTAGTGGTCTTGCTGGGGAGTATTATTCCATATATTGTTAAGTCTTCTCTCTATGAGGGGCTTCTTGCAAATGTGTTTGGACAAATGAATTTGTTTAGCGCATTTAGCAGCATTTCATCTGACAACCTGTTAGATGTCAGCGGTATCATCATGTATTTGTCTATCATCTTCTTGTTCAATTTCCTGACCATTCAGATGATACAAAAGAGACGCTGGAGTTAGGAGGTTCCCATGGTAGAGAAAATTAAGAAATTATTTGGAAGCCAGACTTCCAAAAATGGAAGCTATAGTGTGGGACTGATTGCAGTGGCCATTGGAATTGTGGTGGTAATCAATCTGATCGCCGGACAGCTTCCGGAAAGTGTTCGAAATATAGATATTAGTGACAATCGAATTTATGAGATAACAGATACCAGTAAGGATTTGTTAAAGGACTTAGACAGCAAGGTTAGCTTTACGGTTTATGCAGAAAAAAGCAGTACTGATGACAAGATCAAGACATTTTTAAGTAAATATTCTGCCCTGTCCAATAAAATCAGTGTGGAGTGGGTGGATCCGGTCCAGCATCCTTCTGCTTTGACAGAAAATAATGTTTCCTCTGATACCATTCTTGTAAAGTGTGAGGATACAGGGAAAAGTACAACAGTAGCTTTCTCCAGTATTTTGGTAACAGACAGCTATTCTTACTACACCACAGGCAGCAGTTCAGCTACAGAGTTTGACGGAGAGGGACAGCTTACCAGTGCAGTAAATTATGTAACCAGCACCGACAGCAATAAAATGTATTATACCTCCGGACATGGAGAAAGTTCTTTCTCTACTTCTGTAACAGATCTTATGAGTAAGAATAATATGGAAGAGGAAGAAATCAATCTTATGATGAAGAGTGAGATTCCGGATGATTGTGACCTCCTCTTTATTAATGGCATTAGTTCTGACCTTACAGAAGATGAAAAAACCATGATCGAAGACTATATGAAGGATGGAGGCAAGGTCTTTATTATCCTGGGTGAGATTGACGGAGAGGTTCCTAACCTTGACGAACTTCTTAATACCTATGGTATGCAAAGAACAGAAGGATACATTGCAGATATGGAGCGCAGCTACCAGGGAAATTATTACTACATTTTCCCAAATGTAACTGCAACTGGAGACCTGGCAGATGGCTTATCCTCTAATATGGTTATGTTTATCAACGCTCATGGACTTACCCTTACAGATCCGGAAAATGACTCCATTGATGTGGAATCTTTCTTGACTACATCTGACAATGCCTACGCAGTAACAGAGGATTCCCAGGAGCAAGGCACTTATGTGCTGGGCGCAGTGGCTACAGAGACTATAAGCAACTCAGACAGTGACAGCGATAGTTCGGATAGTGATTCTTCGGATAGCGACACTTCAGATAGCGACACTTCAGAGAGTGACAACAGTGATAGTTCTGATAGCAGCACCACAAAGGAGGCAAAACTTACCGTGATTTCCTCCACCTCAATGATTGACAGTCAGGTAACAGATTCCTTCTCTACCTTGGAGAATCTCACCCTGTTCATGAATGCAGTGACAAACAACTTTGATGGAGTTCAAAACCTTGCTATTGCATCTAAGAGTTTGGAAGTTACCAATAATACCATGCAGTATGCAGGCCCCATCAGCATCCTGATTATTTTCGGTATTCCATTAATTATTGTAGTTTACGGATTTAGTAAATGGTGGAAGCGAAGAAAGGCTTAAGGAGGGATTGCAATGAAGAAAAATAAACTGATGAGCCTTCTTCTTGTGCTGGTGGCCCTGGTGGCTGTCTACTTTGGCCTTAGTGCTTATAATAAGCATGCGGAAACGAAAAAAGAAGAGGAGGAGAAAGAGGCAGAAATCCATTTGGTGGATGCCGACTCCTTGTCAAAAATTACTTATACTGATGGCAGCAGTACCATGACTTTTGAATCAGAGGATGGAACTTGGTACTATGACAAGGACCATGAAATTCCTATAAATCAGTCCACTATAGAAAGCCTGGAATCTAGCATTACAGGGCTTACAGCTGTAAGAGAAATTGACGATCCCGATGATTTAGAGGACTATGGACTTACCAGTCCCCTCTATGAAATCTCCTATACAGATAGTGATGATAAGGACCACACCCTTCATGTGGGAGATGCCACAGGAGAAGATTATTATGTGTCTGTGGATGATAGCGAAAAGGTCTACACTATTGACAGTAGTCTTATAGGCAGCCTGCAATTTGATTTAAGTGGACTTGTGGATAATGACGACGTGCCAAGCATTGGAAGTGGAAATCTCAAGAAAGTAACAATTACTGTAAATGGCGAGACCACCAAGTATAAGGACGAGGATGACCTTAGCCAATTGGCAGGAGGATTTGGAGCCTTAAGCCTTTCAGATCCGGTGGATTATCACGTGACAGATGAAAGCTTGTCAAACTATGGACTGACAGAAGCTGAGAGAACCACGGCAACAGCAACCTACAAAAACGGAGATGACAAGGAAAACTTTACGGTTTACATCGGAAAAGAAACAGGAGATGGAAATCGTTATCTCATGGTAGATGGATCAAAACTGGTATATCAGGTCAGTACAGACATTATTAATAATATGATTACAGTAGACAGCAGCGATTCTTCAGATTCAGAATAAATTTTATAGGAAAGAGCTTCACCTAGATAATTGGGATGAAGCTCTTTTTGTGTAAGGGCTAGGTTAAATCTTCATAAAAAGGGGGATTAATTTTGACACAAATATAGCGAAGTAGTATACTGACTTTGTATAAATTCGGATTGAAAGGCAGGTGAATATAATGGATAGTGGCGATAGTAGAGGGCGAAGTCGAAACCACGATGGTGGAGTCAGTGAACAGGAAGCCGTAGGGCCTGATCCCTTATATGAGCCTTCTAATAATGCAAGTTTATTTATCAGATGAGATAGGATACTCTCATCCAGTGATATAGTAGACAGAGTGCGATGTTTACAGATTCCTCATGGTGTCTAATAAGAAATAATGTTAGAGACAAGGAGGAAGCATCCTTATGGAAAATAATGAAGAAATCGTGATTCCGGATTACGAGGAAGAGCTGGCGGCCATATTGAGTAGTGACCTGCCGGACGAAGAAATCCTGGCTCAGTTAGATAATTATCATGAAAATGATATTGCAGGAGCCTTGCAGCTTTTATCGGAAGAGGATCGTAAAAAATTATATCATGTTTTAGGCGCGGAGCGAGTGTCTGAAATCTTTACCTATATTGATAATGTAGATGACTACATGGGTGAGCTTGACATTCGCAGTGCTGCAAAAGTCGTAGAAAACATGGACTCTGACGATGCGGTAGATGTCTTGGAAGAGTTGGAGGAAGATGACAGAAAGCAGATTCTAAAACTCATCGATGAAGATAGGCGAGAAGATATTGCCCTGATTCGGTCCTACGAGGAAGATGAGATTGGTAGCAGGATGACTACCAACTTTATCGAAATCACCAGAAATCTTACCATTAAAGCCGCAATGAAGTCTTTGGTGGCCCAGGCGGAAGATAATGATAACATTTCTATTATCTATGTGTCAGATGAGGAAGGAAAATTTTACGGAGCCCTAGATCTTAAGGACCTGATCATTGCCAGAACTTATGTGAATTTAGAGGATTTAATTACCACCTCTTATCCTTATGTTCGAGACCATGAGATGATTAGCGACTGTATTGACAGGTTGAGAGACTATGCGGAGGACTCCATTCCCGTATTAAATAGTGAAGATGAAATCATCGGAGTTATTACCTCCCAGGATATTGTAGAGGTAGTGGATGATGAGATGAGTGAAGATTATGCCAAGTTAGCCGGTTTGACAGAGGAAGAAGACTTAGAAGAGACCCTTGTGGAAAGTGTGAGAAAGAGACTTCCCTGGTTGGTGATTCTTTTGTTTTTGGCTATGGGGGTATCTTCGGTAGTAGGTATCTTTGAAGGGGTAGTGTCAAAGATTGCTCTGGTAGTATGTTTCCAGTCTATGATTCTAGGTATGGCAGGAAATGTCGGAACCCAGTCCTTGGCGGTTACTATTCGTGTATTGATCGACGAGGAGTTAAATGGCAAAGAAATTTTTACCTTGATCATAAAAGAGGTGAAGGTTGGATTTACCAATGGACTGCTTCTGGGCGTTATGGCCTTTATTGTTATAGGGATTTATATTTATGTGTTTAAAGTAAATATTTTACTTAATGCTTTTGCTATTTCCGGATGCGTAGGAGTTTCCCTTTTGGTAGCTATGACAGTGTCAAGCCTCATTGGAACCATTGTCCCAATTGTATTTACCAAGGTTGGAGTAGACCCGGCAGTGGCCTCCGGACCTCTTATTTCTACCGTGAATGACTTGACGGCAGTAGTGATTTACTATAGCATGGTATGGGTACTGGTGATTAACGTATTGAAGCTTGCATAGAAGATTTACAAAAGCTTCGGTCAGTACAGACAATATAGATAATTAAAAATATGAGATGACATGAGCAGGGAAATATGTGGGAAACCCATATCTCCCTGTATTGTTATAAATGAAAACAAGGAGAATATGATCATGAGTGAGAGCAAAGTTTTAGCAGTAGTTGCAGGAGAAGAGATTACCGAGGCCCAGCTTGATGCAGTGCTTAAAAATGCACCCAGAGAGCATCAGGCCTATGTTAAGAATCCACAATTTAGACAGCAATATCTGGATCAGTTGATTAACATGCGTCTGTTTACCAAGCTAGGAGAAGATCTTAAGTTAGAGGAGACAGAGGATTTCAAGATGGTTCTTGAAAATACAAAGAAAGATATTTTGTCTCAGCTTGCAGTGTCTGTTATTTTAAAAGAGATAGAAGCAAGTGAGGAAGATTTGCTGGAATATTTTAACTTAAATAAAGAACATTTTGGGACTTCGGCAAGAGTCAGTGCCAAGCACATTTTGATGGAAGATTTAGAAGCTATCGAAGATGTAAAGAAGGCCATTGAAGATGGAAGCAAATCCTTTGAGGATGCTGCTATGGAATTTTCTACCTGTCCTTCAAAAGAAAGAGGAGGAAATCTTGGAGAATTTGGAAAGGGCCAGATGGTTCCTGAATTTGAGAAGGCTGCTTTTGAGGGAGAAATCGGAAGGATTATCGGACCTGTACAGACCCAGTTTGGATATCACTTGATTAAGGTAGAAAAGAAAGTAGATGCAGTGATTCCGGAGTTTGAGGATGTAAAGGAACATGTAAAGGCAGAGCTTTTAGAGAAGAAGCAGGCAGTGGCTTATCGCCAGAAATTAGCAGAACTTCGTGAGAAATATTTAGAAGTAAAAGACCAGGCTTAATTTTATTCAAGTAGTAAAGAGGTGTAGCGGATGCATATAACAGTAGGATTGGTAGCCCATGTAGATGCGGGAAAGACAACTTTATCAGAAAGTATATTGTATCTTACGGGAAAGATCCGCAAGGCCGGAAGGGTAGACCACAAGGATGCCTACTTGGATACCTATGCCTTAGAAAGAGAGCGGGGAATTACCATTTTTTCTAAGCAGGCGGAGGTTAATCTACATAATCTTCCAGTAACACTTCTTGATACTCCGGGGCATGTGGATTTTGCGGCGGAGATGGAGAGGACCTTGCAGGTGTTGGACCTGGCAGTCCTGGTGATTAACGGGGCCGATGGCGTTCAGGGGCATACCAGGACCTTGTGGAGTCTTTTAAAGCACTATCAGGTTCCAACTTATTTGTTTGTTAACAAGATGGACCAGGAGGGGACCGACAAAACAAGGCTTCTCATGGATCTGCAGAAGAACCTAGATGAAGCCTGCCTTGCCTTTCCAGCATTTTCAGATGAAGGGACAGGAAATCAGGGGGAATTTTGTGAGGATTTTTACGAGAATCTTGCTACCTGTCATGAGGATGCCTTGGAAGAATACCTAGACCGGGGAGAGATTAGCAAAGATACCCTAGCAAGGCTTATAGGAGAGCGAAAGCTATTCCCCTGCTATTTTGGATCGGCACTAAAGCAAGAAGGCGTTCAGGAACTTTTGGATGCCATTGAGATGTTTTGCAACAATCCTAGCTTTATGAAAGCTGCATCGGAGGATGCTGCCTTTGGTGGCAAGGTTTTTAAGATTTCCAGAGACCCTAAGGGAGAAAGGCTGACCCACTTAAAGATTACTTCCGGAACCTTGCATGTAAAGGACTTGCTGCAAGGCCGTTCTAGGGATGGCCGTGACTGGGAAGAAAAAGTTAACCAGATTCGTATTTATTCCGGTGAAAAATATGAGATGATCCAGGAAATCTCTGCGGGATGTATTTGTGCAGTTACAGGTCTTACCGCCAGCTATCCGGGACAGGGCCTTGGAAGGGAAGGGGAATCAGAAATCCCTCTACTGATTCCTGTTATTAATTATCAGGTGGAAGTCCCTGATGCAGTGGACCCTCATAAGATGTTAGGCTACCTTCGAGAGCTGGAAGAAGAAGATCCTATGCTGAAGGTGGTATGGAAGGAAGCCTTGTCGGAAATTCATGTGCAGCTTATGGGAGATGTTCAAAAGGAAGTACTTAAAAGTCTCATGATAGAGAGATTTTCAGTGGAACCTTCCTTTGGAGCCGGAAGCATTGTCTATAAAGAAACCATTGGAAATGTGGTGGAGGGGGTTGGGCATTTTGAACCCCTAAGGCATTATGCTGAGGTCCATCTGAAAATGGAGCCTGGAGAGGTTGGCAGTGGCCTGGTGTTGGGAACTGAGTGCAGTGAAGATATGCTGGATAAAAACTGGCAGCGGCTGATTTTAACCCATTTGGAGGAGAAGGACCACAGGGGGGTACTTACAGGATCAGCCTTGACGGATGTGAAGATCACCCTGTTGGCAGGCAAGGCTCATTTAAAGCACACGGAAGGTGGAGATTTCAGACAGGCTACCTACCGGGCAGTGCGTCAGGGCCTGATGCAGGCAGACAATATTTTGCTGGAGCCCTTCTTTAGTTTTCGCTTGGAAATCCCTTCGGAATATGTGGGAAGAGCCATGACGGATATTCAGCGGATGTATGGCAGTTTTGACCCTCCTCAAAGGGAAAAGGAGCATGCGGTTATTACAGGCCAGGCTCCGGTGGCCTGCATGAGAGAATATGCCAGGGAGGTTACAGAGTATACCCGGGGCATGGGTTATCTAACCTGCAGCTATAAGGGATATTATCCTTGTCATAACTCCCAGGAAGTGATCGAGGCTATTGCCTATGATCCTGAAAGAGACCTGGAAAATCCTACCGGATCTGTCTTTTGCGCCCACGGTGCCGGATATGCAGTGCCCTGGAATGAAGTCTTTGACAAGATGCATATAGAAAAACAGCTAGGAAAAAGAAATGCCTGTAAGCATAAAGATGCCAGGGAGGTACAGGCTTCTAACACAAGGGGAAGAAGTCAGGTTTCTAGTAGCTATGAAGAGGACAAGGAATTAGAAGAAATCTTTATACGAACCTATGGAAAGGTAGAGCATAAAAGGCCTAAGGCTTCTACCCTAACTGTAGGAGCCAAGGAAGAAGAAAGCAAAAGTTCGGAAGCTATTGAAGAATACCTCTTAGTGGATGGTTACAATGTTATCTTTGCATGGGAAGATTTAAAGGATTTGGCCAAGGAAAATATTCAAAGTGCCAGAAATAAGTTGATGGATATTTTGTGCAACTATCAGGGATTTAAAAAATGTGCCCTGATCTTGGTATTTGACGCCTACAAGGTGGAGGGAGATACCATGGAAGTATACAAATATCATAACATTCATGTGGTATTTACCAAGGAAGCGGAGACGGCAGACCAATATATTGAAAAAGTTGCCCATCATATAGGAAAGAAATATCATGTGACTGTGGTTACCTCCGATGGGGTGGAGCAGGTTGTAACAAGAGGACGGGGAGCATCCCTTATTTCTTCCAGAGAATTTCTGGAGGAAGTTGACTTTGTGAATCGTCAGATTAAGGAAGAGAGTGAAAAAAGGCAGGAGACTTCCAGAAATTATTTAATGGATCATATGGATCCAAAGCTTGCTGAGCATTTGAAGGAAGTTCGTCTTGGAAAACGACAATTTCATCAATACGATGAGTAGGTCTTTTGAGAGACTTGAGAGAGGAAGGGTTAACTATGCTATATACATTTCCAGATTATTATAGCGAATTTCAGTGCATTGCAGGGGATTGTGAGGACACTTGTTGCGCAGGATGGCAGATTGTCATAGATACGAAAGCTCTGAAAAAATATGGAAATGCCATGCTGACAGCCGGCGGAGATATCAGCCACCGGCTACTGACTTCCATTCAGTGGTGGAATCGAACCTTTCGCCGAACAGCAGATGGAAGATGTGCATTTTTAAATCAAGAAAATCTCTGTGATTTATATAAGGAGTTGGGGGAAAAATCTCTTTGCAAAACCTGCAAGCTTTATCCCAGACATATAGAGGAGTTTGAGGGAATCAGGGAGGTTACTTTATCTTTTTCCTGTCCTGAGGTGGCAAGAATTGTTATGAACCATCAGGAGCCGGTGGTTTTTGTGGAATATGAAGAAGAGGGAGATGAGTCCTATGACGACTATGATCCCTTCTTGTATTTTATTTTGGCAGATACCAGGACGGCCCTTTTAAATATGGCCCAGAACCGAGATATTCCTATTCCGGTGCGGCTGCTGTTAATGGAAGGTTTGGCCCACGACATTCAGAGACGGATCAACGATAGTCACTTGTTTTCCTGTGAGGAGCTAATGGACCGCTATGCAGGAGACCGGGCAATTGCCTTTTTTGAGAAAAAATGGGAAGACCAGAAGAAGGATGCTGTCTGTCGGATCAAAGACTATAAAAAAACGAGAAGGTTATTTAGAAAACTTCATGATCTTGAGCTTTTGAGAGATGAGTGGGAGGACTTTATCTGTGAGGCAGAGGTCCTGCTTTTTAAGAATAATCCGGAAAATGGTTTTGAGAAGCATGAAGTACTTTCTAGAGATTTTGATCATTATGTAAAGGAGCATTTCCCCCAGTGGGAAATACAGCAGGAGCAGATCTTAGTTTATTTCATATCTACCTATTTTTGTGGGGCTGTCTATGATGGGGAGGCGCTTAATAAAGCCAATCTTGCCTTTGTAAGTCTAAGACTTATCCGGGAATTTCTCATAGCCAGATGGATAAAAAACGACAGAAGCTTAACTACTGAGGATGTAGTGGAAATCGTATATCGCTATTCCAGAGAGTTGGAGCATTCGGATCCTAATTTAGAAGATGTGGAGACTTGGCGATAGAGAAAGCATAAAAGGGATAGATGAGATGAAAGGGATAGACGAAAGATGAATCAGGTGGAGTCTAATCAAGTAGATTTGCATACAACAAAAGAGGATCAAGAAATTAATAAGGCTCTGTTGGACTTTATCGAGAAAAGCCCCAGTGTTTTTCATGGGATAGAGCAGATGAGAAGAAGGCTTCTTTTGGAGGGCTATAAAGAGCTGGCGGAATTAGATCCCTGGGATCTGCATTTTGGTGGGAAATATTTTGTTACAAGAAATGATTCGGCCCTTCTTGCCTTTCGGATTCCGGAAAAAGAATTTTCGGGTTTTCATATTATGGCAAGCCACAGTGATTCCCCTACTTTTAAAATCAAAGAGAATCCGGAAATGGGAGTAGAGGGACGGTATGTAAAGCTAAATGTGGAAAAATATGGGGGCATGCTGATGGCCCCCTGGTTTGATCGTCCTCTTTCTGTGGCAGGTCGGATAATTGTGGAGACAAAAGAGGGCTTAAAAAGTCAATTGGTATCTGTGGACCGAGATTTATGTCTGATTCCTAATCTGGCTATTCATATGAATCGCAGCGCCAACGATGGTTACAAATACAACGTCCAAAAAGATTTGCTGCCCCTTTATGCCTGTGGGGAATGCAAGGACCATAAGTTCATGGACCTGATTGCAGAAACTGCGGGAATAAAGCCAGAAGAAATTTTAGGAAGTGATTTGTTTCTCTATAATCGCATGCAGGGAAGCCAGTGGGGAGCAGATATGGAGTTTATTTCCAGTGGAAGATTAGATGACCTACAGTGCGCATATGCTTCTTTGGAAGGTTTCTTATCATTAGAAACGAAAGCTTGCCTTCCTGTACATGCAGTATTTGACAATGAGGAAGTGGGAAGTGGAACCAAACAGGGGGCTGCCTCAACCTTTCTTGTGGATAGCTTACTTAGAATTTGTGAAAGTTTGGGGATAAGTGCCGGAGAGCATAGAAGACTGATGGCAGGAAGCTTTATGCTGTCAGCAGATAATGCCCACGGCCTGCATCCAAACTATCCGGAAATGAGCTGTCCAAGCAACCGCCCCTATTTAAATGGTGGGGTGGTTATGAAGTTTAGTGCCAACCAAAAATACACCACCGATGGAATGTCAGCGGCAATTTTTAGGAATCTGTGTAAAAAGGCCAGGATTCCTTATCAGATCTTCCACAATCGGTCAGACATGCTGGGAGGATCTACCCTGGGAAACTTATCAGCCCTCCAGGTTCCTGTAAGATGCGTGGATATTGGCTTAGCCCAGCTAGCCATGCATTCTCCTTATGAGACAGCAGGGGCCAAGGATACAGCTTACCTAATTCGTCTTGCAAAAGAATTTTTTGCTTCAGAGAACTTATAATAGAAAAAATGCAACAAGAAACCGCCAGCCTAAGCTGACGGTTTCTTGTTGTTGTTATAGTTATCTAAAGGAATGAGAGTAAAGTGTACACCTTAAAAGGTGTACAACTTTATGAGGGGGGATAGTTGATTGATTGTGTATCAACTATCTGACTATTAGTATATAGAGGAAATATGTCCAAAGTATGTTAAAACTCTTAAAGAAATCGAAAAAGTCTTAAGGGCTACTTAAGAAAATATAAATTGAGAGAATTTTTTAATAGAGACTTAATAACACAAACCGTAAAAGGGATGCTATAATCATTTTACTGACGAAATCCGGGTCATAGAAAAAGATATCGGTAGAAAATGAGAGGAGTACTTATATGAATTTTAATCAAATAGCAATGTTACAAAAAATTCAAAGCGGATTGGCAACATTTCAGAGAAATCATCCCAAGTTTCCCATGTTTTTAAGAGCAGTTTCTAATGAGGCTATTATGGAGGGGACTATTATTGAGATTACGGTAAAGACACCGGAAGGAAAAGAATACTGCTCCAATCTCAAGGTAAAAGCAGAGGATCTGGAATTTGTAGAGACCTTAAAGAATATGAGTAACAATCCAGGAGCATAAGGCTTTGAAAAAACGGCGTGGATTAATTCACGCCGTTTTTTTCGCATAGATCAGCCAGGCAGCATTTGTCGCAGTGGGGCCTGGTTCTTGCTGTGCAAACCTCCCGCCCATGATCCACCATACGGTGGCAAAAATCGTTGCTCTCTTCAGGAGGAATAATTTCCAAAAGAGCCATCTCAACCTTCTTCGGATCCTTGGTACCATCCACCAGTCCAATACGGTTGCTAAGGCGAATGCAATGAGTGTCTGTTACAATGGCAGGTTGACCGTAAACATCTCCCATAATAAGATTGGCACTTTTTCGTCCTACGCCGGGAAGCTTTAGAAGAGTTTTTAAATCTTGGGGCACCTTCCCGTCAAAATCATCCCGAAGCATCTTCATACAGGCATGAATATCCCTGGCCTTGCTCTTACCCAAACCACAGGGGCGAACAATTTCTTCGATTTCCTCAGGACTAGCCTGGGCAAGAGAGTTAATATCCGGGTACTTGGCGTAGAGATCCTGAACCACAAGGTTCACCCTGGCATCGGTGCACTGGGCAGCCAGACGAACACTGACAAGAAGCTTCCAGGCTTCTGAATAATCAAGAGTGCAGGTGGTATGCGGGTATTCTTTTTTTAGACGTTCAATGACTGCAAGAGCCAGTTCGTGTTTGGAGTTGGGATTCATAATGCTCTTCCTCCTAATATTAAACTTTGATTTGTAATTGTAACTCCTTTTTGCTTATTATAGGTTGTTCAACTTTCTGTGTCCATAGTTATATACAGTTGTGCACTTTAGCCTTTATTGGAATATTCTCGTATATTAAAATATACGAGAATGTTCGGTTGAGATTTATGATACGCATAATGAAAACTCAAAATTTACACAAATTATTTAATCTATTGGCAATATGCTATAATAAATGCATGAAAAACCAGGTGTATGATGAAATTATAGGATGAGTATTTGAAAAGGAGATCATGCCTATGCCACCAACAGTGAAAATGAAAGAGAAAAAGCAGCAGTCGGCTGAAATTCGAGTGCAGCAGGAAGCTGTTAGGCAGATGCAGAATGCCACACAGGGAATGAATGGAGAAAACCTGATGCAGGGAAGCAGACAGGAGGTCCAAAAGACACGTTTTTCGGTTCTTGAGGAGGAGGTTATGAGAATTGCCAGTGAGGCCAATAAACAGGCAGCTCTCATGGCACAGCAGCTGACTCTTGTGAGGAATCTTAAGGACTTGTTCGAAACAAATCAGAAGAAGTTAATCCATCAGGATAATAGCAGAAAAATTAGTGAAGCTGATCTGAAACAGTTTGTTGCGGAACTGCAAACAGAATTTAACAAAAACAAAATTGAGCTTCTGAAGACAGCAAGCACCCTCTGCAATCTTAAAAGAGAACAGTTTGAAAAGCAGATTGAGCTTACGGAAGAAGCCATGCGGCAAAGTAATATGGAAATCCCGCCACTTGTGAATGAGATGGTAAGGAGCTACGAATCCTATGATATCAGGTCTTATGTTCAGAGGCAGCAAGAACTCAGGGAAAAACTTATGGAAAGGCTTGGTCAGATTCAGAGAACTTCCCCGATTTTTCAAGAGAGACGATATGCGTCACTGCTTCTTAGCTATCTCCATTCAGAGCAGATGGGAGAGTTGGTTAAGAAAAGCCAGGGGAAGGAAGTCAGGGTATATGATAAGAGTTATGGAGGCTTTGACGTCCAGCTTGAAAAGAAAGACAGACCTTATATAGACAGACTGAAATCGGTAAAGGATGAGCCCTTGTTTGCACATGATCCTATGCTTAAGGATATTCATCAGGGAGCACTGGGAGATTGTTACTTTCTGGCAGCTCTGGCAGGTATTGTAGCCAAAAACCCAGAGACAATCAAGGAAATGATGAAGGATAATGGGAATGGGACGGTAACCGTCCGCTTCTATGATTTTGTGAAAGATGATGGGCTCCTAGGTGATGGAAGAACATACAAAAAACCATATTATGTTACAGTTGATAAGACCATTCCGGAAAGAACTTACCTGGACAGACATTCAAAGGGGGATTCTTATTCCAAAGGAGCTCTGTGGGTTAAAATGATGGAAAAAGCCTATTCGGCAGTACGTGATCATGACGATAAGAAATACAATCATCTCAAGATCAGAGGCAAGGGCGAAACCATCAATTACACGGAGATTGAGAGTGGTCAGTCTCATTTGGCCCTGCAGCATCTGACAGGCGAAAGTTTCTACTATTACTCGGATCTGAAAAAAACAACCAAATTAGAGTTAAGGCATTTAGGGGCCATTTTACGGGTGACGCTCCGGTAGTGGAAGGAAAAATTCTGGATAGTCCCTCCAAGTTGTTTTTTTATCAACAGCATAACCGGGATGGCAAGGACACCGAGATGATCGATGAAAATGCAAAGAAGTATCTTGCAAAAAAAGAATTTACAGATTCTGAAAATTTAAAGGCTCAGTTCAAGGAAGAGCTTGACGGATATGAGACCATAGAGAACATGATGGAGAAAGCCCTTCTTTCACGGATACAATTAATGGAAATCCAGGCAATGGATACGGAAATCTATGTGGATACAATGGGAAAGCTGGGCACATATCTGGAAAAGCTTATATCACAACTTAAAGGCTGCAATGGACAGGAACTTAGTGATAAGCTGCTTGACAGCCTGCAGGATTATGACTGGGAAGGGAATAAAACGCTCCGATCAAAGGAGCTTAAAAGTGGCGGTCGGATCAGACGTAAGGCCTTCGAAGACATAGGATACGAGATGATCAGGAACTGCTGGAAGGTCAGTGGACAGAACGCAGATAAGCTTCTTGCCACGATAAAGGAAATGCTGAAGACATTTACAAATGCTTTGGAAGAAAAAAACAAGAAATCAATCTACACGAAGGCAGAACTGGACATCCTCTATGCATTTAACAAGGGATTGACCGCTCAAAAAAAATGCTACTTTGGAACAAAGAAGTTCGAGGCTACTGCTACTGACGGAGAAGGTACTGCCGGAGAACACACTTTTAAGGGAATATGCGAAACTCATGCTTATACTGTACTTTCAATCGAGGAGCATGAAATCAACAATGTAACGAAGAAATTCCTTAGGGTTCAGAATCCTCATGGAGGCAATATCCCAATGTATCTTATTGTTGAGAATGAGAACAAGAAAGCAAAGGTGCAGAGAATCAGCAATCCGATACATACGACTGACTGGATAAAGTTTGAGAAGGCAACCAATGGAGTATGCCTGATTGAACTGAGAGACGCATGCAGCGCCATGAGAACTATGAGTATAGTGTAACCAGTTTCAACCATGGAAGCTGTAATACGCTGATTATGAAAGGAATGATAACAATATGAGATATCAACTTTTACAGGCATATAGGGGACACACACAAATGCTGGAGGGACATTGTCCAAGTTGGATTCGCTGGGCAGTATCTGATGGAAATGCAGATGCATTTTTGTTAAAGAAAAAGGAAGAGGACTCTGAAGAATTCACCGGGTATATAGCGGTTACCAGTCAGGATGAGGAGCCGGAGCTTCTGAGCGTGAGAGCTTCTGATGATAAGAGTTTTCAGGTACTTTTTCGTCGTCTGCGGCAGTATCTGAGGGAACATGATTTCAGTAGTATCCGTTGTAACGAGATGATTCTGAAGGAGCAGGAGGAGGAATGGCAACGCCTCCTGTTGGGGCAGCATTTTATCGTTGAGGGATCAGAGAACTTCTATAGAATTTCGCTGGATGACATTGAGAAATGTGCAGTCTTTGCAGAGAATGACAAGGTTACGAATGCAGTGGAGAAGAGACGGATCCGGACGGCGCTGGGAGCAACCGGAGCAGAGAGGACGGCACTCATTGATCTGATGGAAAAAACCCATCCGGATAAGAAGCAAGAGGGGGAATACGGAAGAGTCTTTCCGGAGCTTTCCGGAATATACGTGCATCATAAGAAGGTTCTTGCCTATTTGTTCCTGTCGGTATACAAGGGTTGCATTATAGTAGAGGAATGTGGGGCAGAGAAGGGCATGGAGGCACTTCTTTTGGCATTGATGAATCAGTTTATTCCGGAAATCCGCAATGAATTTCCGGATGCAAATCACTTCTATATCCCGAAGAAGGGAGACCTGATGCAGTATAAAGCCTGCGAAAAGCTTCTCTTTAGAAAGGAGCTGAATGTTTGCGAAGCGAGCCTATGCCACGCTTATTGGGATCAGGATCAGGCCTTTGCTATGAGAGAGGTTCAGGAGCTTCTTCTGCCGGAGGACGAGGATCAGAAAATCCCTGAAAAAACTGTAATTGAGCTGATGAGATTGCAACAGCTTGAGGAAACCTTAGATACCATGCAGCAGGAATGTATGATCACTACCTATAAGGATGAGCCAACACTCCAGCTTTGGATTGCGCCGGGTGAAGGAGAGTTGGTGGTTTATCTGCGTTATCATCTTCTGGATGTGGATACAGGAAGCTTTGCGCTGGAGGCAACCGTTCCCATGGAGGTACTCTCTGGTGAGGACTCCCAGGGACTTTCCATGTGTATGGATTATAACCGAAAAAGCAGTATCAGTACAGCTTATTCAGATGAAGGTAGGTTATATCTTAGATTGACCCATATGGAACTTAAGCTGCCACCTGAGGAGGATGAGGTTCGAACATTTCTGGGACAGATTGTGGAGGAATGGGATTACTTCCATATTCTGAATTGGGATGATTAATAAGTGCAACTATTCTAAATAGTTACAATAAAGTGATACGGGGAGGGGTGCATATGCCGCCGATTGTTCGACAAAAATTAAAACAGGTAAATAATACGGTTCAGATTCATCAGAGGGAACAAAATGACAGGACCTTAGACAATACTTTTGCCATGAAGAATGGAGCTGCTCCTGTATATACCAAAGCAAAGAACCGCGCAGTTTCCGTATTGCAGGAGCAGATGCAGAAGCTGGCTGAGGAAGCCAGAACATCTGTGCTTCAGGCAGAGAAACTTCTTGTGGAAGTGCAGAGACTCGAACCTCAGATTGCAGCACAGAAGGCTGCTCAGGGACAAGAAGCACAGAATCCGGAGCTTGAACAGCTAGAGCGCCAGTATGAGGAAAAGCAGGAAGCTTTCCGACAGGAGATCTCCCGGGTGATTAATACCAGATCAAGACAGCTTGAAAAGCAGGCGGAGCTAGCTAGAGAAACTTTGAATCGGCAGAATTTTCAGGTGACGGAGAAATGGCAGGATCAGATGAACGAGAGTGTTTCAAAGGGTTATCTGCAGGTGATAGAATTCTATACAAAGGAACCTTGGATGAAGTATTTGGGGAATCTGGAAGATCTGGATAAGTTGCGGCATGAAGCAACAAGAACGCTTGTAAATGCTCAAAAACGACTGGAATTGAGGGACCAGCTGGATCAGAAGGCCAAGTCAATCTCAGCTTTGGCGAAGAACTATCAGGAAAGCGGTTACGCAGAGGTATTTGACAATGCATCGAAGGATGATCTCCTTGCCATGTATCTGGATTATGCAGAAAAGCTTTGGGATGAGAAGGCCAGGAAGGAATATCTGAGTGCAGACTTTATTACAGAACATATGGTGCAGTGTCTTTCCATTCTTGAGGTGGAGAAGCAGTTTCAGGCTAAACGGAAAGGAATGCGCCTAAACGCTGACCAGAAGAAGCGGCTGAAACAGGCTGACCGAATTTTTCAATATTATCGGCATCATGTGAACACCGTGCTTGGTGATTACGGAATGAGTCTTGACTGCCTTACCTATAATAAGCAGACCATAGAGGATCTGTTGAACCGTAAGCATATTTCCAGACAGACCTATGAGTGGAGTAAAGATTATAATGACTATCAGGTTCTGACGGGACACGCCATTGAGGAAGATAAGGATGGTAAGAGAATCTCTGCAGAAGAAAGAAGACTCCGCAGTCTGGAACGTCAGGCAGGAATCAGCGTTGGTGGCAGTGAAGAGTTGACAGCTAGGTTTTTTAGTGGGGATATGGTAGGACAGCTGAAGAAACAAGAAAATCAGGATGTCCATTCCTTTGTACGACTGCAGGAAAATATTCTTAGTACAACGGCAGATCGTAGACTTGCCTTTGGTCGGGAGACTAGATTACTGGCTGTCAGCAAAGTGTTTGTGGTACGCCTACAAAAGGAGCAGGGATGGCGTGAGGATTCACTCTTCAATGAAATACCGAAGCTATTGCTTAAGGGAATTTTCAGTTACGAGAATGATAGGGAAGAGACCTATGTGAATGCTCAGAAAATGATCAGAAATGAGCTTGTGCTGAAGCTGAAACAGATCATCACGACCTCCCAGGCCTTTCAGGAAAGACAATATGCATCCGTTCTTCTAGGCTATCTGATCCAGGAGCAGGACGGAGATCTGGTGAAGAGAAAAAAGGATCAGGAAATTCATGTGGAAGATGACAGCTACGTGAATATGAATAAGGTGATTGAGAGAAAGAATGGGAAGAAATACATAGACTCCTTCCGTTCTGTAAAGGATGAACCGCTGTTTGCCCATGATCCGGTGCTTAAGGATATTAAGCAAGGGGCCATGGGGGACTGCTATTTTATATCTGCTCTTGCCAGTGTCGTTGTACGAAATCCTGGTGCAATTAAGCGTATGATGAAGGACAACGGAGACGGAACGGTAACGGTACGATTCTTCAAAAAGAATGATGATAGTGACTATGCTGAGAAGGTTGAGTCTCTGCCGGGGATCTGTGTGACTGTATCAAAGACTATTCCGGAGCGAGTTGAACAGGACTCGAAGCAGAGGAAGGATTCTTATTCCAAGGGAGCTCTTTGGGTAAAAATGATGGAAAAGGCCTATGCGGCAATCAGGAAGCCCAAATCGGGTCGTATAAGGGTAAAAAAGAAGGGGGAGCCCATTGATTATAATAATCTGGAGGCAGGATACTTCCAAGATGCGATCAGACATTTAACAGGTGAAGATGTGGAAGAGCATTGGCTGATAAAAGAAGAGAGGGATGTTCGTACCTTTGAAGGCCGTCTCAATGATCAGATTCCTACCTTTGGTCATTCTAAGCTGAAAACCCCGGGTAAGCTGTATTTTTATCAGCAGCATGAAATGAATTCGGATAAGGAAGAAGCTTGCCAGTATTTGACTGGAAAGAAGGTATCTTCTGAGCTGACTGCCAGGTTCACAGAGGAGCTTGATCGGTATCAGACGGTGGAAGGTTGGCTAAAGATTTCCCTTGAGAGGCAAGAGGGAAAGAAGGAAATATGGGCAATGGATTCCTATCTTCTTGTGGAGGCCATTGCCAGACAGGTCAGCTTCCTTGAACAATCCATTGCAAAGCTTAAAGGATGCAAGGGCAAGAATTTAGGAAATGTTGATCTGCAGAATGCCGGATTTGAAAAAATACAGTTTGATGAGATCAGGAAATGTTGGGAGGCATGCGGACGTGATGCAGATCAGCTTAAGAAAACAGCTGCAGGAATGCTTTCCATGTTTGCTGCCGAAGTAATGAAGGACCAAAAGCGTAATGAGTATACATTAGAGGAAGAGAGAACCTATAAGGAGATTACGCAGGCTCTTAAAAAGGGAAAAGCCTGCCATTTTTCAACAGTTGAATTGAAAAAGAAAAAGCATGGGGAACAGGGAAGTGCGGGAGAAGTAGGTCGTGACGGAATGTTTGGAGACCATGCTTATATGATACTTGGGGCGGAAGAACATCAGATCGGAAATAGAGTGAAGAAATTTTTCCGAGTATTTAATCCTCATGGAATGGGAATCCCGGTTTACCAGTTTAATGAACAACACAATCTGAAGCGGGTCAGCTTTAAGGTGACAGGAGGGGAAGAAAAGCAGTATTCGGAAGCAACTCATGGGGCATTTCTGTTGGAGCTAAGAGATATGCGCAGCATCACAGATAGATATACGATGAGTAGCTAAAATAAAAAGTAATAGTCCCATCTTCTTTTGCCTATGGTATACTAAAGAAAAAGGAGGGCATGACTATGACGCAAGATCTTATTAAAGAAGTAAAACATATTCAGCAGGCTTTGGTAAATAAAGACATGACGGGAGAAGATTTTGAGGAGAAGATGGAGATTCTGAAGAAATTGGAGGATGTTTCCTCTTATCTTAAGGATGCTCTTGGAAAGGGAATTGAGTTTGAATGATTCGAGGACTTTTATTTGACATGGATGGACTTTTGATTGATTCGGAACGAATTGTTCAAAAGTCTTGGAAAATTGCTGGAGACAGGATGGGTTATCAGGGGATGGATCAGATTATCTATCCCCTGCTTGGCGTTAACCGGGCAGGAAGAGATATTTACTTTAAGGAGCATTTGGGAAGGGATTTTCCCTGTGATGAATTTGCAGCAAAAGCCAGCGAAGCCTTTTATGAGATCGCAGAAGACGGGGTTCCTATAAAAGAGGGAGCTAGAGACCTTCTTGAATATGGAAAATCTAAGGGACTTTCCATGGCCCTTACTACATCTTCCAGAAAAGAATACGCAACAAAGGTTTTGGGAGACCTTGGAATATTGGCCTATTTTGATGGCATGGTGACAGGGGATATGGTGACC
Source organism: Parabacteroides distasonis (assembly GCA_963589425.1). Classification (GTDB taxonomy): domain Bacteria; phylum Bacillota; class Clostridia; order Lachnospirales; family Lachnospiraceae; genus CAKRJP01. Next base: position 9,696 of record CAVAKZ010000027.1, on the reverse strand, counting down.
CATTCCAAGCCAGATCCGGAGATTTACTTAAGAGGGGCTAAGCTTCTGGGCAGAGATCCTTCGGAGTGTATGGCCTTAGAAGATGCAGTGGCTGGAATTAAAGCTGCCCATAGTGCGGGAACAGTGCCAATATTAGTGCCGGACCTTATTGAACCACCGGAGGAAATTGTGAGGTTGGCATATAGAAAATGCAAGAGTCTCTTGGATGTGATTCCGATTTTGGAAGAATTGCAGAGCAGATAAAAGAAGATAAGATCAAAGAAGATAAAGAAGGTCAGTGGGGAGCTTTCCGCTGACCTTCTTGTGTAATCTCTGCTAGTGATTAGACTCCCATCGCCCGGAAGCTCCGCATGGAAGTACCAAGCCGGAATGGGTCACGGGAAGACCGATCTCCTGGGAATCTACGTGTCCATCATATTTTTTTAATTCGGTGGAAATCATATAGGTTAATACTGCAGGTGCCAGCCCTGTGGTATAAGAGTTTACCAGGAAAAATAAGGGATCATCGGAAAGTATCTTGGTACATAATTTGATCAGATCATGAATCATATCTTCGATTTTCCAAATCTCGCCCTTGGGGCCTCTTCCGTAGGAAGGAGGGTCCATAATAATGGCATCGTAGTGGTTCCCCCTACGAATTTCCCTTTCAATAAATTTGACACAGTCATCTACAAGCCAGCGGATGGGCTTGTCTGATAAGCCGGAGGAGGCTGCATTTTCCTTTGCCCAGGCTACCATGCCCTTAGAGGCATCTACATGAGTAACATGAGCGCCGGCAGCAGCTGCAGCCAGAGTGGCACCGCCTGTGTAGGCAAATAAATTTAAGACCTTAATCGGTCTATTAGCTTTTCTTATTTTGTTTCCAAACCAGTCCCAGTTGGTAGCCTGCTCCGGGAAAAGTCCGGTGTGTTTGAAGCTAAAAGGCTTCAGATTAAAGGTCAATTGACCATAATGAATCTGCCATTGTTCCGGAAGATCAAAAAACTCCCATTCGCCTCCGCCTTTCTTGCTGCGGTGATAGTGGCCGTTCATGTGCTTCCAGCCTTTTTGGGTCTTTGGTGTGTCCCAGATAACCTGAGGGTCCGGACGAACCAGAAGATAGTCCCCCCAGCGTTCCAATTTTTCCCCTTTACTACAATCGATTACCTCGTAATCTTTCCATCCATCTGCTATCCACATATCTATGAATTCCTTTCAAAATAAATCTTGTTTTATTATATCTGTTTTCCTTAGGAAAAGTAACCCATTATCTTATCTTTCAAAAACCAAATCTTATAAAGGCTATTTCTTACTTTACAAAGGTTTAACTTAGTAAAGATTTTGGATTTTACATTTCTCAGATAACATGTCACTTGTGCACATGAGGTGCAAGAAGTGAAAGACGAAGACAAAAAAGGAGAAAATTTAAAATGAAAATGAAAAAGTTTATTGCATTAATGGCAGTTGCAACTATGGTAGCAGGAATGGTAGTTGGATGTGGAAATTCTTCTGATTCTGCAGATGCAGATTCTTCATCAAGTGGAAACGAAGCTTCTGGAGACTTCGATACTTCTTCTGATATTACCATCGTTTCAAGAGAAGATGGTTCAGGAACAAGAGGAGCCTTCATCGAGTTATTTGGTATTGAAGAAAAAGATTCCGATGGAAATAAAGTTGACAATACTACAGAGGATGCCCAGATCACTAACAGCACATCTGTAATGCTTACAACAGTAGCCGGAGATGATTATGCAATCGGTTATGTATCTCTTGGTTCTTTGGATGACAGTGTAAAGGCTCTTAAGATTGACGGGGCTGAGGCAACTGCTGAGAACATTAAGAGTGGTGAATATAAGGTATCAAGACCTTTTAATATTGCAACAAAGTCTGATCTTGACAATGAAGTTGCTAAGGATTTCATTGATTTCATTATGAGCACCGAAGGACAGGCTGTTGTAGAAGAAAATGGATATATAGCAGTAGATGACGTGGAGGATTATTCAGGATCTGCTCCTTCCGGAAAGGCTGTAGTAGGAGGATCTTCTTCTGTATCACCAGTTATGGAGAAGCTAATTGAGGCTTATAAAGATGTAAATGCAAATGCAGAGATCGAGTTACAGACCACTGATTCTACAACAGGTATGACTTCTACTATCGACGGAAGCTATGATATCGGTATGGCATCTCGTGAATTAAAGGATGAGGAGGCTTCTGAACTTGAGGCAACTGTAATTGCTACAGATGGTATTGCAGTTATTGTAAACAAGAACAATACTGTTGATGACCTTAGCGTAGATCAGGTAAAGAGCATTTACACAGGAGAGGCTCTTACATGGGATGATGTCTTAAACTAAGGGCTATCTGTATCACAGAGCTTTCATTAGACGAGGAGTGTTAGAATGAATCAAAAAGCATGGACAGAAAAATTCATGCAGGGAGTGTTCTTCGTTGCCGCCTGCGCTTCGGTGTTGGCGGTAGCTCTCATTTGTATCTTTTTATTTGCAAATGGTATTCCTGCAATGAAGGAAATCGGTTTCGGCGATTTCTTAAGTGGCATAAAATGGAGACCTAATAATGATATTTACGGAATCTTTCCTATGATTGTGGGAAGTCTGTACGTAACAGCTGGAGCCATAATTTTTGGAGTTCCTATTGGCGTGTTGACAGCAGTGTTTATGGCCTTTTATTGTCCGAAACAAATTTACAAACCTTTAAAAACAGCGACAGAGCTTTTGGCCGGTATCCCCTCTGTTGTATATGGTTTCTTTGGTCTGGTGGTATTGGTGCCTTTGGTTAGAGAAATGGGAAGAGACCTAAAAAGCATGGGACTTATAAAGAGTGCAGGAAATGGAAGCAGTATCCTGACAGCATCCCTTCTTCTTGGAATGATGATTTTGCCTACCATTATTGGACTGACAGAGTCAGCACTTCGAGCAGTTCCAAGCCAGTATTACGAGGGGGCAGTTGCCCTGGGTGGAACCCACGAGAGAGCTATTTTTACCGTTGTTTTGCCAGCAGCAAAATCTGGTGTTATTGCAGCTTTAGTTCTTGGAATTGGACGTGCCATTGGTGAAACTATGGCAGTAATTATGGTTGCAGGTAATCAGGCAAGAATTCCGGATGGAATTTTCAAGGGAGTTCGTACTTTGACCGCCAATATTGTTATTGAGATGGGTTATGCTTCCGGACTTCACAGGGAAGCTTTGATTGCCACAGGAGTTGTACTCTTTGTATTTATTCTGCTCTTGAATTTCAGCGTGGCATTATTGAAACGAGGTGGCGGACGTGAATAATAAAAAAGCAAGAAATACGATGACTATAGGACAAAAATTAAAGTCCTATACCAAGACCCCGGGATCTTTCATTGTAATGTTATTGGTAATGCTTTCTGCAATCATTACCTTTGCGGTATTGATTTTCTTGATCGCATATATTTTGATCCACGGACTTCCTTATATCAAGCCGTCTTTGTTTTCTTTGGAATATTCCTCTGAAAATGCATCCCTTATGCCGGCCCTTGTAAATACCATTATTATGACCTTCCTTTCGCTGCTCATTGCAGTTCCCTTTGGAATTTTTTCTGCTATTTTTTTGGTGGAATATGCTAAGAGAGGAAATAAATTCGTAGAAGTTATTCGGATGACTACAGAGACTCTTCAGGGAATTCCTTCCATTGTATATGGACTTTTCGGAATGTTGTTCTTTGTACAGGCCTGTGGATGGGGCTTTTCATTGTTGGCAGGTGCATTTACCCTGGCAATTATGGTCCTGCCCTTAATTATGAGAAGTACAGAGGAAGCCTTAAAATCAGTGCCGGATTCCTACAGAGAAGGAAGTTTTGGTTTGGGAGCCGGAAAATTACGGACAGTATTTCGAATTGTTTTGCCGGCAGCTGTTCCCGGAATCTTGGCCGGCGTGATCCTGGCGGTAGGACGTATTGTGGGGGAGACCGCAGCCTTGATTTATACTGCAGGTACTGTGGCAAAAATTCCAAATTCTGTATTTAGTTCCGGAAGAACCTTGGCGGTTCATATGTACAATTTAGCTAGTGAGGGACTTTACATGGATCAGGCCTATGCCACTGCAGTAATTCTATTGGTAGTAGTAGTACTGATCAATACCTTGTCCAGTATGCTGGCAAAGAAACTGACTAATGCATAGACAGTAAATAATATGTGAGGAAATATAGATGAGCAAACTTAGTGTAAAAAATATGGATCTATACTATTCCGATTTTCATGCATTAAAAAATGTAAATCTGGAGATTGAGGCAAATAAAATCACCGCCTTTATCGGACCCTCCGGATGTGGAAAATCTACATTGTTAAAATCCATTAACCGAATGAATGATTTAGTAGAAGGATGCCGTATTGAGGGAGAGATCCTTCTGGATGGCCAGGACATTTTTAAGGATCTGGATGTGAATGTATTAAGAAAGAGAGTGGGAATGGTATTTCAAAAACCAAATCCCTTCCCAATGAGTATCTATGATAATATTGCTTATGGACCTAGAACCCACGGAATTCGTTCCAAGGCTAAGCTAGATGAAATCGTAGAAACCTCTCTTAGAAATGCAGCTATTTGGGATGAGTGTAAGGATCGATTGAAAACCAGTGCCCTTGGAATGTCCGGTGGACAGCAGCAGAGACTTTGCATTGCAAGAGCCTTGGCAGTAGAACCGGAAGTTCTTCTTATGGATGAGCCAACTTCCGCTTTGGATCCTATTTCCACATCCAAAATAGAAGACCTTGTTATGGAATTGAAAAAAGACTATACTATTGTCATGGTAACCCATAATATGCAGCAGGCTGTGCGTGTATCAGACAATACCGCCTTCTTCTTATTAGGAGAAGTGATTGAATATAATGATACTGAGAAATTATTCTCTATTCCACAGGATAAGAGAACCGAGGATTATATTACAGGGAGGTTTGGCTAAGATATGCGTAATAGATTTGATGAACAGCTGGAGCGTCTTAATACAGATATGGTACACATGGGAGAACTTTGTGAAACTGCCATTACCAATGCAACAAAAGCTTTAAAAGAGGGAGACCAAAAACTGGCAAAAGAAGTGGTTCAGTTTGATGAAAAGATTGATCAGCTAGAAAGTGAGATTGAAGGTATTTGTCTAAAATTACTTCTTCAGCAGCAACCGGTGGCAAGGGATCTTAGACAAATTTCCGCAGCTCTTAAGATGATTACAGACATGGAAAGAATCGGGGACCAGGCAGCAGATATTGGAGAGATTATTGTATCTGAAAAGAAGGATGCCCAGGTAGATATTCCTATGATTATTCAAATGTCAGAGGCGGCAACTAAGATGGTGCGTAAGAGTGTAGAGGCCTATGTAAATAAAGACTTAGCTCTGGCAGGGGATGTTATTCAGGCTGATGATGTGGTGGATGAACTCTTTGAGGGAGTTAAGACAAAGCTGATTCAAAAGATTGCCGATCATACGGAGGAAGGTCGCCATGCAATGGATTTGATCATGGTAGCAAAGTATTTAGAGAGAATTGCAGACCATGCAACAAACATTGCTGAGTGGGTGGAATTTTCCATTACCGGCGTACATAAAGGAGAAAGTTTATGATTTATTGTGTAGAGGATGACAGCAGCATTCGTGAGTTGGTAGTATATACTCTGGAGAGCACTGGATTTCATGCACGAGGATTTGAAGAGGGCGGATCATTTAAAGAGGCTTTGGCACAGGAAGTGCCAGAGCTTGTTTTGCTTGATATTATGCTTCCCGGAGAGGATGGCATGGAAATCCTTAAGTGGCTAAAATCCAATGAAAAAACACGGACGGTGCCGGTTATCATGGTAACAGCTAAGGGGGCCGAATATGATAAAGTTATGGGCTTAGATGCAGGAGCAGATGATTATGTCACCAAGCCTTTTGGCATGATGGAGCTGGTATCTAGAATAAAGGCAGTGCTTCGAAGAAGTGGCCAGGGAGATGGCGCAAAAACCCATGTTCTGACCCTTGGAGGCATTGAGATGAACACAGATAAGCATGAGGTAGTGGCAGGAGGACGGGTTATCCAATTAACCCTTAAGGAGTACCAGCTTTTAAAACGTCTTATGAGAAATCCTAATATTGTCCAGACAAGAGATCAGCTCCTTGAGGATATCTGGGGATATGATTTTGACGGAGAGACCAGGACTGTGGATGTGCACGTCAGAACCTTAAGGCAAAAACTGGGAGACTACGGAGACCGTATTGAAACGGTTCGAGGTGTAGGCTATCGAATGAGCTAAAAGGATGAGAATATGAGAGAAAAGATTCAGCAAAGCATGATCTTTATTGTCACAACAACGTTGCTGGTGGCCTATGCCATCACAACGTTTATTGTTTATAGGCATACCATGACTATAATGGAGGCCCAAATTAAACAGGAAGCAGAATATATTAGCACTGCCATTGAAGTTTCCGGGGAAAATTATGTGCAGAATTTAGATGAGGTAGATGTAAATACTCGAGTCACCTTAATAAATTCCGATGGAAGTGTGGTATATGATTCCTCAGATCCTGAGGGAAAGAGTTTGGAAAATCATAAGGACCGTCCGGAGGTTAAGAAGGCATTAAAATATGGGACGGGAAAAGATATTCGCCAGTCTGATACCATGAGTAAAGATATGTTTTACTATGCCATGAAATTGCCGGATGGAAAAATCCTTCGGGTGTCCAAGGCAGTAGACAATGTGCGAAGTACCGCCCTTACTGTACTTCCTCCTATGGGCATTATTGCCGTCTTAATGCTTATTTGCGCCTGGCTTCTTTCCGGTTATCAGGTGGCCAAGCTTATTCGTCCTATTAATGAGTTGGATTTGAATGAACCCTTAAAGAACCCGGAGGTGTACGGGGAGCTGACTCCACTCTTAGAACGAATCGATAAGCAGAATAAGGAAAAAGATGCAGTGGCAGAGATTCGAAAGGAATTCTCTGCAAATGTATCCCATGAATTAAAGACCCCCCTTACCTCCATTTCCGGATATGCGGAAATTATGAAAAATGGTTTGGTAAAGCCGGAAGATGTGCCAAGATTTAGTGAGATTATTTATAAAGAAGCCTCCAGACTGATTACCTTGATCGAAGATATTATTAAATTATCAAAATTAGATGAGGACAAGATTGAGCTGGAGAGGGAAAATGTGGATCTGTATCTTCTCACAAGAGAGATTTGTTCAAGACTTCAACCTCAGATCAGTAAACGAAAGGTTCGTGTGCAGATTACCGGGGAGCCGGTAACGGTAAGAGGAGTTCGCCAGGTTCTAGATGAGATGATTTATAATATCTGCGAGAATGCAGTGAAGTATAACCGTGAGGAAGGCTCTGTTTCTGTGTGGGTGGGGGATACCCTTCAAGGAGTGAAAGTAATTGTTGCAGACACCGGAATCGGAATCCCAAAGGAAGCTCAGGAGCGAATTTTTGAAAGATTTTATCGGGTGGACAAAAGCCATTCAAAAGAAACCGGTGGCACAGGTTTGGGACTTTCCATTGTAAAACATGGGGCCTTTTTGCATAACGCTCAGATCCATGTACAGAGTGAAGTTAACAAGGGAACCCGCATGGAACTAGTGTTTGAAAAGGAGCCTAAAACTGTCTGAAATTTTGAAAATGATTAGCATTTACTCTTGAGAAAAATAGTTGGAAAACAAAGACGGTTTTTTATGTACATTCTTTGTTTTTTGGTGTATCATGAAAAACAACGTTTAAAAAATAAGGAGGTAATACCTATGGCAGCAGTAATTAGTGATGTATGTGTAATGTGTGGAGCTTGTGAGGCTACATGTCCAGTAGGAGCTATCAGTGCTGGAGATTCTCAGTTTGTAGTAGATCCAGATGTATGTGTATCTTGCGGAGCATGCGAAGGTGCCTGTCCAACAGGAGCAATTACAGTAGAGTAATTCGTAAGATTATGAAAAGCCGGGACTCGTTATGGATGAAGATTCATAGCGAGTCCTTTTACTATATAGTTATAGATTCTGTTATAGATTTTGTTGCAGATTTGTTGGGGAGTCTCTCTTGTAAAAGAGAGGGGTCTCCTATATAATGGAGCTTAGTTACGGTAAAGAAGGAGGACAGTCTTTTGAAAAGAGAATTAGTAATCGTCATCGATTTCGGAGGACAGTACAATCAGCTGGTGGCACGACGTGTCAGAGAGTGTAATGTCTACTGTGAAATTTATTCCTATAAGACAGATCTTGAGAAGATTAAAGCTATGAATCCCAAGGGGATTATTCTGACAGGTGGTCCCAATAGCTGCTATGAAGCAGACTCACCAACTTATCAGAAAGAATTATTTGAGCTTGGAATTCCGGTATTGGGACTTTGCTACGGCGCACAATTAATGATGCATGTGCTGGGAGGTAAGGTTGAGAAGGCAAAGGTAAGAGAATACGGTAAGACAGAGGTGCTTATTGACAAGACAGACTCTGCAGTATTTGCCGGTGTATCTGCCAAGACTATTTGCTGGATGAGCCATTTTGATTATATCTCACAGGCAGCTCCGGGATTTGAGATTACTGCTCATACTGCAGATTGTCCTACAGCAGCCCTTGAGAATGCCAAGGAAGGGCTTTATGCTATTCAGTTTCATCCGGAAGTACTTCATACAGAAGAAGGAAACAAGATGTTGTCTAACTTCGTATTAGGTGTATGCGGATGTGCAGGAGATTGGCGCATGGATTCCTTCGTAGAAGAATCTATTAAGCAGATCAGAGAGAAAGTAGGAGACGGAAAGGTACTTTTGGCTTTGTCAGGAGGTGTAGATTCTTCTGTGGCAGCAGGACTTTTGTCCAGAGCCATTGGCAAGCAGCTTACCTGTGTCTTTGTGGATCACGGTCTTCTTAGAAAGAATGAGGGCGACGAAGTAGAGGCTGTATTTGGCCCAAGCGGACAGTTTGATCTGAACTTTATCCGTGTCAATGCCCAACAAAGATACTATGATAAATTAGCAGGAGTAACAGAGCCGGAGAAGAAGCGTAAGATTATCGGAGAGGAATTTATCCGTGTCTTTGAGGAAGAAGCAAAGAAGATAGGTGCTGTGGACTTTTTGGCTCAGGGAACTATCTATCCAGATGTTGTAGAGAGCGGACTTGGCGGAGAATCTGCAGTGATTAAGTCTCATCACAATGTTGGTGGCCTTCCGGAGTATGTAGATTTCAAAGAAATCATTGAGCCTTTAAGAGACTTGTTTAAGGATGAGGTTCGTAAGGCGGGATTGGAACTTGGAATTCCGGAGGAACTAGTATTCCGTCAGCCATTCCCGGGACCGGGACTTGGAATCCGTATTATCGGGGATATTACCGAGTGGAAGGTAGGAGTAGTCCAGGATGCGGATTACATTTATCGTGAGGAAGTAGACAAGGCGGCAGCAGAATATAAGAAAGAGCATGGAAAGACTCCATCCTGGATGCCAAACCAGTATTTTGCAGCCCTTACCAATATGCGTTCTGTCGGGGTTATGGGAGATGAGAGAACCTATGACTATGCAGTGGCACTTCGGGCAGTAAAGACCATTGATTTTATGACAGCAGAGTCTGCGGATATTCCGTTCGAGGTATTACAGACAGTAATGAGCAGAATTATTAACGAGGTAAAGGGAGTGAATAGAGTATTCTATGATCTTACCAGCAAACCGCCGGGAACGATTGAGTTTGAGTAGCGGACATGTGTTAAGGGGCAAATATAATTATCCTGAAAAGGGTAAA
>CAVAKZ010000026.1:0-38931 GCA_963589425.1 Parabacteroides distasonis | reverse complement strand
TCCATAAATCGAATAAACCTCATTTAAAAATTGTCTCCAGCTCTTTGGAACCATCTTTACCTCTATGTCTAAATTCTTAATAGCTAGCTTTAATTCATCTACACTACCAGATTCAACCACAACTCCACTGTCCTCAATCACATCTTTAGCGCCGACATGGTCGCTAATAATAACTGGTACTCTATAGCTAAGTGCCTCTAAAATTGTAAACCCAAACGTCTCATACCAGATACTCGGAGCAACTAACAGATCTGCTTCATTCATCATCTGCTCCATGTCGTTCTGTGTAAATCCGTCTTCCTTTACAACCATATAAACCTCTGGATTTTGAACGGGGCTGTATACTCGGAGTTCAAATTTCTCTCCTTCGTTCCACATCTGATCACATGCTTTCTTAAGTACATCCCAACCTTTAAAGGATTTAGCTGGAGCGAGGCATAATATGACTTTCTTCCCTGTATCTACTTTATGTCTCTCATGTTGGCAAATGCCCTGGTGCGTAATACTCACTACTTTGCTATCCTTAGGAGTCATATATCGCCTATATATCTCTTCAGTCACTGTGGAATTAAAATGGATAAAATCAATAGCTTCATACATACTCACATAGTACGTCCGCAAATCCTTATATTTCTTACTCAGTTGCTCCACATCAACATTTGGCATATCTGGGATAGTTTCTTCTCCAAAGAATTGTCCTCTATGTCGCTTTCTTAATTGTTTAACAATCGATGTATCTTTTGCCCATCTATATAGAGGGGACTGCATTAATTGAATTTTCTTTAATGATAGAGTTTTCACATTGCACTGAATGCATTTTCTGCATCCGTTATCATCATCACAGCAAGTTCCATATCTATAAAGCGTCACTTTCGGGCAAAATCCAAAATAGTCGTGAGAAGTCATTACAGTTCTAATATTCAACTGATTAGCTGCTTTAATAAATTCTCGATGCATTCCCATCAATGTATGGATATGAATAACATCTGGCTTATTTATGTTCAATAAAGATATATAAATCTTCTCATCGCAGGACTTGGTAAAAGCAATAAACTCATTAATCCCCTCATCTAATGAAACCGGAAGGGGATTGATAAGTTCAAGATTTCTGATACCTTCTACCTTTTTTCTTTCTTTGATTTTTGGCTCAGCGGAATAGCTCTTAATTTCTCCAGGCCATAAGGCCATCACTTCATGGCCATCAATAACTTGTGACTTTGCTAAATCGAATGCATATCTAGTTAGGCCCCCAGTACGGTATGGAGGAAACCCTAAAAAATAATGCAAAATTCTCATCTCCATACCCTCCTACTTCAATCACTCACACCATATCTTTGCATATCTAGAACTTATATATTCCCAACTATATGCTGTCCGTATTCTCTCTTTCGCTTTACAGCTTAGCTCTTCTCTACCAATCCCTTCACACTTATCTATTAAATTTGAAAGATTACCATCTTCTTTGGTCCAGTAAAGGGCTGCATCCTTACCAACCTCTCGGTTAAAGCCTACATCTAGTAATAAATTCAGCTTCGTGGATCCCAACGCTTCCAAAAGACTTGGATTTGTCCCTCCAACCTCATGTCCATGGAAATACCCATAAGCTTCCTCTCGAATCTTTTTTAAAAGTTCCTGATCATACACAGTGCCTACGAATTTAATTCTTGGATCCTTCTTAAAATGTAACCTAGCCTCAAGTTCGTCAAGAAATCCTGGATTACTATTTGTAATAATCGCAAAATCCTTTTGGGTCTTACTTTTCATGTACTCTTTGATCATGGTCTCGTAATTATTTTCAGGAACAAAACGACCTACTATTAAGTAGTACTCATTTTTCTTAAGCCCCTTACTATTCAACCACTCCTCAAATTTTTCTTCTGAACATTTACTAGGCTCTGTTTCAGCTCCATATGCAATAAAAGTCGTGTTCTCTACTTTATACGTCTGCTGTATGTACTTCTCAATATTAACAGAGTCACAAACTATCAAGTCACTTCCAGTAACCATCTTCTTCTCACTATATTTCCAATAAGCTCTTACAGGCTTAGACCATTTAGCTCTCATCCACTCATGACCGTCTGGATTTAAAAACACCTTACCTCCTAGCTTCTTAATCTCCTTAGCATAAAATGGAAAGAATGGTCCAATACGACAAGTCATAATGTATACAACGGGATGTTCAATCTTCTCTTTTTTGATAATCTCTATACTCTTCGCAAGAGCAGAACAATCGTAATAGATAGCTTGCGCCGACTTTAACCATTCTGGAATTTCAATTTCAAAGCAATCAGCATTGTGGTAATCGTAACCACCGTCCTTAAGTATCGCTTCATCTGGAACATTAGCCCCAGTCCCATTCTTTTTAACGGCAACATGATATTTAATATTGTAATTTTCTTGATGGTACTCTGTAAGCTTATTTATAAAAGTCTCATATCCACCATAGGCTCCTAATGATTTAGCTCCGATTAAAAATACATGCTGCACTTTTACTTTCTCTCTTTCTCCCTTTTTTCCTTCGTTTACCTATATTCTCTGCAGACTACCTGTCACAATATTTTTTCTTGCATCATCTGAATCATTCTGCCAAACATAACATCTATCGTTTTGCCCCCCCCCAATCGGTTTCCAGCCCAAATTTTTGAGCTTCGTTGTATCTAAGTACATATACAACGTATCCGGAAACCCATTAACAGCTGGCGGCTGAATATCATACTCAACCTTTATACCAGCTTCAAATGCAACTCTTTCTGCCATTTCAGCAATTGAACAATATGTATTCTCGTCTGCAACATTATATGCTTCTCCATTACTTCCCTTTAGAAGAATTGTAAGGATTGCAGTTACTGCATCAACAGTGTAAAGATAACAACGTTCTGTTTCACCAGCAGTCTTCAGGACTATATTCTGTCCTTCGTTAACACAGCGCCCAAAGTATGCAAAGATTCTGTTATCATTCTCATGTACACCCGGTCCAAATGTCTGTGTCAATCTGACAATTCTGGTTGGAACACTATATTCACTAGCATAAGCACAGCATAAACTCTCGCACAAAATTTTGCTGATTGGATAGCTGTTACGAAGATTCAGGGATGTAAAAGTACCGATTTCATCTTCAGTCACATGATGCCCTTTCTCCGGATATCCGTACACTTCCATACTAGACATATAAACGAATCCCTTGACTTCTTTCTTTTTAGCAAGTTCAAGCAAATTCTTTGTTCCGGTAACTGCCGTATTGATTGTCTCAACTGCGTGCTTCACAAATTCTTTACTGGCAGTCTGGCTTGCTCCGTGGATGATATAATCAATATCTGCATCGATATCAGGTAGTTCCTCAACACTTCCTTGCACGAATGCCAGCGTGTCATCTTCCAATATATCCTTGAATCTATCTTCTGCCTTTTCAACATTTCTAACTAGAGCAATCAACTTTAAATTCAAGCCTTTTTCTTTATTTGCATAGAAAAGCGAATTCACAATTCCAGTTCCAATCAAGCCAGTTGCTCCGGTAATAAAAATTATGCTGTTTCTAAGTTTGTCCCAAGGAATAAAAGACACCACACACACATCTTTTAAATCCTCATGAAAAATATCATTCATCAATGCATCTCCCTGTTTTGTCAGCATTCATCTACTTTAAAGTGTCTAAAAAATCTCCTATAGTCTTTTGGGTTGTATTCTTCCAGTATTCTCTATTTTTTATATCTTCCTTTCTCTGCAATGCCTTCATTAGAACTTCATACATTGCTTTTCCCGTTATCTCGTACTCTTTAAGAAACAAGCCATCTAGTTTTGCCATCTCGGCAAAATGTGTTATTTTCTCGTCCCAGATAAAGCCCGCGACCGGAACACCAAACGAATATGCGCAAATCATTGAATGAAGTCTAGCTCCAAAAACCACCATATAATTCGCTTCCAAATTTGCAAGTTCAACATCTGACGTCGGACAAATCACATCATCTCCCTTCACATCACAACATTGCGCTAGTTCCTTTGCAAATTCGTTATCTGCAGCAAGTCCATTTGTGAAAAGTTGCCACTCAAATCCATTCTTTGTCAATATCTGCAAAAATTCCAAATAAGCATTTTTAACAATTTCTGGTTTTAAAGTACCACCATATGCCAGGAATTGATCAGGCGTAATCACATTGACGCCAACTGTATGCCCCCCCCGATTTCTTATATGGTATGTTTCCGGAATCCAGAACGCCGGATCAGCCGCTGGATAAATTTTCATTTTTCCGTCAGTAATATAGTCAGTCTTTAGCCTTTCAACGCCCGCTTCTCCATCTCTGCTAGTAAAGTATTTCACACAAGGATAATTCAAGTGTTTCTTCAAATATTCGCATCGAAAATCCGAATCATTATATTTCTGTACATTCATTGCATCGAACATAACAGGAATACTATGATTATTTGCATATTCTATAATTGCTGAATACTGTGCCCATAGATCCTGTGTCCCGTACTTAAAGCTCCCACATGCAAAAATAAGCCCATCAACATTTAGGAGACTCTTAAAAATAGTTTTCTTATAGTAACTTTGATATTTTTTTATGCACAATCTATCACTCAACTTGTCAAATTTCATCATTCGCGAAATTTTATGAAGAAGCCTTAATGCAAACGCCACTTCTCTTTTATTTCTATCAATCTGGAAATCAATAACTTCCGTTTCAACCGCACCATACTGCTTCACAAGATACTCTACTGTTTTTCCTATGAATTGATCTCCCAAATTTTCATACTCTGTAAATCCTATAATTGCAATTTTCATAATTTCCCTTTATTTACCACAACTCATCGTCTAGTGAAATCACTCTTCGAACCCATAGATTTGAGCATTTTCCTTAGCATCAAGTATTGCTCTCATGATATAGAAGTCTGTCGGAGTAGTTATCTTAATATTCTCGCTCGGTCCATCAATCAAATGTAGCTTATAACCATATTTCTGCATCATAGTACACGAATCTATACAATTAGTTTCACCATCTGACATCGATCTTTCATGAGCCGACAAAATATCTTCCAGCCAAAAGCTCTGCGGAGCCTTGGCAACTCTAGAATCCTTTCTGCTTGGCACATAATTAATAGAAGAATCTTCCTCATTTACAACGAGAATAGTCTCTGTTACATTTCCCGTAGTAATGGATGATCCGGTTTCTATCACACTTTGAATATTATCGGTGATCAATTTTTCATTAATTAAAGGTCTGACTCCATCATGAATCAAAACAATTGACTTCTCATCACCACTTAATCCTTTAGCAGCTTTTAGGCCGTTATAAATAGATAACTGCCCAGTCTCTCCGCCCGGAACTACCGTCTTCACCTTTTCTATTCTATATTTGTACAGAAGTTCGTTAAGATAAGGAATCCAACTTTCAATGCAGACAACCACAATAGCATCAATCATTGAATGTTTTTCAAAATGTTCGAGCGTGTGAATAATGATAGGTTTGTCGTGCAATTCTAAGAACTGCTTAGGTTTATCCTTACTATGCATTCGGCTACCAACACCGCCTGCGAATATTACTGCTATATTCATAAGCTTTCCCTATTAAACTAGGATACCTCCTTTTCATCACACCGATCCCTTCTTCAGCAAGACAACCAAAACAGTCTTAAAGAGAATCTTTAAATCCAGCTCAATATTCCAATTTTCTATATATTCTCTATCTAGTTTTACCACCTCTTCAAAGTCTGTGATATCACTTCTTCCACTTACCTGCCACATTCCTGTTATTCCGGGCTTTATGGCCAGCCTTGTCCTGTGATGGAGTTCATACAGGGAGGTCTCTGAAGGCAAGGGAGGTCTGGTTCCTACTACAGACATGTCTCCTTTCAGCACATTGAAAAACTGGGGAAATTCATCTAAACTGGTACGCCTGATAAAGTCTCCGATACCTGTTTTCTTGCTACCATCTGGAAGGATCTTGTTGCCTATTACTCTGGGATCAAAGTCCATCTTAAACATCTTTCCGTCTGCCAGCTTATTTTCTTTCATAAGGTCTGCTTTTCTTGCTTCCGCGTCCATGTACATGCTGCGAAATTTGTACATCTTAAAGGTTTTGCCATTCTTTCCCACTCGCTCCTGTCCAAAGAAAATAGGGCCCGGGGAGGAGATGTAAATGATAGGGCCTAGGAAGATACATAGGATTCCTGTAATTAGACACCCTACAAGTCCTCCTGCTATATCCATACAGCGCTTGAACAAGAGCTGCTTTGCTGATGCATAGTTCAAGCTAGTGGTGAGAACCGTATAATTTCCCACCTTACCTACGAATCGTTTCTTCCCCGGCATATCGGAAATATTTGCCAGGTTCAGATGCACGGTAACACCGGTACTGCTTAACTGCTCCATTAACTTTGCAGGGTAAGGCAGCTTGTCAGATACATAGACAAAGACCTCATCGATCCACTGTCTGCATACATATTCCGGGGCAGTCTCTTCTGTGGCTACCACCTCCACCCCCTGAATGCTTTTTCCCTGGGAGTCTTCATCTATAATAACAGCCCCTGCCAGGCTGTATCTGGCGTAGTTATTTTTTAACAAATTGGCAATCACTGTATCTGCCAAATCCTTGGAGCTTACAACTAAAAGTTTTTTCTTGCCTCCATCCTGCATCTGTCTTTGGATGGAGCTTTTTCTAAGTTCTCTTACCCCAAAGGTGATAACAATGTAAAATGCAATGGTCAGAAGCAGGGTTGCTCTTGAAAAGGCCGCTCCTTCCTGAAGAAGGAATAAGTACAAAAGAGCCAGGGCTCCCACCATAACCCCATGGTTAAAGGTCACTACAAAGTCTCGGTAAGGGCTTCTTTTTAAAACGCTTTTCATGGTGCCGTAAATAATAATCACAATAAAATCTGCCAGTTCTAGGAAAACAGCCATATTGCGATATATTATCCGGGCATAGATATGAAAGCCATATCCACTTACCCCATAGGCCAAAACATAGGCAAGCTGTAGGCAGATCATATCTAAGATTATAAAATCTGCATGTTTTATCCATCCCTCAGAATCTACTTTGTACATAAACTTCTCTTTTCCACCCCAGCTTCAACGTGTCGAAGCATCATTCTCATTTCACAACAACTATATAAGATTTATCCGCAAAGTTCTATGCGGTCTTATTTTCTAACTTCTCAGTATACGTAATCTAATTCATCATATATATCATCTATATCGTCTATATCATCTATATCAAATTCAAAATCTTCGATCTTATTTTCGTCTTCATCTAATTCTGTTCCAAAAAGCCTTTCTGGATTCTCCTGGAGGATCTTTCGAAGTCCATAGTCTCCCCTCTTCTTCCAGATTAGCTTGGCCGCCTCCCCAATGTGGACGCTGCGGTTTTCTAAGTTGTGGGCGTCTGTGCCTAAAAGGTCTATATAATTTTCTGTTAAGGCTTTCATGCAAAAAATTCTTTTCCCTAAACCTTCTTTTCCTATTAGGCTTTTGCAATTCACCTGAAGCATAGCCCCTTCTTGTTTCAATCGCCCCAGTCTTTTTATATCTTTTCTAAGGCACTCATATCTCTCGAAATGTGCCACTACAGGGATAAACCCTGCTGCTCTTAAACTTCTGATTGTTTTTAATAGGTTCCCAAAGTTTTCTGTATAAGAAAACTCCACTAATACTGCCCGTCCTTTTGGCATGCGGTAGCGGTAATCTTCCATTAGCCGCTTCATCATTCCGGAATTTGCGTAATATTCGCATCCCAGGTAAAATTCCATATCCGGATATTTTTTTCTTGCTTTTTCTACCACCTGGCAGAAGATATCCTCTTTGGCATCCAAGGAGATCTCAAAGAGGCCTTTTCTATAGTGAGGGGTAAATACGATCTTACGGACTCCCTGTCGGTATTCCATTCCAATAAGCTTCATGGTCTCTGCCATAGATCCTGATCCATCGTCCACGCCGGGCAAAAGATGGCAGTGTACATCCCAGTATCCTATGATTCTTTTTCTAGCCCCATTGCTCATTTTTTCATCGTCCCCTGCAAAATATTTTCTTAACTGGAAAGTGGGACTTTATTAAGTCCCACCCCCTGTCCTACAAGTCGCAGAACAAAAAATTATGCGTCTTTTCTTTTAGCTGTTACGCACATTCCAGCTACAGCCATTGCTGCAATTACAACCATCATCTCTACGATTGGTGCTGCACCAGTCTGTGGAGAAGTCTTTCCGGTTGTGCTTGTGGTGCTTGTGCTTGCAGTTGTGCTGCCTGTGCTTGCACTTGTGCTTCCGGAAGCTACAGTTGTAGTCTTGCTTTCGCTAGCAGCTTTCTCGCCATCTGTAGTAGCTTTTGCTTTCTCTACATAGATAGCAACTGGTGAAAGAGAATCAAACTTAACCTGAATCTTTCCTGCTTCTAAAACAGCAACTTCTTCTGACTGCCATGCACCATTTACATAGTGAAGTACAACAACTGTATCCCCAACCTCTACTTCAGGCACGCCGAAAGTAAGGTAAATTGGCCATGCAACTGCTTCTGGATCTCCATCAACAACAAGATCAAACACGCTTACACATGTGTATGCAGATACATTTACGTCAGTCTTAGTCTCTGCCAAAGCTTTAGCAGGGTCCGCTTTCAACTCATCCACAGCAGCCTGCTCTTCTGGAGTGTTAAAGGTTTCCTTTTTAACAACTGCAACATTTTCACCATTTGCGTCTACAGAATACTCTACTGTAGTAGTGTCTGCTACAACACTGCCTGCAGCGAATGCTGTTGTTGCAAGTCCAAAGGTCATGATAGCTGCCATCAATACTGTGACTACTTTCTTCATCTTAGGTCTCTCCTTTCATAATATTTGCAATATCTAGCAGTAGTTCTGCCGACATTACATGCGTTTTTCTATATCAAATATGATTGCGACGTCGAGTTTCATGTAAGACCTCTTTATTCTCCATCATCCACTTCTGTGTAAAAGTTGTCAATCAGCATCTCCTGAAGAGAGGTCTCATCTATATTGAATTCTTCATATTTTTCTCCCATGGTGGTTTCTCCCGGGAGATAATGAATGTCATCTGTCTTATATGTATAATTTTTCAAAGCCTCCAATTCCTTGGCATCTAAATCCGTAAGGATGGTCTTGTCCAGGAAGGGAGAAAGGGTATCGTATAGGGATGACCCGCTTTTATTTTTCATCTGGCTGATCAAAGCAGTGATATAGGTGGTCTGTCTGCGCATCCTGTCGGTAACGCTGTCAAAGACGGTAATATCTCTGCGCCGAACATAAGTTTCAGCCAGGTCTCCTTTTAGCAAGACATCAGTACCTGCCTTAAAGGAGGAATCTACTAGCTCATCTGCCTCGGTCATGGTAACTTTCACCCCACCCAAGGCATCGTTGATTTCTGAAATTCCATCTACAGATAAGGATACATAGCCGTCAATGGGAAGATCATAAAGCATCTTGGCCACTGTCTCTTCCGTAGCAAAGCAACTTCTGCTTCCACCGATGCAATAAGCATACTGGGTGGCCAACTGCTTTTTTATGGTTTTATAGGCATTGCCTGATACATCATACAAATCCACCTCAGTCATTGCATTACGGTTAATCTGCCAGATATTTGCCTCCTTGGTGGTCTGGTCCAGGGACAAGATCATAATGCAGTCTGCCTGGCCTGCCTCTCCCGGCATGTAGGTCTTATCTATATCGTCCGCCTTGTCAATACCTAGGAAAAGTACATTGGTTAGATCGGACTTGTACTCGTAGGTTTTCCCATTGTAGTCGATCTGATTCTTGCCCACCTGGGACTGGCTCTGCACAGAGCCCCCTCCCCGAGATGATTCCGGGCGTTCGATTCTAATATCACAGACATAAATAATAACTGCCACAACTGTCAGTATTGTAAGAATCACCATAAGAACCAGGCTTATTTTTTGATTTTTATTGTACATCGGTTAAGACCGCTCCTACGATAAATCGTTGATCAGAGTTATTGTTACAGGTAGAAAGTATTATGATACGATTTCCTGTAGTCACCGTAAGGGGATCTTCTGTCCAAGACGGCATATAACGCACGGTGGAAAGAGAATCCAAAAAACTTTGATAGCCCTTTGTGGTCTTACAGTCATAGGTGTCCAAAATATGTCTGTTATCATAGGTTACTGCTGCAAAGACCTTGTAGGTATAAATACTGTCCTCCGTATAAATCTCTATGGTGGAATGCTCCTGCCTGAAACTTTCCTCCTCATAGTCATGCAAATGACTAAAGTAGGATCCATCTTTCATATTATGTCCATAGATCACAGTCACCGGGTCTGTTAAGGGGTTCGGGTTGTAACTATACTCTGTCATAATAGACCCCGGAAGTCCCTCGGTTCCATCTACTGTATGATTCAAGTAATAATCATCTTCCTCTTTGCTTTGAAGAATGGGATAGTCAATCTCTGTAGCCGGAATAGTGATCCAGGCGTAGATATCCGGATTCTCCTGATGCAATTTATCAAAGTCCACCGGAATCTGGGGAGCAGCACTCGTATCATCGCTGCTATCTGTGCTATCAGAAGTGTCCGTATCCACTGCAACTCTTTCTTTTAAACTCTTATCTTTGTCCTTTGTACTCTGACTGCTGAAGAAGGTATAACCTGCAACACCTAGTGCAAGCACCAATACAACTGCGCAGATCCAAAATATAATCTTTCTAGCCATGAATCTAATTCATCTCCTATTTGCCGGATTTTTTCCGACGCTTGGCTTCCTTTTTCTCTCTTCTGGCAAGGGCCTTTAACTCCTTGTCCACTGGAATGGTTCCCAAGACACTTGCCTGTAAGAAGTTTTCTACATCCTCTTCTGTCTTAATCTCGTCATTAACTACAAAACTTACCGTGTAGAGACCTGCAAGAAGCACGAAGCCGATCACAATTCCTATAGCAAGGTGTTTGTAAAGGCCGTTATCTACAGCTTTCTCAGCCACCTCCGGCTCCTCTACGATGGTAGGCTTATCTGTCTGGGTAATGCTGGCCATCTGATTTACAGCTGCTGTAGTTAAAGCATCTGCCAGTTTATAAGAAAGGTCTGCATCATTACTGGTGACAGTAATTTCCAACATACGGGTATCTGACTTATTGGATACCTCTACCATACCCTTCACTTTTTCTCTGGTAAGTTCAATTCCTTCTTTTTTCTTCAGCTTTTCAATAGCAGTGTCAATCACCGGCTTGCTAGTAGCAATCTCTACGTAGTCCGAAGTAAGGGCGGTTCCCAATTGCAAATCTGCCACCGAAGTAATGCTGGTGGATTTTGAAAGCACATAAAGCGTGGAGTTGGATTCATACTGGGGCGGCTGAACCAAGGTATAACCTGCTGCCAACACTGCTCCGATCAGGGCTGCAATAACAAGGCTCTTCCACCTCTTCAGCAAATAATAAAACAAGCGGGCAAGATCAATCTCCACTTCCTGATCTTCTACCGGGATATTCTTTTCATTCATTCTAATATCTTCCTTCTAACGTCTTCCTTTTATCTATTGTCTGCCTCTTACTCCTGGGAGTTTCCATAGCCATAGCCGTAACCATAGCCGTAACCGTAGCCCTTTCCTCCTCTGGTTTTCTCCATCTTGTTCATAATAACACCGAGGAAGTTTGGATTGGCGCCCTTCAGCTGATTGACAATACCAAGAGCTACCCTATGACTGACCGTATTGGGAGAAAGCACTAAAACAGAAGCATCGGAAGCCTTAGCAACCACTGCAGCATCCACTACTGGTCCCAAAGGGGGAGTATCTACAATAATATAGTCAAAGTTCTGTTTCATTCCACTGAGCAGGTTTGCGAAGACTTCTTTACTCAGAAGCTCCGTTGGATTCTTTGCAAATCTACCGGTAGGAATCATGTATAATTTCTTGATATTGGTGGAGTAAATGCACTCGGAACCTCCATTAATTCCTGCCAGATAGTGGCTAAGGCCCACCAGGTTATTAGGAAAGTCCATACGAGCCGGCAACACAGAGTTTCTCATATCTGCATCGATAAACAAGACCCGTTTTCCATTCTCTGCAAAGCTTTTGGCCAGGTTAAAGGAAACACAGCTTTTTCCATCATTCTCTCCACAGCTTGTAACGCAAATCACCTTATTGTCCACACCTGTGAATTCTATATTCGTTCGTATTCTGCGATAAACATCCTTCATTATAGGAGATAGCACCGTCTTTTCATGCAAAGTTATTTCTTTCATCCGGCTTATACCTTTCTCTTGTATCTTTCTATGTATCCAAGCTATCGTCTATGCACATATGCATATGTACACACGACTATAGAGCCCAAAAAGAGCAACTCACTCCCTTGTGACTCTGCATCGACAAAATTCATACTTTTTTCATAATTACTATTGTATTCTAGAAGTAGTATCTATAGTTTGTCAAGGAAATTACCCATTAAAAGGCATTTTTTTGATTTAAATACAAAAAGCGCCGACGGATATTGCGGCGCTTTTTCGACATTTTTCCACCCCCCCGATTTTTTCGACAATTCAGGGGTTTTTCTGATTTCTTTAGAGGTAGGACGCCTAACCGTGGGTGCTGGTATGCCTGCCAAGACACCCTGCGGCTCCTGCTCGCTGCCCGCGCTGATCCGCTCAGGCTCTTGCCGGGCTCGCCCAAAAAACGGGTTCAAACAGGCGCCCACCTTCTTAGATAAGCATTCTTTTTAGTTGTATTAGCAGTGTTGGTATTAGTGCCATTATTAGGATGGTTCCCATCTGGCCTTGGCTTAGTTTGGCTACTATAAAGAGCTTTTCTAGGGCCGGTATTGTTAGTACTACTATTAATAAGAGACTTCCTAGGGCGAAGGCTCCTATGCTCCAGGGGTTGCTTGCCAGGCCTAGTTTTGTTAGGGGCTTTTTGCTTCTGCAGTTGAAACCATGAAAGAGTCTTGCCAGGGTTAGGGTGGCGAAGGCCATGGTGCTTGCGGTGGCTGCGTTTGTTCTTAGGCCTAGATAGAAGGCTGTCATTGTGGCTACCGCGATCAGGATGCCATAACTTAATAGATTTAAGGTAAATTTCTTTGTAAGGATTCCTTCTTTGGAATCTCTTGGGGGCTGATTTAAGAGGCCCATGTCTGCCGGTTCCATCCCTATGGCCAGGGCCGGCAGGGAGTCAGTTAGCAGGTTGATAAAAAGTAAGTGCACCGGCTCAAAGGGACTTGGCAGGGCTGTGACTGAGCAATACAGGACTGCCAGGATGGCCGCCAGGTTGCCGGATAGGAGGAAACCGATGGCATTTTTTATATTGCGGTAGACATTTCGTCCGTTTAATACTGCTTTTATGATGGTGGCGAAGTTATCATCAGAGAGGATCATGGCTGCTGCGTCTTTGGATACCTCTGTTCCGGTAATTCCCATGGCTACTCCTATGTCCGCCTTCTTCAGGGCCGGGGCATCGTTGACCCCGTCTCCTGTCATGGCTACAATATTGCCTCTTTCCTGCCAGCGATCTACAATACGGATCTTATTTTCCGGGCTTACTCTGGCATAAACAGATATAAGGGGAAGTTTTTCATCTAATTCTTCATCGGACATGGCATCTAATTCCTGACCGGTGATGGCCATATCCCCCTCCTTAAAAATGCCAATCTTTTTAGCAATAGCCGCAGCGGTAATCTTATGGTCTCCGGTGATCATTACCGGCTTGATGCCTGCTCCTAGAGCTGCTTTTACGGCCTGGGCTGATTCTATTCTTGGCGGGTCCATCATGGAAATGAGGCCTAGGAAGGTGTAGCCTGTCTCTTCTTCCGGAGTGAGGGCATCTTTTCCGGTATATTCTTTGTAAGCAAATGCCAAAACTCGAAGGCCTTGTTCTGAATATTCCTGATTTTGTCTTAGGATTTCTTTTTTGTGGTCCTGGCTTATAGCTACCACTCCGCCTGCTAAGGCTATACGGCTTGTCCGGTCAAGTAATACATCTAAGGCTCCCTTGGTAAAGAGGATCTGACTTCCCATTAGTTCATGCTTGGTGGTCATAAGCTTCCGATCGGAATCGAAGGGGATCTCGTCTATACGGGGAATAGCTTCCCTTAGGTCTGTGTCGGAGATTTTTAATTTTCTTGCCAGGCTAATAAGGGCTGTCTCTGTGGGATCTCCGATTTCTGCCCCTTCTTCTGTAATGGCAGAATCGTTACACAGGATACTGGCTAGGATCAGGCGGGGTGCCAGGTCTTCTTTTTGGTAATCCAAACTGTTACAGGCTTCTTTTAAGTCTATTTTTTCAGGAAGCCTAATTTCCTCTGTCGGAATATTTTTATTTCCTATATAAATGTTTTCCACAGTCATCTTGTTTTGGGTCAGGGTTCCGGTTTTATCGGAGCAGATCACCGAAACGCAGCCCAGGCTTTCTACGGCCTTTAGCTCTTTTATAATGGCATTGTCTGCCGCCATTTTCTGGGTTCCCATGGCCTGGACAATGGTAACTATGGAACTTAAGGCCTCGGGAATGGCTGCCACTGCTAAGGCCACAGCAAACATCATGGCATCTAGGATGGCTTCTCCCTGGTAAAGTCTAAGGCCTAATACAAGGGCAGAAATAATCATTATGCCTATAGCTAACTTCTTGCTGAATTCATCCAGGCTCCGCTGAAGTGGGGTGGTCTTTTCCTTGGTGGCATTCATGAGACCGGCAATTTTCCCCATCTCGGTGTTCATGGCAGTCTCTGTTACCAGAACTTCTGCCCGACCATAGGTTACCAGGGTCCCACCGTAGACCATGTTGCAGCGGTCGGCCAGGGGCAGTTCTTGATCTTTTGCAAGATCCAGGATTTCGCTTTTATCTACGTTGGTAGATTCTCCTGTCAGGGAGCTTTCATTTACCTGGAGGGAATAGTTTTTTAGGATTCTTCCATCAGCTACGATCATATCTCCTGCTTCTAGCAAGAGCAGATCTCCCGGCACAATGTCCTTGGAGGGCACTTCTATTTTCTGGCCATCCCGCAGGACCTTGGCATGAGGCGAAGACAGGGCTTTTAAGGAATCCAGGGATTTTTCTGCTTTTACATACTGGACTGTTCCTAAGATTCCGTTTAGGATCAGGACTACGAAAATAACAAGGGTGCTTTCTAGGCTTCCGGAGGCCATGGAAATAAGGGCTGCTATGATTAGGATAATGACTAGCAGGTCCTTGAACTGGTCTAGAAAGATGATCAGGGGGGATTTTTTCTTTCCCTCTTCTAGGATGTTGTCCCCGTAGGTTTCTTTTCGCTTTAAGACCTCCTCTTTTTCTAGACCTGTGGTCTCGTAGCTGGAGGGATCTAGCTTGTAGCTGGTTAAAAGTTCCGAAATGCTTTGTTGATAGTTTTGCTTCATGGTTACTCCTTTCTGACAGGGTGTAAGTTGATGTTTGCGAAACCCCTGGGGACTTTGTGGGGATTGTTCACAATAACCGAAAGCAAGGGGGCGACGCGCTCTCGCTCCATTCCGCACGCAGCGGTACTAAGGGGCTTGAAGGACAGCCCCTAAGGACCGGCGTGCTCCAAGGGCCGCCCCTTCCTTTGGTTATTGTGGACAATCCGGCTCATATGTTCTTAAGGGTTTCGCAAACCCCAAGTTTTATTAGCGGGCAGAAATAGGAGTAAGCCATGTTTTTCGCTTCGCGACCCATAGGTTAATATTATCTCAATCCAGCGTGGTTCTTTGTAGCCAGCTACATCCTACCGGAACTTTCTTTATTTCATAAGATGTACTTTTCTATGAAATAAAAAACGAGACTTTCCGCGTACTACAATTGTACGCAGAAAATCTCGTTGAACTTTGTTCTTGCTTGTTCCACAGGCCCCGGATCTCTTTTTTGTGATCGTACTGACGAAACCTGCAACATAAATCTTGCTTAATCCCGGAAATCCGAGATCGATCTATGCAACTACTCCTCTTCTACTGGTCTTATGATAACTCAGCAATTAGGGTCTTGTAAAGTTTTTTTGTTCATGCAGCTGAAATAAAATTCTACTTGCCGGCCTTCTTCTAAGGGAACCTGTGTGATGACCCATCCTTTTGGCAGGGCCATGGTTCCTAACTCGTCCATGATCACCACTTCTACCCTTGTGTCGCTTACTTTTGTCAGGCTTCCTCCGATTAGGCTTGGGGTTTCTTCGTGGTAGATGCTTATTCCTGATGCATTGTAGTTTTCCGCCTCTTCTACTGCCTGGATATAGCTAAAGTAGAATTCTATTTGGTCCCCTGCCTTGATTTCTTCTGATAGGACTATTTCTCTTTTCACTGTGAGAATTCCTAGCCTTCCTTGTAGGTGGATTTCTAACTGATCATCTTTTAGTGCCTTTACCTGACCTGTCATTTTCACAGGGTTTATCCTATATTCCATGGCTTTCCTCCTAAGCAAGCTAAGGGTCCGTCCCTTAGTGGGACAGACCCTTTTTTTCTATTACGTTAATACTCTGCAATTATACCACCGGGGTATTTATTATGCCAGAAGATTATACGTTATGTCTGTATTCGTATGGCAGAATCTTTGTCTGATTGAAGCTCGGGCAATCACGTACCCACTCCAGGGATTCTTTGATGATTGCTGTCTGCATTGGGATGTTGTTTGGTTCTCCGGCGTTAGATCCGATCGGCACGTGTGGAGCTGTGATTCTTGGTGCTCCCTGCTGTCTTGCGATTGGTGGAAGAGCAGCGATTACTACACAGCTCATGCCTGCTTCTTCACAGCATCTGGTTACGATAGTTGCTGAACGGTGGCAAGTTCCGCATCCACCTGTACAAAGTACGATGTCTACGCCCTGCTCTTTTAACTTACGAGCAATCTCAGGACCTGTCTCATTGGTGAACTTCTCAACGTTTCCGCCGCCGCCCATGAAGGTGTAGGTCTCATCCGCAAGAGATCCGATGAAACCTTCTGCTACTAACTCGTGAAGACGGTCGATTGGGAACATTGCATTTACGTCCTTATTGGCTTCCCCATGTATTAAAGGAATTCAAGGAATCCTACCCTAATATCTCTATTACCATACGAGAAGGAGGAATCCAGGAAATCGAGCAGTGGCTTCAGGAAGGTTCTATTGATTTTGGCTTTTTAAGTCAAAGAAAAGGACAGAAGTACCACTTCTGTCCTCTAGCTAAAGATCCTCTCTATGTAGTTACTGCCAAGGATTACCCCATCCCCAAAGAATATCAGTCCCGATTTCCTGCCAGGATCCTAGGAGATTATCCCTATATTGCCTCAGGGTCCGGTTTGGACCACGATGTAGCTGCTGCCCTAGAAAGCACCAAGGTTACTCCCAACATTACTTGCCGCTGCAGTGACGACCATACCATTGTCTCTATGGTGGCAAGCGGACTTGGTATCAGTCTCCTGCCCAGCATGTTCCTGGTGGGCCAAGACGAGAGGCTTAACAAGATCCTCCTGGTTCCATGTTATATGCGAAACCTAGGAATCTGCACTATGCCGGATAGGACCCTGTCTCTTGCCTCCAAGACTTTTATCAATGTTTCAAAAACTGTCATTGAGCAGCTTACCCAGGAGACTGCCAGCTCACCCTTTATGTAATCATTTCAAAAAGGGCAGCCTATTTCCAAACTATTTCCGGCAAGAGTCTTAGCAGTTGTCTGCTATCTTATAGAGCAATTTTTCCGTATCCTCCCAGCCAAGGCAGGGGTCGGTGATGGATTTTCCATAGACCCTGTTGGCGTCGATACTTTGGTTGCCTTCTTCTAGGTAGCTTTCGATCATGACACCTTTAATCAGCTTCTTAAGGTCCGGATTGTAATTTCTGCTGTGGAGCACCTCGCTGACAATTCGGATCTGCTCCTTGTATTTTTTGTTGGAATTGGAGTGGTTGGCATCTACAATGGCTGCCGGATTCTTAAGGTCTTTTTCCTGATAAATAGCCAACAGCCTCATAAGATCCTCATAGTGGTAGTTAGGAATGCAAGTACCATATTTGTCCACCCCTCCTCTAAGGATTACGTGGGCCAGATCATTCCCTTGTGTGGACACATCCAGTCCCCTGTAGATAAAGCGGTGGGCGCTTTGGGCTGCGATGACCGAATTCATCATAACAGAGAAATCTCCACTGGTGGGATTCTTCATGCCTATAGGAATGTCCATTCCACTGGCTGTAAGCCGGTGCTGCTGGTTTTCCACTGATCGGGCACCTATGGCCTCATAGGATAGAACATCGTCTAGGTAGCTTCGATTTTCCGGATAGAGCATCTCATCCGCTGCCGTCATACCGCTAACTTCTATGGCCTTGGTGTGCAGTTTTCTGATGGCAATGATTCCTGCCAAAAGGTCCGGATCCTGGTCTGGCCTTGGCTGGTGCAGCATGCCCTTGTAACCCTCCCCTGTGGTCCTAGGTTTGTTGGTGTAGATTCTTGGAATAATCATCAGGCGGTCTGAGACTTTTTCATTGACTTTAGCCAGTCTCTCTACGTATTGGCAGACGGAATCTTCATTGTCTGCGGAGCAGGGGCCTACGATCACAACAAATTTGTCAGAGGCTCCTGTAAAAATTTCTCGGATTTCTTTATCTCTCTTCTCTTTTAAAGTAATAATGTCCTTTGACAAAGAGTAGTCTGCTTTAAGGTCTGCCGGCAAAGGAAGCTCAGCATTTATTTTCATTCCCATTTTTTATATTCCCTTCTTTTTATTCTTAATCACAGCCTTTAGTTTAGCATAAAAAGATACAGCCGATTGATATCAGCTGTATCTCAAAACTATTTATCCTGTATATCTCAGTGCATCGATTGGCTTCTTTCTTGCGGCCTTATTGGCAGGATAGATACCAAAAATCACTCCGATCAAGAGGGAGAAGGCCATAGATACCCATATGACTCCTGTAGAAAGGCCGTAGCTTACAGAGCCTACCCGGTCAATGATCTGGATAGCCACTGCCGACAAGGCAATTCCTATCAGACAGCCTAAAAGACTAACCACCAAGGCTTCGATCAAGAATTGTAACATAATAGACCAATAACCTGCTCCGATGGCCTTTCGGATACCGATCTCTCTAGTTCGTTCCGTCACAGAAACCAACATAATATTCATAATACCGATTCCACCTACCAAGAGGGAAATTCCTGCGATTCCTCCCAGAAGAAGAGCTAAGGTGTTGGTGACGCTGGCCATGGCCTCTGCTATAGAAGACTGGTTCATAATAAAATAGGCATCCTCGTCATTGTTAAAGCGTTCTTTTAATTTATTTTCCAGAACTGTCTCTGCCTGGTCCATATTATTTTCATCTGTGGCAGCTACGTAGAATTCTGTCACATCCACTCCCACGCTGTCTGTAAGCCGGATCAAAGAGGTGTAGGGGATGTAGGCTTCGTAATAGGCTTCCTCATCTGTGCTTGTGGATGTGCTGCTTTCAAAGACCCCGATAATCTGATAGCTGGTGCCTCCTAAGCTTATGGTCTCTCCCACCACATCCGTCCGGCCTATAACTGCCTTGGCCAGGTCTTCATTTACCACCACCACATTGGTGTGATTATCTACATCCGGGCTTTTGATAAATCTTCCGGAAGCCAGGGTCAGATTTTGAATCTCTGTATAGACTGCTGTGGTACCTATAATGGTGCCGGTTTTTTCATCTTTACTTCCGGAAATTTTACTGCTGCTTGTGGCATAGGGGGCCGCCATTTTTAGCTGGTCGCTTTCTATAAATTCATCCAGTTCATCATAGCGAATGGGCTTTCCCTTATCATCGGAAATGGATACATATAGGGTATTGCTTCCTAACTCATCAATGGAATCGGTTACGGATTCTGTAGCTCCGCTGGCTAAGGAAACCAAAACCACCAGGGACATTACTCCGATAATAATTCCCAGCATGGTAAGGAAGGACCGCATTTTGTTGGAGAGGATGGATTTAAAGGCCATTTTACAAGACTGAAAAATCATGCTTCCACCTCCTCTACCTTCCCATCGAAAATACGGATGCTTCTGGCAGCCTGTTTGGCAACGCCCTCGTCGTGGGTAATAAGAATGATGGTATTTCCCTGGTCATGGAGTTCATGGAAGAGTTCCATAATCTCCTCTCCTGTGTGGGAGTCCAAATTTCCTGTAGGCTCATCTGCCAAAAACAGGGAGGGCTTGGTGGCTATAGCCCTTGCTATGGCCACTCTCTGCTGCTGGCCCCCGGAAAGCTCGTTAGGTTTGTGACGGCCTCTTTTTTCTAAGTGCACCCTTTCTAAGGCTTCCTTTACCCGCTTCTTTCGCTCTGCCTTAGGAACCTTTTGGTAAATTAAGGGCAGCTCCACATTTTCTTCTGCAGTGAGATTTCCAATTAGGTTAAAGCTTTGGAAAATAAAGCCGATTTTTTTATTCCGGATCTTTGCAAGCTCCGATTCTTTGTACTTCTCGATGGCCTGGCCGTCTAAATAGTAGTGGCCTTCATCTGCCGTATCCAGGCATCCGATAATATTCATCATGGTAGATTTTCCGCTTCCGGAGGGGCCGATAATACTGACAAACTCTCCTTCCTTCACATGGATATTGGCATGATCCAGGGCATGGACGGTAGCTTCTCCCACCTGATAGATCTTGGATACATTTTCAAGTTTGATCATGGCGTCTTTCCTCCTTTAGTTGGAACCTGGAGCCCCGCCGGATGGAGCTTCTCCTCCACCTCCCGGGCCACCACCATTGCCCCCATCGGAATCACCTCCTGGGCCACCGCCCATATCGCCGCCACCTATGTCAGAATCATCTCCCATCATAATATTTACATTATCACCGTCAGAAGACGCGCTGGTGCTTTCGTAATACACAGTATCTCCCTCACTTAGGCCACTGGTGATCTCCACCTGGGTCTCATTGGAAAGGCCGGTTTCCACCTGGGTTTTTCCTGATAAATTACCCTGGCTGTCTGTGGATGTATACACAAAGGACCGGCCTCCCTCTTCCTGAAGGGCAGACAGGGGAATCAAGACGGCATTGTCTGACTCGCTTACGTTAATGGTGGCTGCCGCTGTCATTCCAATCAGCATATTATCCTGCTTTGGAATAGTAATTTCCACAGAGTACTTGGCACTGCTTCCGCTGCTTGTGCCAACAGTTCCCACCTTACTTACGGTTCCCTCAAACTCCTGGCCAGACACTGCATTAAGGGTAATGGTCGCTGTCTGTCCCTGTTTTACTGAGAGAATATCCTGCTCATCTACACTCAGGGTCAACTTAAAATTATCCTGGGTAGACAGGGTAAATGCTGTAGCCTCAGAGGTTTCATAGGAACTTTCGGAGGAGCTGCTGTCAGAGGAGTCTGAGCTAGAATCAGTAGCAGTGCCGCTGTCACTTCCGCTTGCTACTGTGAAAGCCTCTGCATCATCGGAGGCTCCTTGTGCCATGGCAGCTTCCTCAGACATTTCACCGCTAGTTTCTTCTTGATCTCCCTGGGCCTTATTTTCCTCAGAGGAATTCTCCTCTTCATTTGCAGCCTGGGTCTTTTCATATTTTGCTGTAATGGTCATGAGATTTTTCTCGCCGCTTTCGGAAATTTTATAGTCACAAGAAGAGCAATCTAAGGCCGGAGTATTATCCTCCGTGAAGGTAAAGCCTGCAAGAGCCTTTAATTCAACAGTAGCTGTATAGGCAGTGTCTGCTTGAAACTGTCCATCACAATCCCAGCTAATGCTTGTAACCTCATATCCTTGATCCTTAGTTTCCTCCGCATCAATCCCTGTAATTCCCGTCTCTCCTACAAAAGGCCTAGGGATGATAAGCTTACTGTAATCCGTAACAACAGTATATTCATTGGCCTCTGTTGAAGCTGTGGCAAGGCTGGCCTCCTTTGCATCACTTGTCAGGGTTCCTGTCTTTAAAAGCTTGATATTTTCTGCGGCATAGGTGGCTGCCTGATAGTCTGCTGTAGTCACAGAGGATGTATCGGTCAACTTAGCTGTGGTATCGCTTTTTTCGGATGTACTGCCAGTACCGGACGAATTAGAGGGATTGGAAGAGTCTGAGGAAGAGCCGGAACTTTTTGTAGCAGTTCCTCCTTCGGACACACCAATGCTTCCTATAACTCCATCAGCGGTAGAAGTAATAGCCAAGGTCTCATGCAAAGAGGTTAATGCATTTTTTCTGGCAGTAAGCAGTGCGTAAATATGGTTATATTCTTCTTTTTGAAGGCTGGTTAAGCTAGAAGAGCTTAACTTTTTAGACACTGCCGTAAGATTGTCATTGGTTTCTGAAAGGGCACTGGCTACAGAGGCGCTGCTTACTGTAGCAAGAACTTGTCCCTTAGTGACTGTGTCTCCCTTTGAAACCTTCACCTTTTCGATTTCAATACCGGCCGGTATGCTAATATCCACCGTATCTGCCGCCTGAAGGTTACCGGTTCCTGTAATGGTGGTGCTAATATTGCCTGTCTGGGCCTTGGCAGACTCTACAGATACAGTCACTGCCACATCCTTTTGGGAATAGACTTGACTTCCTACAATGGATCCTACTAGGACCACTGCTAGGGCGGCGGCGCCTATTCTAAGGCCTTTCTTCTTACTCAGCTCCTTGAGATTACTTGCATTCATTTCATTCTCCTTGATTCGTTCGCGGGGTTTGTTTCCCTATTTTTTCATTCTACGAGGTAAGTCTATCGGATGTTTGTGAATTTGAGGTGAACAAGTTACGAATATGTTGTGAATCCGGACTGGTTTATAGTGTCCATTGGTCAAATCTAACCGGCCTTTGGTTTTGATAACTGCTGCAAAAAAAGAAAAGCCCCTCCCATTTCGGGAGAAGCCCTTCCTTTTTTCTTTATCCTTATATGTCTATTCCATGATAATTGAAATCTTAGGAAGCGTCAATAAAGCTGACCGGATTAATAACAACTACATAAGTTTTCTGAAAAGATCCTTCAAATCCTCTACAGATGCATCTTTCGGATTTCCCGGTGCGCAGGCATCTGCGTGTGCTGACTCTGCTAAGAAGTCAAGATCTTCTTCTTTTAATGCTTCTAGCTTTGTAGGAATTCCTACATCTACGGAAAGTTTCTTTACTGCGTCTACGGCTGCTTTTCTGTACTCTTCTACAGACATTGCGTCTACGCCTTCAACTCCCATTGCTTTAGCGATCTCTTTGTATTTTTCTCCTGTTGTCTCTGCGTTGTACTCCATTACGATTGGAAG
Source organism: Parabacteroides distasonis (assembly GCA_963589425.1). Lineage (GTDB taxonomy): Bacteria > Bacillota > Clostridia > Lachnospirales > Lachnospiraceae > CAKRJP01. The sequence goes on along the minus strand of CAVAKZ010000026.1, from coordinate 15,853 downwards.
CATCATTGCGCAGGCAACTCCGTGTGGTGTATCATATACTGCTCCTAATGTGTGAGCCATAGAATGTGCGATTCCAAGTCCTACGTTGGAGAATCCCATTCCTGCGATATACTGTCCAAGAGCCATTCCCTCACGGCCTTCTTTTTCATTTGCAACTGCACTTCTAAGGGACTTAGAAATCAACTCGATAGCCTTTAAGTGGAACATGTCTGTCATTTCCCATGCTGCCTTTGTGGTATATCCCTCGATAGCATGTGTCAAAGCGTCCATACCTGTGGAAGCTGTCAATCCCTTTGGCATTGAAGACATCATCTCTGGGTCTACAACTGCGATTACCGGCATGTCATGTGGGTCAACGCAAACGAATTTTCTCTTTTTCTCTACGTCTGTGATTACATAGTTGATGGTAACCTCTGCTGCTGTTCCTGCTGTGGTTGGTACTGCAATGATTGGTACGCAAGGATTCTTTGTAGGTGCTACTCCCTCTAAGCTTCTTACGTCCTCAAACTCTGGGTTTGCAATGATGATACCGATAGCTTTTGATGTATCCATAGAAGATCCACCACCGATAGCGATGATATAGTCAGCTTCTGATTTCTTAAATGCCTCTACACCGTTCTTTACATTCTCAATTGTCGGGTTTGGCTTAATATCAGAATAAAGCTCATAGGCAAGACCTGCGTCCTCAAGAACTTTTGTCACCTTTCCTGTTACCCCAAATTTAACCAAATCAGGATCGGAACAGACTAATGCTTTCTTGTATCCGGCTACCTTTACCTCTGTTGCGATCTCATTGATTGCTCCGGCTCCGTGGAATGATGTTTGGTTTAAGTTAATTCTGTTTGCCATTTTTTACGTCTCCTTTTCTTTAAAAACCTCTTCAAGTTTTCTGTTATGTCTATATCTTAACAATCTAATACTAAAAAAGAAAGTGACAAAAAGGCTAATCTGTCACTTTCTTCACAAAGTTGTTATGGGGCAAACGTTTTTACAAAATACTATAGCAGACCTGCCTGCAAAAAGGCATCCGATAGCTTAGGAGGCATGGCATCCACCAGGCCTAATGCTAATCCCTCCGGGGTGGTTTTATAGACTCCAAGAACCCACTGCACTGTCATATAAATGGATCCCTGGCAGTACATTTCTAGAAGGAATCTCAGCTCATCGCTTAAGGGCTTTCCTGTCTTTTCCTGGATCTGCCTGGTATAAAATTCGGTGATAAGTTTAAAATCGTGATCCTTTAAATTGTTCTGCTCATCGGTTTTAAATGCAGCCTTAAAAAACAGCTTTTCTTCCTGGATATAGTGAAATTTCTTCACCAGGCTTTCGTAGGTGGTATGACCCTCCCCCATATGTTCAAAAGATTCCAAAAGGATCTTGTCAAAATACCAATTGATCAAGTCATATTTGTCCAGAAAATGCCGGTAAAAGGTCTGTCTGGTGGTTTGACATTCTTCTACAATCTCTTTTACTGTTACCTTCTCCACCGGCATCCGCTTCATGCAGGATTTCATAGCTTCGGCCAACTTATACTTCATCTTGTCTTGTTTTGTTTCCATAAATTGTATCCTTATATTCTGTTCTTTTAAGATACTTCTATGATCGCTTTATTTTACTAAATATACTTCTGCGCTAGTTCTTCCAAGAGCCAGGGCTTCTTCGTGACTGTGCACATAAATATCAATATGTTTTTGCTTGATGGCTCCTCCACAGTCTTCTGCCGTAAATACGTGGCCACCGATAATTACCTGGGTTCCGTATGGAATAACACTTGGATCTACAGCGATGGTCTCTCCCTCCACTACCGGTGCGCCCGTGGCTGTTATGCCTGTTTCTACGTCACAACAGATTTCGCAGGAACAGTAATAGGTAATATCAAAGACGCCTAGGCTGTCTCCGTACATATCTTCAGTAGCATTTACTTCTCCGATTCCGGCTCCTGCCAGGCAGTAGCTGTCATCGATAATTCTGGTAGCCCACACTGCATCTTGGGTATTAACGGTTCCGTAAATGATTCCCTGGGTCTCGTTGGCTGCCTCTATGGTGGTTCCATTTCCTGCATACATGGCCACATGGTAAACATAACCATCCTCTGCATAGAAGATCAAGTCTCCCGGCTGGGCATCTTCTAGGGAGATCTGGGTTCCATACTGGCTTTGGTCTGCTGCCACTCTTGGCAGGTCATAGCCATAGGCCTTGTAAATTTGCTGGACAAAGCCGGAGCAGTCCGCTCCATCTGTCAGGCTGGTTCCCCCCCATACATAAGGATTTCCAACGAACTGGGAGGCGTATTCGATAATGGACTGGCGGACCTCCCCTGCCGGGGTTCCCATCTGGGTCGATGTCAGGGTATAGTAAAGCGCTCCGTTGTCTTCCGGTTCTACCAGCTCCCTGGCCAAAGTATAGCTATCTTCTCCTGCACTTTCTACCTGTTTTTTTACTTCTTCTCCGGATGTGAGATATTTTCTCTCTACAAATCCTCTTACGTCTCCAGATTCTACATAGAGCCAGTCTTTGTCCGAATCGTCCAATATATAGCAAAGATTTCCCTGGTTCATGGTACCAATAACATTGGCTGCAGTATTTTTATCTTCTAAAATGTTAACCGCCTTAACATTCACTACTTCTGTGCCATTTTTCTTAGCCTCTTCTTGGGCCTCCTTGACCTGAGTATCGTTTACTAAGGCGTATTTTTTGCTTACAAGGGTTTGTCCTACGGTAGCCCGAAGATAGGTATAGGCCCCATTATCTTCCTTGGAAACCAGAGCCTGGGCAGTTTTTGCCACATTCTCAATTCCGCTATATTCTTTATTCTCTTTCTTTGCCTGCTTCTTTCCCAGATCCTGGTAAACACTTAAGATCTCCTGGGCTGCGTCAGATGTATATACTTCTGATGCCTTTACAAATCCTCTTACGTCTCCGGATTCTACATAAAGCCAGCCGTTATCCTCTTCTTTTAAAATATACAGAATGCCATCTTTTGACAGTTTTCCTACTGCCCTTACCTGCTCACTGCTCTCCTGGCCAGCCACATCAAGGGACTCATTCTCCTCCACAGCCTTGCTTAGAAGGTCTGTAGTCTTGGCAGATGTTTGGTTTGTTTTTCCCTTCTTTGAAGCTTCTTCATAGCTTGTTTTTATGTCCTCAGCCTCTTTCTTTGCTGCCTCCTTGGCAAGCTCATCAGAAGTGGTATCTGTACCGGCTACATTCTCCGGAATAGACTCTCTAATTGCAATCTCTGCTTTTGCAAAGGCATACTTTCTAGCCACTGTCCAGAAACGGAAGTCCTCGATGATCTCAGGGGCCTTAACAATCTGCTGATTTGCAATCAGAGCTTCATTGCTGTCTACTGAGTCCTGATTTTCACTTTCTTCTGTTTTCTCAGCTTCCCCTGCATCTTCTGCGGCAGCTTCCGCTTCTTCGGTTGCAGTTTCCGCTTCTTCGGTTGCAGTTTCCGCCTCTTCGGTTTCCGCTTTCACCGCCTCACCTTCATTCTGAGAAGCATTGGTATCTTTTTTCTGATCTGTATTCTCATCCACCCTTTTTCCTGTGATTGGATCTACTTTCTGTCCGGTGGAAAGGTCCTCCAAAAACAAGCTTTCTTCATTAAGAGCCAGGCTGCCCTCTTGAATCAGCGCCCACACTTCATCAGAAACATCCACTAGAGTTCCGGATCCGTCCACCAGCCTTGCCTGAGGACGAACTTCCTCTGAAACTTCCTCTGAAGCATCCTCTGCTGTTGTTTCCTTGGACAGGTCTTCTGTTGCTCCCCCAGAAGCATCCCCTACATTTTCCTCTGTCACTTCCTCAGCCCATCCTTCTTCTGCAAGGGCTGACACCGGAGCTCCCAAGCTAAGACCTAAGGCCAGCACTCCGGCAAGGGTCTTGCTTCCGATTATACGTAATACTTTATTATTTCTTACTTTCAAAATCTTTTACCTTTCAAATATCTATTATTCTTATATCCACAGTTTATCCATAGTTGCAAACACAAGATCATACTTATTATATCACAGTTAAATAAAACTTACCACCTGAAAGCCATTTTTCTTTTTAATATACAAATGCAGCCAAGGTCACATATACAAGAATTGAAACTATACAATACATGGAATTGCTTGTGGAGACGTAGGCACTGCTATCTTCTCTTTTCAGGAAGGTCTGCATACTAAAAGTTGCCGGGGATGACATGTAGCTGATGATGGCAAGATCAAGGAGTAATTCCTTTCCAATAAACTGATGTACTGTAAAGATAACTCCCATTGCCATAGTTATCTGCACTAGAAATCTTATAAAAACCGTTTTCAAGCAGGGGCTTATTAGTTCTGGAGTAAGCTCCATACTGTATCCTACTACGATCAAAATAATGGTTGTTATAGAGCTAGTGAGAATGTTTTCTACAGCCAGATAGCTATCTCCAAGAGGGCTGTCCAGCAAATAAACTACTGCCCCTGATAATCCTGCTACAATTCCAAGAAGGCTAGCAATAAATGCCGGGGTTTTAAGGGCACCTAGACACAGCTCTTTCGCATTGATATTATCCCCATTTTCCACCTGTCCCAACATACCCATATAGATACTGAATCCAAACAAAAGACCGGCAATATCTAACACAGCGATCTGGGAAAGATTATCCTGGCCACAAAGGCTTGTATATAGCGGATACGCCATCAGCCCACCCTCGTACACGCTGACCATAAAAGGCAGATATTTTCTGTATTTCTCTTCCATAAAAGGCTTTAAAACAAATCCCAAAGCAAAGGACAGAAGAAGCATGACAAACATAATGCCAACCAGTTTGCCGGTTTTCAGACTATAATCTGCTGTAGCTAATGCATGGAAAATAGCCACCGGAAGCATAATGTTTGTAACAAGGATTTTCATATTGTCGATGCCTTCTTTTGTAAGCAGCTTTTTTCTTCTGCATGCCATACCAAGTGCCAGCATAACAAGTACCGGTAATATTATTTCTATTACTTTCATTTTCTCTCTTTCCAATAAACACAAAATCACAAAGGGCTCCTCACAACATTTCTGATGCAAGGAACCCTTTATATAATTTACGAACATGCTATGCCAGCAGTTCTACAATCTCTATTTATTGTTGATCGCTGCCTGGGCTGCTGCCAATCGTGCAATCGGTACACGGAATGGTGAGCAGGATACATAGTCTAATCCAATCTTGTGGCAGAATTCTACGGAAGATGGATCTCCACCGTGCTCTCCACAGATTCCTACATGTAAGTGCGCATTTGCCGGTCTTCCAAGCTTTACAGCTGTCTCCATAAGTTTTCCTACGCCGTGCTGATCTAACTTAGCAAATGGATCATTCTCGTAAATCTTTGCATCATAGTATGCATCTAAGAACTTACCTGCATCATCACGGGAGAATCCGAAGGTCATCTGGGTTAAGTCATTAGTTCCGAAGCAGAAGAAGTCAGCTTCTTCTGCAATCTCATCTGCTGTAAGAGCTGCTCTAGGAATCTCGATCATAGTTCCTACCTGGTACTTAAGCTCTACACCAGCTGCCTTGATTTCCTCGTCTGCTGTCTCTACTACAAATTTCTTTACATACTTAAGCTCTTTGACATCTCCAACTAATGGAATCATAATCTCCGGCTCTACTGTCCAGTCCGGGTGAGCTTTCTTAACATTGATGGCTGCACGGATAACTGCTCTTGTCTGCATCTTTGCAATCTCCGGATAGGTAACTGCAAGACGGCATCCACGATGTCCCATCATTGGGTTAAATTCATGAAGAGAATCAATGATTGTCTTAATCTCTTCTACGCTCTTGCCCTGGGCATCTGCTAATTTCTTAATATCTTCTTCCTCTGTAGGAACAAACTCATGAAGAGGGGGATCAAGGAAACGGATGGTAACCGGATTGCCTTCCAAAGCCTCATACAAGGCTTCAAAATCACTTTGCTGGTATGGAAGAATCTTAGCAAGGGCTGCCTCTCTTTCTTCTACAGTATCAGAGCAGATCATCTCACGGAAGGCTGCGATTCTCTCCTCATCAAAGAACATATGCTCGGTACGGCAAAGTCCGATACCCTCTGCTCCTAATTCTCTTGCCTTCTTTGCATCTGCCGGTGTATCTGCATTGGTACGTACACCAAGGGTTCTGAACTTGTCCGCCCACTCCATGATACGTCCAAACTCACCTGCGATGGTAGCGTCTACTGTTGGAATCAAGCCATCGTAAATATTTCCTGTAGTTCCATCAATAGAGATAGCATCTCCCTCATGGAATTCCTTGCCTGCCAAAGTAAATTTCTTGTTAGCCTCGTCCATAGCAATGTCACCACATCCTGATACACAGCAGGTTCCCATTCCTCGGGCAACTACAGCTGCGTGGGAAGTCATTCCACCACGTACAGTTAAGATACCCTGAGCAGACTTCATACCTGTAATATCTTCCGGAGAGGTCTCAAGACGAACCAGTACAACCTTCTCTCCTCTTTCTGCCCACTCTACTGCATCCTCTGCTGAGAATACAATCTTACCGCAAGCAGCTCCAGGTGAAGCTCCAAGTCCTTTACCCATCGGGCTTGCAGCCTTTAATGCCGCAGCATCAAACTGTGGATGAAGCAAGGTATCTAAGTTACGAGGATCGATCATGGCTACTGCTTCTTCCTCTGTTCTCATACCTTCATCTACCAAGTCGCAGGCAATCTTAAGAGCCGCCTGAGCAGTTCTCTTACCATTACGGGTCTGCAACATATAAAGTTTACCGTGCTCTACTGTAAACTCCATATCCTGCATGTCTCTGTAGTGGTTCTCCAAGGTCTCGCATACCTTCTTAAATTCTACAAATGCCTCTGGGAACTTTTCTTCCATCTCGGAAATGTGCATTGGTGTACGAACACCTGCCACAACGTCCTCGCCCTGAGCATTGGTAAGGAACTCACCGAAAAGTCCGTTCTCTCCTGTTGCCGGGTCACGGGTAAAGGCAACACCTGTTCCGCAGTCGTCTCCCATGTTACCGAAAGCCATGGATTGTACGTTAACTGCAGTTCCCCATGAATAAGGGATATCGTTGTCGCGGCGGTACACATTGGCTCTTGGATTATCCCAAGAACGGAAGACTGCCTTGATGGCTCCCATTAACTGCTCCTTTGGATCATCCGGAAAGTCCTCTCCGATCTTAGCCTTATACTCAGCCTTAAACTGATTTGCCAATTCCTTTAAGTCCTCAGCTGTAAGGTCTACATCCTGCTTAACGCCTCTGTCCGCCTTCATCTTGTCGATAAGCTCTTCGAAGTACTTCTTACCAACTTCCATAACTACATCAGAGTACATCTGGATAAATCTTCTATAGCAATCCCAAGCCCAACGTGGGTTGTTAGACTTTTCTGCTATTGCAAGTACTACGGTTTCATTTAGTCCTAAGTTAAGGATCGTGTCCATCATACCAGGCATGGAAGCTCTCGCTCCTGATCGTACAGATACTAAAAGCGGGTTCTCGCTATCCCCAAATTTCTTTCCGGTAATCTCTTCCATCTTAACAATGTATTCGTTAATCTGGTCCTGAATCTCCTGGTTGATCTCTCTTCCGTCCTCATAATACTGTGTACAAGCTTCTGTTGTAATTGTGAATCCCTGAGGAACCGGTAATCCAAGACTTGTCATCTCTGCAAGGTTGGCTCCCTTACCGCCAAGAAGTTCACGCATGTTCGCGTTACCCTCGCTGAACAAATATACCCATTTGTTTGCCATGTGTAATGACCTCCTAAATCTAAATTTTAGTGCACCTGTAGTAACTTTTTCCGTTACATTTCACTAAATAACATAGTTAGTTTACAGGTTTTCCATCAAATAGTCAAGGAAAGCCAAAGAATATACCGTCATTTTGACCAATTTTTTTTGTTGGTCCGCGTTAAGTTTTTGCTAAGTTTACTAAATTCTTAAAAACCAGTCGAAAAACCTAAAAATAAGACACAAAAACTAAAATAAAGAACCTTCCAACCTATGCTTGTTTCCCATAGGTTGGAAGGTTTTTTAATCTAGAATCTAGAATTTTAAAAATGCTTTATAACCTCTGTATGCCTCATAAACATCTGCCTTGCTGGTAACTTCCCAAGGCGCGTGCATACTAAGAACTGCCACACCGCTGTCGATTACCTTCATGCCATAGTTGGCCATAATATAGGCGATGGTTCCGCCTCCGCCTACGTCTACCTTGCCAAGCTCTGCAAACTGATAGCCTACCTCCTCGGCATCCATCCGTCCGCGAAGGGCAGCTAGATACTCTGCATTGGCATCATTGGATCCGCTTTTTCCTCTTGCTCCTGTAAACTTATTAAATACCAGGCCTTTTCCAAAGAAAGCAGAACTTCTCTTCTCAAAGCTTTCTGCAAACATGGGATCATAGGCTGCACTTACATCAGAAGAAAGCATAAGGGAATTTGCAAGGGCTCTTCTGGTCTTTAAATTGGATTCCCCACCCTCTAAGGCAATAAGCTCTGCCACTGTATTTTCAAAGAAACGAGACTGCATACCGGTGGCACCTACGCTGCCAATCTCTTCCTTGTCCACCAGAATGCAGCAAGCAGTTCTCTTTGGAGCTTCTGCATCCAGCATAGCAAAGAGAGAGGTAAATGCGCACACTCTGTCATCCTGGCCGTAGGCTAGGATCATACTTCTGTCTAAGCCACACTCTCTGGCCTTTCCTGCCGGCACGATCTCAAGCTCTGCAGAGACAAAATCTTCCTCCTCCACATCATAGTATTCTTTTAAAATCTGAAGAACATTGGCCTTTACTGCCTGCTTTTCTTCCTGCTTTAATTCATCATTTTTCTCAATTGGACGACTGCCGATAAGAAGGTCTAATTTTTCTCCTTCAACCACTGCACTGGCCTTCTTCTCCATCTGGGCTCCTGCCAAATGAATTAAAAGGTCAGAGATAACAAATACCGGATCGTCCTCCTCTTCCCCAATATTCACCACTGCTGTGGTGCCATCTTTTTTCACAATAACACCGTGAATAGCCAAAGGAATGGTCACCCACTGGTATTTCTTAATACCGCCATAGTAGTGGGTATCTAAGTAAGCAAGTTCCTCAGTCTCATACAAGGGATTCTGCTTTACATCGATCCTTGGAGAATCTATATGGGCTCCCAGGATATTCATACCCTCCTCTAAAGGTTCACTTCCTATATGGAACATGGCAATAGTCTTTCCCATGCATACGGAATAAATCTTATCTCCGACTTTAAGCTCCTCACCGGAAGCAATCAGTTGCTTAATATCTTTATAACCTGCAGCCTGGGCCCTAGTCACAGCAAGGTCCACACACTCCCTCTCTGTCTTACCGGCATCCAAACAAGCTCGGTAATCCGCATTAATCCTTTCCAGTTCCTCTAGCTTGGCCTCATCATAGCCTGTCCACACATTCTTTCTTTCCATCCTAATTGTCTCCTCCTTTTTTAATCATTTGCAAAACTCCAACAACCTACGTGGATTCTACACAATCACCAAAACAAGGAAGGAGCGGGAGCGCGTCTTCCTTGTTTTGGTGATTGTGTAGAATCCATAAGGCAGGTGATTTTTGCAAAAATAATACAAAAAGGAGCGCCGCAATTACGCCACGCCCCCATAATTTCTACCACTCAAATTTCTTAGCAAAATAAGCATCTAATTCATCAATCTTGATTCTCTCCTGCTCCATGGTATCTCTGTCACGTACTGTAACTGCTCCATCTTCCTCAGAATCAAAGTCATAAGTTACGCAGAATGGTGTTCCGATCTCGTCCTGACGGCGATAACGTTTTCCGATATTTCCACGATCATCATATTCACAATTGTATTTCTTGCTTAAGCTTGCAAATACCTTCTCTGCACCTTCATTTAACTTCTTAGAAAGGGGAAGAACTCCAATCTTTACCGGGGCCAAGGCCGGATGGAAATGAAGAACAGTTCTCATATCCGGTTTTTCCTCGGTTCCGATATTCTCCTCATCATAAGCACTGCAAAGGAAGGCCAGTACCATACGGTCTGCACCAAGAGATGGCTCAATAACGTATGGAATATATTTTTCCTTCTTCTCATCGTCAAAGTAGGTAAGGTCCTGCTTAGAAACTTCCATGTGACGAGACAGGTCATAGTTGGTTCTGTCTGCGATGCCCCAAAGCTCGCCCCAGCCAAATGGGAACAAGAATTCTACGTCGGTAGTTGCCTTACTGTAGAAGGAAAGCTCCTCCTTGTCGTGATCTCTGTAACGAACCTCGTCCTCTTTTAAGCCCAAGGTGCTTAACCAATTTAAGCAGAAAGACTTCCAGTAGTCAAACCACTCTAAGTCTGTGTCCGGCTCGCAGAAGAACTCTAATTCCATCTGCTCGAACTCTCTGGTACGGAAAGTAAAGTTACCCGGAGTGATTTCGTTTCTAAAGGATTTACCGATCTGGGCAATTCCAAATGGGATCTTCTTTCTGGAAGTACGCTGAACATTCTTAAAGTTTACAAAGATTCCCTGGGCTGTCTCAGGTCTTAAGTATACGGTATTCTTAGCATCCTCTGTAACGCCCTGGAAGGTTTTAAACATCAGGTTAAATTCACGGATCTCTGTAAAGTTGTGCTTGCCGCAGGTCGGACAAGGAACATTGTTCTCCTCAATGAATCCTTCCATCTTCTCATGATCCCAGGCATCAACACTTCCTTCAATAGCCATACCGTGCTCTGCACAATAGTCCTCGATGATCTTGTCTGCACGGAATCTCTCGTGGCACTCCTTACAATCCATAAGAGGATCACTGAATCCTCCCAAGTGTCCGCTGGCGATCCAGGTCTGGGGATTCATAAGGATTGCACAGTCCACACCTACATTATAAGGAGACTCCTGTACAAACTTCTGCCACCAGGCTTTCTTAACATTGTTCTTAAGCTCAACACCTAAATTTCCATAATCCCATGTGTTAGCTAATCCTCCATATATTTCTGAACCTGGATATACAAATCCTCTGGATTTTGCCAGGGCTACGATCTTGTCCATCGTCTTCTCTACCATCTTCTGTCCTTCCTTTCCTCGCTTTGCTTTATGGTTTAACCAAAACTGAGAATAATTATACAAAAGGCCTTCTTGCTTTTCAAGTCTTAATCCGTAATTGTCTGAAGGATTTCCAGGGATTTAAAGGATTTATGCAAATACTCTTGCAGATATTTATCCATAAGGTCTTCCAATTCCACCAGCACTTCTTCCTTCACAACAAAATTATACACTTTCTCCACTTGGGCGCTGATAATATACTGGAGGGTGTAGAGGGTGGAGGCAAGCAGGACCTTCCCATCTGTAATTTCCCCCCGGCACTTTTTGCAAAGAAGTCCCCCCTTCTTTACGCTAAAGACCATATTTTCTTCCTTGGCCCCACACAAAACACACTCGAATACCTGGGGCCCCTCTCCGTTTATGGTAATGGTGCGAAGCTCATAAATTCTTCGAATCAGGCGGTTGGGAAGGTGTTTATTTCCCAGGGCTCTTAGGCTTTGGTATAGAAGTTTTAGCATCTGGCTTTCATCGCAGGCTTCCCTGGCATAGTAGCCTGCCAGGTCCATAAAATAAAAACCGTAATAGGCCCCTTCTATATCGGTGCGAAGCTCTGCAAAATAATTGGAAATAGAGGCCGACATCAAGCTATATGATGTCCGCCCCTCATAAAGTGTGAATGTTCCGAATGAAAATGGACTGGTGACTCCCATAAGAGGGCTGTTTGGCCTTCTAGCTCCCCTGGCGAAAGCCGATATCTTTCCCCGCTCTTTTGTGAGAAGTACTATCCGTCTATCATACTCTCCCGCCGGCGCAGCATTAAGCACCATGCCGGTGACACTGATTTGATTTCTCATTATTTTTTAAAATTCCTTCTCGTCCCGGTATCCGAAATTCTTCATCAGATATTCGCTGTCTCTCCAGTCTTTTTTTACCTTTACCCAAAGCTTTAAATTCACCTGGTTGCCCAGCATCTTCTCAATCTCATACCTGGCAGTGCTTCCGATTTTTTTCAGCATGCTGCCCTGCTTTCCGATAATGATTCCCTTGTGACTGTCCCGCTCACAGATAATGGTGGCATCAATATGGGTAACCTTCCCCTTTTTCTTCATCTGATCAATAGCCACTGCAATACCATGGGGGATCTCCTCATTGAGGCTGTGAAGGGCCTTCTCCCTAATAATCTCTGCCACGATCTGCCGCTCCGGTTGGTCTGTAATAGTATCCTCATCGTAAAATTGCGGTCCATAAGGCAAATATTTCATAACCGTCTTTAGAAGCTCCTCTGTATTGGCCCCACTTCTGGCTGACACCGGAACGATCTCTGCAAAATCGTAAATGTCCTTGTAGGCATTGATGGCTTCTAGTACCTTTTCTGTAGGAACGCTGTCCGTCTTATTTATTACTAAGATTACCGGCGTCTTAACTTTTTCAAGCTGTTTTGCAATGTGCTGCTCTCCGGCTCCGATGAAAGTTGTAGGCTCCACCAGCCACAAGACCACGTCCACCTCGTTTAGGGTCCTCTCTGCCACATTTACCATGTACTGGCCCAGCTTGTTTTTCGCCTTGTGGATTCCCGGAGTGTCCACAAATACGATCTGCCCCTCATCAGTAGTGAGAACGGTCTGGATGCGGTTTCTGGTAGTCTGGGGTTTGTTGGAGGTAATGGCAATCTTCTGGCCAATCAAATAATTCATCAAGGTGGATTTTCCTACATTTGGTCTTCCAACCAAGGTTACAAATCCGGATTTAAAATCCTCTCTCATGCTGTCTCCCTTTCTAGAACTTGGTTACATTCATAAACATGTCTGCATTTTCTTCGATCTTATCTTCTCCGCCAATAACGCAGATCTGTTCTGCCTTAAGCATGGCCTCTGCCACCTGGGCCAGGTCCCTGATATCTTCTTTTGTGGCATTTAAGATCTGACTTCTCTCTGTCTTTATCATTTCTGCTGTCACATTGCTCATATAAAGACTTAGGGACCGATCTCCCTTGGTAGCCGGGGTCATAGGCTGGTCAATATTGCTGATGGTTCCAATAATATATTTGGTCATATCTCTGTCGCTAACATCGAAATTCTTTAAGTAGTCTACCACGCCCTCATAGATTTCCATAGTCTGCTTGAGATTGGGATCTCTGTAGGAAACAAAGTAGGCGTCTCCTGTGCGGCTAAAACTGCTCATGCAGCCGTAGGCTCCACCCTTTACTCGGACATTTTGCCACAGGTAATCGTAGCTTAAAATCACCTTCAGGATATTTAAGGCACCGTGATAATCTGCCCCATGGTCTATGAAATTTCCTACGCGGGCTACATACTGGACCTTAGAGGCAGTCTTAAAGCCCTCATTTTTTTTCTGGCAGATCAACTTCAGAGGCTTTTCTTCCGCCTTCTCCTTATAAAGGGACTGCTTCAAAATCTCCACATAGTCTCCCAAATTTTCGGATGCTTGTGTAGGAGCGGTATAGCTGATCATGAAATTGTCCACCCGGAATATGATTTTTGTAAGGGTCTGTAATTTAAAGATTAAATCGCCCTTCTTCTCTTCAAAATGATCGGTTAAATCCTTAATTAGTTCATAGAAAGCAATGCCTCCTGTCATGTCCTTTAATCTGGCTGATGGCGAAGAGTAGGACATAGCTCTCAAGGCTGCCGTGCTGTGGCCTGCGCTGGTAAATTTCATCAAAAGTCTGGATTTTAACATCATAAGGATCTCAAGCAAACGTTTCTCATCCTCAAGCTTTGAAGCTGTTAAAATCTCTCCCATCATCTGAAAGGCTGTAGGAAGCTGGGAGTACAAGGCTTTTGCCTTTATCTCAAAAGTAGTTTTAAAGCTTTTATTTTTTACGTCGGAAATATCATTGTAAAGCTCTAATGAAGTGCCGATTCCACCGGTTTTTAAATTAATCTCATTAAAAAGCTCTCCGTACTCATAATGGTCTGTGTCAATAATTCCAAGAACTGCCTGCAAGATTCCAACATAAGGAAGCAGGTCTTCTCCCACCTTGGAAAAATCAAAAAGCAAGGTAACATAGCCAATTCCGTTGGTCTCCACTTCGTGGAGGAGTACAGGAACCCCGGATACGGTAATTTCACGGTTTTGAATCGGAGCAATCTCTTTTGAAATATCCTGCCGTTCTAATACCGGGATCTTCTCCAAAGCCTCCTGATCTTCCGGTGCGGACTGATAGGCTTCTAAGGCCTTGGTTCTTGCCACCAGTTCTTCCACCTGCTTGTCACTTAAGGATGCCTTATAGGCCTGAAGCTTGTCATCTAATTCAGCATCCATTCTAGCTGTTCTGCCCTTTTCCGGTTTCACAATAACAATGGCACCGTGGGTGTTGTCTAAAATGTATTTCTTAATGAGATCCTCATAATAAGAAGTTCCCACCTTATTTTTCAAAAATTCAAAGGTCTCTAAAGCCTCCAGATGGATAAAGGGCTGGTCCTCATCATAGAGCCAGCTGTCCATAATCTGCAGGCCATACATAAGACCCTTTGGATAATTTCCAAAATCAGCCTCCCTGTAGCGGAACTCTAAGTAATTAATTCCTGCCTGGATGGCCTTTTTATCCACACCCTTCTTTACAATATCAGAAAGCACATTCTCGATGATCCCAACAAATTCCTCCTTCTGCTCTGTATTTGCATTTTTTGCGATTACAGAAAAAATAGGCTGGTAAATGCCATTGTCATAGGATCCTAAAATATCATCTCCGATACCTGCATCGGTAAGGGCCTTCTTTAGGGGAGCTCCCGGTGCAGAAAGTAGGGCATAGTCTAAGACCTGGAAGGCCAGGTATAATTCTCTGTCCAGGCTGGTTCCCACACTCTTGTTATAGGATAAGTAGGTTTGATTTTCCTCTTCTTCCTCGCTGGAGATGGAATAAGGAATAGCCACCTCCTTCATCTCATCAAAAGGAGCCTGCAATTTAATCTCAGAATCTACTGTGATTTTATCGAAATGCCTTAAATATTCCCGGTCCATCCACTGAAGCTTTTCTTCCATGTCCATATTTCCATAGAGGTAAATATAACTGTTGGATGGGTGGTAATACTTGCTGTGGAAGTCCAAAAATTCCTGGTAACTAAGGTCCGGAATCACCTCTGGATCTCCCCCGGACTCATTGGCATAGGAGGTATCCGGATACAGGGTATTTAAAACCACCCGGTCTAAGACTCCCTCCGGGGAGGAGAAGGCCCCCTTCATCTCATTGTAAACCACACCGCTTAGAATCAGTTTGTCATCCTTAGAATCAAGCTTGTAGCTCCAGCCTTCCTGGCGAAAGATTTCCTCATGCTCATAAATATTAGGATAGAACACAGCGTCCATATAAACATGCATAAGATTTTGGAAGTCTTTGTCATTACAGCTGGCTACCGGGTAAACTGTCTTATCCGGGTAGGTCATGGCATTTAAAAATGTGTTGAGTGACCCCTTCACAAGCTCCACGAAAGGATCCTTGGCCGGAAAATTCTTAGAACCGCAAAGTACACTGTGCTCTAAGATATGAGGCACGCCGGTGCTGTTGGCCGGTGGGGTTCGAAAACCGATATTAAAGACCTTGTTGTCATCATCATTCTCTATAAGCAGCACCCGGGCACCGCTTTTTGCATGTCTTAGAAGGTAGCCCTTGGCGTGGACACCACGCAGGTCCTCCTCCTTGATTAATTCGTAAGCTGGAACATTTTTTATATTCATTCAAATATTCTCCTTCTTTTTTTCCTACTAATACGGCTTTACGAAACTAGCATTAAGCCTGCCTTGGATTTTACAGAATAATCAAGGCAAAAGAAAACCCTTGGAGCACGCAGCGGTACTAAGGGGCCGTCCTTGGGCCCCTTAGTACCGCTGCGTGCGGAATGGAGC
>CAVAKZ010000025.1:3240-39223 GCA_963589425.1 Parabacteroides distasonis | reverse complement strand
GCTTCACAGAGTTGGTCCATAATTCTGGCCGCTCGGTTAAAGCCAATTTTAAAACTTCTCTGCAGCATACCTATGGAAGCCTTTTCTTTGTCAATAATCAGTTGCCCGGCTTCTTTGAAATATACATCTCTGGAATCATCATCAGGAGAGGCCATGGAAGCACTCGCAGCTCCGAGTTGAATAGTATCTACATGATTAATTACCTCTTCATTATACCCCTTGTCTTGGTTAGAATCCTTAAGAAAATCTACAACTTGCTGAATTTCTTCGTCGCTGACAAAGGATCCTTGGACCCTGGCAGGTTTTTGATATCCTGTGGGGTAAAACAGCATGTCACCTTTTCCCAAAAGCTTCTCGGCACCATTCATATCAATAATGGTTCTGGAGTCTACACCGGAGGAAACGGAAAATGCAATTCTAGAAGGCATGTTAGCCTTAATAAGGCCTGTAATAACGTTAACAGAAGGCCTCTGTGTGGCAATTACCAAATGAATTCCCGCAGCTCTGGCAAGCTGGGCCAAACGGCAGATAGCATCTTCCACATCTCCGGGAGCCACCATCATAAGGTCTGCCAACTCATCTACAATAATAACAATCTGGGGCAGAGGTTCAAGAGGATCTCCCTCCTCTGTCATCACATGATCTTTTTTGATTTTTTCATTATAGCCTGCCATGTCCCGGACTCCGTATTCTGCGAAGGCCTTGTATCTTCTAGTCATTTCGGCTACACCCCAGTTAAGAGCTCCCGCCGCCTTTTTGGGATCTGTCACTACAGGGATCAACAAATGAGGAATCCCATTATAAATATTAAGTTCAACCACCTTTGGGTCGATCATAATTAATTTCACTTCAGCCGGAGTAGCCTTATAAAGGATACTCATAATTAAAGTATTGATACATACAGATTTACCGGAACCGGTGGCACCGGCAATCAATACATGTGGCATCTTGGCAATATCAAAAACAACGGTCTTTCCCCCGATATCTTTCCCCACTGCAAAGGAAAGATTAGACTTGCTCTCCTTAAATTCCTTAGATTCCAATAAATCTCGAAGCATAACTCCGGAGGTTTCTTTATTTGGGACCTCTATCCCCACCGCAGCTTTTCCGGGAATAGGAGCTTCAATACGGATATCCGCAGCTGCAAGATTTAACTTAATGTCATCAGCTAATCCAACGATCTTACTTACCTTTACTCCGGTTTCCGGCTGTAATTCGTACCTAGTAACAGAAGGTCCGCAGCTAACATTACTAATAGTTACATTTACACCAAAACTTGCCAAGGTACTCTGAAGTTTTTCGGCAGTTTCTGTAAGCGCCTCATTAGATTCTCCGGAAGAATTCTTACCTTTTTTCAGAAGGCTTAAAGATGGATATTCATATTCTTTTTGAGGGAGACTTTCAGAAGCTGTAATTGCAGCTTCTACCTTAGCCATCTCCCCTGCTGCGGAAACGGCATCCAATTTTGGAACCTTCCTTGGGCTGCGCTTTATTTCTTGCTCCCCTTGAACCTCTGATGTTGTAGATTCTTCTATAGGATACTCCATAACTTCAGTTTCTGAAGGCTCAGATTCAGGAGTTACATCTTTCACCGCCTCAACTGTCTCACCGCCCCTATAGATTGTAAAGGATGGAGCTTTTTTCTCCTCCTCTTCTACAGATACAGAAGTTTGGGTTGCAAGTGGTTTTGCAATAGGTTCAAAAGGTGAGGAAAGATTTTCCGTTCCCAGCTTTGGCTTTTCGGCAGCATCCGGCGACTCTATGGTAAGTTCATGCATATTAAACTTCTTCTTTTTACTGCCAAGTGTGGTATCAAAGGAAACTCCGTCCACAATATTGTCCCTGCGTTTTTTTGATGAAGCCTTCAGATCATAGGTATTTTCAACTTCTCTTTCTGCCTTTTCTTTTTCCTGCTCTGCCAAAAGTTTTTCACGTTCCAGTTTTCTTGTCTGTGATAGCTCCTTGCGCCTGATCGCATCTTTTTTTGCCTTCTCATAAGCCCGGTTTCCACCGGTCTGCATACCTTTCAAGGCTGACTTTCCGGTAATGATTACCAAGCAGATGATCAGCAAAATAATAAGGATTACATAAGCTCCCGCCACTCCGATAGCCGGTGTCAGGAAATTTGCCAAAAGGCTTCCAAGTACCCCTCCTTCTCCTCGAATCAATTGCAGCAGGGTACAAATTAAAAGCAACATGGCAAAGGCAGTAAGCACCCGGATGCGAGCCCTCTTACTTCCTTTATTTGCAATCAGAAACATAATTGAAAAAAATAATACAAAAGGAAACACATAGGCCAAAATCCCAAAAAGCTTAATGAGGAATCCGGAGATTGCCCCCCCTAAAAAACCTCCAAGACCAAAGTTACTAAGAATCATTATGAGACTAATGGCAATAACCATCCAAATAAAGATTTCAGAGCCGAGAAAGCTAAGAACTTCTGCTTCTTCTTTCCCGGCAGACTTGGCAGTGCTCTTGGATGCTTTTTTAGCAGTCCCCTGGCTTTTGCTTTTTGTATTCTTGTTTGTCGTTTTCTTACTTGTTGTTTTGCTACTCGTCTTACTTGTGTTCTTGCTTGACTTTGCAGCCATAAATTACTCCACTCCCTTATTTTAGACGATACTATTATTGGTTTAGGAAGAGACAAAACGTTCTTTAAGTTCCAAAACCATATTCATATACAGGTCTTTACACTCCTCATTCCTGCCACTTTCAATTAAATGAATACATGGAAGCAGATACTGGGTGTAAAGCTTCTGATAAAGGGATTCTTTCTCAGGAAACATCCCCATAGTCATTACAAGCCTAGGTGCGATCTCATAATATTCCTCTACCAACCCTCTTCCTTCTAATGAGTTCATCAGATAAGAATCCCTATATTTGCGAAGAGTAGTAAGTTCATAGCAGTTATCAGGCTTTCCCTGATAGTTACAAACTGCTGTTGTGATATAGCAGAGCTTTGTCTTAAATCCACCATTTACCTCTTCATAAGATGAGGATTGCAGGGTCATTGGTGTTACCGGAAGATCATTCCAGGATTTCACAAAACATTCAGCCAACCCATCCCCCTCCGGAGTCTTTTTATAGCGGATCAATGGAATAAAATACACTGCCATAGTAAGATTTAGATCAATGGTCTGGATTTCCTGCATTCTTTTTGATGCCTTTAGCATTTTCTCATGAGCATGATCTGCCAGGGCATCTGTCAAAGCAGTTACCGAATCCTCTCCTGGAGCATCTGTCTCATTCAAATTCTTATAGCACTCCAAAGATGCATCGATTAAAGGCTGGTATTTATTCCAAAGTTCTGATACAACCCCCGGATATTTATTCTTCTTAAACTGATTGATGTAGTTCATAGATTCATCAAACATATCTATGAACTCCTTTGAAAATCTTTCCAAAGAAATTTCCTCCTAATATCAAACCAACTCAGCCAGAGTTATACTCCGACTGAGTTTCATTAGATTACTCGTCCCAGTTGTGATATACATCCTGCACGTCATCATCGTCGTCTAACATATCCAATGTTTTCTGAATGCTGGCAATATCTTTCGGATCTGTTAATTCCACGTAAGTCTGAGGAATCATGGTAACTTCCGCAGCTGCCATCTTAATTCCCACTTCCTCTAAAGCATCTCTTACAGCGCTGAATTCTTCTGGTGCTGTAAGGATTTCAAAGCTGTCATCTTCCTCTACAAAATCATCTGCACCGGCATCTAAAGCTGTCATCATAAGTTCGTCGGAATCTCCGTCATACTCCTCTTTGTCAATAACGATCTGTCCCTTTTTATCAAACATAAAGGAAACACATCCGGGTGTTCCAACGTTACCGTTTCCCTTGGTAAATGCATTCTTAACATTGGTAGCTGTACGGTTACGATTGTCTGTAAGAGCCTCTACGATAATGGCAGTTCCGTTAGGACCATATCCTTCATAAGTAATGTGCTCATAATTGGCAGCATTAGCATCTCCATCCGCCTTCTTGATATTACGCTCAATGGTATCATTGGGCATGTTAGCAGCCTTTGCCTTGGCAATGACATCACGAAGTCTGCTGTTATTTACAGGATCAGCACTGCCCCCTTCTTTAACAGCTACTGCTAATTCTTTTCCTAATTTTGTAAAAATCTTACCCTTTGCCGCATCGTTCTTCTCTTTTTTATGCTTAATATTAGCAAATTTTGAATGTCCTGACATATTTTTTCCTTCTCCTATCTATCATATTAAATCCCGGCTTACCAAATCCTAAATTACAAAGAATTTAAATAAGCACTTATTGGCAAATCTATATTTGCACATATACGTGATATTCTAGCACTATTCTTTTATTTTTTCAATCTTAACTCTTTTAATGGTTTTGTTGTCTACCGATAGGATTGTAAAACGATATCCTTCGTAATCTACAATACAATCTTCCTTTTCATCCATAGATGGAATACGGTCTAATTGAGCAATCAAAAAACCGTTTAAGGTCTCGTATTCCTCTTTTTCAAATACAAGATCAATATATTCTTCTAAATCTTCCAGATCAATAAATGCGTCTGCAAGATAAGTTCCATCTGCCTGTTTTGTAATGAGAACTTCTTCTTCATCATATTCGTCCATAATATTTCCCACCAGTTCTTCCAGAATATCCTCCAAAGCCACCAAGCCGGATGTCTGACCGTACTCATCTAAAACAATGGCCATATGTTTCTTCTCAGTTTGCATTTCCTTAAAAAGAGTGTCAATACTCTTAGTCTCCGGAATAAACTTTACAGGATGTACATAATCCCCCAAGTCACGAACCGGAGTTTTTCGCAGGTCCTCATTCATATATCCGGTGATTGCTTCCCTAAGATGCAGGGTTCCTACAATCTCGTCAATATCTTCTTTATAAACAGGAAATCTGGAATATTGCTCTCCCAGCATAAAATCAAGGGCTTCCTCCAAAAGCATATCTCCATCAATGGCAACAATCTGCTTTCTGTGAGTCATAATATCTTTGGCATCCTTTTCCATATAGCGGAAAATGTTTTGAATCAGGGTGGCCGCCTCTTTTTTCATGCTATCGTCCATCTCTTCTTCCTGTTGAAAAATATGATGCATTCTATGAAGTAATCTTTCTCGTTCCATATTCTTTTAAATCTCTTCTCCAAAATAATCCATTTGTTCCACAACTTGTCCGTAACGAATAAATTCCCTAGGTATTCTCTTTCCCAGGTCGCATACAAATTCGTAATTAAATCTACCCGAGAGAGCACTTAAGGCTTCTACCGGCAAATGTTCCTCTCCATTATAACCTATCAGCGTTACTTCGTCACCAAAGGAAATGTCTTCAATATCTGTAACATCCACCATAAACTGATCCATACAGACACGGCCAAGAATGGGGGCTTTCTTTCCTTTTATAAGGACATATCCCCTATTCGACAAGGCTCTTGGATAACCATCTCCATAACCTACCGGAATGGTGGCAATTTTAGTAACTTTGTCTGTCACAAAGGTGCTTCCATAGCTTACCGGAGTTCCCACAGGAACCCATTTTACATGCGACACATGGCTGATTAATTCCAATGCCGGTCTTAAGGGAACCTGGTCTTTTTTTACTTCCTCCGATGGATATAGACCATAGATAGAAATCCCTGCTCTTACCAAATCCATATTTACCTCAGGCAGATCAATAATTCCTGCACTATTGGAGCAATGATAATAGGAAAAGGTCACACCAAGTTCCTCCAAGTGTTCTTTCATCCATAAATAATTATGGAACTGGGTATGGGTAAAGCCCTTATCTGTCTCATCAGATTTTGCAAAATGGGTAAACATTCCCTCCAAAATCAGCCCCGGCAGCTTCGAAATCCTGACGATGGTTTCCACCGATTCGTCCTCTATCAAAAACCCAAGTCTGGACATTCCTGTGTCTAATTTAATATGGATATAAGCAGATTTACCCAAACTTATGGCTCTCTTAGAAATAAATTCTGCCGCCTCCAAGCTATAGGTAGTGATTCGGATTTCATTTTCAATAGCCTTATCAATGGAATCCGGGAAAATACATCCTAAAACTAAAATAGGTTTCTTTCTTCCTGCTCTTCGAAGAGTTACGGCCTCTTCTACAGTGGCTGTGGCATAGCCCCAGATATATTCCTTGTCTTCGAATAAATTAGAAATCTGGGAGGCTCCATGTCCATAGCCATCCGTTTTAATTACCGCCAACATAGAAGTGCCGGGATGGAGATTCTCCTTCATTTTTTCCATATTGTATTCGATAGCATCCAAATTAATCCTTGCACATACTCTAGTATAAGCCTTCATTTGCAATATCCTCCTGTTCTTTAAGGGCTCTTCCAAGATAGGAAATCAAATCCCTTGCAAGAACGCTGTAACTTCCTTTCTCTTTTCTTGCCAAATCTCCAGATCTTCCATGGAGATAAACACCCATATCAGTGGCACTTAAAGCATTGTTGCTTTGAACTACCAATGCTGCAATACATCCGGCCAGTACATCTCCGGCCCCGGCTTTTGCCATGGCATTATTCCCTGTAAGATTTACATAGGGACCGCAAAGATGATTAAATACCATGGTCCTGGTATCCTTAAGAGCGCAAATCACCTGGTATTCCTCCACAAATTTTTGCAGAAGCTCTGTCCGGTTTTGTTTCAGACTGCTAACATCTACATCTAAAAGCCTTGCCATCTCTAACATATGAGGAGTCAGTATATATTTTCCGTTTTTTAGTTTTTCCAATAATTCCCGGTGCTCTGAGATTAAATTAAGACCATCTGCATCGATAATACAGGGAACCTTGATCTCTTCCAATACCAGGCTTAGAATTTCCTGGGAAACAAGTCCTGTTCCCAGTCCCGATCCGATACAGACTCCATCAGCCCATTCCAATAATTGAAGAACATCGATCTTATCAAAGGATTTATAGGTAACCAGGATAGCCTCCGGCAGCAGTTCCTGTAAAATAATTCGGTTACTCTCGTGCGTGTAGATTTTTACAAGACCAACCCCGGCAGTGTAAGCTGCCAAGGCATTAAAATAGGCTGCTCCCGACATCCCCTTACTTCCTGCAATCACCAATAATTTCCCATAGGTTCCTTTGTGAGAATCCACTTTTCGCAAGGGCAGGAGTCTGACATATTCATTTGGTTCATAAGTATATGCCAGCCTTTTATCTCCATTTAAGACGGCAGCATCAATACCAACCTCTTTTACAATAACCTTGCCTGCATAGTCAGCACCGGGAAATAATACAAGGCCTAATTTCATCTCCTGGAAAGTAACAGTAATCTGGGCATGGACGGCGATACCCATAATCTGTCCGGAATCTGCAGATATACCGGAAGGCAGGTCTACCGATAGCACCGGGGCTGTCTGACGGTTAATTTTTCGAATTACATTTTGGTATTCTCCCTGAATCTCCCGGTCTAAACCCACCCCAAAAATAGCATCCACAATCAGGCTATAGTCTCCCTCTTCATAGCCATCAATAAAATCTCCGCCGGCTTCTCTTAAAAATCCAATCTGCTTTTTCGTTTCATCGCTGCAATGGGTTTTATTTCCAACGAAGCAAACGGTTACCGGATACCCTCTCTGCATCAAAATTCTTGCAATGGCAAATCCGTCTCCGCCATTATTTCCGGAGCCGCAGACCACGCAGACCCTTTGAAGGTCTAGTTTTTCCCTGAGCATAACCTCTACACAGGAAAGAGCAGCATTCTCCATAAGTTCCAGAGACGGAATCCCTAAATCCTCTATAGTATGTTGATCAGCTTGTTTCATTTGTTTTCCATTTACTAGATATCTCATATCAAATTATCTCCCCTTTTATCTACAAAACTACATAACTTTTCCTGTAGACATGGTAAAAAGAGACGACCGAAGCCGTCTCTTCAATATCATTCTTATTCTTCCTCAGAATCCGTCAAAGAATTCTCATGCAAGCGATAGGTTACCTGTAAGAGACTGTCTGTCAAATGTACGCTCTCAGTAACAACATCCTCCGGGACATGTAAATCTGTATAGGTAAAGTTCCAAATAGCCTTCACCCCATTATCGGTAAGAATTTTTGCAACAGCAACAGCCTGATCACGAGGAACAGACAGGATCGCAATTTCGATAGGATGTTCTTTTACAAATGACGGAAGTTCCTCCATCATTAGTATAGGTTTTCCATTAATGGAAACACCCTTCAAACGAGGATTCACATCAAACAAGGCTGTGATCTCAAATGCATTCTGATTAAATCCATGATAGTTTGCAAGAGCCTGTCCTAAATTACCGGCTCCTACAACAGCTATGCTATGATGATCTTCCAATCCTAAGATCTTTCCAATCTCATTCAAAAGATATTTTACATTGTAACCATATCCTTGCTGACCAAATCCCCCAAAGTTATTAAGATCCTGTCTGATCTGGGATGCAGTTACATGCATACGCTTACTTAAATCGCTCGAGGAAATTCTCTCAACTCCCTCGTTAGATAAGGTCTCCAAATATCTGTGATATCTTGGTAATCTTCTAACGACTGCTTGTGAAATTTCTTTTGCCATATATACACCTACTATTCTCTCATAATATATCAAGTATACCCTCTTGTGATAATTCTGTCAAATATTTCCTGAAGGCCACTCTTGCGAGAAATCCAAGATTCTTGTATCATATAGACTAAGTGTGATTACAGAAGGAGTTTTTAGAAATGATTTTAGCATGTCACGGAATAGCAAAAGCATTTGGAGAAGATGTTATTGTAGAAAATGGTTCATTTCATATAGAAGATCGAGAGAAAGTAGCTTTAGTAGGAATTAACGGTGCAGGTAAATCTACGATTTTAAAGATGATCGTTGGAGAACTTCCTACCGACGCCGGGCAAGTGATTCTTACTAAGGGGAAAACCCTAGGATACCTGGCCCAACACCAGGCAATGAAGAGTGGTTCTACTATCTATGAGGAGGTTCGAAGTTCCAGACCGGATATTCTACAAATGAACCAGCAACTTAGAGATATTGAAGCCCAACTAAATAATCTATCCGGGGATGCTTTAAATGCAAGACTTGACACCTATCATCGCCTCACTGAAGAATTTGACCGGATGAATGGCTACGCCTACGAAAGTGAAGTGGTTGGTGTTTTAAAGGGCTTGGGATTTTTGGAAGAAGAATTTTCAAAAGCTGTAGACACCCTATCCGGTGGCCAAAAAACAAGAGTGTCTCTCAGCAAGCTTCTTTTAACTAAACCAGATATCTTACTTCTGGACGAGCCTACCAACCATTTGGATTTAAACTCCATTGACTGGTTAGAAACCTATCTTGTAAATTATCCGGGAGCTGTTTTGATCGTATCCCACGACCGTTATTTTCTAAATCGTGTAGTTACAAAGGTTTTGGAAATCGAGCGTGGTCGTATATTGACCTTTCAAGGCAATTATAACGACTATGCCATAAAAAAACAGCAGCTTCGAGACATTCAACTAAAGGAATATTTAAATCAGCAGCAGGAAATCAAACACCAGGAGGCTGTTATTGAAAAGTTAAAATCATTTAATCGGGAAAAATCTATTAAGCGAGCTGAAAGCCGCGAAAAAATGTTGGATAAAATCCAGGTCCTTGATAAGCCCATGGAATTAAACACTGATATTCACCTAAGCCTGGAGCCCTCTCATATAAGTGGCTCTGATGTCTTGACGGTAGATCATTTAAGCAAGAGCTTTCCAAACCAGGACTTATTTAAAGACCTTTGTTTTGAAATTAAGCGGGGGGAACATGTTGCTATTATCGGTGACAATGGAACAGGAAAAACTACCTTACTTAAGATTTTAAATCAGGTGATCAAAGCAGACAGTGGATCCTTCACCTTAGGAACGAATGTAGAAATCGGCTACTATGACCAGGAGCATCACGTGCTTCACATGGACAAAAATATATTCCAGGAGATTTCTGATGACTATCCTGCCCTTACCAACACACAGATTCGTAATGTTTTGGCTGCCTTTTTGTTTACCGGGGATGATGTTTTTAAATCCATCGGTGATCTAAGTGGTGGGGAGCGAGGTCGTGTATCTCTTGCAAAATTAATGCTTTCCAATGCCAATTTTTTGATTTTGGATGAGCCTACCAACCATTTGGATATTACCTCTAAAGAGATTTTGGAAAAGGCCTTAAATGATTATACCGGAACTGTTTTGTATGTTTCCCACGATCGATATTTTATCAACCAAACAGCAACAAGGATCTTGGATTTAGTAAACCATACCTTTGTAAACTATATCGGAAATTATGATTATTACTTAGAAAAGAAAGAAGCTCTTACCGCAATCTATGCTAAAGATTTAGATGCCGAGTCCGAAAATACTGCATCTGAAACAGAAAGCCAGGCTAAACTTAGTTGGCAGGAACAAAAGGAAGCCCAGGCCAAAGAGCGAAAGCGACAAAATGAACTCAAAAAAACCGAGGAACGTATTTCCAAATTAGAGGAAAGAGATCAGGAAATCGACCGGCTTATGTCCCAGGAAGAGATTTTTACGAATTCTGTAAAGTGTCAGGAATTGTCTTCAGAGAAAGCACAGATTCTTGAAGAATTAGAAACTTTATACGAAGCTTGGGAGAATTTAGCAGAATAAGCCTGCCATAAAAAGCCCTTAAAATTACATACTGTTCAGAAAAAAGTCTATCACAGGAAATCACCGTGATAGACCTTTTCATAAGATTAATTTTATTCTGTTTTATATAGAATCGTCTTTCTTAGCCTGCTTTTCTTCCATATGGTTGCCAGTTTAATAGCCACGGTCATACCTGCAGGTCCGGCCCCGATTATAGCCGCTTTCTGCTTTTTCTTTTCCCCTTTTTTCAACTGCATCCGGTCCAGAGACATATCCGATATGTAATTTTCAATACTGGAAAAATGCACCGGATTTCCCTTTCGCCCCAGTACACAATGTCCTGCACACTGTTCCTCATGATTACAGACAAGGGAACAGACCACTGACATAGGATTGTTCTCAAACAAGCTTTTCCCTGCCTCCATCAATCTATTTTCCTTAAACATCTGAATAATCTGAGGAATCGCCGTGTGCACTGGACATCCCTGCTGGCACATAAGTTTCTTACAGTTCAGGCAACGATTTGCCTCATCAATAATGTGTAACGCCATATCTTATTCCTCCCATTTATAGCTTTCTACTATAAATGATAACGCCAAAAAGTTTAGGCTTCTAATTCCATTATCGAATCTTCCTATTCCAATTATTGATTTTATACCTTTATTCTATCCTCTCAGGCTGTTCATCAAATCTGTGATTACCAAAATAATATTCTCCATCATGTTCATTAATTTCCCGGTAAACTTTGCAGGGTGCGCCAAAAGCCACCACATTTGCAGGAATGTCTTTGGTTACAACAGAACCTGCACCGATCACTGAGTTTTCACCGATTGTTACACCCGGAAGTACCATTACATTTCCTCCAATCCATACATTATCTCCGATTGTGATAGGAAATGAATACATCCCATCTCCACGATGGGCCGGATGAATAGCATGTCCGGTGGTGCTAAGGGTAACATTGGGCCCTATCAGGACATTTTTACCTATGGTGATTTTCCAATCGTCAATGAGGGTGAAATTCATATTGGCATAGGTTCCTGAACCGATGGATACATATTTGCCAACAGAAACGGTAAGAGGGGAATTTAGCCATACATTCTCTCCTACCTGGCCAAATATCTCATGAACCAGCTTCTCCCTCTCCTTCATCGCATCTGTAGGTAAGTCGTTAAATTTCTTAACCAGCTCCTTACATCTTGCCTGCAAAGCCATGTTTTCTTCATCATCTTTCCAAATATAGCCTTGTTTCATTCGTTCCTGCTCTGTCATCTTTATTTCCTCCAATTATATTTTAAACTTATAAGGCAACGGATACTTGAGTCCAAACAAGTCAAGCCATATTCTATCTTACATACTGGGATTCATAGGCAAGAATTGCAGCTATAGTTTTTGCATCTTCAATTTTACCGCCAAAGATCATTTGCTTTAATTCATTTAAAGTATATGCTTCTACTTCCACATACTCATTCTCGTCCAGATGCTGTTTAGACGGAATTAAATCTCTAGCTAGAAATATCTCAATGCGCTCATCACAAAAGGCGACTGTAGTTCTAAGGGTTAATAATCGTTCTAAATGTTCAGACCGGTATCCTGTCTCCTCCTCCAATTCTCTGGCAGCACACTGGATTCCCGGCTCTCCCGGTTGATCTAATTTTCCTGCCGGAACCTCCAAGGTATCTCTCTCAAGAGCATTGCGGTACTGTCTTACCATCAAAATCTTTCCATCGTCTCTTACAGGAATTACAGCTGCGGCTCCATCGTGATGTATAAAATCCCAATCTTCGGAAGATCCATTGGCAAACTCCATGTGGTCTTGATAAATCTTAAGGACTGTTCCCTCATACTTTAAGGTACGGCTTGTTCTTCTTACTTCATTGCTCATAATTTAAGTTCTCCTTTTTCATAAAGTCACATAAAACTCAAAAAGACAGAACCGAAATCACCGGTTCTGTCTTATATTTATCTTCTACTTGGCATAATCGGTAACTCGTGATTCTCGAATCACATTTACCTTAATCTGTCCAGGATATTCTAATTCAAACTCAATCTGTTTTGAAATATCTCTAGCCAGCAATACCATATCTGCATCAGATACTTGCTCTGGAACTACCATTACACGAATCTCTCTACCTGCTTGAATTGCAAAAGACTTCTCCACACCCTTAAACTGGTTGGTGATATCTTCTAACTGTTTTAATCTGTTTGTATATGTCTCTAAGGTTTCTCTTCTTGCTCCCGGTCTTGCCGCAGAAATAGTATCTGCTGCTTGAACTACACAGGCAATTAGAGTCTGTGGCTCTACATCTCCATGATGTGATTCTACCGCGTTAATAACTGTTGCAGATTCCTTGTATTTTCTACACAAATCTACACCAATCTGAATATGTGAACCTTCTACATCATGATCGATGGATTTACCAATATCATGCAAGAGACCTGCACGCTTGGCCATTCGAACGTCTAAGCCAATCTCACCAGCTAAAAGTCCTGACAAATGAGCCACTTCGATGGAATGCTTAAGGGCATTCTGCCCATAACTTGTTCTAAACTTCATGCGTCCAAGAAGTTTAATGAGTTCCGGATGAATACCGTGAACACCTACTTCAAGAGTAGCTGCTTCACCTTCTTCTCGGATCATGGTTTCAACCTCTTTCTGAGCCTTTTCAACCATCTCCTCAATTCTTGCCGGATGGATACGTCCATCTACAATCAACTTCTCGAGAGCGATTCTTGCAATTTCCCTTCTGATCGGATCAAATCCAGACAAAACTACTGCTTCCGGTGTGTCATCAATAATCAATTCTACACCGGTAAGAGTTTCTAAGGTACGTATATTACGTCCCTCACGTCCAATGATTCTTCCTTTCATCTCATCACTTGGCAGCTGAACTACAGAAATTGTAGTCTCTGCCACATGATCTGCCGCACATCTTTGGATAGCTGTCACAACAAACTCCTTGGCCTTCTTATCAGCCTCTTCCTTTGCCTTGACTTCCATCTCCTTAATCATCTTGGCGGTGTCATGTTTCACATCTTCTTCAACAGTTTTTAATAAGTATTCTTTTGCTTGTTCGGAGGTAAGTCCTGAGATTCTTTCGAGTTCCTGCACACGCTGCTGACTTAGCTCTTCCACTTTCGTTTCCCGCTGTTTCAGCTGTTCTTCTTTTGCTGCCAACCCTGTCTCACGACGTTCTAATGCATCGGACTTCTTCTCTAAGGCCTCTTCCTTGGAAAGGACACGCTTCTCATAACGCTGCAATTCATTTCTGCGATCCTTTGTCTCTTTTTCAAGTTCATTCTTATTTTTAATGGACTCTTCTTTGATCTCCAAGAGAGACTCCTTCTTCTTTGCCTCAGCTGTTTTCACCGCTTCATCAATAATTTCTCTAGCCTTGCTTTCTGCATTGCCAATCTTTGACTCTGCATCACTTTTCAACTTGCTAATAGTTAAGAAACGACTAATGATGGCGGCTGCGACGATCAACACAATTGCTACAACAATTATAATGATATTCGGCACAGGAGCACCTCCTTATTTAGTTTTCATTGTACACAAATACAACACCTAAATTTTATACTGATTTGTGAAATCTGTCAAGTAGTACATGCTTGATATCTCCGTAAGAGAAGCCCTTCCTGGCAAGGTAGGCCAAGTGTTTTTGCAGATATTTTTCATCCTCTGAATCCGGATCAAATCGACGCTTAAGCAAAGCTTTTTCAATGGCATCATATACATCCTCTTCCCCATAACATTCCAAAAAAATCTCCGAAATTATTTCAGAAGAAACTCCTTTTTGCAAAAGCTCCGCCTGAATCTGCTTTTTGCTTTTAGAGCATTTCTTTGCTAAAATAAAGTTCCTGGCATAATTTCTATCTTCAATATAGCCAAAGGATTTTACGTATGTGATAACCTCCTCTACGATCCGGCTTGGATAAGCACCCTTTTCCAGCTTATCCCGTAATTGATATTCCGTTCTTCCCATATCATTGAGAAGATGCAATGCACGAAGTTTTCCTCTCTTTAATACAATTTTATAAAGGCTATTGTAGGTATCTTCTTCCAGGACAGTCTCTTCCTTTAAGTGATAACGAGAGAGCTCGCCTTTGTATAATACAAAAGCGAACTCTCCGTCAATATAGACCTTATATCTAGTCTTAGTCAATTCTTCAATCTTAGTAATAATCATAGGTCTGCCTTTATGCTTCCGGAATATCATCCTTTACCGATTTTGTAGCTTTCTTTTCATCCTCTTTTGCTGTCGGCTCCTTGGCACCATTCAAATGATAATGGTTGCGGATCTTTTGCTCTAACTCTTCCATAACCTGAGGATTCTCTCCCAGATAGATCTTGGCATTCTCACGTCCCTGACCAATCTTCTCTCCATTGTAAGAGAACCAGGCACCACTCTTACCTACCAAATCGCACTTCACTGCCAGATCAAGAATATCTCCTTCTTTTGAAATACCTTTTCCAAACATAATGTCAAATTCGGCTTCCTTAAAAGGAGGGGCAATCTTATTCTTAACAACCTTCACCTTGGTGCGATTACCGGTCATCTCCCCGCCCTGCTTCAAGGTCTCTGTTCTGCGGACATCCAATCGAACAGAAGCGTAGAATTTAAGAGCACGACCGCCGGTTGTGGTCTCTGGATTACCAAACATAACTCCGATCTTTTCACGGAGCTGGTTGATAAAAATAACCACACAGCTGGACTTACTAATCACCGGGGTAAGCTTTCTCAAAGCCTGGGACATAAGACGTGCCTGCAATCCCACATGAGAATCTCCCATCTCTCCCTCAATCTCCTGACGGGGAACCAGGGCTGCTACAGAGTCCACTACAATAATATCCATAGCGCCGGACCGAACCATAGTCTCAGCAATCTCTAAAGCCTGGTCTCCGCTATCCGGCTGAGAAATATATAATTCATCAATATCAACACCGATATTCTTAGCATAAACCGGGTCCAAGGCATGCTCTGCATCAATAAATCCTGCTATACCGCCTCTTTTCTGAACCTCAGCAATCACGTGTAAGGCCACGGTAGTCTTACCACTGGATTCCGGTCCATAAATTTCAATAATACGTCCTCTAGGAAGGCCTCCAAGTCCCAACGCTAAATCAAGACTTAAAGATCCGGTGGGAATAGTTTCCACTGCTACCTGGGCGGAGGGATCGCCAAGCTTCATAACTGTACCCTTACCAAAGTCCTTCTCCAATTTTGCAATTGCAGCATCTAAGGCTTCTTTCTTACTTGTATTCTTATCTCCACTTGCCATGTTAATTCTCCTTTTTCAAACACGAACGAATGTTCGCCTCACTGAGTATAATAGTAGTATATCAAAACTTAAATGTCAACTACATTTTTCTTACTTTTGGGAATTTGGATACAGAATATTGTATCCTATAGAATATACAAAAACCAAAATCTGTGAACATCCCAAGCTTAACATAGCAAGAAGTCCATCGTCAAGATATTCGACAGAATCCTACCGGATCCAACAAAAATAGTATAAGAGGCCACCCAGTTTCCTGAGTGGCCTCTTATATTTATAGCTATACCTATCTATTTTCTAATAATTTATCAATACTTACAAGTTTTACACTAAGTACGAAGATATCAGTAGCAACCTTTAATTCATCTAGGGTTGGATAAGAAGGAGCAATACGGATATTTCGATCCTTAGGATCTTTTCCATATGGATAGGTTGCTCCGGCTCCTGTCATGATCAAGCCAGCCTCTTTTGCTTTTGCAACAATGGCCTTTGCACAGCCATCCATGGAATCAAAGGAAATAAAATAGCCGCCTCTTGGAGCCATCCAAGAACCAATCTCTAATCCTGCAAGTTCTTTATCCAATGTCTCTAAAACAGCTTCAAATTTTGGACGCATAATGTCTGCATGCTTTTTCATGTGCTTTACAATACCATGAATATTTCCAAAGAATCTTACATGGCGAAGCTGATTTACCTTATCATGACCGATAGTCTGGATACTCATCTGCTTTTTAATATCTGCAATATTAGCCTCTGACGCTGCAAGAGCACTGATACCGGAACCTGGGAAGGTGATCTTAGAGGTTGAAGAAAATTTATAAACCAAATCTTCATTTCCCTCTTTCTTACATTCCATTAAAAGTTCTAATAAAAAATCCTGCTTATCATCATAAAGATGATGTACACAGTATGCATTATCCCAGTAAATTCTAAAATCTTCTGCAGCAGGTTTTAAGCGGGCAAAACGATGAACTGTTTCGTCAGAATAGGTGATTCCCTGAGGATTAGAATATTTTGGCACGCACCAAATTCCCTTCACCATAGGATCCGAAGAAACTAGGTCCTCAACCATATCCATATCCGGTCCGCTTTCTGACATTGGAATATTGATCATCTCGATTCCGAAATGTTCTGTGATTTTAAAATGTCTGTCATATCCCGGAACCGGACATAAGAATTTAACCTTCTGATCTAATTTTGCCCATGGAGTGCTTCCTAAAACTCCGTGAGTCATAGATCTTGCAACCATATCGTACATTACATTCAGACTTGAATTTCCAAAAACAATTACATTGTCCTTTGGTACTTCCATCATATCTGCTAAAAGCTGTTTTGCCTCAGATATACCATCTACTACTCCGTAGTTACGGCAATCGGTTCCATCGTCACACAATAAATTCATGTCGCTGGTTAATACGTCCATCATCTTCATAGACAGATTCAATTGATCTGCTGATGGTTTACCTCTTGCCATGTTCAGTGTCAGGCCTTTTCCCTTCACATCTTCAAACTCAGCTTCCAATTCAGCCTTCAGCTTTAATAATTCTTCTGTGGTCAAATCCTTATATGCAGTCATTTCAAAACCTCCCAGTCTTTTTTCACTTGTGTTATTGTATCTAAGTTATGACATTTCGTCAATACAAACTTTCATTTTTTTGAAATATCACCTGTTTTTTCCTGGTTTTTAAGTTTTATTTGAATTTCAACAAAGCTTTTATTTCATTTATAGGCTCATTAGCCTTTCATAGGTTTATAATTTCAAAAAATGTCATTTTATTCCATAGAAATAAAATGACATCTCATCTAAATATCTAATTTCAGCTGCACCTCTTCCTCTGCTTCCTCCTTAAAGGTCTCCACCTGCTCAGGGTTTAAACTTGGAAGGTCATCAATAGACTGCACACTGAACCTTCGAAGGAATTCCTCAGTGGTACCAAAAAGGATTGGCTTTCCCGGTGCATCCAGCCTTCCCACCTCGCATACCAGCCCATACTCAATTAATTTATTAACTGCATGGTCAGACTTGACCCCACGAATCTTTTCTATTTCCAAACGGGTTACTGGCTGTTTGTAGGCAATAATAGATAGGGTTTCCAAGGCCACGTCAGTTAAGACATACCGCTTTGGCTGCTTTGCCACTTTAATCAAATATTCGTAAGTCTCTTTTTTTGTGCACATTTGAAAAGAATTCTCAAGCTCTATAATTCGAATTCCTCTATCCTCTGCCTCGTATTTATCCATCATATTGTGAATAATACGGCGGGTGGTTTCTGTATCATGTTCAATAGCTCCGGCTATTTTTTCAATTTCAACGGAATTTCCCACAGTAAAGAGAATTGCTTCAATGATTCCCTCGATTTTATTAATTTCCACAGACTCAACCTTCCTTCTGCCTTACTACAAGTGCCAAATCTTGTATCTACTATTCCCCTTGTTCCGGATCCCTTGTGATTGTTATCTCCTGTAAGTTTCCTACTGTTTCAATTTCAATATCATCAAAGGGCTGTTCTTGTTTTATTTGAATTAAACCATCCTTTATCAGCTGCAAAACCGCAAGAAAAGTAACAATAACCTGAACTTTAGAAGTTTGCTTTTTTAGCAAATGTCGGAAACTAAAACGGGAATGTGCAGCGGCATATTCTGCTACATAATCTAATTTTTCATCTACCGTAACTTCTTCTTTTTCAATCTTACCGAATTTACTTCGGATAGGATCTAATTTTTCTTCTTGACGTTTCATTACATCCTGAAAAATCTGATTTAGCTTGTGAAGGTTCAATCCCTTTAGAAGCTCATCTAAGTCCACCGGTGTTTCAAAAGATCGAACCTCCTTGGGAATATCCGGCTCTCGGTACATAATGCAGTCTGCATCCAGCTGTCGGTCTTTCAGCTCATAAGCCATATACTTATACATCTTATATTGCAATAACTGCTCAACCAGTTCCTGCCTTGGATCTTCTTCTTCCCCATCTTCATTCACCTCTTTTGGAAGAAGCATCTTGCATTTAATATCCAAAAGAGTGGCTGCCATAACCAAAAATTCACTCATGATATTCATGTCTTCTTTTTCCATGGCATTGATATAGTCCATATATTGGTTGGTAATCTCCACAATGGGAATGTCATAGATATCTATTTTATTTTTGTCGATCAAATGCAAAAGAAGATCTAAAGGTCCCTCAAAGACTTCTAGCTTCACAGGAATTCCATTTGCCATATGTTAACCTCATTTTATGAAATTAGCCTTGAAAATGTAGTACAAGCAGTTCCGGTGGATTAAAAATTCGAAGGGGCATAGAATGTACCCCTAAACCTCTGCTTACTATAATTGTTTGATTAGCTTCTTTATAAATTCCACCGGAATATTTGGGAAACAAACGAAAATCCGGAGCAATTAAGCCACCAATGACCGGAAGCCTTAAGACTCCTCCATGAAAATGTCCTGACAAGATCAGATCCGCTCCCCATTTTTTGTAAAGAGCTATGTGTCCCGGATGATGAGCCAACAAGATCTGATAATCTGAAGATGCTTCCCCTATGCATTTTGAAATATCCGAATCTTCTAATTTGCAGTGGTAAAATTTTCTATAACCCTTTAAAGGAATCTCCAAACCTGTAAGGACAACTTGCTTTCCCTTAAAATCCAAAGCTACTGATTCATTCTCTAACATGTGAATCCCACATGCAAGGAGGCTATCTTTATACTCTTTATAGGATTGTTCAAAAAATTCCGCTTCTAATTTTAATTTCTGCTCATGGTTTCCATTTGCATAGTAGACGGGACAAATCTTAGGAAGCTGCCCTAAGAATTTAAGGGTAGCTTCATAGGAAGTTCCATTTCTTCTAACCAGCATATCCCCACCAATAAAAATAAAGGCCGGGGCAGCATCCTTAATTGCCCTTAATAAATCCTGATTGTTTTCTCCATAACTGCAATTATGAAGGTCTGAAAGAAATAGAACTTTCAGAGAATCTTTCATCCCCTTTAACTTGGGTGAACTTATTTTATATTCTGTAATCTGAAAAAACTTACTTTCTCTTCTGCTTTCTAAAAGAGCCAGGAGAAGTAAGATAAGAATTGCAAAAATAACTATCAGCCACTTCATAGGTTCCCTCTTACTTTCAAAAATCCACCTCAGAAATTTTTAAAGAATTACCTCTTCTTTGTGGACGGAATTTGGAAACAAATTCTCCAATACATATCCTGCCTCAAGAAGTCTGTCACAGGCTTCATTGGCCATCTGCAATATTTTTGCATCCTGGTAAACATCTCCTAATTTAAAATCCATAAGGCCACTTTGTCTGATGCCAAACAAGTCTCCCGGCCCTCTAAGCCTAAGATCTTCGGAAGAAATTTTAAATCCATCGTTACTTTTGTTTAAAATTTCCAAGCGTTGTCTGCTTTCCTTGTTCTTAGCATTGCTCATAAAGATACAGTAAGATTGATATTTTCCTCGTCCCACACGCCCCCTAAGCTGGTGAAGCTGGGCAAGACCAAATCGTTCTGCATTTTCAATTAACATCACAGTTGCATTTGGCACGTCAATTCCAACTTCAATCACTGTAGTGGATACAAGAATCTGAATTTCATTTTTCCCGAAACGGCTCATAATGTCATCTTTTTGATTTTGTTTCATCCGGCCATGAAGATATTCTACACAAATATCCTCTCCCATTTCTTCCTGTAAAAACCTGGCATAATCAATGACATTTTCCGCTTCTAATTTTTCATTCTCCTCCACCATCGGACAGATTACATAGCACTGCCTGCCTTCAGCTACCTGTTTTTTCATAAATTGATAAGCGGTTTTTCTGTAATGGTCATCCACTACGCAATTTTTTATAGGGAGACGATTAGCCGGCAGCTCATCAATAACGGAAATATCCAAGTCTCCATAGAGTATAATGGCCAGGGTTCTTGGAATAGGGGTTGCGCTCATAACCAGCACATGAGGACTTCCACCCTTCCCTGCAAAAATCTTTCGCTGCTTTACTCCAAAACGGTGCTGCTCATCAGTGACTACCAAGGCAAGACCATCATAAGCAACTGCTTCCTGGATCAGGGCATGGGTTCCAACTATAATTTTTGAATAACCACAGGCAATACGGTCATAGGTGCTTCGCTTCTGGGCCTTTGTCATAGATCCGGTAAGAAGCTCTAAGGGAAATGAAATTCCATGTTCCTTAAATAAATTGGAAATAGATTCATAATGCTGCCTGGCCAAAACTTCTGTCGGAGCCATTAAGGCTCCCTGATATCCATTTGCCGCTGCTGTTAAAAGTGCCAGCACTGCCACAATGGTTTTACCGGATCCAACGTCTCCTTGAATTAGTCTAGACATAGTTTTCTTGCCAGCCATATCCCTTAAAATATCAGCCCAGACCTTTTTTTGTGCATCGGTCAACGCAAAGGGAAGTTCGCCTACAAACTCCTCTACCAAAGGCGAGGCTGTCAGGGGATACTCATTTACTGCAACATCATTAGAATTTTTTAACTTTCTTAACAGAAATAGAAATTCCAAAAATTCATCAAAGACCAAGCGGTTTCTTGCCTTGTAGAAAGTCTTTTTTTCTTTCGGGAAATGAATCTCCTTTAAGGCCTGTCCTAAATCCATAAGATTCAAGGAATCCCTAAGATCTTTAGGCAGGTAATCTTTACCTAGGTCTAACTGAGTAAGAGCCTGTCTTACAGCCTTCATAATGGCATTATTGGAAAGCCCTGCCGTCAATCCATAGATTGGCTGCAGGGTGTCTAGCTTTTCTTTATATTTATCTGACGGAACAAAAATCTCTGCTTGCTCCAGCTCCAGCCGGTTATTTTTTTTCACTACCCGACCCCGCAGGGTGACTTTTGTATTGCCTGAAAGCTGGTTTCTTACATAGGGGGTACGAAACCATACTGCCTTCACACTTCCCGTCAGGTCTCTCAGCTGGCAGGTTACAACCTGCATCTGTGGTTTTCCTCCCAGCAATACCTTGCCCTGGATAGATCCGGTAACGGCCTGGATCTTCCCTGCTTCTAATTGGCTGATTGGTACTGCCTCTTCGTACACATCATAGGTTCTCGGATAATAGCGGATCAAATCCCCTACCGTAAAAATACCAATCCTTCCAAATAGCTTAGCAGTTTTTTCACCAATCCCTTTTAACTGCCTAATACTTGTCTGTTCAATCATCTGATTTTTATTCTACCGCAAGCACATAATAGTAAATGGGCTGTCCGCCAAAGTGAGTATCCACGTCTAAGTCCGGATAAAGGTCTGCAAGCTCTGCTGTAAATTCTTCAGCCGCTTCTTCTGTAACATCCTCACCATAGTAGAGACTAATAAGCTCTGAATCTTCATCTACCAATTGAGCTAACATGTCTTTTGTGGTGCTTTCTACTTCTTTTCCCACAGAAAGAATTCCGGAATCACCGATTCCCATAATATCACCCTCGTGAATCTCCTTGTCGTCAATATGAGTGTCACGAACGGCATAGGTTACCTGACCGGTTTTGACATTGCCGATTTCAGCCAGCATATTTTCCTCATTGCTCTTAGCATCTGCATCCGGAATAA
This sequence comes from Parabacteroides distasonis, assembly GCA_963589425.1. Lineage (GTDB taxonomy): Bacteria > Bacillota > Clostridia > Lachnospirales > Lachnospiraceae > CAKRJP01. The sequence continues at coordinate 16,794 of CAVAKZ010000025.1, read as the reverse complement.
AACTAATCATAGCTGTGATTCCCTGCGGAACGGTCTTGGTTGGAATTACTACAATTTGTTTATCTTCCATAAGATCTCTGGCCTGATTAGCTGCCAAGATAATATTCTTATTATTAGGCAAAATAAATACAGTATCCGCATTTACCTGATCAATGGCATTCAGCATATCTTCCGTACTTGGATTCATAGTCTGACCACCTTCAATAATGTAGTCACATCCAAGCTCCTTGAAGATCTCATTTAAGCCTTGTCCAATGGATACAGCAATAAATCCCATAGCCTTTCTTGGCTCTTTAGAAGCTTCTTCTGCCTTTTTTTCTTCCGCCTGCTTTGCTGCAAGTTTCTCTGCATCCTTAATTACTCGTTCGTGATGCTCCTCGCGCATATTATCAATCTTCATGCGGGTAAGCTGTCCATATTCCAGACCCTTCTGGATAGCAAGTCCCGGATCATTAGTATGTACATGAACCTTTACCACCTCATCGTCTGCAACGCATACGATGGAGTCACCGATGGAAGAAAGAAAGGCTTTAAACTTATCTTCATCATTGTCAGAAAATTCCTTATCCAGCATAACGATAAATTCTGTACAGTATCCAAAAGTAATTTCTACATCATCCTGAACTTCTGCCTTCTTCACAACTGTCGGGGCTGCACCGGCAGAAATGGCACTGTAGTCGATCTCTTTTCCTAAAAATGCATCGTATCCGCCACGAAGCACTTCCAAAAGTCCCTGTCCGCCGGAGTCTACTACTCCTGCTTCTTTCAGTACCGGAAGCATATCCGGTGTCTTATTTAAAACTTCCTGGGCATAGTCAATAATTGCCGGGAAGAACTCTTCAAGGTCATCGGTCTCTTCTGCCATCATGGCTGCCTTCTGGGCAATTCCGCTGGCAACAGTCAGAATTGTACCCTCCTTTGGCTTCATAACTGCCTTATAAGCTGTAGCCTTTGCTCTCTCGCATGCTGCCGCAAAAAGCAGGGTATCGATCTCTTTCTCATCCCGGATTGCCTTTGTAAATCCGCGGAGAAGCTGAGATAAGATTACTCCAGAATTACCTCTAGCACCACGAAGAGATCCGGAAGAAATTGCTTTAGCAAGACTTTTCATATCCATCTGATCACCAAGAGCTGCCACTTCCTTTGCAGCAGCCATAATGGTCATAGACATATTGGTTCCTGTGTCTCCGTCTGGAACAGGGAATACGTTCAATTCATTAATATATTCTTTCTTTGCTTCAATATTCTGTGCACCAGCCAAAAACATATGGGCCAGTTGATCTACACTGATTGTATTTGTAGCCACTTTCTTCGTCCTCCTAAAACTAATCGATTACTCTTACGCCCTCGACAAAGATATTGATCTTGTCTACCGGCATACCGGAGAATTCTTCTACTTTATATTTTACATTTCCAATGAGATTATCTGTAACAGTGGAAATACTAACACCGTAAGCAACAATTATATGGAACTCCAAACTAATGTGGTTATCTTCAGAAATTGTTACATGAATTCCACGAGTAAGACTTTCCTTCTTCAGAAGGTGTACCAATCCGTCCTTCATATTAACAGCTGCCATACCAACAATACCGAAACACTCCACTGCAACTGTACCTGCATACATAGCGATCACATCGGAATCAACGGTAATAATACCAAGATCTGTACTAATACGTCCTTTCATATTAAACCTCCATTTTTATAAAAAATCCATAACCAAAGGAATCATTTTTAGGCATAAACCTAGCCTATTATACTATTTTCATCAAAATATTACAATGCCAATCTCCATAAATAGTAGGACCCATCCCGAGAGCAACCATAATAGCTATATCCCAGTTCCTTCATTGGCTCTTCTAAATCAGAGCGCAAAGTAACGATACAATCAATAGATCGTCCTTGAATCTCCTCCCCAAAAGCTTCAACTTTCTCCTTGTCATTTGGTTCTGTAATGAATGCATCATAATTCTCCTGAAAATAAGTAGAAATGGTCTCATCGCTATTTACCCGAAAACGTTCATTGGCGCTGACACTAACAATATCCGGAGCAAATGCTCGTACAGAAACTGCCAAACAGTGATAGGCATCGTTATCTATTACAAATTTAGGCATGATCACACGGATAGTGCTTCCTTCTTCTGCTGCCAATTCTTCCAAAGCTTCTCCTAGATACATGGTAGAATTCGGTACAGCCTTGGTGTTTTCTTTAAAGACCTGAAAACAGCTTGCAAGATCTGTTCCCTGAACCAGATCCTCCGTAACAAGATTTCCTCCCTCTAAAGTAAAGGCATAAAGCATCTGTCCGCTTAAGGCTATAAATAAGGCGAAAGCAATGCCGCGAAGAAGCATCTGATGCAGCTTGATCTTTTGCAAAATTGCCAGAAAATAGCTGGTATTTACAATTATAAACAAATAAACTAGGGCCGTCCAAGCTCTTCCCCCTACAAATCCATAGATAGAAAATTTTTCAAAGACATCATTACACTGAGGCAGCAAGGCCAGACATGCCATAGTAAGAATCAAGATATTAAGCTTATACACCCACCTGTTTTTTAAAACAAAAAAGCTCAGAATAAAAATAATAATAAAGGGGATCATGCCGTAAGAAGTCAGGGAATTTTGCGCATTACCCCAAACATCATCTTGAACGCTGGCATTATTAGGAAGAAAAATTCCAAGGAGAAGATAACAGCTTCCTCCTCCTAAAACCAGCATTTTACCTAACTTACCATAGTGTTCCACAAGCCACATAGATGCGATGGGAACCCCTGCCATCACAAGCAAAGGCAGAACAATCGTAGATTTTGACATCATCACTACAGCAATAAGGCCTGAGCCAAATAAGATTTTCATAAGTCCATGGTCATTGTCCTCTCTTTCATTTTCCAAATACCACAGAATGAAAAATCCAAGGCCACAAAGCCTTACCACAGATGCCCCCAAAAACATTCCTGTTTCCGTAAAGAAATTATCTCTCATATCCAGTATGTGCTGATGTTTTAGGTATTGAAAATTAGTACAGATTAAAGGAAAGAATATCGGCACAAACTGGGAAAACTTGCTTCCTTGCTGCAGTTCAATTTTTTCAAAAATGGCATCGCCTATCAGCTTAAATAAATTCGCAATCAAAAAATAATAAAAGGAAGACTGAAAAATTCTTAAGAAAAGTGTAGGCACAACTCCTAAAAGCTTCACATAAACGGAAGCCTCCGCTTCCCAGGTATTAACTATATAACTGTTAAATCCAGAATTTTCTACACCTACTGCAAAGTTAAAGTTACCCCCTAATGTCATAGTCGGAAGATTGGCCACTCGGTTAATGTAATAGCCATCATCCTGATGATCGCCCAGCCAAAATCCTGCATAATAAAAAAACAGCATGGCAATCATTACAGCGGAAATAATATATAGCATCCAGTTTTCACAAATATACTCTTTCAAATGAAAATCATAGATTTTAATACGGAATTTCACCTGCCCCAAAACAATCACAGCCACTATAAAGATCCATACAAGCCCCATGTAGGCTGCAAAGCAAATCCAGGGTGCATTTAAAAGCTGTAGGGGAATACCTCCCAAGGCAACGAAAAAGCTGTAAACCAGGTAGCCCATTACAAGTTTATAAGAATGATTTTTTTGGGGAGCCAGAACATTTCCAAATCCGTATAGAAAAACTGTAAAAACGGCCCAAAAACATAAACATAACAAATATTGCTTCATAAATCAGATATTCTCCTTGTGATCGTGATCCATCTTTCGATCAATGGCAATCTGCTGTGCTAGGCTATCTACCTTATTTTCCAACTGAGAAATCTGCAAAGTATTAAAAAATAATTTAACAATTAAAATAAAGAGAATCACTAGATAAACCATGTTAACTGCAGACTGGAATCCTAAAAAACCAGCAAGGGCAGTAATAATTTCTGGAAAAATCCCCATTATTACCAAGACCACCGAAAAAATCAGCCAAAATATAGTATATTCGATTTTTAATTTAGCCTGGCGAATGCGTTTAAACATAAATGCAAGCAAGGCAATAGCACCGATTATCAATAAAATTCTAATATATAAAGACATGGCTTATCCTCTCTTTCTAAAGTTCTGAACAAACAAAATGGAAGTTAACATTCTTGCCATGTATTTTGCAGAATTGCCCAAATTCAAATAGCTCTCTCCTGCCATACGTTCCTCCATATGCACCGGAACCTCCGACACTTTAGCGCCATTTTTTAGCAGATATGATACTGTATCAGGCTCCGGTCCATAATTCAGGTTTTGCGCAAATTCCTTTATCATATTTTTGGAGAACATACGCATGCCGGAGGTGGGATCAGCCACCCGAGCTCCTGTAGTTATCTTAATGGCTACAGTTAACATTTTACTACCTAGCATCCTTAAGGAGCTGCCTTTTTTTTCATTGATAAAACGAGAGCCGATAACAATATCGTAGCCTTCCTTGATGCGGCTTAACATAGGCTCTATAAATTCCGGCCGATGTTGTCCATCAGCGTCAAACTGAATGGCATAGTTATAGCCCTTGGCATAGGCATATTTAAGCCCAGCCTGAAAGGCTCCTGCCAGTCCTAGATTTACCGGAAGGTTCAAAAGTTCGTAACCTTTTTGTCTGCAAATGTCTGCTGTTTTATCTTTGGAACCATCATTCACCACTACATAATCATACTGGCTATATTTTTCCTGGATAAAGGTGACCACATTCTCAATGTTTTCCTCTTCGTTATAGGCTGGTATAACAATTAATAATTCACTGTTCATATTTATCTTCTCTTTCTTTGTGTTTGAGATTTCATATTTTATTTACCGATATCCCTTACCGATATAAGGAAACTCTGGCCAATCGATAAACCTTATCAAGGTAATAAAAAGATGTAACTGTAAAGCGGACTCCCTCTGCAAAAAACGAAATCCATCTTCTTTCTTCTAAATCTTTTAGCAAAATATTAAATCTTGCATTGGCCCTTCCATAACGCTTGGCTACTGCACTTTTGTTTTTTGAAGCCACATAGGCCTTGGCCTTATCAATATCGGTAATTCTTCCTCTTCGGTATTCAGAAGTAATATAACGCAAATAAAGATATTGTTCAAACAAATGATCTCTTGAGATGCTTTTGCTTGACATACGGTATTTTAAGACTTGTTCATTAAGATTTGACAGACGAAATCCCTTTAGAGCCGCTCGCAAGGTGAAATCTGAGTCCTCGCAGAGAGGTATGTTGCGGTAGCCCTTTAGGTCATCAAAAACTTTTCGTCTGCCAAACCAGGTAGGATGAGCCAATACTTGGTTATATCTTAGAGCTTTTAAAATCTCTTCATGTTTTTTGGGAACATGATTAATAGAATACAGCAGTTTTCCATCATCATCAATCACCTGGGTAAGTCCTCCAATGAGATCCGCCTGATTTTCTTCCAAATATTTTTTTTGGTGTTCCAATCGTCTTGGAAGGGAAACGTCATCTGCATCCATGCGGCAGATATAAGTCCCTTTAGATTTTTCGATTCCTTTATTTAAAGAGGCTGCCAAGCCCAGATTTTTCTTATTTATGTAAAATTTAATCCGATCATCCTTCCTTTGATACTCCTCTAGCACTCGCTTGTGCATATCATTTTCCGGACAATCTAATATAATGATAAATTCAAATTCTTTATATGTCTGATTTAGGATAGATTCCACCGACTGTCGAAGAAGGTTTTCAGCTTCCTTGTAGGTAGACATAACCACCGAAATATCCATAAATTATTCGCTTTCTATATAATATTTAAAAGTACTTTTAAAAAATAAATTTCTCTGGATTCTCCGCTTTTTATATAAATATCCTGACGTTTTAGTAAATGTCTCTTATATTTCAACCGGCTTCTATAACATGCCACATCCTTAAGAAGACAGCGATCCTTAGGCGAAATCGGAGCTTGTATCTTTAAAAGCAAGGCCGCAGAATTACTTCTTACATGCCTATACTTCGGTTTAGAACCCTTACCCAAAACTGCATCTATACGATCCTTTAACGTAGTCTCTTTCACGCCAACTGTATTTCCACCGTGAATGCGATACAAAATCCTAGATTCTTCATCATAGAGGATCTTTCCGTAGGCACTGGCCACCAAAGCCATCCAAGCATCATGCATGCGATAGGTTAAAATATCATTCCCGGGGCATGGAATAGATCCTGTAAGCTCTGCCAAGTCAAAGGCAAATACCATGGTACATCCGGAAAAATCATTTTTTGAAATATGGCCTGCAAGACTAATATCCGGCTTTTGGGCAAAACGTAGCCTTGTCTTTTTCTCATTTTCATAGAGCCATTGGTTGGAGCAGTATAAAATATTTCTTACATCCCTTTTCTTTGCATCCTCAATCATAGAGATGGCTCTTATCAGTTTGTCAGGAAGCCAAAGATCGTCCTGATCCGCAAAGGCATAGTAATCATACTTCCTCTTTAAACCGATAACATAGTAAAGTAACCGCATAAAACTCATGCCGGGCCCCACATTTCCATCAAAAGGCAGAATACATATCTGGTGATTTTTTCCATATCCTTCTATGATTTTTAATGTGGAATCTGTAGACCCATCATCTCTGACATACAGTGACACCTCTACAGACTCCTGGCAAAAAATGCTATCTAATTGTTCTCTTATAAATTGCTCTCCATTGTAGGTGCTCATAAGAACAGCTACCGTAGGTTTTTTATTCATAGCTTTCATCTCGCTTTTAGTTTCAGGCAGCTTGAACTTACTACTTTGCAAAATTATGCTGCCTTGAGAATTTTTGCATCTACAAAAAAGATTCTATGGTCCACTTAAATAGATCATGGTTATTTACTGTTGGTTCCCAACCTAAATCTCGAATCTTCCTTGTGTCCATAATAGCCAGTTTAAAAGGCAGGTATGGAAGATCGCTGGCTTCTTTTGAAAAAGTAACTTTTACCTTTCCGCTTGGGGCCAGACTGGCAATCAATTCCGCCAAATCCTTTATACTAATTAAATTTTCGTCTGTTGAGACGTTATAAAGAATGCATTCTCCCTTCTCCATAATCAAAAATACTGCATTAATAGCATCTGCCACATAGGTATAGGTTCTCATGGCATTTCCCTTAGAATGAAGAACAATATCTTCTCCCTTTAGCGCGCAGTTTATAAATTCCGCAAATGCTCTTCCATCCTCCAGTTCAATTCCCGGCCCTAAGGTGTGGGAAAAGTGAACGCCGCAGTAGTCAATATCATACTCATCCTTATAGGAAGCTAACATAGTCTCACAAAGTCTCTTTGCTTCCGGATAGCAGGCTCTGGAATTTAAGTGTCGAAGAGGACCCATATCTTCCTCTGTAATATTCTCCTCTCTTAACCACTCTCCGTAGGTTTCTACTGTAGAAACATAAAAGACTCTCTTGGCTTGCTTTTGTCTTGCCAATTCCAACATATTACGGGTTCCGGCCACATGAGCCCACAAAGTCTCCACACAAGTATCCTTAAAATCTCTGGGAGCTGCCGGTCCCGCTGTATGGAAAATATAATCTATAGGCCCCTCATAGGATACCGGGTCTTGAATATCTTGATAGAGAAAGTTTACATTTGGAAATTCCAAAATAGAGCCAAAAACACTTTGCACCTTGTCCCGGGAACGTGCTAAACCGATGACCCGGAGATTCAAATTATATTTCAAGTCCACGTCTACCAAGGTCTCTAATATATAGCGACCTAAGCGTCCTGTTGCTCCGGACACTAGAATAGTTTTGTCCTGGTACATTCTCCAATTTACTGCTGAATTGTATATGATATCCAAATCTCTTCTTTCCATATGGATCCTCCTACAGACCAAATACGTAACGATTCTCTTCTAACTCCAAAAGGGCTTTTAAAATATAATAATCCTCCGGAGTAGTAATTTTAATATTATGGTTATTTTCTTTAATTAAATGAATTTCATTTCCCAAATAGGTATAGGCAAGGGCTGCATCCAAAATAGGAATCTCTGCATTTTCGATTTCTTCATTGTCGTAGGTTTCCAGAAGAAATTCCAGTTTAAAAGACTGAGGCGAGGTAAGACTGTAAGTATCATCCCTTTTTTTAAAATCCTTAAAGTCCACGGACTCCTTTTGGGTGACAACTACAGACTCTACCACGGGTTTTACAGTGATTCCACAGCCGTATTTTTTGGCTACCCGGATATTTTCACGGATAATACTCTTTTCTACTAAGGGTCTTACACCATCATGAATTACCACAATATCCTCTCCGCATCCTCCTAAAGCTGCAATTTTATCCAAACCGTTTTTCACACTGCCCTGGCGGTCCTTGCCGCCGATGATTACTGCCTCCACTTTATTCAACTTGTATTGATTCACCAGCTCTTCCATGTGTTCCATCCACCCGGAGTTGCAGGAAATAATAATCTTGTCAATCTCTTTACATTCTTCAAACTTTTGTAATGTATAAATAATAATAGGCTTCCCAAATACTTCCAAAAATTGTTTTGGCATACCGGAAGTGCGCATTCTCTGCCCAACTCCTCCGGCCAAAATAATCGCGTAATTCATAGGCACTCCTCTCTTATATCTAACCATTCTTCGAATAATCTTTAAATTCTTTAATAAAATGAGCCCCACCATTTCGCTTGTTTTCCGGCGGCAGTTTCATATAATCATTATAAAGCTGTTTTAAATATCCCGGATAATCTTCCACGATTTTAGCTCTTCTTCCATTAAATTCATGGTCAATGGTATGTTCAAATAATTCCCTTTTAAACAGGCCTTTTTCAGGATATGCCCCACCATAATTAAAGACATATTTTTCCCTGCTATCCTTGTATTGATTCATCAGAAGCCACATTTTGCCAATCAAGAAATCAATCGGTACAATCTTAACCAAGAGCCTTACCACTCTATAGATAGGCTGCAAATAGGCCGGGGCACTTTCCGGAAGATTATATCCACATCGAATAATATATAAGTTCTGAAGAATTTTCATTTTCTTTCTCAGCCTGTCTCTCTTCTTTTTATCCGACGGAACAGAATCATAGCAGAAAATATCTACCCAAACTCCTTGGTGAAATTTTAGATGACTGCAATAGCTTTCGCTAAGGATCGTATCTTTCCTTCGAATCTTGGCAAAAATCAAGCCACAACTTTTATCGGTGCGAAAATCCTGATACAAAAATCTCGACGTATCTAAGTCCCGCTTACAAGCCTCATAAAATTTATTATACTCTTCTCTGAGCATTGCAATATCAATATCATCATCCCATGGAATCATTCCATCATGGCGAACCGCACCAAGACAGCTCCCCCCCTCTAAATTATATTTGATATGATTTTTCTCGCAAATTCGAATAATCTCATCAAGAATTTCTAGTTCAATCTCCTGAATACGCTGCAGATTATATCCATTACTCATAACTGCTTCCTCTTATTTCTTTTTAAATCGAAAGTTTGCTAAAAATGCAGTTCCCTTATTTAACATGAAGATAAGACTACGAAATCTCCTCTCGTAAAAAAGTTTCATCGTAATATAGGTTCTTACGTTCATTTTTCGGACCCTCTTTTTGGTAGTCCTTGAAAGTTCTCTGTCAAACAAAGGATGATTTCGAAGCCTATTCAAATAAGCCACTTCTTCTTTTAAAGTCAGTTTTCCTTTTGCCAAAGCCATATATTTTGTCATGGGATAAATATAGGAATTGATCAAAAATACATTTTTCTGGACATTATTTACTTGCCCCTGACAAATTTCACTCATAAAGTCGTATTCAAGATCCATATTAATAAGATTCTTAAACATATAATCTTTCTTAAAATTTCTGGAGGTACTGTGGACATCCCTTTGTTCCCAGACATAATACTTATTAGAATTAAAGCCCAATCTCTCGCTACGAAGCAAAAACTGAAGATTAAAATTCAAATCTTCTGATCCATAACGGAATCGTTCATCATAGCGAATATGGTACTTCTCAATAACCTCTCTGCGGTACAGTGCCGTCCAAACGGTGTCCTCACATCGGATGTTTTTATAATGCTTATGAAAATCTTTTCTATCAATAAACATATCTTGAAGGTCTGTACTCGTCTCCCAAACACTTCCATCGTCTTTTATAATACGTCGAATTCTGCCGTACCGCATAAGATCCACCTGATGTTTCTTTGCCAGGTTATAATTATCCTTAAGAAGTCCGGGTAAATATTCGTCATCATTGTCACAAAACCCTATATACTCTCCACTTGCCACGGAAAGACCTGCATTTCTAGCTGAACAAATACCTCCGTTTTCTTTATGAACCACCTGAACCTTCGGATTCTTAGCAGCATAAGCGTCACAGATTTTACCACTGCTATCCTTGCTGCCATCGTCTACAAGAATCAGTTCAAAATCATCAAAGTCCTGCCCCAACACACTGTCTACCGCTACAGATAAATACTGTTCCGAGTTATATACCGGCATAATCACGCTAACTTTCATTCTAAATTCCTCGTTTCAACATCAATGTATTTTCCTGGCAATAGTTTCAACTACATGGTACAACCGAAGCTTTGACAAAATATATCGCATGAACCCTGCTTTACTAGGTTGCAACCTATAACTTTTCTTATACTTTTCACTGCCATTTTTTCCATAGAACTCTAATTGATAGCCCCAGTCTCGATAGAGGCTGCTAGCTACATCTGGAAATTGCTTTAAGTCTTTTGCGTATTTTTTTTCTAACAAACGGTAGGCCTTATCAGCCTTGTCAAAATTTGTGGTTATGCTGTCATTCAAAACATAACAATCTACTAAGGCTTCCTTAATGAAATATACTGAAAATCCCTGCTTTAAAACCTGTAGACTAAACTCCCAATCCTGAAATCTTGGGAATCTCTCATCAAAACGAACCTTAGTCAAGACATCTTTTTTTATAACAATAGTCTGGGTACTTACACAGTTTTTTAGAAGCACCTGCTTGAATTTGTTGTCATATTGGTTTAAATCATATTCAGGAATGATACAAGTTCCTTTTTGCATTCCGGCTTTTCCGATTCTTCGAAAAGAAGAGAAAACCATGTCTGAGCCTTCTTGCTCCATAACTTCTAAAGACTTTTCTAATTTATCCAAATGCCAAATATCGTCACTGTCGTGAAAAGCAACAATCTCTCCTTTCGCTGCATCAATTCCCTTATTCCTAGCCATACAGGCTCCACCATTTTTTTCTGACAAAAGCAAGCGGATCCTAGAATCATCTTTGGCCATGCCCCGAACCACATCCACAGACCTGTCCGTAGAACAATCATCCACAATGATCAATTCTAAATCCTCGTAGGTCTGCTGCAAAACACTCTCTGCTGCCTTCTTTATGGTATTTTCTCGATTATAAAGGGGAATAATTACAGATACTAACATACGCTTAATCCCGCTCCTTCCTGAGTTCTCCAACCAATATCTCCAAAGAACGAATCTGATGGTTTAGCCATAGCATTTGCTTTTCTTTTTTTCTGCTTGTAATAGAATCAGTAGCAACATCCTCTAAGTGTCTGATTTTTAATTTGGGGTTATATACGGTAAGAAGATGTTTTCTCTTGCACCTCAAATACAATAGTTCCTCCTCCTTGTAAAGAAAGGTGTCCGGGAAAAATCCATCTTCATAACTTTGTATATATTTAGGAGAAAAAACTAGGCAGCAGCCATGCAATACCACATTTTCTCTTCTCTCATCCAATCCATCCAATTTTAAATAGGGTTTAAATCTAGATACTCTTCGATGTCCGGAAACCAAAAGGAAAAAAGATTTCACCTTTCTCCCAAATAAATAAAAAGAGTACAGGTGTTTTTTTCTAAGATTTCTCTCTCTCTTATGGATTCTGATTTCATTTTCAAAAAAAGTAATCCCCGGCATCTTGTGGGTCAAAGGCTGAACTTTACCATCATTCAAAAGGATTTTAGGTCCCATGACGCCAAATCCACTCTTATGATATTCCTCCAATATAGTAGCAAAAAAATCATTCTGCACTACTAATGTGTCGTTATTCATAACGCACAGGAAATTACAATCTTCTTCATTTACAGCATAAACAAAACCTAAATTATTTCCCCTGGCAAAGCCTAAATTCTCCTTGGCAAGAATGACCGTTACCAGATCATCTTTTTCATAGGCCTCTGCCAGGTCCTTACCGCTTCCATTTGGAGAACCATTGTCTACAACAACAATATGATAATGGTTTGTATCAATATGATTTTTAATGGACTTTACGCAGTCCATGGTTTCTTTTATTGCATTGTAATGCAGAATTACAAAGCCAATTTTTTGATAATCAGCCATAGGGTCTCCTACTTTTTTAGTTGCTTTAACACTTTAAATACTAATCCTATAGTTACCGGAATACTTAAAATAATATTTCTCACCACTCCGAAATAACTTAATGGCTCTATGTCACAAGAAAAACCACTAAAGACTTTCGTAGATTTCAAAGCCTTACCAATGTGAAAGGACTCTTGGTTAGCATAGTTGGATCCATGAATAATCTCAATCCACATAGGATCCTTTTTGGCTCCGTCTAAGCTTATCTTCTCAATTTCCTTGGGAAGTTTATTATGAGGAAATGAAATAACTGTTTTATCAGAGTTTGGAAGAATTAAAGAAATAAAGTGGTTCCCGAACAAATGAAAATTACTATATAATTTCTTCTCTTCCATATATTGCAAACCATAAGGGAAACTTACAAGAACATTGGTCTTCTTGTGTTCTTCAAAATACTTATGAATCTCTCTGATCATGTGGATGTTCATAGCATCATCATTGTCGATTCTGGTAGTGATATATGCCTTGGCCTCCACCTTTCCAATAATTCCGGCTAGATATTCATCAAAATTATAGGCTTCCTCATCTTTCAAAAACAGGGGGCAAAAGTTTTGAAATTCTTCTTTTAATTTGTCAAGTTCTTCTCGAATAACTAAGGGCGTAGCATCACTAAAGAGTACAAGCCATGTGAAGTTCTGATCCGTTTGATTTTTCAAAGAAGGAAAAGTATATTTTCTAAACAGGTCCACACGCCTGGTCAAATATGTTACATCCGTCTTTGGATCCACCCCATTCATACTCTTATTCTTACGTCCGGCATAATTGGCCGGTATATTAAAACGGGTAATCACAAAATGTGCATAATTTTTCTGTGACATTACAAGTCCTTTCTTTCTGATTCCATACTCACTTACCAGCAGGAAGTTTCTTTTTTACAGTTTTTATGGCTTCCCCCATAATAGGATCTTTTAATAATAGAAGAAGGATAAAATATCCAAATCCGCAGATGGCTACTGTCATAAATAGCTTGATATATATACCAAAAGTCAAAAGGTCCACGGCATATCTTACTAGGAAAAACCATACAGTTGACAACAAATACATTGGCAATCGGCCATATAAAACCTTGGTATCAAAAAATCGTCTAGAATAAATCGTCAAAACGAAGAATACCACCAGCTCGGAAAACAGAGTAGCTAAGGATGCTCCTGTGGCTCCCCAGATTGGAATCAAGCTGGCATTGGCTGCTAAATTAAAGCATGCCCCTGCAATAGTTGAG
>CAVAKZ010000025.1:0-3230 GCA_963589425.1 Parabacteroides distasonis | reverse complement strand
CTTTTCTTTCTTGTAAGGTATACAAATTTGATAAGCCAAAATACGGTTGACAGCCCCTATTACTACTTTCACAGAAAGAATCTTAGCCGCAAGACTTCCTGCCAGAAAATCCTTTCCACTAAATAACACAATCAGCCAATCACTGGTACATATCATCCCTATAGACAGGGGCATAGCAATGAAAAACAGGATATTGGCAGAGGTTTTCATAAGATCTCTATATTTATCCTCCAAATCATTCCCAATATAGTAGGAAACCCTAGGCAAAATAGTAGAGGAAATGGTACTAATCATAGTGCTGATCACAAGATTAATCTTGGATGCCGCCGAATATATTCCGGTGGCTGTATCTCCCTCCATAGCTCCGATCATGGTGGTATCCATATTCATATATATATTCGAAGCAACACTGGTGCCAAAAATTACCAAAATAGGTTTTATATGTCTTTTGTAATGATAGACATGTTTAGACCTCCAATCCACCAATTTTCTGGAATACCAAAGATTTAATATTGCCGATCCACCGGAGGATATTACGGTTAGGGCTGCATACCATTTATAATCTGCTTTTTGACGAACTAAGAGAAATAGTAATATCAAGGAGATAAATTGAAATAACACAGCTCGCAGCGTAATGTATCCATATTCTTCTTGAATAATGAACAGCCATTCCATTCCTATGGTTGTAAACCATATTCCCAGACTAAAAATCATCAGCAACTCTTTGTAACCTTCAAGAATAGGGAAACAAAGAAAAATGCAAAACAAAATAAAGGCAATCACCGTTGTAAATAAATTGATTCCCAGCATTTCTTTTGCAAATTGATTAAATTTATTTTTATTATCTCGGATCCTGGCTCCCTCTCTAACCGCGTAGGTACTGACTCCCAGGGCCGCTAGCAAGGAAAAATAGGAGACAATGGAATTGGCATAATTCACCTTCCCTATTCCATCGGCTCCCAACACTCTTGAAGCATAGGGAAATGTTATCAACGGAAAAATCACACTCATAAGTGTTTTTATTCCATTAGCTATAAGATTAAAAGCCACGGATTTTTCTTTTTTTCTATTAGTTTCACTCATATAGTTAAGGTTAATTTCTCATCTTTTTTTAATTTACACAGCTGTCATTATACCACTATATAGCAGTCAAAAGCAACCATTCTAAAGCAGCTGCCCCACGATGCAGATATCACAATATATAAACTTGGGGCACAAAGCATGGATCTTTAGACATGAAAAAAGCTCAGATTTCATTCTCATGAAACCTGAGCTCACCATTCATTAAGCACGCTCAACTTTTCCGGCTCTTAAGCAAGAAGTACATACATACATCTTCTTTGTAGCACCGTTATCAGCTTTAACACGAACTGATTTTACATTAGATTTCCACATCTTTGGTGTTTTTCTATGAGAGTGGCTAACACTGTTTCCAAAGTGAGCACCCTTTTCGCAAATAGCACATTTTGCCATGACTGCACCTCCTAACGTCCTACTATCGTCTGTCTTCACAGACTCACAACATAGATTATTGTATCAGATTAATATAATGAATGCAAGAACTATTTTCTCTATTTATGATAGTTTTTTGTATTTTTTGTGAGCATCCAAAAACTATTCCTGTTCTGCGGAATCTAGGATATCATTTACATCCTCTTCAGTAAGCTCATCAGATCCTCCGCCGGAAAAACTGCTTGTTACCTTATCTACCACATCCGGAACCATATCTAAGATCTTGGTAATCGTATCTTGATTCTTGATATTCACAAGACGGGTGCTTCCATTTTGAATTACCAATACAGCACTTGGAGTCATCTTTCCGCCAATACCACCGGCTCCTTTTTCCTTCTTATCTTCCGTAAATGCTCCTGCCCCAATAGCAAAGGAAACGTCCATTAACGGAAGAATAATGGTATTGCCAATATGGATAGCATCTCCCACTACTGTTTTTGAAGAGATAACTCCATTCATTCCGGAAAACAGCGCTTCCACTGTTCCTTTAAAATTATTCTCAGCCATCTACTTATCCTCCTGTTTATAATTCAAACTCACGTATATCCTTGTAGGTTTGTCTCACTGCTTTGCACCAGAACAGATTCCATAGGAGCCTTGCCAGGGAAAACAGATAAATCCTTCCACAAAATAGTAACTTTCCACAGATTACCGGATGCTCAAAATCCGGACGAATTTTCAAATCATCCTTGGTAAAGGGATAGATTAAACTGAAAGCTGCCAATATTTTTCCTGTAATACTGGGATCTTCAAAGCCATAGGTGAGATCTCCCCGAATTTTCTTCGGCCATATCCTGTCTATAAATTTAATAGCTTCTGCCTTAACCTTCTTCCACGCATCCTTATGGGCTTTATTTCCAAGAAAATCTGTGACCTTGTGTTTCTTTTCAGATAACGACTTTATTCTAGCATAGATATCTTTCCCTGTCTTTAAGATCTTGTTCCAAATTTCTGCAATCTTCCTTCCAAGACCTGATAAGCCTTCTCGGCTTTGTTCTTTCTGTCTTCGAGAATCTTTTCTCCCCTGATCAGATGCATCTTCAGTCTTTTCTCTAATCTCTTGTAGTTCTCCTGATAATGCTTCATTCCCTTCAGATCCAGTTTTCTCTTTGCCTGATGCTGTAACTTCTTGTATTTTTTCATCTGCCTCTTTAACTTCTTCAGCTTCTTGTGGAACTTCTTTAATTCCGGATACTTCTTTAGACTTTTCTGAAGTTTTTTCAGGCTCTCTTGTTTTTTCAGATGCTTCCGTAATCTTTTCAGACTCTGATGTCTTTTCATCCTCCTTTGTAATTTCTTCATCTTGGGTGCTGCCATTAACACGTTCTTCATCCCCATTATCTCCTCCATTCTCTTGATTCTTTTTTAATTCTTCATTCAGTTCTCGCTCCAGGCTTTCTAACAATTCTGCCTCTTCCCTACTAGTCTTTTCATCCTTTGCCTGCACATTCTCAAAGGTCCTTCCACTCATAAGGATGGTCTTTGCAGCCACACGCACTTTCCACTTTAACTTCCGTTCTCTAAACTGTACAGTCACCCCTATAAGTCTAAAAAACCAGGTCACTTCCCCACGAGCCTTGGCTGAATCTATATCTCCTTCAAACCTTGCCTTCCCCTGGTAACGTATAGGAACAAAAAGCACAATACATAAAATCAAGAGAATCAGGCCTAAAAGAACTGCTAAAATACTTCCTATTATTTTTAATCTACTTAATAGT
>CAVAKZ010000024.1:0-39307 GCA_963589425.1 Parabacteroides distasonis | reverse complement strand
TCGTTGTTCCTGTTAAATCAAATCTCACTTCCATGCGTCCTGCCTCCTCGATTTCTTTGCAAAATTCCTCGTAGTTTAAGTTCCCCATTTTCTGCATTGCCGTGCTTGCGGCCTGCAGTTCTTCATGTGTCCAATCTTTGCTCATAGCGTTGTGTGCCCCTTTCGTTTTGGTATGTAATACATCACTCTAAAGGTACAGGATAGCAAGCTAATTATGCCGGAAATGTAGTATTTCTGCGGCATCCGTGCTGTGCTCCAAAATCGGAAGATAGCTGTTTCTCAAAAATGGGAAATAGCTCCGCCGGTAACTTTCGCTCATTTTTGAGCAAAAGAAAAACAGCCATGAAGCAACATCTCTGTTACCGCATGACTGCGTTTTCTCCGCTTGAGGCGTGTCAGCCTATGAAATTTTCTTGCTTTCTAAAAATCCCTATGGCGAACCGCCAAAAGCGCATTCTCTTTTTAACTTCTCTAGCTTCTCTGCCTTGGTTGAATTATAGGGGGAAATAGAGTATACTATGGAAAGTTATAGGATAACGAAAAAGTTTATAAGAAATGAGTTGAAGAGGTGAATTATGAATTTTATGACATTTGTCCCAATATTTATTGCATTTATTGTTAGTGCTGTGGCAGCACCTATTATCATACCTATTCTTCGAAGAATGAAGATGGGACAGACAGAGAGGGAGGAAGGGGTAAAGTCTCATCTTGAGAAGGCAGGAACCCCTACCATGGGAGGTATTATTATTCTCTTGGCGGTGCTGGTTGGCTCCATCTTTTTTGCAGGAAGTTTTCCCAAGATCATTCCGGTCTTGTTTGTAACTTTAGGTTTTGGCCTTATTGGATTTTTGGATGATTATTTAAAAGTAGTAAAGAGAAATTCTGACGGACTTCTTCCCAAGCAGAAGATGGCCCTCCAGATTGTAGTAACAGGAATTTTCGCTTTTTATTTGGTGAAATTTACAGATGTATCTTTGGCTATGATCATTCCTTTTACCGGTGGTAGGGCTTGGAATATTGGAATTTTTGCCATTCCCTTGCTCTTTGTTGCAGTGATTGGAACGGTAAACGGCGTGAATTTTACAGATGGATTAGATGGACTTGCATCAAGCGTTACTGTTATTGTGGCAGCCTTCTTTACTGTGGTTTCTCTTGGAAAGGGAGCCGGAATTGAGCCTGTAACTGCGGCAGTAGTGGGAGCCCTTCTGGGATTCCTTTTATATAATGTATATCCGGCTAAGGTTTTTATGGGAGATACAGGATCCCTGGCCTTAGGTGGATTTGTAGCTTCCGCGGCTTATATGCTTCAGATGCCTATTTTTATCATTATTGTAGGCTTGATTTACCTGGTGGAGGTTCTTTCTGTTATCATCCAGGTGACTTATTTTAAAAAGACCGGCGGTAAGCGCATTTTTAAAATGGCACCGATTCACCATCATTTTGAGCTTTGCGGATGGTCTGAGACAAGAGTTGTGGCAGTCTTTACCATTGTTACAGTACTGCTTTGCATGATCGCTTATATGGCTTTGTAGGAGGAAGAAATGGAAGTTAAGAATAAAAAGGTTTTGGTATTTGGGTCTGGAATCAGTGGAGTGGGAGCTGTGCATTTGTTGGAACTTCAGGAAGCAGATGTCATTCTTTATGATGGCAATGATAAACTAAAAGAAGAGGATGTTCGAGAAAAGTTAGATAAAGACAGCAAGGCTGAAATTATTTTAGGAGAATTTCCGGAGAAATTATTGGATAGCCTGCAACTAGTTGTCTTAAGTCCCGGAGTGCCTACAGACCTTCCTGTTGTTGAGAAAATGAGGACGCATCACATAGAGATCATTGGAGAGATTGAGCTTGCCTACGCCTTTGGCAAAGGGGATGTGCTTGCTATTACAGGAACCAACGGAAAAACTACCACGACAACCCTCTTGGGAGAGATTATGAAGAATTACAAAGAGAAGGCATTTGTGGTTGGAAATATTGGAAATCCTTATACGGTAATTGCAGATCAGACTGACGATGACACAGTGATTGTGGCGGAAATGAGTAGTTTTCAGTTGGAGACTATTGCCACTTTCAGACCTAAGGTCAGCGCCATTCTTAACTTTACACCGGACCACTTGAATCGTCATCATACTATGGAAGCCTATGTGGCTGCTAAGAAAAATATTGCGATTAACCAGGGTGAAGACGATTTTTGTGTTTTGAATTATGAGGATCCCTTGACCAGGGAATTTGGTCAGCAGCTAAAAACTCAGGTATTTTATTTCAGCAGTAAAAGAAGCTTAGACCAAGGTATTTATTTAAAAGATGAGAAGATTATTTATCAGGAAGAAAATAAACAAGCTATAGAACTTTGCCATGTTGGAAAACTGCAGATTTTAGGAACCCACAATTATGAAAATGTAATGGCAGCCTCTGCCATGGCTTTGTTGTACGGTGTGCCGGTTCAAATTGTACAGGACACCATAAAGGCCTTTAAAGGAGTGGAACACCGAATCGAGTATGTGGCCGAAAAGGGGGGAGTTGTTTACTATAATGATTCCAAGGGCACTAATCCGGATGCTGCAATTCGAGGAATTCAGGCTATGAACCGCCCTACGGTTTTGATCGGAGGGGGTTATGACAAGAATTCTGAGTATACAGAGTGGATTCAGAACTTTGATGGAAAAGTAAAGAAACTGATCCTTATCGGAGCTACCAAGGAAAAGATTGCGGCGGATGCTGAAAAATGTGAATTTACAGACTATGTATTTGCAGATACTTTTGAGGAGGCCATGGAAAAGGCTGTGGAATTTGCAGAAGAAGGAGATGCAGTTTTGTTATCCCCTGCCTGCGCAAGTTGGGGCATGTTCCCTAATTATGAGGTCCGCGGAGACCGCTTTAAGGAATTGGTTCATGCTTTATAAAGGAGCAAAAAATTTATGACAAATAAGATTGCCGGCAAGAAAGGTCCAAGAAAGAGAAAGTCCCATAAGCTTTATGCAGGGGTAACATTACTTCTTATGATCCTGACTGTTGTGCTTTGCTTTTCTATTTTGTTTTACACTGAGGGCTTTACTGTGGTAGGAAATGACTACTGCAGTAAAGAGGAGATTTATGATACGGTTTTGGAAAATCCCTATGAGGTGAATACCCTGTATATCCTGGCAAAATATAAACTGGGATTTGGTAAGAAAATAGCTTGTATGGACAGCATGAAGGTTAGCCTAAATAGCCCTTGGAGCCTGAAGGTGACGGTGGAGGAAAAACCCATCATGGGCTATGTGAAGAATGGAAATCAATATATCTACTTCGATAAAGAGGGCTTAGTAGTAGATATTTCCACTGAAGCCAAGGAGGGGCTTCCGAGTATTGACGGGGTGAATTTTAAAAAGATTGCTCTTTACAAGAAATTAAAGTGCAGCAAAACAAAAATTTTCAACCAAATATTAGAGACTACCCAGGAAGTGAAAAAATATGACCTGTCTCCGGATAAACTGGCATATGAGAAAAATTCCCTAATGCTTTACTTTGGAGATATCTGTGTATCCTTGGGAAGCAGTGTAACTTCTGATCAGATGGCGCAGATTGAACCGATTCTTGCAAAACTTACAGATCAAAAGGGAACCTTGCATTTGGAAAATTATTCAACTGCAGCCAAGGTAATTACCTTTGAAAAAACAAAGGAAGAGACGAAAGAGTCATCAGATACAGAAACTACTGATGCAAGTGCTACTGATGCAAGTGCTGCTGATGCAAGTGCTTCTGATACAGGCACTGCTTCTTGGGATAGTTCTGATTCCGCGACAGATTCCGGTACTTGGGACAGCGGTTCTACCGAAGTCTACACCTGGGATGGTTCTAATATGAATCTATATGATAGTGGCGGTTCCTATGATGCCACAGGAAACTACTATGATTCTGGGGCAAGCAGCAGTGGAAACTATGGATATTAGGCTTAAAGAAACTAATTTTTGTCTATTTTTAAAATGACGGAATTGTAGCAAAAAAATGCATAAAAAGCCCAATTTTCTATTGATATTTTATAGGAAACTATTTATTATATATTTATATATGGCAAAGAAAATCGCTTTTTGTCGTCATGGTTTGGGTTTTAGGCACCCAAACTTGCGGTTACAGAGCTTGCTTGTGCTGTAACCAATATTTGGGATGTATAATATTTATAAGGAATACAAAGGAGGAAAAACCCTTGTTAGAAATCAAGACAAACGAATCAGAAGCAGCTGCAAAGATTATAGTTGTTGGTGTTGGTGGAGGCGGTAACAATGCCGTAAACCGAATGATTGACGAGCAGATTGCAGGTGTTGAATTTATAGCAATTAATACAGATAAACAGGCATTACAGCTTAGCAAAGCCCCAACCCTTATGCAGATTGGTGAGAAGATCACCAAGGGGCTTGGAGCAGGTGCCAGACCAGAGATTGGAGAGAAGGCAGCAGAGGAAAGCTCAGAGGAGATTGCAGCAGCCCTTAAGGGTGCAGACATGGTTTTCGTTACCTGTGGTATGGGTGGTGGAACTGGAACAGGAGCAACTCCGGTTGTAGCACGTATTGCCAAGGAGCAGGGTTCCCTGACAGTTGGTGTAGTAACCAAGCCTTTCCGTTTTGAGTCAAAGACACGTATGAATAACGCTCTTTCCGGTATTGAGAAGCTGAAAGAAAGCGTTGATACCCTCATCGTTATTCCAAATGATAAATTATTGGAGGTTGTGGACAGACGCACAACCATGCCGGAAGCTTTGAAGAAGGCAGACGAGGTATTACAGCAAGGTATTCAGGGTATCACAGACTTGATCAATGTTCCTTCATTGATCAATCTTGACTTTGCAGATGTACAGACGGTTATGACTGATAAGGGAATTGCTCATATCGGTATTGGTCAGGGTCGTGGTGATGATAAGGCTCTTGAGGCTGTTAAGCAGGCAGTTGCCAGCCCGCTTCTTGAGACCACCATTGCAGGAGCATCCCATGTTATCATCAATGTTTCCGGTGATATCACTCTTATGGATGCGTCTGATGCAGCAGAGTATGTACAGGATCTTGCAGGAGAAGATGCAAACATTATCTTCGGTGCTATGTACGATGATTCTAGAGCTGATGAAGCAACTATCACAGTTATTGCTACAGGACTTCACAATGTAGGCGGAAGTACCTCAAAGTTAAAGGCGAGATTGGAGAACCAGTCTAGAGGAGCCCAGCAGCCACAGCAGGAGAGGGTAAGACAGCAGGCTCAGCAACAGTACACACAACAGCCGCAGTATGCACAGCAACCACAGTATACCCAGCAGCAACAGTACACAACACATCAGGCTCAGCCCCAGTATACACAGCAGCGTCAGGCAGCTCCAAGAAATGAGTATGCCGCACCGGCTAGAGAGCGTGAGACAAGAAGACCGGCAGGAGGAACGATTCCTACATTGGAAGCTCCAAGAACACCAGCAAGCAAGGTGAAAGAGCAGAGCATTAAGATTCCGGATTTCTTTAAGAAATAAATACTTTGAATGTAAAAATAAGGCCAGGCAGATCTTGCCTGGCCTTTTGTAAAGGAGTAAGACATGAAGAAGGTTATATTGACAGGAGACCGTCCTACAGGACATTTGCATGTGGGACATTATGTAGGTTCTTTGAAAGAACGTGTAAGATTACAAAACTCAGGAGACTATGATGATATTTACATCATGGTTGCAGACGCTCAGGCTCTGACAGATAATGCGGAACATCCAGAGAAGGTAAGACAGAACATTCTTCAGGTGGCTTTAGATTATTTAGCATGTGGCCTTGATCCGGAAAAATCAACATTGTTTATACAATCTATGATTCCAGAGCTTACTGAACTTACATTTTACTACATGAACCTTGTAACAGTAGCCAGAGTGCAGCGGAATCCCACGGTTAAATCAGAAATTAAACAGCGGAATTTTGAGGCCAGCATTCCTGTGGGCTTCTTCTGCTATCCTATTAGTCAGGCTGCGGATATTACTGCATTTCGTGCAACAGATGTTCCGGCGGGAGAAGATCAGATGCCTATGATCGAGCAGTGTAAGGAGATTGTGCATAAGTTTAACAGCGTTTATGGAGAAACCCTTACAGATCCAAAAATCATTCTTCCTAAGAATTCTGCCTGCTTAAGACTTCCGGGAATTGACGGAAAAGCCAAGATGAGTAAGTCTTTGGGTAATTGCATTTATTTGTCAGATGAATCCAAGGAGATTAAGACAAAGGTAATGTCCATGTTTACAGATCCAAATCACCTGCGGGTGGAGGATCCTGGAAAGGTTGAGGGGAATCCTGTATTTACATATCTGGATGCCTTCTCAACTCCAGAGCATTTTGAAGAGTTCTTGCCTGATTATCAGAATTTAGATGAACTGAAGGCTCATTATATGCGAGGGGGACTTGGAGATGTGAAGGTTAAGAAGTTCCTGAATAATGTTCTTCAGACCGAGCTTGGACCAATCAGAGAAAGACGCCAGATGTGGGAGAAGAATCTTGCAGATGTCTACGACATTCTGAAAGCAGGAAGCGAGAAAGCAAGACAGACGGCTGCAGATACCTTGTCAGATGTTAGAAAATCTATGAAAATTGATTATTTTGCAGACAACAATCTGTTGAAGTAAAATGTAGGAGTGCATAAGACGACAATCTTGTTATTGAGTTTTTATGCACTCCTTTTGGTAGGTTCACAAAATGGGAGGTTGCATCGTGAAAATTGTTTGTATAGGAGATAGTTTGACTTATGGATACGGAGTACGGCACCAGGATGCCTGGATTAGCTTGGCTGGTAAGAAAGCCGCAGAACATGAAATCTTAAACCTAGGAATTCCTGGAGATACCACAGCAGGGATGCTTGCTAGGTTTGAAAAAGATGTATTAAACAAGCATCCGGACCAAGTATTTCTTATGGGAGGCACCAACGATATTTTCTTTGAGAAGAACATTGTAGGAGCAAAAAGCAATATTGCAACTATGATAAGTGTCTGCATGGTAAGAAAAATAAAAGTCATTTTAGGGATTCCTTTGCCAATATGTAAGGAAGCCTTAACCGATGATTGGCGTCCCTATGCAGAAGCTTCAGAGACTACAAAGCTTTTAGAAGAGCTGACAGAATGGTTGAAAAATTACGGACAGCAGTTTGCTATTCCGATTCTCTCCATGGAAGATGCCTTGCCGAAAGAAGCGCTCCGGAAAAGCGCCTGTTACCTAGACGGCGTGCATCTAAATGAAGAAGGAAATGATCGTATGGCAGATCTTTTTCTATCGTTTATTCAGTAACTGATTATCACCGCGTATAATAAAGGAGAAATTTATGAATCACAATCAGTTGATTATGGAAATGATTCAATACTACACAAAAGATCCAGCCAGAATTCAACATTTTTTGAAAGTATATGAATTTTCCAAGTTAATGGGAGAAATAGAGGAGCTTGATAAACAAACTCTTGATATTTTGGAAGTTGCTGCCATTGTTCATGATATCGGTATCAAAAAAAGCGAAGAACTTTATGGAGACAGTTCCGGCAAGCACCAGGAGGAATTAGGACCTGCTATTGCGGAAGAAATGTTGAAAAAACTTGGATATCCCGAGAAAATGATTGAGCGAGTGTCCTATCTGGTGGGACATCATCATACTTATGGCAATATTCAGGGAATGGATTATCAGATACTTGTGGAGGCAGATTTTTTGGTAAATCTTTATGAAGATCATTCTCCAAAGACAGCAGTAGAAGGTGCTTTTCGCAAGATTTTTAAAACAAAAAGCGGCATGGAAATCTGCAAAAAAATGTTTGGACTTTCTTAGATACAAGCATAGACTTCCGGCTAGACGAAATTTAAGGGACAGTGTATAATAAAAATGATTTTATACGTGTGAAAAAGGAGTACTTATAAGAATGAAGAGAGTATTGTTAAAACTGAGCGGAGAGGCTCTTGCAGGAGATAAGAAGACGGGATTTGATGAGGCTACCTGCCTGGGGGTTGCAGACCAGGTAAAAAAGCTGGTAGATGCAGGTGTTGAAGTTGCCATCGTAACCGGCGGCGGTAATTTCTGGAGAGGCAGGACCAGCGAGACCATCGACCGTGTAAAGGCAGACCAGATTGGAATGTTGGCTACTGTAATGAACTGCATTTATGTATCGGAAATTTTCCGTTATGCAGGTATGGAGACAGAAGTATTTACCCCATTCCAATGCGGTGCCTTCACCACTCTCTTTTCTAAGGATAAGGCAGTGGAAGCTTTGGAAAAAGGAAAAGTAGTATTTTTTGCAGGTGGTACCGGACATCCTTATTTTTCTACAGATACAGGAGCAGTTCTTCGTGCCATTGAGATTGAAGCAGATGCAATGCTTTTAGCTAAGGCTATCGACGGAATTTATGACAGCGATCCTAAGGTGAATCCGGAAGCAAAGAAGTACGATGAGATTTCTATCCAGGAGATTATTGACAAAAAACTTATGGCTGTAGATTTGACAGCATCTATTATGTGCCTGGAAAACAAGATGCCAATGCTAGTATTTGGCCTTAATGAACCAAACAGTATTGTGGAGACTATGACAGGAACATTTACAGGAACAAAGGTTACTGTATAAGAAGTGGACTAGATGGAGGATATATTATGAACGAAAGAGTAAAAGTATATGATGAAAAGATGAAGAAATCACTGGCTAGTTTGGATGGCGAGCTTGGAACTATTCGTGCAGGTCGTGCAAATCCAAATGTACTAAATAAGATCACAGTTGATTATTATGGAGTGGCAACCCCCCTTCAGCAGGTGGCCAATGTCTCTGTTCCGGAGCCTCGTATGATTCAGATCCAGCCTTGGGAGAAGAGTATGTTAAAGGAGATTGAGAAGGCCATTATGGTTTCCGACCTTGGAATTAATCCTACCAACGATGGAACTTCTGTGAGACTTGTTTTCCCGGAGCTTACAGAGGAGAGAAGAAAAGAGCTTGCTAAGGATGTTAAGAAGAAGGGAGAGGCTGCTAAGGTAGCTGTCCGCAACATCCGCAGAGATGGTAATGATGCATTTAAGAAATTAAAGGGATCAGAAGTATCAGAGGATGAGATTAAGGATTTAGAAGATGAACTTCAAAAGCTTACTGATAAGTATGTAAAAGAAGTAGACAAGGCTGTTGAAGTGAAGTCTAAGGAGATTATGACTGTATAGTTACATAAATTCAGAAGATTTAGAAGTGAGAGTGGGGCAGGCTGGTTGATTCGGTTCTGTCCTATTCTTGAGATAGGGAGTCGTTTTGAGAGATATATGGGAAACCTATGAATGAGGAGAATCGTATGAATATACCAAGACATGTGGCAATAATTTTGGATGGCAATGGCCGTTGGGCAAAAGCCAAGGGAATGCCTAGAAATTATGGTCATGCACAGGGAAGTAAGAATGTAGAGCGCATCTGCGAGGAAGCCTGGAGGATGGGTATTAAATATTTAACTGTTTATGCATTTTCTACGGAGAACTGGAGCAGGCCCAAGGATGAAGTAGATGCCCTTATGAAACTTCTTAGAAATTATATGAAGACTTGTCTAAAGACAGCGGCAAAAAATGATATGAAGGTTCGGGTGATCGGGGATGTGACAAAATTGGACCCTGATATTCAAAGCAGAATCAAGGAACTTGAGGAGGCTACAAAGGACAACGGTGGCTTGAATTTCCAGATTGCTATTAACTACGGAAGCAGGGATGAAATGATCCGGGCTATGAGGATGCTGGCGGCAGACTGTCTGGCAGGTGAAATCCAGCCGGAGGATATTGAGGAAGCTGTTTTTGAACAATACCTAGATACCCATGATATTCCGGATCCGGACCTTTTGATTCGTACCAGCGGAGAACTTCGCCTTTCCAACTACCTGCTATGGCAGCTGGCCTACACAGAATTTTATTTTACCGATGTTCCCTGGCCGGATTTTAATAAGGCAGAGCTTAAAAAGGCTATTGAACAATTTAACCGCAGAGACCGTCGCTATGGCGGGGTAAAGGAGGAAGGCAAGGATGTTTAAAACAAGGTTGATCAGTGGGATTTTGTTAGTGATAGCCTTGATTGCCATTGTTGGAATCGGTGGAAATTTGCTGCTGGGTGTCCTTGCAGTGGTTAGTATTATTGGCTTGTCAGAACTATATAAGGTAATGGGTATGGAGAAGAAGGCCCCTGGAATGGTAGGATATTTGGTGACGATTCTTTATTATGGCCTCTTGTTTACCAATCACGAAGAATGTATTACATTTTTGTCCATTCTCCTTTTGGTAATCACTATGGGAGTCTATGTCTTTAGTTTTCCAATCTATAGATCAGAGCATATTATGCTGACTTTTTTTGGTTTCTTCTACGTAGCTATGATGCTGTCCTATGTATACCAGACCAGGGAGCTTCCTCAGGGCGGAGTGATCGTTTGGCTTATTTTTCTAAGCTCTTGGGGGTGTGACACCTGTGCTTATTGTGTGGGAATGCTTTTTGGAAAACACAAGATGGCTCCAAAACTTAGCCCCAAGAAATCTGTGGAAGGTGGACTTGGAGGAATCATAGGGGCCGGTCTTTTGGGGGTCATCTTTACCCTGGCAATGAATGCTGCTGTGGGGGTGGGGGCTAATCCTGCGGTTTACGGACTGATCTGTGCAGTGGGAGGAGGAATCTCTCAAATTGGAGATTTGGCTGCTTCTGCTATTAAGAGGAATCATGATATTAAAGATTATGGAAAGTTAATCCCTGGTCATGGTGGCATTTTGGATCGATTTGACAGTGTGATTTTTACGGCACCGATTATTTATTACCTAATGGTATTTTTTGTAAAATAATAAGACTTGAGGGTTTACTGGTTTGAAAGAATAAAATTTGGAGGGTTTGCGTGGAAAATAAGAAAAAAATAGCAATTTTGGGTTCCACAGGATCTATTGGAACTCAGACTCTGGATGTAGTTAAAAATAATGGAGATATTGAAGTCCTTGGACTGGCAGCAGGTAGCAATATTGTGAAACTGGAGGAGCAGATTCGTAAGTTTCGTCCCAAAATTGTGGCAGTATGGAGCCTGGACAAGGCTTTAGAACTTCGGGACAAGATAAAAGATACTGATACAAAAGTAGTATCTGGAATGGAAGGTCTTATAGAGCTTTCTGTATACGAAGGAGTAGAAATTCTAGTAACCGCCATAGTGGGAATGATTGGAATTCGTCCTACTATTGAGGCTATTAAGGCCGGAAAGGATATTGCCCTGGCAAATAAAGAAACTTTGGTCACTGCCGGGCATATTATTATGCCATTGGCAAAGGAATACGGAGTGTCCATTTTGCCGGTGGACAGTGAACACAGTGCCATTTTCCAGTCCCTTCAGGGAAATACTCACGGGGCCATAAAGAAGATTCTTTTGACAGCCTCCGGAGGACCATTTAGAGGAAAGAAAGAAGAAGATCTTCTGGATATTAAACCAGCAGATGCCCTAAAGCATCCCAACTGGTCCATGGGACAGAAGATTACCATTGATTCTTCTACTATGGTAAACAAGGGACTAGAGGTAATAGAAGCCAAG
This sequence comes from Parabacteroides distasonis, assembly GCA_963589425.1. Taxonomy (GTDB): domain Bacteria; phylum Bacillota; class Clostridia; order Lachnospirales; family Lachnospiraceae; genus CAKRJP01. The sequence goes on along the minus strand of CAVAKZ010000024.1, from coordinate 27,785 downwards.
TGGCTTTTTGATGTGGATGTGGATGATGTGCAGGTGGTGATTCAGCCCCAGAGTATTATTCACTCTATGGTGGAGTATGTGGACGGTGCAATTATTGCAGAACTGGGAACCCCGGATATGAGACTTCCCATCCAATATGCCCTGTACTATCCGGAGAGAAGATTTTTACCGGGAGATCGGCTGGATTTTTGGGACATTAAAAAATTGGAATTTGAAAAGCCGGATACAAAGACCTTTTATTGCCTGGACTTAGCCTATGAGGCAGGAAGAAAAGGTGGTTCACTTCCTACTGTATTTAACGCAGCTAACGAGCTGGCGGTAAGCATGTTCCTAAAGGGAGAGATTAAATATCTGGAGATTATGGAAATTATTGAGGATGGTATGAGAGCACATAAAAATATTGTGAATCCTACATTAGAGGAGATTTTAGAGGTGGAAGAGGCTACCTATGAGAGGATTCGCAGCAGGAGGTAAGAGTACTTGGGTATTATAATTGCAATCATATTATTTAGCTTTATTGTTTTCTTTCATGAGCTGGGGCATTTTCTTTTAGCAAAGAAAAATGGCATCGATGTGCAGGAATTTGCCATTGGAATGGGGCCTAATCTTTTGAAGAAGGAGTATAAGGGAACCCTTTATTGCATTAAACTCCTTCCTATTGGAGGCATGTGCGTTATGGGAGAAGATGAGGAGGCCACCGATGCACCAGGGAATTTTAACAATGCATCGGTGTGGGCTAGAATTTCTGTTATTGCTGCAGGACCAATTTTTAATTTTATCCTGGCTTTTGTGGGAGCTGTGATCATTACAGCGGCTGTTGGGTATGATCAGCCTATCATTGGGTCTGTGGAAAGCGGATATCCGGCAGCAGAAGCCGGAATCAAAGAGGGAGACAAGATCCTGAAGATGGGAAATAAATTCATTCACCTTTTCCGAGAGATCAGCATGTATAACCAGTTCCATCAAGGAGAGACAGTGGAAGTCACCTATGAAAGAGATGGAAAGACTACTACAGTAACCCTGGAACCTAAAGAAAATGATAGCGGCTATTGGATGCTTGGAATCGGGGCTTCCGGATATACCAAGTCCAATTTATTAACCTCCCTGCAATATGGAAGCTATGAGGTGAAGTATTGGATTGATATGGTGGTTGACAGTTTAAAGATGTTAGTTTCCCGTCAGATCGGCCTAAACCAACTGTCGGGACCTGTAGGGGTAGTCAGTATGGTGGATACCACCTACCAGGAAACAAAAAGCTACGGACTTAGAGTGGTAGTCTTGGAAATGCTGAATATGATTGTGCTTCTATCTGCCAACTTAGGTGTTATGAATCTTCTTCCTATTCCGGCTTTAGATGGAGGTAGGCTAGTATTTCTTTTTGTGGAGGTGATAGCTAGAAGGCGAGTGCCTCCGGAGAAGGAGGGGTATGTGCATTTGGCAGGTATGGCCCTATTAATGCTTCTTATGGTGGTAGTAATGTTTAATGATATTCAGAGAATCTTTTTGTAAGAAAGAATCGGATTTTATGTGCAAGACTAGAATAAATAGAGTTTTGCCGGTTATTAAAAAGTTGTGAGGCAAGTAAAATGGACAGAGAAAGAGAAAAATACATCCTCAATCAATTGGACAGGCAGGGGACAGTCCGAGTGGCAGACCTTAGCCAGGAACTTGGAGTATCCGAGGTTACCATTCGAGGAGATATCCGCGATATGGAAAAAAGAAGGCTTTTAAAACGGACCCACGGAGGAGCGATTCGGGTGAGAGAACAATTACAATTGTCCATGGTGCCGGGAAATGTTTTTAATAAAGTGGAAGAAAAAAGCAGTATTGCAGCCAAGGCTTATGAATATATCGAGGATGAGGATACGATTATTTTAGATGATTCTTCTGTAGTTTATTATTTGGCAGAAGAAATTCGCAAGGGCAATAAAAAGAATCTTGTAGTAATTACCAATTCTTTGGCGGCTTCTGTGATTTTATCTAACGCAGACCATGTGGTTGTATTTGTGGTTGGAGGCCAGCTTGGAGGAAAGCTGCCTGCCACCATGGGAGAGGTAGCTGTAAATACTTTCAGAGATTTCCGAGCTGATAAAGCATTTATCAGCGCTCACGGTTTGAATTTTGAAGTGGGAATCACCTCCATAGGAACACCTCAAATGCAAGTGAAAAAAGCGATTTTAGATTCTGCAGATAAGGTTTATGTTTTGATTGACAGTAGTAAGTTTTCGGACGGCTATATTTTGTCAGTTTGCCCTCTCGGTCGTATCACAAAAATTATTACAGATGAAGGAATCTCACCATATTACCAGAATCAGGCTTCAGAAAAAAACGTCGTCTTAGATATTGTTTGATAGAAAAAACAAATCGTATTGATAGACGTAAAACATCACAATCTATAGTGCACACTCTACAAAAAATAAGTGGAGTGTGCTTTTTTTAATGTCAAAATTACCATACAAAAATAAGAAATTTTAAATGTGAAAACAATAACAAATAAACGAAAGCCAAACGAAAGCAAAATGATAATAAACATGTGCAATATGCATAATGAAAGGGTGAAAAGTTGATGTAAAGTCATGAAAAAAACAAAAGCTATTGATAAAAGAAAGAAATGGCAGTAGAATACAAACATAAACGAAAACAAAACGAAAGTGAAACAAAAGTTTAAAGGAGGAAGATAAGATGAGCCAAGAGTATAGACCGATTACAGCAATTACAATGGGAGACCCGGCAGGTATCGGACCGGAAATCGTAGTTGGAACTATGTTAGATGAGGGGATTCATCAGGTGTGTCGTCCCTTTGTAATTGGAAGCATTGCCATTATGGATCGGGCTGCAAAAGTTTTGGGCAAGGAACTGAAATACAACAAAATCTTAGATCCTGCAGAAGCTAAATACGAGCTGGGAACTGTGGATATTATAGAAACAGGTGACTATGATACAGATTCTATTGAATGGGGACAGGTGCAGGCTTTAGCCGGACAGATGGCCATCGATTGGATTATGAAGTCCATTGAACTGGGAATGGCGAAGAAGGTTGATGCAGTATCAACAGCGCCGATTCATAAGGGAGCCATCAAATTGGTAGGAGTAAAACAACCTGGACATACAGAGATTTATCAGGATGAGACTCATTCCCCATATGCCTTGACCATGTTCTCCTGCCATAAGTTACGGGTATTCTTTGTAAGTCGTCATATGTCTTTGGTTGATGCTTGTAAATATGCCAATAAAGAACGAGTTCTAGAGAATGTTGTAAATATTGATAAAGAATTAAGAAAGGTTGGTATCGAAAATCCTTTGATTGCTGTTGCAGCCTTAAACCCTCATGGAGGAGACAACGGACTATTCGGTAGAGAAGAAATCGATGAGTTAAAACCTGCAGTGGAAGCTGCCCAGGCATTAGGTATCAATGCAGTAGGACCTTGCCCGGCAGATTCTGTATTTAATATTGGTAAATCCGGAAAATATGATGCAATCCTTTCTCTGTACCATGATCAGGGACATATTGCATGTAAAACATTAGATTTTGAAAAGTCAGTTACATTAACCTTTGGGCTTCCCTTTATCAGAAGTTCGGTAGACCACGGAACTGCATTTGATATTGCCGGAAAGGGAATTGCAGGTTGTATCAGTATGATTGAGTCTACCAAGGTTGTTTCTGAATATGCAGCTAAGATGCATGAAAAAAATAACTAGGAAAGGAGGAGAAAATTCATGCCTAAGATTGGTGCAGTGGCAGATGATCTAACAGGAGCTACCACTACAGGGGTGCTTCTTGCTAGATCAAAGGCGAGAACAGCAGTATTTTTCAATGAAAAAGCAGCAAAAGAAGATAAAAGTGTATCAGAGCTAGATGCCATATTGGTAAGCAGTAACAGCAGACCTCTTCCGGGAAATGAAGCTTATGAGAGGGTAACTTCAGCCACAGAAGCTTTAAAAGATATGGGTGTTAAGTATTTTTCAAAGCGTATTGATACCACCCTTCGAGGTGGTGTAGGCATTGAGATTGATGCCATGATGGATGTGATCGAAGATGATGTTGTGGCAGTGGTGGTACCTGCAATGCCACAGTCTAGGAGGGTTTTAGTAGGTGGATATTCTGTGATTGATGGAGTGGCTCTTATTAACACTCCTGTTGCCCAGGATGTAAGGACACCGGTATATGAAAATTACATTCCAAAGCTTTTGAATGGACAGAGCAGAAGAAAAGTAGGAAGCGTTACTTTGGAGCATGTGTTAAATGGTGTTGTGGATATTCAGCGTGCTTTGAAAGATTCCAGACAGCAGGGAAATGAAATTATTGTTGTAGATGCAATTACTATAGAAGATGTGGAAGCCATTGCTCAGGCATGTGTAAACCTAAGATGGAATGTTTTGGCAGTAGATCCAGGTCCCTTTACAGCAAAGCTTGCTTATGTGAGAGGCTTGGTAGGTTTGGAAGAGGCCAACATACCGGAAAATACAGCAGATGGTACAGGAAAAACCGTATTAATTGCAGCAGGTTCTGCTACACCGGTTACCAAGCGTCAGATGGAAGTTTTGTGCGAAGATGAGAGACATCTGAGAATTCCGGTAGACCCTATTCCTCTTATTAATGGAGGGGAAGAAGCTTTGGAAGAAGTGCAAAAAGCCATTGATGCAGCCCTTGATTTGCTTGAGAAAGGAAGGCCTAGAGCCATACTTCTTGAGACTGCCCTTCATGGACCGATTTTGAATCTGAAACAGGAAGATGAAAAACGGGGTTATGCAGAGGGCATGAGTGCAGAGCGAATTAATGGCGGCTTAGGTGCCATAGTTGCCGGAATCTTAAACCAGGTTGAGAGAGACCGAATTGCCGGAATTTACACTACAGGTGGAGATACTATGGTAAATGTATGCTTCCAGTTGGGAGTAGAGTGTTTAGAGGTGGTGGATTATGTAATCGCACAAACCGATGTTGGCCGTATGGTAGGAAAGTACCAGGGCATGCCGATTGTAGGAAAAGGCGGACTTACAGGAAATGATCACACCGCACTGGATATTGTGGACCGTCTCTTTAGAGAAGCCACAAGAGAGAGTTAAAAGGAGGAGAAAATGGGAGAAACAAAAGAAGCAGTAAAAAAGGAGATGGATTTAGATCTATTAAATAAAATTAAAGCTTTGCCGGGAGGCCTTGTTATTGTACCTTTGGTGCTGGCTGTAATTTTAGCTACTATCTGTCCCCAAGTATTTCAGATTGGTGGATATGTAACAGCCCTTTTCTATGACGGAAACTCAGCTATGATGGGATTTTTCCTGATTATCTGTGGTTCAGCTATCAATGTTCGTCAAGTAGGCCTGCCCCTTTATAAAGGTGTTACTTTGACGGCTATGAAATTTGCCCTTGGTGTAGCTATGGGTATGTTGGTTGGGGCTTTGTGCGGCGATGCCGGAATTTTGGGACTTACCCCATTTGTAATTATTGCAGCTATCACAAATTCTAACAGTTCCCTTTATATTTCATTATCAGCACAGTTTGGTAATGCATCTGATACAGGTGCGATTTCTATTCTGTCATTAAATGATGGACCATTCTTTACTTTGATTGCCCTTGGAGCAACAGGACTGGCTTCTATTCCTTTAGATAAGCTGGTTGCTACCTTGGTTCCCCTTTTAATCGGATTTATTTGGGGAAATGTAGATGGCGGATTTAGAAAGGCATGTGCAACAGCTCAGCCAATCGTAACTTTCTTTATGACAATTTCTATTGGATCTAAGACTGATATTAAGACAATTATTACAGCAGGAGCTTCCGGTATTGTACTTGGACTTGTATCTGCAGCAACAGCTGTAATCTTCTTCTTTGTATTTAATTTGATTTTGCCAAAGAAGGAAAGAAATGCTATGGGTGCCGCTATTGGTACTACTGCTCTGAATTCAGCTATGACACCGGCCGCTGTAGCGGAAGCAGACCCAACCATGGAACAGTATGTAGATATGGCAACTGCACAGTGTGCAACAGCATCTATTATTACTTTGTTCCTGTGCCCGTTTATTGTAGCATTCTTTGATAATTATATGAGAAAGCACAAAAAAGGTATCTATTCACCGGAAGGATGGGCTGCAAGTCAGGTTTAATTAAGATTTGAGATGAAGGAGTAAGTGATGAAAGTGGATGTGGAAGTAAAAATGAAAGCAGAGTATATCTATGATTTGCTATTATTTCATACCTATTCAAAGCTATCGGGCTTTATGATTAACCTGATGGGACTTACGGTGATCATTATCGGAGGATGGCGATTGAAGTCCGGAGAGATTAGCTTGGCTCAGTGCTTTGTCTATTTGTTGGGAGCTGCATTAATCCTTTCCTTTACTCCTTTTATATTAAAAATGCGCTCCAAGAAGATGATGAAAAATCCGAAATATAAGAATATTATACAATACTCCTTTGATGGCAATGGCATTGAGGAAGTTATTGGGGAGATCAACAATGCTTATGCCTGGAGCCAGGTCCAAAAAGCCATTGCCACTCCGAAGGATATTGCCTTTTATGTTGGGGAGGATGCAGCTTTGATTGTACCTAAGGAAAGCTTTGGTCAAAACTTTATGCCGGTAATGAAACTGATTGCAGATAATCTGACAAGAGACAAAATCTATATTCGTTAATCATATTCGAAAAAAATAGAATTTATTATAAGTAAGATGGAAAGGAAGTAAGTAAGGCTATGAAACTTGCATTTGGATGCGATCCTAACGCGGAGAGCTTTAAACAGGAAATGATTGAATTTGTAAAAGGCTTGGGACATGAGGTGGTAGATTTTGGAAGTGACGATGTAATCTATGCCCATGTAGCAACCAAGGTTGGAGAGGCTGTGGCAGCAGGCCAGTGCGACAGAGGAATTCTATTTTGCGGAACAGGAATCGGAGTCATGCTTGCGGCCAACAAGGTGAAGGGAGCCTATGCTGCCAATGTAAATAACGTATATTCTGCAAAGAGAGCTTGTCTTAGCAATGACTGTAACATCATCACTTTAGGATCCCAGGTTACAGGAAATATGTTGGCTAAGGAACTGATTCAGGCATATTTAGAGTGCACCTATCAGTATAATGAGCGTTCCGGAAAGAAAGTGGATGCCATTCATGAGTATGAGAAAGAGGTGTGTAAATAAGGTGAAGAAGTTATATTTTGGAACCAATTTAAAAATGTATAAGAACATGGCTATGACCAGAGACTATCTGACAAAATTAGCAGACAATACTAAGGATATTAGCAGAGAAGAGATAGAACTTTTTGTAATTCCGTCCTATACATCTCTCTCTACAGCGGTAGACTCTGTCAGCCAGGACCTAGTAAAACTGGGAGCCCAGAATATGTGTTGGGAAGACCAGGGACAATTTACCGGAGAGATTAGTCCTTTAATGCTGCAGGAGTTAGGTCTTTCCCTGGTTATGATCGGTCATTCAGAGAGAAGACATGTTTTTGGAGAGACTGATGAAATGGAAAATAAAAAAGTCCTCTGTGGATTAAATCATGGATTTACAACCCTTCTTTGTATCGGCGAGACCGGAGAACAAAAGGATGCAGGGATCAGTGATGAAACTCTAAGAAGCCAGTTGAAAATTGGGCTATTGGGAGTGACAAGAGAGCAGATTAAGAAACTTTGGATTGCTTATGAGCCGGTGTGGGCCATCGGTGTTAATGGAAAACCTGCCAGCACAGAATATGCGAAAGAGAAGCATCTGGTGATTCGCAGGTGTTTGCAAGAACTTTTTGGAGAAGAGGCTGGAGCGGAAATCCCGATTTTCTATGGTGGAAGTGTAAATCCCGGAAATGCCAATGACTTGATTGCTCAGGACAATATAGATGGATTGTTTACGGGAAGAAGTGCCTGGGAGGCAGATGCCTTTGACGCATTGATCCGAAATTCTATGGAGGCTGCAAGAGAGGCAGGAAAGTAAGCTTAAAAAACAAAAATCAGGAAAACATTTGATAAACAAATTGAAATTTAAATAATACGATTGCGAAAAGCCTAAGGCAATGTTATAATGTTCCCAAATGAGTGAAAACATTTTAAGGAGGAACATGATATGAAACATGTAAAGACATTAAATACACAGACCTTAAACAACAACTTAAAGAAGAGCGGCTGTGGCGAATGCCAGACATCCTGTCAGTCAGCATGCAAGACTTCTTGTACAGTTGGTAACCAGACTTGCGAGCAGAAGAAATAAGTTCTGGCGGTTTGTGATAAACGAACGCGCATAACGCGAGAGTTCCAGTTTATTTGGAACTCTCTTTTGCTGTTTATATGACTTTTATTTATGTGAGTAACTAGCGAAGAAGATTGTGAATATTCTTCGCGCAAATAATTAAGAAGAAAGGGGAATCATATTTTGATTCATCAATATAAAAACAACGGATATAATATCGTTTTGGATGTATATAGCGGTGCGGTTCATGTGGTAGATGATCTTTGCTATGATGTGATCGAAGTGCTAAATTCCAAGGATACAGAGCCTACAGTGGAAAGCCTAACATCTGAAGAAACAAAGAATGACATCCTTAAAAAATTATCAGACTGTTATGAAGAAACTGATCTTTTAGATGCCTTAGAGGATGTGACAGAGCTTGCTAAGCAGCGAGCCCTCTTTTCAAAGGATATTTACGAGGGCATGGTGGATGTGGTAAAGAAGCAAAAGACAGTTGTAAAAGCCCTTTGTCTTCATATTGCCCATGATTGTAATCTAGCCTGTAAGTACTGCTTTGCTGAAGAAGGGGAGTACCATGGAAGAAGGGCTCTCATGAGCTATGAAGTTGGAAAGAAGGCCCTGGATTTTCTTATTGCCAATTCCGGCAACCGTCATAACCTGGAAGTAGATTTCTTTGGTGGGGAACCCCTTATGAACTGGCAGGTGGTTAAGGATTTGGTGGCTTATGGCAGAGAGCAGGAGAAGCTTCACGACAAGCATTTTCGTTTTACCCTTACTACCAACGGTGTATTACTAAATGATGAGATCCAGGAATTTCTAAATAAGGAAATGGATAATGTGGTAATCAGTTTGGATGGACGAAAGGAAATCAATGACCAGATGCGTCCTTTCAGAAATGGAAAGGGAAGCTACGACCTTATTGTTCCTAAGTTCCAGAAATTGGCTGAAAGTCGTAACCAGGAAAAATACTATATCCGCGGAACCTTTACAAGAAACAATTTGGATTTTGGACAGGATATTCTTCATTTTGCTGATCTTGGCTTTAAGCAGATGTCCATCGAACCTGTAGTGGGAGAGGAGACTGACCCTTATGCTATCAGGGAAGAAGATCTTCCCAAGATTATGGAGGAATATGACCGCTTGGCTCAGATGATGATTCAGAGAGAGAAAGAGGGAAAAGGTTTTAATTTCTTCCACTTTATGATAGACTTAGACGGTGGTCCGTGTGTTTACAAACGTATGTCAGGATGTGGTTCGGGTACAGAGTATCTGGCAGTAACCCCTTGGGGAGACTTGTATCCTTGCCATCAGTTTGTGGGACAGGAAGACTTCCTTATGGGAAATGTGGATGAAGGAATTGTAAAGCCTGAGATTGCAGATGATTTCCGCAATTGTAATGTATATTCCAAAGAAAGCTGCAGAAATTGTTTTGCTAAATTCTATTGCAGTGGCGGATGTATGGCCAATTCCTATAATTTTAACGGAACCATCCACGGAACCTATGATGTAGGTTGCCAGATGCAGCGTAAGCGCGTAGAATGTGCTATTATGATGAAGGCTGCCCTGGCGGATGCCTAGAAGCTATTAGGAAATAGATAGGCTCAGACATCAATAAAAGCAATAGAGAGGATATTTAGCATGAAAAAAAGAAAAAGTATCGTTGCCCTCTTATTGACAGTAGTAATCTTAATTGCTCTTGGATTTACTACCATTGTAGGATGGGGCAGTGGAAAGACCGGTGCTATGAGCAATATCAAGTTAGGTCTTGATTTGGCCGGTGGTGTCAGTATTACCTATCAGGTAAAGGATGATAATCCTACTTCTGAGGAAATGGCTGATACTATTTACAAGCTGCAAAAGCGTGTAGAGCAGTACAGTACAGAGGCTAGCGTTTATCAAGAAGGTGATGACCGTATCAACATCGAAATTCCCGGTGTTACAGATGCCAATGCCATTTTAGATGAGCTTGGTAAACCTGGATCCCTTTCTTTCCAGACAGAAGACGGAGAGACTGTTATTACCGGATCTGATATTAAGACTGCATCTGCCCAGACCGGACAGGATGACATGGGTAACAAAGAGTATTCTGTAGAATTGGTATTGAATGATGAAGGTACCACCAAGTTTGCAGAGGCGACAGCTGCCAATATTGGCAAGCAGATTTCGATTATCTATGATGATGATGTGATTTCTGCCCCTACAGTTCAGGCTGAAATTGATGGAGGTACTGCCTATATCACTGGTAACTTTACCTATGAAGAGGCGGAAAACCTTGCATCTACCATCCGAATCGGTGGATTAAAGTTGGAGCTTGAAGAGCTTCGTTCTAACGTAGTAGGAGCTCAGTTAGGTGAGAAGGCAGTAAGTACCAGTTTACAGGCCGGTGCTATTGGACTTGCCATTGTATTTGTATTTATGTGCTGGGTATATTTACTTCCCGGACTTGCTTCTGGTTTGGCTCTTTTAATCTATACAGAATTAGTGCTTATTATTTTAAATGCGTTTGATGTTACTCTTACCTTGCCGGGTATTGCAGGTATTATTTTGAGTATTGGTATGGCGGTAGACGCCAATGTTATTATCTTTGCTCGTGTTCGTGAGGAGATGGCAAAGGGACGCAGCGTTAAGAATGCCTTGAAAGATGGATTTTCCAAAGCTCTTTCCGCAATTGTGGATGGTAATGTAACAACCCTGATTGCGGCAGTTGTACTTTGGGTAAAGGGATCTGGTACAGTTAAGGGATTTGCCCAGACACTGGGAATTGGTATTGTAGTTTCCATGTTCACAGCCCTTGTAATCACCCGTATGATTATCTTTGCCTTCTATGGAATTGGTCTTAAGAGTGATAAGATTTACTACAGACCAAAGAAGAAAGAGACTAAGACTGTTAACTTCCTTGGAAAGAAAAATATTTTCTTTGCAATTTCTCTGGCAGTGATTATTGCAGGACTTGCTGTAATGGGTGTAAACGGTTCTAAGGGAAATGGTGCCTTTGCATACAGCCTTGAGTTCTCCGGTGGTACTTCTACCAATGTGACTATGGATAAGGAGTATAGCTTAGAAGAAATCGATGATCAGATTGTTCCGATTGTGGAAGAGGTTACCGGTGATAAGAATGTTCAGGTTACAAAGGTAGCAGACAGCAATCAGATTATCATTAAGACTAAGACCTTAGACCTTGATCAGAGAGAAGCTTTGAATCAGGCTATGGTGGATGACTTTGGCGTGGATGAAAGTACGATTACAGCAGAGAATATCAGCTCCACAGTAAGTAGTGAGATGAGACAGGATGCAGTAGTTGCAGTGCTTCTTGCAGCAGTATTCATGCTTCTTTACATCTGGTTTAGATTTAAAGATATTCGCTTTGCAACCAGTGCAGTTGCTGCCTTGCTGCATGATGTTTTGGTGGTAGCAGCCTTCTATGCTGTCTCCAGAATTTCCGTTGGTAATACCTTTATTGCATGTATGCTGACTATTGTAGGTTATTCCATCAATGCAACCATCGTTATCTTCGACCGTATCCGTGAAGAGATGCAGCTGCAGGGTAGAATCACAGATTTGGCTGATTTGGTAAATAAGAGTATTACCCAGACCCTAACAAGAAGTATCTATACTTCTCTTACTACTTTTGTTATGGTGGCAGTGCTCTTTGTAATGGGAGTAAGTTCCATACGTGAATTTGCAGCACCTCTTATGGTAGGTGTTGTTTGTGGTGGATATTCTTCTGTATGCATCACAGGTGCCCTGTGGTATGTTATGAAGACCAAGATTGGAAAGAAACAGCCGGCAGAGACAAAAAAGAATAAGAAAAAGAAATAGAAGCTGATTTCTAGATTTAAAAATCCTCTTAGGGAAAACGGTTTAAGTACCAGGATTTCCTAGGAGGATTTTTTTGTGGAAAAAAGAATCTATGAAAGCAATTTTGTGGAAAAAAGATAGATAAGACTAGGCTAAGGATTTATAATAAAAAGCATTAGAGGGAGAGAAAATCTCTAGGGAAGGAATTGTAATTATATATGGAAAATTGGGTTATCACAAGAAAAGGTGGGGACTTTTATGCCATTGGAGAAAAGTTTCATATCAGTCCCAGACTTGCCTGCCTGATTCGGAATAGAGACGTAGTAGGAGATGGGGAAATAGACAGCTATCTAAATGGAAGCCTTACAGATCTTCAGGATGCTATGTTGATGAAGGGCATGAGCCAGGCTGTGGATATTTTGAAAGAAAAGATCCAGGAGGGAAAAAAACTCCGGGTTATTGGAGACTATGACATCGATGGAATCAATGCTACTTATATCTTGGTAAATGGTTTGGAAAATCTAGGAGGCAGGGTGGACTATGATATACCGGATCGTATCACCGATGGTTATGGTCTAAACGAGGAGCTAATAAAAAGAGCTTACCGAGATGGGATAGATACCATTATTACCTGTGATAATGGTATCGCTGCCAGTGATGAGATTGCCTACGGAAAAGATCTGGGCATGACCATTATAGTGACAGACCATCATGAGGTGCCTTTTACAGAGACTGAGGGAGAAAGGGAGTATCACCTTCCGGAGGCAGATGCCGTGGTAGACCCAAAACAGCCCGGATGCGAATATCCCTACAAGGAACTTTGTGGTGCAGCTATTGCCTACAAAGTTATTGAGGTGCTCTGCGATGCCATGGGGCGGGATTCTGAAGATTTTGATTATTTGATCGAAAATGTGGCCATGGCTACCGTGGGGGATGTGGTAGACCTTACCGGAGAAAATCGTATTTTTGTAAAAGAAGGCCTGGAAATGCTTTCAAGAACTAAAAATCTTGGTATGCAGGCTCTTATTAAGGCGCAAAATCTTACAGATTCTAAAATCTCAGCCTATCACATAGGATTTGTCCTAGGCCCCTGTATGAATGCCAGTGGAAGACTAGATACAGCCAAAAGATCATTGGAATTATTAACAGCTGATAATCCTTTAGATGCAGAAGTTTTGGCCCAGGAGTTAGTAGCCTTAAATGACAGCAGAAAAAGCATGACGGAACGTGCGGTGGAAGAGGCAGTAGAATTGGTGGAGCAAACAGATCTTAAAGAGGATAGGGTACTGGTAATATACCTTCCGGAATGTCATGAAAGTATTGCGGGGATTGTGGCAGGAAGAATCAGAGAAGCCTTTTATAAGCCCACTCTTGTAGTGACAAAATCAAAGGATGGGTTAAAAGGTTCCGGAAGATCCATAGAAGCCTACAATATGTATGAAGAAATCAACAAATGCAATGAGCTTTTGACAAAATTTGGAGGCCACAAGATGGCAGCAGGATTTTCACTAAAGAAAGAGAATCTTGAACTATTTCGGTACAAACTAAATCAATACTGCAGCCTGACAGAGAAGGACCTTATTGAAAAAGTTGTAATCGACATGGAGATGCCTTTTAGCAGTGTGACAGAAGCCTTTGTTGAAGAATTGGAAAGATTAGAACCATTTGGAAAGGCTAATCGAAAGCCAGTATTTGCCTTAAGAAAAGTACAGATTTTAGAGGGACGCATTCTGGGAAAAAATAAAAATGTATTAAAACTAAAGCTTCAGGATCTTGATGGCACCGTAATAGAAGGGATGAAGTTTGGGGATATACAGGGTTTCCTGGATGGAATAGAGGAAAAATATGGAGCGGGAACAGGCCAGAAAATAATAACCGGAAGCAGCAGAGGGGAGAATATCATAATGGATATTACCTATTATCCTGGAATAAATACCTTCCGAGGAATTTCTACGCCCCAGGTAATTATTACTCATTATCGATAAGAATATTGACTGTTTGCAAAAAAATGTATAATTTACATATAGAACAAAAAATTTTATTAATAAAAATGTAACGATTAACTAAAATTAGCACATGAGATACCGATTGTGTGCTTGGTAATGAAAGGAGAGGATGAGTAAAAAGGTTGAAACTGCATTACTGAATCTCATAAGCAAAATTACTATAGGTGAAGGAAGGGAGATGAACTTCATGAAAAAATATGACAAGTCGTTTGTTGGTATTTTTATAGTGTCATTACTATGGATAATAGGAAGAACTGGAGCCAATTTTTTGCTCTATGGTATGGATAAGAACTTTGCTATTGGAGAATGGATAAATTGTTTTTCGTACGGTACAATTGATAAATTTTTTATAGCATTGGCAGTGGCTGCACTAGTTTTCCATTTTATAATCAAGATAAGAAACTTGATTTCCAAATCTGAATAGTCTTAACAAAAAGAAAATTTGATGCTTTTTTGGTAGATCAGGGGTGAGGCTATGGAGAAGAGAAAATTAAGACAAATTAGGTATTGGTTGCTGGGTGCATGGGGCATTCTATTGGGAGCAACAGGAACTGCAGGAATACAGTCCTCTTGGCATGTAATTCCAAGATGGCTTATATGCAGTGTGGTTATATTAGGGATTGTAGTTGTAGCTGTCTGGGGAATTTCCTTAAAAAAAGGAAATAAAGAAAACTGTGAGGAAATGGAATATGACAATTATGAGAGAAAGCATCAACTGGAAAAAGAGTTGATTGCAACAGCTGTAGAGGAGCCACTGGATCTGGAATTTTGGGGAAAGAGAAACGGAATTGATCATTTTAGCGTGAATAGTATTTGTGGACATGAAATTGAGAAAGGGCATAAAGTTCTTATAAGTTTTGACAATACTCTTGTTGGAGATATCCCTTTGAATGCAGCTGTAAAGGGAAGAGAACACTCTGAGTATTTTGGAAAATTAGAGGTACTATATTGTAAAAAAGAGAATGGAGTTACAGGGAAGGAAAAATTAAAAACAGAGAGAACTTTTAAAAGAGTGTATAATAAAACACAGTGGGAAAATGGAGAAGGGAAAATAAAAATACAAGAGGAGCTGAAAAATAACTAGGGGAAGCTTTACTTGCTCAATGCCTTGCCTTGTTATATTTTTGTTTGAAAAACTAGTAGGGGAATGTTATACTTAGGATTAGATTTTGATCATCTGCTAAAATAGGTAACAAGGATAGATAGGAGATATGTTTTATGAAGGCATTGGAAGAGTATGTTAGAAGTATTCCGGATTTTCCGGAGCCGGGAATTATTTTTAGAGATGTAACATCTGTGCTTCAGGACGCAGATGGTCTGCACTTATCCATTGATTCTATGCAGGAGACACTGGAAGGTCTGGACTTTGATCTGGTTCTTGGCTCTGAGTCTAGAGGATTTATTTTTGGAATGCCTATTGCCTATAATATGCATAAACCATTTATCTTGGTTCGTAAGGCAGGGAAACTTCCATGCGAAACTGTTTCAACAGAATATGATCTTGAGTATGGCACAGCTACCATTGAGATTCACAAGGATGCCATCAAGCCGGGACAGAAGGTAGTGATTGTAGACGACCTTATGGCTACAGGTGGAACCACAGAAGCTATTATTAAGCTGGTAGAAAGTTTGGGCGGAGAAGTCGTAAAGTGTGTCTTCTTAATGGAACTTGCAGGACTTAAGGGAAGAGAAAAACTGGATGGATATGATGTTTCATCTGTAATTATTTATCCAGGAAAATAATTAAGCAACAGTAAAGAATGTTTCGGAACATCATTTTGATGTTTCGGAACATTTTCGCAATCTTTAGGAATTAAGAATGAGAAGGAGGCAATGGGATGTCTGATAAAAAGATCCAGGAGATAATAGATGACCGTATAATACCTCAGGCGGTCACTTCGGATTTGATGAAGGGCTTGGAGGTTAAGGATGGACATGCCATCAAAGATCAGAAAGATTATGAGGACCCGGAGAAATTATATGACATTTTGATTGCCCGTATCAGGAAGTATCATCCTTCTACGGATGTGTCTATGATTCGTAAGGCCTATGAACTTGCAAAGTCTGCCCATGGAGATCAGTGCAGAAAATCAGGGGAACCCTATATTATCCATCCCTTGTGGGTGGGAATTATTCTGGCAGAGTTGGAGATGGATAAGGAGACGATTACTGCGGGACTTCTTCATGATGTGGTGGAAGATACAGATTATACAGAAGAAGATATTAAGCGGGAATTTGGCGAGGAAGTAGCCCTCTTAGTTGACGGCGTTACAAAGTTGGGCCGTTTGTCTTACTCATCGGATAAGCTAGAACTTCAGGCGGAGAATCTTCGCAAGATGTTCTTGGCTATGGCAAAGGATATTCGAGTTATCATTATTAAGCTGGCAGACCGTCTTCATAATATGCGAACTCTTCAATTTATGACTCCGGCTAAGCAGCAGGAAAAGTCAAAAGAGACTATGGATATTTATTCTCCTATTGCTCAGCGCTTGGGTATTTCCAAGATTAAGACGGAATTAGATGATTTATCTTTGAAATATTTGAAGCCAGAGACCTTTTTTGATTTGGTGGATCAGATTAATGCCAGAAAGACGGAACGAGAAGAATTTGTACAACAGATTGTAGATGATGTATCTGGCTACATGAAGGAAGCGGAGATTCCCTGTGAAGTCAATGGTCGGGTAAAGCATTTCTTCAGTATTTATAAGAAGATGGTGAACCAGGACAAGGCAGTGGATCAGATTTATGATCTTTTTGCAGTTCGTATTATTGTGGAATCCGTGAAGGATTGTTATGCAGCCCTGGGAGTGATCCATGAGAAATATACACCGGTTCCTGGCCGTTTTAAGGATTATATTGCCATGCCAAAGGCCAATATGTACCAGTCTCTCCATACCACTCTTATGAGCCCGGTTGGCCAGCCTTTTGAGATTCAGATTCGAACCCAGGAGATGCACAAAACTGCAGAGTATGGTATTGCAGCTCACTGGAAATATAAGGAGTCTAACGACGGACAGAAGAATGTTAAGGCACAGGAAGAAGAAAAATTAAGTTGGTTAAGACAGATCCTGGAGTGGCAGCGGGACATGTCCGATAACCGAGAGTTCTTAAGTTTGATTAAGGGTGACCTGGATCTGTTTAAGGAGGATGTTTACTGCTTTACCCCCCAGGGAGATGTAAAGAACCTGCCTAATGGGTCAACTCCTATTGATTTTGCCTATGCTATTCATAGTGCTGTGGGAAATAAGATGGTGGGAGCTAGGGTCAACGGAAAACTGGTAACCATTGATTACAAGATTCAAAACGGAGACCGTATTGAGATTTTAACTTCTCAGAATTCTAAGGGACCAAGCAGGGACTGGTTAAATATCGTAAAGAGTACCCAGGCAAAGAATAAGATCAACCAGTGGTTTAAGAAGGAATTTAAAGAAGAGAATATTATCCGCGGAAAAGAATTGATTGGAACTTATTGTAAGAGTAAGGGAATAAATGCTGCGGATATTATGGTAACAAGATATCAGGATATTGTTCAGCGCAAGTACGGATTCAAGGACTGGGATGCGGTTTTAGCTGCCATTGGCCATGGAGGATTAAAGGAAGGCCAGGTGGTAAACCGCCTTGTAGAAGAATATGGCAAGGAGCATAAACAGGAGATTACCGATGAGGTAATCCTAGAGAAGGTGGCAGAGGCCAGCAAGAATAAGGTTCATATTGCCAAGTCTAAAAGTGGGGTCATTGTCAAGGGAATTGATGATATGGCGGTGCGCTTTTCTAGATGCTGCAGCCCGGTGCCCGGAGATGAGATTGTTGGATTTGTTACCAGAGGTCGAGGAATGACCATTCACCGGACAGACTGTGTCAATATGATTCATTTGACAGAAGCAGAAAGAGCCCGCTTGATACCTGTGGAATGGGAAAGCGATGAGGCAGAGAAGAGTGGCGGCCAATACCTGGCAGAGATTAAAATATTTGCTAATGACAGGCAGGGGCTTCTTATGGATATTTCCCGTATCTTTACGGAAAATGAAATGGACGTAAAGTCTTTAAATGTAAGAACCAGCAAGCAAGGAACGGCTACTATTGATGCAGGATTTATTGTCCATGGAAGGGAAGAGCTTAACAGGGTAATTGATAAGCTTAGACAGGTAGGCGGAATATTGGATATTGAAAGGACAACAGGTTAAGGATATGAAAATAGAAGGCTTTGTAATGGGATCTGTGGGAACTAATGTGTACCTGCTTATAAATGAGGAGACCTGGGAGACTGTCCTTGTGGATCCGGGAGATTGTCCTCAGAGATTCTTAGACCACTTGCGTGAGGAAAATCTTAAAGTGGTGGGGATTTTGTTAACCCACGGTCATTATGATCATATTCTTGGAATTGAAAAGTTAAGAGAGCATTATCCGGTGCCGGTATTTGCCCATGAGGCGGAAGAAGCTCTCTTGAATGACTCAAATAACAATTTGTCTGCAATGACCGGAAGACCCTGTGTAGTAAAGGATGTAACCTATGTAAAAGATGGGCAGACCCTTCAGATGGCAGGCTATAACTTCCAGGTCCTTCACACTCCGGGGCACACTCCGGGCGGTTGTTGCTATTATATAGCATCAGAAAAGATCCTTATTAGTGGAGATACCCTTTTTTGTGCCTCCGTTGGAAGAACTGATTTCCCAGGGGGCAGTATGTCTGACTTGATTCGAGGAATCAAGGATAAATTAATGGTACTTCCTGACGAAGTGCGGGTATTGCCGGGACATATGGGAGAAAGTACCATTGGATATGAGAGAAGGAATAATCCTTACTTGTAGGTCCTAGTTTGGCCATCACCTAAAGGAGATTGATTAGTGATAGAGATTATTTGTAAAGAAGAAAAATATTCCTATAACGCATATCACATGACGAAGGCTTTTTATCCATCGGAAGAGATACATCTTCTGGTGGAGGAAAAAGCCTCTAATTTTGCTGAGGGAAATTCCGAAAATTATGTTCAGGTGCTCTTTGAAGATGGGGACCAGATTGGGCTGAAAAAATCAATAAAAAAAGATGCCTTTGAAGACGAGATTTCTCCTGAGCCTTCAGATAAACATGAGCTGGATGTGGCGTTATACAAGGCCTTGGCAAAGAAAAGCAATAGAAACTTAGCCTGGGGCCTGCTTCTTGGCATTCGACCAACGAAACTGGCTATGCATAAGTTGGAAGAAGGGATGAGGGAAGAAGACTTTGTTCCCTGGTTTCAAGAGACTTCCTTGGTTAGTGAAAAGAAGGCCAAACTGGCTTGGAAGATTGCAAAGAGAGAGAAGACTTTGCTAGACCGGTTAGACTACCGTGATGGATACAGCCTCTATGTAGGGATTCCCTTTTGCCCTACTGTGTGCAGCTATTGTTCCTTTAGTTCGGGATCTTTGTCCGCCTGGAGCCATAAGGTGGAGGCCTATGTGGAGGCCCTTTGTAAGGAATTGAAGTTTATTGGTAGCCTGTCAAAGGATAAGCATTTAAATACTATTTATATAGGAGGAGGAACTCCAACCACCTTGACGGCAGGCCAGCTTGACAAGCTGCTTGGAGTAATCGAAGAGAACTTTTCTTTTGACTATTTGCTTGAATATACGGTGGAGGCAGGAAGGCCGGACAGCATTAGCAGAGAAAAATTTCAAGTATTAAGAAACCACGGTATCAGCCGTATTTCCATTAATCCTCAGAGCATGCAGCAAAAAACCTTGGATGCTATTGGAAGAAGACATTCTGTGGAATCAGTAAAGGAAGCCTTCTATCTGGCAAGAGAAATGGGCTTCGACAATATTAATATGGATATTATTGCGGGCTTGGCAGATGAAGGTCTAGAAGATATGGAGGATACCATAAGACAGATTGAGGAACTTGGACCGGACAACCTTACGGTCCATTCCCTGGCAATTAAAAGAGCAGCAAAAATGGGGAGACAGTTCCAGGAAAATCGAGATAAATTTAAGGATAAGCCTCAGGTGATCGAGAGCATGATCGAAGCTGCCAGGGAAGGGGCATTCTGCATGGGAATGGAACCCTACTATTTATATAGACAGAAGAATATTGCCGGGAATTTCGAGAATGTGGGATATGCAAAGGTTGACAAAGCAGGAATATACAATATACTGATTATGGAAGAAAAACAATCCATTATAGCTGCCGGAGCTGGTGCCACCACCAAGCTTGTCTTGGATCATAAGGTGCCATCTCCGGGAAGTAAGCGGGGGAAAATGACCAATTTAATCCGTCTGGATAATGTGAAGGCCATTGACGCTTATATAGACCGGGTGGATGAGATGATAGAACGTAAAGGAGAATGGTTATGGCATTAAAGAAGAAACCAGTGACAGGTATGAAGGATATGATGCCTCAGGAGATGGAGATCCGGGACTATTTGATCGGACTCATTAAAGAGACATACAAGACCTTCGGTTTTCAGTCTATGGAGACTCCCTGTGTAGAACATATTGAAAATCTATGCAGCAAGCAGGGGGGAGACAATGAGAAGCTGATCTTTAAGATTATGAAGCGTGGAGAGAAGCTTAAGATTGAGGAAGCCAAGGAGGAAAATGATCTGGCAGATGGAGGTCTTCGTTATGACCTTACTGTTCCTTTGGCAAGATATTATTCCAATCATGCTAATGAACTTCCGGCCCCTTTTAAGGCCTTACAGATTGGCAATGTATGGAGAGCAGACCGCCCGCAAAGAGGCCGCTTTCGTCAGTTTATGCAATGCGACATTGATATTTTAGGTGAGGGCAGCAACCTGGCAGAAATCGAGTTGATTCTTGCAACAACAGCAATGCTTGGAAAGCTTAACTTTAAGAATTTCACTGTGTGTATCAATGACCGAAATATCCTAAAGTCTATGGCTGCTTACAGCGGATTTAAAGAGGAAGATTACGATGAAGTCTTCATTATTTTAGATAAGATGGACAAAATCGGCGTAGAAGGTGTGGCCTTGGAACTTCAGGAAATGGGCTATGCCAAAGAAAATGTAGATACTTACCTGCAGCTTTTTGATGAGGTGGCAAGGGATGTATCAGGTGTTCGTTATTTGAAAGAAAAATTAGGAGACTTTCTGGCAGATGAGACGGCCGATGGCCTGGAGATGATCATGTCCAGCGTTGAGGCGGCAAAAGAGTGCCAGTTCCATTTGAAATTTGATCCAACCCTAGTAAGAGGCCAGTCCTACTATACAGGAACCATCTTCGAGGTTACCATGGATGACTTTGGCGGGTCTGTAGCAGGAGGGGGACGCTATGATAAGATGATTGGGAAGTTTACCGGACAGGATACTCCTGCCTGTGGATTTTCCATTGGATTTGAGCGTATTGTTATGCTGCTTTTGGAAAATGGCTATGAGCTGCCAAGCAAGAAAGAAAAGAAGGCATATTTGCTGGATAAGAAGCTAGATAAAGATGGAATGCTGGAGGTACTTTCAAAGGCCAAGGCAGACAGAGAGGCTGGTAAGCAGGTTCTTATTGTAAAGATGAAGAAGAACAAAAAGTTCCAGAAGGAACAGCTTGTCCAGGAAGGCTATGAAGAAATTATAGATTGTTACGCAGACTAGTAGTAATAGTAGGCTTAAAAATCGAAATAAAGGAGAATTTATACTATGGCAGAGTCAATGCAGGGATTAAAAAGAAGTCACAGATGTGGCGAACTATCTGCAGCAAATGTAGGAGAAAAAGTAACCATCATGGGATGGGTGCAAAAAAATCGTAACAAGGGTGGATTGGTTTTTGTTGACGTGAGAGACCGGTCTGGTATTATTCAGGTGGTATTTGAGGAAGGCTCATCAGAGCCAGCCCTTATTGAGAAGGCGGCAAAACTTCGTTCTGAATATGTAGTAGCAATCGTTGGAACTGTAGAAAAGCGGTCCGGTGCAGTAAATAGCAATATTTCCACAGGAGAGATCGAGGTAGTTCCCTCTGAACTTCGCATTCTTTCAGAGTCAGAGACCCCTCCCTTCCAGATTGAGGAAAATTCCAAGACCCGCGAGGAAGTTCGCTTAAAGTATCGTTATTTAGACCTTCGAAGACCGGATCTTCAGAGAAACCTTATAATGAGAAGTAAAGTTGCAACCTTAACCCGTCAGTTTTTGGCAGATGAAGGATTTCTTGAGATTGAGACTCCGATTTTAATCAAGAGTACACCGGAGGGAGCCAGAGACTATTTGGTACCTAGCCGTATTCACCAGGGAGAATTTTATGCCCTTCCTCAGTCACCCCAGATTTTTAAGCAGCTTTTGATGTGTTCCGGATACGACCGCTATTTCCAGATTGCAAAGTGTTTCCGTGATGAGGACCTTCGTGCAGACAGACAGCCGGAGTTTACCCAGATCGATATGGAGCTTTCCTTTGTAGATGTAGATGATGTTATTGACGTAAATGAAAGACTTCTTGCAAAATTATTTAAAGAAGTTTTGGATGTAGAGGTTTCCCTTCCGATTCGGCGTATGACCTGGCAGGAGGCAATGGATCGTTTTGGATCTGATAAGCCGGATATTCGTTTTGGTATGGAGCTTCAGAATGTTACAGAAGTGGTTAAAGACGTAGACTTCGTAGTGTTTAAGAGTGCCATTGAAAATGGAGGAAGTGTTCGTGGTATCAATGCCAAGGGACAGGGTACCATGCCTCGGAAGAAAATCGATAAGTTAGTTAGCTTTGCAAAAGATTACGGCGCAAAGGGCTTGGCATATGTGGCAATTCAGGAAGATGGAAGTGTTAAATCCTCCTTTGCAAAATTTATGACAGAGGACCAGATGCAGGCATTGATCCAGGCTATGGGTGGAGAAAATGGCGATCTCCTGCTTTTTGCAGCTGACAAGAATAAGGTAGTATGGGATGTCTTGGGTGCCCTTCGTTTGGAGTTGGCGCGCCAGATGGATCTTTTGGACAAAAATGAATATAAGTTTTTGTGGATCACCGAATTCCCATTGTTAGAGTGGAGCGAAGACCAGAATCGCTTTACTGCAATGCATCATCCATTTACCATGCCAATGGAAGAAGATCTTCAATACATCGATTCAGATCCGGGAAGAGTCCGGGCTAAGGCTTATGACATTACCTTAAACGGAAATGAAATCGGTGGTGGTAGTGTTCGTATCTTTGATCAGGATATTCAGAAGAAGATGTTCGAGGTATTAGGCTTTACTCCTGAGCAGGCAGAAGAACAGTTTGGTTTCCTTACCAACGCCTTCAAATACGGGGTACCACCTCATGCAGGATTGGCTTACGGACTTGACCGTGTCATTATGCTTATGGCAAAGGCAGACAGTATCCGTGATGTAATGGCCTTCCCTAAGGTGAAGGATGCTTCTGACCTTATGACAGAGGCACCGTCAAGAGTTTCTGAGGACCAGTTGGAGGAATTGGGACTTCAGGTGAAGATTCAAGAAGGAAAAGAAGAAGTTTCGACAGAAGACTAGTGAATTAACAGGTCTTTGCAAAACACGTCATCAATTATAGGCTACATAATTGATGAATACTGTGTTTTGTAAAGGCCTGTTTTTTGTGGGAAAAATATAGGAAAAATTGGGTAAGAAAAAAGCTTCTTGCAATTGCAAGAAACTTTTTTTAGAGCGACAGACGGGGTTCGAACCCGCGACCCCGACCTTGGCAAGGTCGTACTCTACCAGCTGAGCCACTGTCGCATGTCTTGTTTTGTTTGTTCTTTGTGTTCCTTAGAACAATGACTACTATACTACAAGAAACAAGAGGTGTCAACAACTTTTTTAAAAAAATTACAAAAAATTTATGTAGGTTTTGGCACTGGCTTTTTTGTAAATTGTAGAGTGATATGTTATACTAACTACCAAACCCTTTGAAGGTTATAATAGAGAGAAAGGAATTGAGGTCATGGAAGGAAGTAAGACAATAAAAGTAGGCTTGCTAGGTCTTGGTACTGTAGGCGGCGGTGTATATAAGCTGATTGAAAGACAGAAAGAGGAGATGGTAGAGAAGGCGGGGGCTTCCTTAGAAGTTTCTAAGATTATGGTACATAATCTTTCTAAGAAGCGAGAGGGAGTAGATCCATCTCTTCTTACAGATAGCTGGGAAGATATTATCAATGACCCGGAGATTGATATTGTAGTGGAAGTTATGGGAGGTATCGAACCGGCCAGAACGATTATTCTGGAGGCTCTTCGTCAGGGAAAACACGTGGTAACTGCCAATAAGGACCTGATCGCAGAGCATGGACATGAACTTCTTGCTACTGCAGAGGAGCATCACGTAGATTTCTTGTTTGAGGCAGCGGTAGCTGGAGGAATTCCGATTATCCGTCCTTTGAAGCAGTGCCTGGCTGCAAATGAAATCGACGAAATCATGGGTATTGTCAACGGAACTACCAATTATATCCTTACAAAAATGTATGAAGAGGGAATGGATTTTGATGAGGCTTTAGCCAAGGCCACAGAACTTGGTTATGCGGAGGCAGATCCAACTGCAGATGTAGAAGGATTAGATGCCGGAAGAAAACTGGCTATTATGTCCTCCATTGCTTTTCGTTCAAGAGTTACCTTTGCTGATGTCCATACAGAAGGTATTACAAAAATTTCAGCAAGAGATATTGATTATGCAAAAGAATTTGATGAAGTAATTAAGCTTTTGGCAGTTGCCCACAACACAGAGGAAGGTATTGAAGTGGGGGTTTATCCAATGATGTTGCCGAAAGACCATCCCCTAGCTTCTGTAAGAGATTCCTTCAACGCAGTATTTGCCCACGGCGATGCAGTGGATGATGTCATGTTCTATGGAAGAGGGGCAGGAGAATTTCCTACAGCCAGCGCAATTATGGGCGATGTGATCGATGTGATCCGTGATATCAATTACAAGTGTACAGGAAGAATCAGCTGCACCTGCTACAAAGAGATCCCGGTAAAATCCTTTGCAGATGTTAAAAATAAATTTATGTTCCGTATTAAGGTGAAGAATCGTCCGGGTGTACTGGCACAAATTGCCAGTGTGTTCGGGGTTCATATGGTTAGTATTACCCGTATGATCCAGAATGAGATTGATGAGGATTATGCTGAGCTTGTTATGGTAACAGAACAAGTGAAAGAAAGCCAGATGGAGGATGCTCTGGAACATTTGAAGAATATGCGTGCGATTATTGAGATCAGCAGTGTGATTCGAGAGTATTAAGGTCATGAGTGGACAAACAAAAAATGCCTTGGGGAATCCCTTGGCTACAGAAAAGATTGAGAAACTAATCCCAAGATTTGCTATTCCGGCCATTATCAGCATGCTGGTGAGCTCCCTTTATAATATAGTGGATCAAATCTTCATTGGGCAGGGGGTTGGGCTTTTGGGAAATGCGGCTACCAATATCGCATTTCCTATTACCATCGTATGTACGGCAACTGCCTTGCTTCTTGGCATTGGCAGTGCCTCAAACTTCAACCTGTCTGCAGGGGCTAAGCAGCAAGAGAGAGCCAATTACTTTGCAGCTAATGGATTGACCTTACTGCTTGCCGGAGGCCTTCTTATTGCCGTCCTGGTGCTTGTTTTTTTAAATTCCTTGCTGCAGCTATTTGGCGTAACAGAAGAAATTTTACCTTATGCTAAGGATTACACAGGGATTACAGCCCTGGGAATTCCCTTTCTGGTTTTAACTACCGGAGGGAATCACCTGATCCGAGCAGACCGAAGTCCTACCTACTCCATGACCTGTATGCTGACAGGAGCCATTATAAATACCATTTTAGATCCCTTGTTTATCTTTGGATTTAATTTAGGAATCAAGGGGGCAGCCTGGGCTACGGTTATAGGCCAGGTGGTATCTGGGATTATGGTGATCATATATTTTCTAAAATTTCGCCATATGGATCTAAAGGTGAGAATGCTAAAACCTAGCTGGAATAATTTTCAGCAAATTCTGTCCTTGGGAATGGCTGCTTGTATTAACCAGATTTCCATGGCCTTGGTTCAGATTGTAATGAATAATACCCTGAAACATTATGGGGCTGCTTCTAGTTATGGAAGTGAGATCCCTCTGGCTTGTGTAGGGGTTATCTCGAAAGTAAATATGGTATTTCTTTCCATAACTATCGGCCTGGCTCAAGGCTGCCAGCCAATCTGGGGCTTTAACTATGGTGCAAAAGCTTACAAGCGTGTCAGCGATACATATAAGTATGCCTTTAAAGTAGCTTTTGTAGTAGGCCTCTTATTTTTCTTGAGCTTTCAATTCTTCCCAAGGCAGATTATTAGTATCTTTGGAAGCGGATCGGAAGATTACTATCGTTTTGCAGAACGGTATTTTAAAATCTATATGTTTATGACCTTTGCCAATGGGCTTCATCCGGTAAGTGCTAATTTCTTTACTTCCATGGGAAAGGCAAAATTGGGAGCAGTGGTGTCTCTAACCAGGCAAGTCTTATTCCTGATACCCTTGATCATTATTTTCCCCCTTTTTATGGGAATCGATGGGGTTATGTATGCAGGACCTATAGCAGATGGAATGGCCATAATCATATCTTTGGGATTTGCATATAGGGAATTGAAGCTTATGAAATCCTATGAAAATTCGGAAAAAAGAGAGGGAGTCTAATGAGAGAGCAAGCACCTCTGGGATTTAAGATTAAACAAATTAATAATATTTACGAGAAAGAAATTAACAACCTTTTGAAAAAATTGGGCTTAACCTCCTCTCAGTGTGCGGTGTTGGACTTTCTTTTTAATAGCAGCGCAGATGCGGTGAATCAGAGGGATGTGGAGAAGGCTCTTTCTTTAAAGAACCCGACTGTAACAGGAATTCTAAAACGTATGGAGGAGAATGGCTTTGTGTTTATGGCTCCCAGCGTCAAGGATAAAAGATGTAAAAATATTTACCTTACAGAAAAGGCCTACGCTGTTCAGAAGAAAATGGTGGCAGATCGAAAGAAGATTGATAAGAAGCTGACTCTTGGAATGAATAAGAAAGAGATCGAAGGCTTTCATAGGCTGCTGGATAAGGTCCTATATAGTATTACCGAACCCTAGATTAAAGCTGGCTGCCTTGCTGTATAATAAAGGAATAAAAGGTCTTGTGAAAAGCCTTGGGATATTAAAAAAGTATCCCAGGGCTTTCTTTTTGTACTAATGTGGGTACAATGAAAAAAAGAAAAAATCAGGCTTGACACTAGTAGGATGATTGTGATAATATACAAAAGCTGTCGCGTGAGACAAGTCTGGAAAGCACTGGGGCTCATGAAAACGGCAAAAATTAGAATAAAAAAGTTGTTGACAAAAAGTAAACAACATGATATTCTAGACAAGCTGTTTCGCGAAAACAAAACGCCGAAACAAAAAACTTAAAAAACTTCTTGACAAGCTGAAAAAGATGTGATAATCTATTAAAGCTGTCGCGAAGACAGACAGAACCTTGATAATTAAACAATAGACAACAAACCCTGAAAATTCTTAAAGAATTATTCAGAACGGACATGAAAGAAATTTCGTGTCAACCTTAAAAACAGTAAAAGGGATAGGAAAGCTAGTAAGTTTTTCTTGAACTTGGAGAGAATGAAGCTCCTGCGACACTAAGCTCGTGAATAAAGATTCGCTCGCTAAGTCGTCGAGGAGTGTATAAACGCTAAGGTTTGTGAAAGACCAAACCTGAGCTTTTTTATACGAGAGTTTGATCCTGGCTCAGGATGAACGCTGGCGGCGTGCTTAACACATGCAAGTCGAGCGAAGCGCTTTGGTTTGATTCTTCGGATGAAGACCCTTGTGACTTAGCGGCGGACGGGTGAGTAACGCGTGGGTAACCTGCCTCACACAGGGGGATAACAGTTAGAAATGACTGCTAATACCGCATAA
>CAVAKZ010000023.1:0-40025 GCA_963589425.1 Parabacteroides distasonis | reverse complement strand
ATATGGGATCATAGCTCAGCTGGGAGAGCACCTGCCTTACAAGCAGGGGGTCATAGGTTCGAGCCCTATTGGTCCCATTTGTAATGTTTTGCATTACATGACAAGCCTTTAGCTTGTATGCCGCAGTGGCGGAACTGGCAGACGCACAGGACTTAAAATCCTGCGAGGCTAACCCCTCGTACCGGTTCGATTCCGGTCTGCGGCATTGAAGCTTCAAGTCTTTTGACTTGAAGCTTTTTCTTTTTTTTATGTTTCTTCAAATTGATTTTTGCAAGATATCCATAATCCACTTCTGTAAAACTATTGACAAAGTATTTTTCACAAGAGTATAATGCAGAAAAATCATAGAACACAAGAAGGAGCAATGTTGCTAATACATTGCTCCTTTTTTGCGTTTTATGAACCCTAAATATAAATATATAAAAATTTATAAGAATTTATTTTAGGGAATGAAGAGATGAGGAGGATCTGTAATATGGAAGCTTTTATGCAAAGTCTAAGTGATTGTGTCACTGCCATAGACGATTTTGTCTGGGGACCGGTGATGCTGGTGTTGTTGGTGGGTACTGGTATTTTTCTTACCATTCGGACCCGGTTTTTAACTTGGAGAAATTTAGGATATGCGCTGAAAAGCACATTGAGTAAAGAAGCTAGGACAAAGAGCCGTGGAGAAGGGGATGTGTCACCTTTTTCGGCTTTAACAACGGCTCTGGCAGCAACTATCGGAACAGGAAATATCGTAGGTGTTGCCACAGCTATGGTTTCCGGTGGACCTGGAGCTTTGGTGTGGATGTGGATTTCAGCTGCTTTTGGTTTGACTTCAAAGTTCAGTGAATGTATGTTGGCCATTAAGTATCGTGAGGTTAATGAAAAGGGAGAGATGAGTGGCGGCCCTATGTATACCATGAAAAAAGGATTAAAGAACAAAACCTTTGGTTCTGTTCTGGCCTGGCTTTTTGCATTCTTTGCAGTAGTTGCTTCCTTTGGTATTGGCAATATGACCCAGGGAAATTCTATAGCAGGTGCACTGCACACTACATTTTCAATACCTACATGGTTTTCCGGCATTGTAATCACAGTGTTATCATTACTCATTATTGTTGGTGGCATTAAATCTATATCAAAGGTTTCTTCGGTAGTAGTTCCGGTTATGGCTATTTTCTATGTGATCTGTGGCCTGATCGTTATTATTGGAAATATTTCTAATTTACCTGCTGGTATCGTAATGATTTTTAAAATGGCATTTTCTGTGGAAGCTGTTGGCGGCGGACTTTGTGGAACTATTGTTGCTAGTATGATGAATGCCATGCGATATGGTGTTGCACGTGGTGTCTTCTCAAATGAGGCTGGTATGGGTTCAGCAGCAATTACTGCAGCAGCAGCTACTACAGACAATCCGGTTCGTCAGGGTTATATTAATATGACCGGAACCTTCTGGGATACTATTGTTGTTTGCACCATTACAGGCCTTGCAATTGCTTCTTCAGGAGTTTTAGGAACTACTGATGCAGCAGGGGAATACCTTACAGGTTCAGATGTAACTATTGCCGCATTTAAAACGGTTTTAGGAACATCTGGTGGATGGTTAGTTACCATAGGAATTACACTCTTTGCTTTCTCCACTATTTTGGGATGGGAATACCATGGAGAAAAGGCTTTTGAGTACTTATTGGGAACTCATAAATTTAACATGATTTACCGTGTGGTATTTTCTTTGGTAGTATATTTTGGATGTACTCAGACATTGACTTTAGTTTGGAGTTTTTCTGATATTGCTAATGCGCTGATGGCTATTCCAAACCTAATTTGTATGTTGTTGTTAAGTGGAGAGATTGCAATGGATATTAAAGAATTTCAATCTGAGATTCATTAAATAAAAGATTTTACAAATTAAACAAGTCAAAATTATAGTGAGAAGGGCAATGCTTAGAAGTGTTGCCCTTTTTACTATGCAGAGAAAAATTATGTTACTTATACTACAAGTCTTTTCTATATTTCATCATTTAGCCACATTTATCTGCTAGAATATGGGAATCTATGAAACTAGAGTATGTGAATCCATGAAATTAGGTGAAGACATAAAGATAGCATAGAGAAATTATAGAGAAATCATAGAAAAGTCATAAAGAAGACATTATGAAAGAACGGAGCAAAAAAGTGGGCAGAAAAAAACGAATTTTGTGGGGAATTGGAATTGCAGTAATTGCGGTGGCCATTGGGATTGGAGGAACCGCATTTTATTTGCATCATAAGTCTGAAGATAATCTTTCAGCCACAGAATCCTCCAATGGAGAGGTAAAGCAATCTGACAATGAAAAAAATGTTATGAATGAAGAGCAGAAGGAAATTTTTAAAACAGTTAAGGCGACCTATGATCCTAAGGCCCAGGCTGCTATTGCGGAATCTATCTCTAAGGAGAAGAGTGAGGGAACCTATACTGCAGACAATATGTTAATAAAATACAATCCTTTTGGAACGAATACCCAATCCATGTATGTGTATTTTACCACTGAGGATCCGAAATCTGTTTCCTACACTATTCACGTTGACAATGAGGAGATTGATGATTTTACCCAGGATGTTCATTCAAAAGCGTTAGAGACAGAACATGAATTCCAACTAATCGGTTTGATTCCAAATACAAGCAACACCATTACTTTTACAGTGACGGGAGAGGATGGTTCGGCGAATACCTACGAGACCTCCTATGAAATGGGTGATATTTACGGAGAAGAGGAACTTGTTCTGGATAAAGAGGTGCTTCAGGAAGATGAGACCCTGGAGGATGGACTTTTCGTGATTTTAGGAAATGATAGTTTCTCTATGGACTTTATGTATTATTATGACAATCAGGGAGTGCTAAGAGGGGAAGTGCCGATTCTAGGATATAGAAGCCATAGGATATTGTTCCAGGATGATTATATGTATTACAGTATTTCTGAAAAGAAAATTGCCCAGGTAAATAAATTGGGACAGGTTACGAATGTATATCAATTTGGAGATTATAAGCTGCATCACGATTATGTATTTGATGAATCAGGAAATCTATTAATTCTTGCTACAGATACTAGCCAGGACAGTACAGAGGATATTGTATTAAAGCTTGATCCCACCACTGGAGATGTTAGCGAAGTCTTGGATCTGGGAGACTTAATGGAGGACTACAAAGAAAGCTGCACAGAAAATTCTTCTGGTGAATTGGATTGGGCTCATTTAAATACCATCCAGTATGTAGGGGATGACTCGATTCTTATAAGCTCCAGAGAGACCTCGTCTATTTTGAAGATCACAAACCTGTCAGAAAATCCGGAAATAGCATATATTATCAGTGACAAGGAGGTGTGGGAGGATACTTCTTATGAGGACCTTGTCCTTGAAAAGCTGGGAGATTTTACGATTCAGGGAGGACAGCATTCCATTAGCTATGAGAAAGACGATAGCCTGGAGGAGGGCCAGTATTATCTGTATATGTTTAATAATAATATTGGATATAGTGAGACACGGCCAGACTTTGATTGGACGGATTTGAATCTCACCAATTCTTCCGGGGTAGATGGAGATTGCTCTTACTATTATAAATATTTAGTAGATGAAAATAAGGGAACTTTTGAATTAGTTGATTCTTTTGAAGTTCCATATTCCGGATATGTCAGCAGTGTACAGGATTTAAATGGACATACTATTGTAGATTCCGGTTTGAAGGGAACATTTACAGAGTATGACAGTGGCCATAAGCCTATTGTGACCTTTACCATGGATACGGAAAAATTTATTTACAGGGTATTTAAGTATGAATTTGATTAAGGATCAAACGCAAAGAGAATATTTATGTTAGAATGATGTTGGGATTGAAAGGCATTTTAATCCCAACATTTTTATGTTTTTGAAATAAAATAAAAGATTATACAATGGGAGGGTTTTAGATGTCAAAATTACGTTTTGTGGGCTATCAAAACAAAAATGAAAGCAGAAAGGATTTGCGAAAACTGTATGATAGGGCATTTCCCAAAGAGGAGCAGATTCCCTTTTGGATGATTAAGCTAAGGTCCAAGAAGGGGCTGGGAGAACTTTACGGGATTTATGATGAGGATGAATTCATAGGCTTGGTTCACAATGCTTTTTATAAGGATATGGTTTATATTTTTTATTTTGCCATTCATGAGTCCAGACGGGGAATGGGCTATGGTGGAAGAATTCTAAAAATTTTACAGAAAAAATACAGGGATAAACGTATTTTCTTATGTATTGAGGCTATGGATCCTAAGGCAGAAAATTATGATCAGCGAGTAAAGCGCAAGGCTTTTTATGAGAGAAATGGATTTAAGATGCTGCCCTTTAGTGTTCAGGAGGGAACCATGGAATATGATTGTATGGCTGTGGATGGACGAGAACCGGAGATTCGGGCAGAGGACTGCGAAAGCCTTGTAAAACATTTTTTTGGACCGCTGATGAAAATATTGATCGTAAAACAGAAGATTGATGTTTTTAAGAGTCGCAGAAAGAAAAGCTGATCATCAGTTTTGGTTTGAGATTCACATAGATTGGTTTGGAGCAAGTTAAAAATCCCGTGTTATAATGAATAGCATAGGAGTAGAAGGATAAAAAATATGGAAAATGCCTTTTTGCTCTTAAATTATCTAATGAGATAGAAAGTGAGGAACTGCTAATGGCAAATGAACATGGAGAACAGATCAGAATTGTGCAGGAGACAGTAGCAGGAAAAGAGATTACATTTGCACATATTATGGGAGGTCCGGCTCCGGTTATCTACCAGAAGTTAGGACTGAATCCACAGGTGGATTATGGATCTTCTGCTATTGGGATTATGAATATGACACCACCGGAGTCGGCGGTAATTGCTTCAGATATAGCAGTAAAAACCAGCAACGTTTATCTTGGATTTGCAGATCGTTTTACAGGAACCATGATTATTACAGGCCTTATTTCCGATGTTACATCAGCTATGACTGAGATTGTCAGCTATTTTAGGGACACTTTAGGTTACGTGGTATGTGATATTACTAAGAGATAGGAAGGCTAATATGGAAGAACGGATAACGAAAGAACAATTGCTGGAGCGTATGTTTGGGGATGATTATGAGAACCTAAAAGGAAAACGGCTTCGCATGACTAGAGTCCGGGTTCCGGGAAAAGAAGTTTGCATGGCTCATATTTTTACTCCGTCAGATACTTCTGTTTATGAGAATCTGGCCCTTCATATCGGAGTACATGAAGGAGAGGACCATAGGGGAGAATCAATTGGAATTGTGAAATTCACCCCCTGGGAGTCCACGGCGGTAGGGGCTGATGTAGCGGTAAAGGCTGCCAATGTGGACATTGGATTTTTGGATCGCTTTAGTGGAACCCTGATTTTAACAGGAAGTCTTACGGATGTGACTATAGCAGTGGAAGAGGTTGTCCGTTTTTTCCGGGATGTGCTGAAATTCAGGGTTTGTAAGATTAACCGAAGTTAGAGTAAAAAGGATGAATGTAACGTGAAGAAGATGTTTTTAATGGGTAGAAGTGAAGCAGGCAAGACCTCCCTTACCCAGGCCTTAAAAGGGGAGGAGCTTCACTATCATAAGACGCAATATACAAATTCCAAAGAGGATACCATAGACTCCCCGGGAGAATATGCCGAGTCCAAGCGATTTGGAATTGGACTGGCTTGCTTTTCCTTTGAGGCGGATGTCATTGCCATTGTCCAGGCGGCAGATGAACCCTTTAATCTCTTTAGCGATGGCAGCAGGAATTTTCTTTTGCGGCCTATGATCGGGATCATTACGAAGA
Source organism: Parabacteroides distasonis (assembly GCA_963589425.1). Lineage (GTDB taxonomy): Bacteria > Bacillota > Clostridia > Lachnospirales > Lachnospiraceae > CAKRJP01. Next base: position 34,235 of record CAVAKZ010000023.1, on the reverse strand, counting down.
CAGATTCTCCTTATGCCAATATTCCTATGGTCCGGCAGTGGATGGAGAACATGCGCTGTGAAAGGATTTTTGAGATTAATAATGTTACAAGGGAGGGCATCAGGGAACTTTTGGATTATCTGGAAGATGACTTGCCAAAGCTTACCTTAGGACAAGCCCAGTTTCGACAGAGTTTAGGGCTAAATGAATGGGATCCTTTGCCGGAGGGCGTCCGGTATCCTGCTAATTTAAGATGAAAAAAGAAAAGAAGGAAGCGTCCAAGTCGGGACACTTCCTTTTTCTTGTAAAAAACAGGAAACCTTTAGTCTAAAATCTCGCCATCAATGGATATAGTAACCACCTGCCATGGAATAAACTTTCCACTATTTTTAAGAGCGGTTGTGGCGGCATTCTCTAGGCCTCCGCAGCATGGAACCTCCATGCGGACAACAGTAAGGCTTTTAATATTATTATTTGCAATAATGGCAGTTAATTTTTCGCTATAATCGATATCATCAAGTTTGGGACAACCGATAAGGGTAATCTTTCCACGCATAAATTCCTGGTGCATATTTGCATAGGCATAGGCGGTGCAATCTGCTGCGATTAAAAGTTTGGCTCCATCAAAATATGGCGCATTGATCGGCACCAGCTTGATCTGACAGGGCCATTGTCCTAGCTGAGAGGACATGGGAAATGCAACGGGAGATGCAGCATTGTCGAAGGTCTTAGGGGATTCTTCTGTCTTTGGCTTCAAAGTACGCATCTGTTTTCCGGGACAACCGGAGAAGGCCCTTTGTTTTGGAGTCTCGGAGGAGGAATTTTCTTGATCTGCCTTGGCATGTCCCATGGTAATCTGAACTTTCTTTGCCTGTTGATTGGCAAGAACTGCGGCTTCATCGTAGGCGGCAGCTTCTCTTTCTACAAAGGAAATGGCTCCCGTAGGACAGGCTGGAAGACAGTCACCAAGGCCGTCACAGTAATCGTCACGGAGCAGGGTAGCTTTCCCGTCAATCATTCCAATGGCATCTTCATGGCAGGCAGTGGCACAGGCCTCGCAGCCGTTACATTTTTCCTGGTCAATATTTACAATTCTTCTTATCATCTTATAACCTCGCTTTTAAAATTCCTAATAGGTCTTAGCATTTTAGCTGATAGACTTGTTTTTCTTTTCCTAGTTTATTACAATTTTAGTAAAAAATCTGTGGTTATAACCACGAAAAAAGAGATGAGAGGATGGAATTAATGGATATTATAAGAAATCTCGTTTTAAAGGGAATTACTACAGAAGAATGGCAGGATATGCAGGAGGCGAGCTGTCTCAGGGAAGCTAGCTTTAAAAAGAATGAAGAAATTTTCAGGATGGGGGAGATGATTCATGAAATCGGCATGATCATAAGTGGCGGAGCTCATATTCAGACTGCGGATCCTCTGGGAAATTTAAGTATTCTAAGTGATGTGGAAGAGGGAGAGGTCTTTGGAGAAAGCTATGCCTTTTGCAGGGAGCCTTTGATGGTGGAGGTTGTGGCCGCAAAAGATACCCACCTCCTTTTTTTAGACGCAGATTTATTACAAGTGGGTAATGAGTCCTGGAAGAAAAAGATTAAGGAAAATATGCTGCAGATTTCCTTGCGGAAGAATCTTCTTTTGTCCCAACGGATTTTTTGCACTAGTCCAAAAACTGTCAGAGAGCGGGTCCTTACTTTCCTAACGGCCCAGTCTGTCAGACAGAAGGGGAACAATATCGAGATACCCTTTAACCGGCAGCAGATGGCAGATTATTTAAATGTGGACCGCAGCGCCCTTTCTAAAGAGCTGGGGAAAATGAAGCGGGATGGAATTCTGGATTTCCATAAAAATGTTTTTCGCTTGTTATAACTGATCACAAAACACAGTATGGACATAAAGATAGTGTAAAATTGTAACAGTTCAGCCATGGATCTTGAATCTGCCACTCTGTAAAGGCATGATTGAATGGTTAGGTAAAATCAAGAAGGGATTTATTTTTTATGAAGAAAGAGAATAAGAAGCTGGCTCAGGAGAGAAGGGCTCAGGAGAGAAAGAAAGCGCAAAAGAAGGAAAAAGTAGTAAAGCAGTTGAAGTTTTGGGTGCCATTGGTGGCTACAGTGGTGGTTGTTGTAATTCTTGTATGGGCTATTGCAACTTCCGGTTCCAGCTCAAGCACTTCCGATGATTCTTCTACAAGGGAGAGTACAAGTACAGAAAGCACAAGTACGGATAGTACATCATCAGAGAGCACAGACACAGATAGTAGCCAGGATTCCACCGCAAGTAGCTTGGATACCACGGAAGGCCTTGAGGCGAAAGATGGGGATACGGTAAATATTGATTATACAGGCTACCTTGACGGAGAGGCCTTTGATGGGGGAAGTACCGACGGAGCAGGTGCAGACTTAGAGCTTGGATCCGATACCTACATTGATGGATTTGAGGATGGGATTGTGGGACATAAAGTCGGAGAAACATTTGACCTTAACCTGACCTTCCCGGAGAATTATGGAAATTCTGATTTAGCAGGAAAAGAAGTTGTGTTTACAGTGACCTTGAATGGTATATACCAGTAGAATTAAGTAAGAAAATATAAGAAAATAAAAAAGAATAAAAAAAGCCAGGAGAAATGGTGTAAGTCCTTTTCTCTTGGCTTTTTTAATTTAGATAATTGTTGGATCCTTGGGGGCAGCGTAGTCAGCACTACCGGCTGCAAATAACATATTCAGATCATCTTCATGGAGCTCCGCACGGCTTTCAGTGCTGTATCTAGCCATGGTATCATCAATGATACTCTGAAGTTTTTTATTCTCTGCAAAGTGCTGAAAGTCAAATAATCTCTGTAATGTTCCTGTCATAATAATCTCCCTTTCCTATTCATAATGACTGTATTGTTTTTCTTGTTAATCTTTTATACGAAAAGAAAGAAAAGAGGGATAATAAAAAATAAAAACTTTTTAAAGTGTATAGAAATTCCTCAAGTTGACGACAAAATGTGTGGTGGAAATGAGGGAATGGCAAGTTGCGCCAATAGTGTGACAATTAATACAGACCGTTAAAGGCTATAGAGTGATTTTAATATATAAAAACTGGTTGAAAGCATATTTTTGGATAAAAAAGTTCATTGACAGTTTTATGACAAGAGGAATATAATGCAAGCAATCGATATAAGCAAAGAAGAGCAAGGGCGCTCCCATTTAGGTTCTTCTTTGCTTTTTCTATATCAAAAAGAGACTACGGTCTGTGTCGTTGGTCTTTTTTGATGTCTAAATCAGGTAGGTGAATACGTACTTGATTTTTATGAAAGCTTACAATACTTACAAAGGAGGATAACTTATGAAAAGGAAAGTATTAGTGGCGTTTTTAAGTATGGTTATGGTGGCAGGTCTGGCAACAGGCTGCAGCACTCCTAGCACCAGCGGATCAGGTGACAGTAGCGACTCCGGAGAAAAGGTATTCCGCTATGCGGTAAATACAGAGCCAACAACTTTGGATCCGACAAAGGGACAGAGTATTGGTGATAATGAGATTCAGCATGCGGTTACAGAAAGCTTGGTTCGTAATACAGCAGGAACTGTTGAACCTGGTATTGCAGAGAGCTGGGATGTTTCTGATGATGGACTTACCTATACCTTCCATTTACGTGATGATGCAAAATGGAGTGATGGTGAGCAGATTACAGCAGACGACTTCGTATACAGCTGGAAGAGACTTCTGGATCCTGAAACAGCATCACCTTATGCCTTCATCGGAGATTATTTAAAGAATGGTCATGCTATTGAGACAGGTGAGATGTCCGTTGATGAGTTGGGAGTAAAGGCTATAGACGATACCACTCTTGAGGTTACTTTGGAGAATCCTACTTCCTACTTCTTAAGCTTGGTTGGTTCTGCAGGACAGTATGCTCCACTTCGTCAGGATATTGTAGAAGAGTATGGTTCAGACTTCGCAGCAACTGCTGATAAGAATGTTTATTCAGGACCATATAAGATGGTAAGCTCTGAGAATAACGTATGGGTATTCGAGAAGAATGAGAACTACTGGAACATCGATGAGATCAATCTTGACAGATGTGAGCTTAACTATGTAGAGAATACAGATACTCAGCTTTCTATGTATGAGAGTGGAGATCTTGATTATGTACAGGTTCCGACAGCTTCAGTAGCCCAGTACAAGGATGAAGCGGAAGCATTTACCAATGGTAACGTAGACTTCTGCTACATTAACTCAACAAGTGAGGAGCAGCCGGCACTTCAGAATAAGAACTTCCGTCTTGCTTTGAACTATGCATTGAACAGAGAAGACTATGTAAAACTTGCAGTTGAGGATGTTTATACAGCATTTAATGGTTTGGTATTCCCGGGACTTCAGGCAAAGGACAGCACTTATGGTGAGGAATATGATGTAGATTCTTACTCATACCCATTGGCAGGTGATACAGATAAGGCAAAAGAGTATTTGAATACAGCTATCGAGGAACTGAAGACTTCAAATCCTGAGCTTGGAATTTCAAGTCCTTCTGACATCACCATCGAGTTTGTTACTACAGATGCTGAGTCTTCTAAGAAGATTGCAGAGGTTATTCAGGAACAATGGCAGAATAATCTTGGTATCAAGGTAGATATCCGCCAGGTAACCTACTCTGATATTTATGGAAAGGTTTATCCTGAGCATGACTTCCAGGTTGGATATGGCGGATGGGGAGCTGATTACGATGATCCATATAGCTACCTTGAATTATTCTATGGAGAAAGTTCATACAACTACAGTAACTACAAGAATGAGGAAGTGGATTCCCTCTTAGAGGCTTCTCAGACAGAGACTGATACAGATGCTCGTATGGATATGCTGAATCAGGTAGAGCAGACCATTCTTGAGGATGGAGCATTTGTTCCATTACAGGAGAGAAATATTTATTACTTATTAGATGATGATACTACAGGCATTAACTTCTACTATTGCAGTTTGAATATCGACTGGGTATACGCAGACGTAGATGTAGAGTAATTATAAGAATTCTTTATAATCTATAATGAAAATCTAAAACAGAGTCCCGAACTTTGCTTCGGGGCTCTGTGTAGGATTTTAAAGAAAAGATGATTCAGGGAAGAAGGAATAGAATTCTTCCTTCCCTGAATCCTCTTTTCTATTTATAAATGTTAAGAGAGATTTTTATTTTAAGGAGGGTAAAGATGGCTAAGTATATTGTAAAGCGAGTAATTGCTGCAATCTTAACACTTTGGGCGCTTGTTACCATAGTATTTTTCTTAGTAAGACTTATGCCTGGTGATCCGTTTACCAGTGCCAAACTTACCAAAGAAGTTGCGGCAAATATGAGATCCTACTATGGATTTGACAAGCCACTTATTCAACAGTATTTTACCTATTTGTTGAATCTATTACAGGGAAATTTTGGATATTCTATGAAGTATACCAATAAGACGGTAAACTATATTATCGGACAGACTTTCCCATTCTCAGCGGATTTAGGTATTCGTGCGCTGGTGTTAGCAATTTCTATTGGTTTAGTTCTTGGTATTATTGCAGCGAGAAACCGTGGAAAGAAGCTTGATTTCTTCTGTGTAATTATTGCCATTATCGGAACCAGTATTCCGGACTTTATTATGGGTGCTACCCTGCAGTATTTCTTCGGGATTAAATGGGGACTCTTCCCCATCGCAAAGTATCTGGGCTTTGAATATACCATTCTTCCGGCCACAGCCTTGGCTTTCTACACACTAGCGTCTGTATCTAGAATTATGCGGTCTAGCATGTTGGAGGTTACATCCCAGGACTACATTAAAACCGCAAGATCCAAAGGACTTTCTGAGCTGCGTATTACCTGCAGACATCAGATTAGAAATGCCATTATGCCGGTAATGACTGTATTAGGACCTACAGTAGCTTCGGTTTTAACAGGAACCTTCGTTATTGAGTCTATTTTCGCAATTCCTGGAATGGGTAAATATTATGTATCCAGTGTTAATGAAAATGATTATGCAATGATTCTTGGAATGACAGTATTCTATGGATTCTTCCTGGTACTTTGTAACCTGATCGTTGATATTTTGTACGGTGTGGCTGATCCACGTGTCCGCATTGGTAAAAGGTAGGTGAGAGAAGTGGCTGAATTAAATAAAGATATGTTTGTGATTAAGGGAAAGAATACGGAACGTATGGAGTCCATCAGCAGACCGTCACTTTCTTTCTGGCAGGATGCATGGAGACGACTTAAAAAGAATCGTTCAGCTTTTATCGGCTTATGTATTATTGCCCTCTATGTTTTGTTGGCAATTTTTGCCCCTATGTTAAGTCATTATAAGTTTTCTTCCATGGATGTAGATGCCATTCACGCTCTGCCTTCCTTGAAGCACTGGTTGGGATGTGATGCTACAGGTCGAGATCAGTGGGTTCGCGTCTGGATGGGAGCAAGAGTTTCCCTGGCTATTGGATTTTTATCTGCATTTATTAATATGTGTGTAGGTGCGGTTATTGGAGGCCTCTGTGGATACTATGGCGGGAAATTAGATATGATCGTCATGCGAATTGTGGATATCCTCTATGGTATTCCAAGTCTGATCATTACTATTCTGGTTATGATTATCTTAGGAAAAGGTGTTGCCTGCCTCATCGTTGCCATGTGTATTGTAGGATGGATCGGAACCTGCCGATTTGTACGTGGTGAAGTTTATAGACTAAAGGAGCAGGACTTTGTCCTGGCAGCCAAGGTTCTTGGGGTCTCCGATATTGTTATTATCCTTCGTCATATCATTCCAAACATTTTAGGAATGCTTATCACCAACCTTTGTATGGCAATTCCCAATGCCATTTTCCAGGAAGCCTTCTTAAGTTATATTGGACTTGGAATTGCTCCTCCGAACTGTAGTTGGGGTGTTCTTGCAAAAGAAGGAATTCAGTATATGAAGATTTATCCTCATGAGATTGTTCTTCCGGCATTCTTTATTTGTACTACCATGCTGGCCTTGAATCTCTTGGGAGACGGACTTCGTGATGCAGTAGACCCGAAACTTCGAGGAACAGAATAGGAGGAAGAAAGATGTCAGAGAAAGAAAAGATTCTTGAATTAAAGAATGTGGTCTATTCCTTCCGTACCTATGGAGGAGAAGTAAAGGCTGTACGTGATATAAGCTTTGATGTAAACAAAGGCGAGATCTTGGGAATTGTTGGAGAGTCCGGATGCGGAAAAAGTGTAACAGCCCAGTGTATCTTAAGATTAAATCCAGAGCCGCCGGGATTTTTTGAGGGTGGTGAGATTTTATATAAGGGCCAGGATGTCCTGAAAATGTCAAATAAGGAGATCCGAAAGATCAGGGGAAATGAGATTGGATTTGTATTCCAGGATCCCATGACCTCCTTAAATCCTACTATGAAGGTAGGGGCTCAGATTGAGGAAGTATTCTGTGGAAGAAAAGACGTGTCAAGAAAAGAAGTAAAAGAAAAAGCTCTTGATATTATGCGTCTGGTAGGAATCAATGATGTGGAGAAGCGTTATAAACAGTATCCCCACGAGCTGTCTGGTGGAATGAAGCAGCGTATTATGATTGCTATTGCCCTGGTAAGCCAGCCTAGTGTAATTATCTGTGACGAGCCAACCACTTCTTTGGATGTAACCATTGAGGCTCAGATTCTTGATCTTTTGTTGGAGCTTCGAGATAAATTTGGAACTTCTATTATTATGATCACCCATGACTTGGGAGTAATCGCAAGACTTTGCGACCGAGTTGTAGTTATGTATGGTGGTAAAATCGTAGAAAAGGCTCCAATTAATGAGCTTTTCTATGAGACAGCCCACCCTTATACCAAGGGACTGATGGATTCCATTGCCCGTCTTGATACGGAAAAGGGAGAAAAATTAAAGCCTATTGAGGGAACACCTCCGGATCTATTCTCTCCGCCGGTGGGATGTCCATTTGCAGCAAGATGTGAGTATTGTATGGATGTGTGTTTGGAGAATCCTCCAGAGCATTATATGGTTTCAGAAGAACATGAGACTTGCTGTTGGTTACAGCATGAAATGGCACCGGAAACAAGCCTTAAGAAAAAGGTACTAAGGAAAGGAGAGGTGTAAGATGGAACAAGTAAATGAGAAGCCTCTCGTACAGGTAAAAGACTTATGTAAATATTTTCATATCAGCCGTACTGCCACTTTAAAGGCTGTAGACCATGTTAGCTTTGATATCTACAAAGGGGAGACCGTAGGATTGGTAGGTGAGTCTGGCTGTGGAAAATCAACTACCGGCCGCTGTCTCATTAGACTTTACGATGCTACTGCCGGAGAGGTGATTTACGATGGACAGGACATTTCAAAGTTAGACAAAAAAGGTAAGAAGGAATTTTGCAACAGAGTTCAAATGATTTTCCAAAATCCTTATGCGTCTTTGAACCCTAGAATGACTGTTAAGGAAATCGTAGGAGAAGGCCTTAAAAACCGTGGTATGTCAGCCAAGGAAACAGAAAGCAAGGTTCAGGAGCTTTTGGCAACGGTTGGCCTTAATCATGATCATATGTCAAGATTCCCTCATGAATTTTCCGGTGGTCAGAAACAGAGAATCGGTATCGCCAGAGCCCTGTCTGTGGATCCGGAATTTATTATCTGTGATGAGCCGATTTCCGCCTTGGATGTGTCCATTCAGGCCCAGGTTATCAATATGTTAAAGGAACTTCAAGAGAGTAAGGGATTGACTTATTTATTTATCGCTCATGACTTAAGTGTGGTAAAATATATTTCGGATCGTGTTGTGGTTATGTATTTAGGAACAGTAGTGGAGACTGCAAAGACTGAGGAGCTTTATGAAAATCCAATGCATCCTTATACCAAAGCCTTGCTTTCCGCAGTTCCGGAGGCCGATCCTGTAAAGGCGAAAGCCAATAAGCGTATTCCTATTGAAGGGGAGATCAGTTCTCCTATTAATCCAAAAGAAGGCTGCCGTTTTGCAAGCCGTTGTCAGTATGCAACAGACCGCTGCCATCAGGAGACTCCAAAGGCAAGGGAGATAAAGCCGGGCCATATTGTAGCCTGCCATTTGATGGACAAGGAAGCCTAGATAGAACCATAAATAGAATCATAAATAGAATCATAATAGCTTATGGGTCATGAAAAGAACAGGGATTTTGGATTGACAATAGGAATAAGAATAGGGATATAAGAAGAAAAGAGGTATGGAAATTATGAAGGCAGAGTTTCATAAGGGAAACCGTGAGCGTTTGTATGATAAACTTCCGGAAGGAGCACTTTTGGTGCTTTTTTCCGGGGAGGAGATTATTAAGACCAATGATGAGTATTATCCTTTTTTCGCAGATCGAAGCTTTGTATATCTTACAGGTTTAGAGTGTAAGGAAGCAGTGCTTTTGGCGGCTAAGGATGGAAGTGGGGATGTGAAAGAACAGCTCTACATCCTGCCTCCGGATCCTCATGCAGAGCGTTGGACTGGACGCAGAGTAAAACCCTATGAAGCAACAGAACAATCCGGTGTAGAAGACGTGCGGTCTAAGGAAAGCTTTGAGACTGATTTTAGAAATCTTGCTTTTAGTGGAAATTATGGGTCTGTATATTTGGATTTGTACCGTATCGGAAGCAAGGAGATAGACCGTCCGGCTCAGAGATTTTCTGCCTATATACAAAAGCAGCTGCCTTTCCTTTCTATTGGAAATGCAAATATTTTGATCAGGGAACTTCGTCTCATTAAGCAACCTTGTGAAATCGAAGCTTTAAGAAAGGCAGAAGACATTACCAGAGATGGAATTTTAGCCATGATGAAGGCTTCAAAACCCGGAATGTACGAGTATCAGTATAAGGCAGAGTATGACAGAGCCTTAGGCCAATATGGACCTAAGGGACCTGGATTTCCATCCATTATCTCTGCAGGAGAAAATAATTTCTGTATTCATTATTATAGTTATGAAGGACAGGCAAAGGATGGAGATATCATCTTAAATGATGTAGGAGCTCAATGGGATAATCTTATTACCGATGTTTCCAGAGGATGGCCCTGTAACGGACGTTACACGCCAAAGCAGAAGTTGTTATTTGACTGTGCCTTAGATACCTCCAATCATATGTTTGAAATCATTCGCCCGGGAATGAAGATGGTAGATGTTGATGCCACTATTCGAAGATACAACTATGAGCGATTAAAGGATGCCGGAGTCTTATCATCCTATGAGGAGATTGGAACTTATATGTGGCATGCAGGAGCACATCATATTGGTTATGATGTCCATGATGTGGTAAAGACTCCGGAGACCATTGCACCGGGAATGGTATTTTGTATCGATGTGGGAATTTATCATGAAGAGTGGGGCATTGGTTTCCGCTTGGAGGATAACTGCCTGGTAACAGAGGATGGATGTGAAAATCTTTCTGCTAACATACCAAGAACTACAGAGGATATAGAGGCCTTTATGAACTAGGCTAAGGAACAGATTCTAAAGTTTTATAATTTTATCTCTTGACAGAAAAATATTTTTTTAGTACACTTTCGGTGTTCATCGGAGGGTGACTTGTTTGAGAGAAACAATAGCTGGATAAGATGGCGGATTGAATTTTCTGCTTCTTATCCGGCTTTTTTTGTTTGGAGAGGAGATTGATATGAAGCAGAATATTTCATTTACTGAGGGGAAGATTATGAGACCCCTTATTATGTTTGCGGGGCCAGTTTTGTTTGCCTTGTTTTTACAGGCTATGTATGGGGCTGTAGACCTTTTGGTGGTGGGAAAATTCGCCAGCTCTGCGGATGTTTCGGCAGTTTCCACCGGATCTCAGATTATGATGACAGTTACTAATTTGGTCAGCAGTTTTGCTATGGGAACCACCGTTCTTCTGGGTCAGCAGATTGGAAGCGGCAAGAAGGAGGAAGGCGGCAAGACTGTAGGAACGGCCATTGTTATGTTTGGAATTCTTGCTTGTTTGGCCAGTGTTTTATTTATTCTCTTTGGGGTCCGGATCAGCGGCATCATGCAGGCACCTGAGGAGGCTTTTGATAAAACCGTATCCTATGTTCGTATCTGCGGTGGGGGTATGCTGGTGATTGTTGCCTACAATCTGATTGGCTGTATTTTCAGGGGTATTGGGGATTCTAGGACCCCTCTTTTGACTGTAGGGATTGCCTGTATCTGCAATATAGTGGGAGATCTTATCCTGTGTGGATTTTTTAGAATGGGAACCAGTGGAGCGGCTATTGCAACAGTATTTGCCCAGGTGGTTAGTGTCTTTGTATCTTTTGGAATTATAAGAAAAAAAGAATTGCCTTTTAAGATTGGAAGAGAAAATCTTAGGATTAATGGCTTGTATTTAAAGAAAATGGTAGGCTTAGGAGCCCCTATTGCCTTACAGGATCTTTTGGTAAGTATTTCTTTTTTGATTATTCTTGCTATTGTAAATTCTATGGGGGTGACGGCCTCTGCGGGAGTAGGGGTAGCAGAGAAAGTATGTGCCTTTATTATGCTGATTTCTATAGCTTTTATGCAATCCATGTCTGCCTTTGTGGCTCAAAATTATGGAGCCGGTAAAATGGATCGGGCCAGAAAGGCCTTGTTTGGTGGAATCGCCCTTTCTGGCTCTATTGGGGTGCTTATGTTTTTTGCTACTTTTTTTGGCGGAGATCATATGGCTGAAATTTTTTCATCTGATCCACAGGTCATTGCGGCTGCTGCAGATTATTTAAAGGCATATGCCATTGATTGTATGTTTACGGCTGTTTTCTTCTGCTTTACAGGTTTTTATAATGGAATTGGCATGACAAAATTTGTTATGATTCAGGGAATTGTAGGAGCCTTGGGAGTGCGAGTGCCGGTTTCGTATATCATGAGTAGGTTACCACAAACCTCTCTTTTTAAAATTGGACTGGCTACGCCTATGTCTTCTGTTGTGGAGCTGTTGCTTTGCCTTTTTTGCTACCTTATCATCCGAAAAAAGGAGAAGCGGAGAAAGTGACGATACAGAATTCCTGTGTTATGATAGATAATACAGATATAGTGTATTAGTTTAGACTGTATTTATATTAACAGAAAGAACAGTGGAAGACAGAAGGTAGATTATTATGGAAAATTTTAATTATTATGCACCCACAAAAGTTGTATTCGGAAAAGATACAGAACAGCAGGTTGGTGCACTTGTAAAGGAGCAAGGCTGTAAGAAGGCCCTTGTACATTATGGAAGTGGAAGTGTAAAAAGAACAGGACTTCTGGATAAAATCTTCCGGTCACTGGAGGATGCAGGTGTGGAATATGTTTCTTTAGGTGGCGTTGTTCCAAATCCAAGGCTGTCACTTGCATATGAAGGAATTGAACTCTGCAAGAAAGAACAGGTTGATTTTATTCTTGCAGTGGGAGGCGGCAGTGTCATTGATTCTGCCAAATGCATCGGCTATGGTGTGGCAAATGAGGGAGATGTGTGGGACTTTTACGAAAAAAAACGTACAGCAAGGGCCTGCCTCCCAATCGGAGTTGTCCTTACCATTGCGGCAGCGGGCTCTGAGATGAGCAGTTCTTCTGTAATTACCAATGAGGATGGCTGGTTAAAGCGTGGATACGGAAGTGATTATGCAAGAGCTAGATTTGCGGTGATGAATCCATGTCTGACGATGACACTTCCAAAATATCAGACAGCCAGTGGTTGTGTGGATATTATGATGCATACGATGGAGCGTTATTTTACACAGGCAGAGCCAATGGAACTGACAGACCGCTTCTGTGAACAATTACTTCGTACCGTGATGAAGAATGCGAAGATTCTGATGGATGATCCGGAGAATTATGAGGCAAGAGCGGAAGTAATGTGGGCAGGAAGTCTTTCCCATAATGGACTGATGGGATGTGGAACAGATGGAGGAGACTGGGCCAGTCACCAGTTGGAGCATGAACTGGGTGGAATGTTTGATGTGGCTCATGGAGCAGGACTGGCAGCCGTGTGGGGAAGCTGGGCACGCTATGTAATGGATGCAAGACCGGACCGTTTTGCACAGTTTGCCGTGAATGTGATGGGCGTAGAGCGGAAAGAAGATGATTCTGAAACTGCATTAGCTGGAATCCGCGCTATGGAAGAATTTTACAGAGAACTGGAAATGCCGACCAGTCTCTTTGAGCTTGGAATTGAGCTGACAGAAGAACAGCTGAATATTCTGGCTGAGAAGTGCAGCCATTTCAGAAAACGTAGAATCGGCTGTATTAAGAAACTGGATCGGGATGACATGTATCAGATTTACAAAAATGCGAGAGGGTAAATCGGAATGAATGCAGTACAAAGGGCGGGGCGAGAATTCGCCGGTGCTGACCGGAGAAGATGATCCGCAATGAGCTTTTTTACAGAAGTAATTAGGTTGAAATCCTTAATGATTTGGGCTAAAATTGTACCTAGAAAATAAAAGAAGGGCAGGATTTAGAGTCATTTTAAAATGCTCCAAACCCTTGCAAAAGGAGGAAATTATGGCAACAAATAAGTATGCAGGAACCCAGACAGAAAAGAACTTACAGGAAGCATTTGCAGGAGAATCTCAGGCAAGAAATAAGTACACCTATTTTGCATCTGTGGCAAAGAAGGAAGGATATGAGCAGATGTCCTCTCTCTTCTTAAAGACTGCTGACAATGAGAAAGAACATGCAAAGATGTGGTTTAAGGAGCTTGCAGGAATCGGCGATACTAAGGCCAACCTTGCAGCTGCAGCTGAGGGAGAAAATTACGAGTGGACCGATATGTATGAAGGCTTTGCAAAGACAGCTGAGGAAGAGGGATTCCCGGAACTTGCAGCAAAGTTCAGAGCCGTAGGTGAAATTGAGAAGCACCATGAGGAGAGATATCGTGCCCTGCTTAAGAACATCGAGACTGCTCAGGTTTTTGAAAAGAGTGAAGTAAAGGTTTGGGAATGCCGTAACTGCGGACACATTGTAGTAGGAACTAAGGCACCGGAGGTCTGTCCGGTATGTGCCCATCCACAGAGCTATTTTGAGGTTCATGAAGAAAATTATTAAATAATTGCAAAAAGTTATAAAAACCTTATCCCTCTTATACTTTCCTTCGTATAAACTTACGTAAAGATAAGTTGCTGGAGCCAAGTGACAGCCAGAGATGAAAGTGAGGATACTAATATGAAGAAAAGTTTGAGAAAACCGGTATTATTTTTTGCAATTATAATCGCTGCATGTTTTATGCTTATGGGATGTTCTAAGGAGAAAACCTTCCTTATAAAATTAGGGGGAATCGAAGACTATACCTTAGTGGAATATCCTGATGGAATCACCGGCGGTGTAACCGATGATGGAGTTACTGTTACTGTTGAGAAATATGGAGATTATTCTTTGGTATTTGAGGATGAAGAGGAAAATAAGTATACAGTGCACTTAAACTATAGTAAAGACGGTTTTGAAGGTAGCTGCGATAGTGAAGATGTGACTAGTTTCCAGATCTCTACATATTAATTCTGTAATGATAGTAAAGAAATAAATAAGAAAAAAGGAAGCCCGGATTGTTTGCAAAAGGTACAAAACAATCCGGGCTTATTTGTTTAATAAGTAATTTACACAAGCTTATTCGGTAGGTGTGTTTTTCTTGCCTTTAAAGATTGCAAGCAGGGCTAATACAGCATTGATGAGACACCAGCCGGCCCAGATCATCAAATCTGAGTAGCTGCCGTGGCCGGCAAAACCGATAATAGCTGCCAAACCAAAGAGAATAATCAGGGCAATGTTTCCCCCGTTCTTGGCAGAACCTCTAGAAGCGATGGAGACAATACCTCCGGCTAACATTAAGATAGCTACGAAAAGGCCGGCAGAACCGGAGGCCTCTCCTGTTTCTCCTAGGGTGTTAGCCATGCCTGCAGCGCAAGACTGAAAAGCAACAAAAATAAATAAAACAATTGAGATAATACCGGAAACTAATTTCCAAGTTTTCATGATGGATCCTCCTAAAAATAAATAAAAATGCTTAAATATGTTTGCTTAGAATGTTATTTCGATGGCATCGCTGTCTAAAATGCTATCCCAAGATGCCGAGTTAAAGATATGGAAGGATAAATTTACGTTAGTAATATCTGTGATTCCGTTGCTCTCTAAATCCGTATCATAAAATTGTACGGCAGTGATGGCTTTCTTTCCTACTAAAACGGATTCGGAAATGGTAGAGTCTACCATAAATCCATTTACAGAGGTGTCTCTTGTCTGTACGGTAATGTTCTGATCAGAATTATTCTCGATATAGAGAATGACACCAGGTCCCCAGAAAGAATCATCGGTAGATAAGCCCTTGCCTACAATCTTAATGCCATTGGCATCCAAAAGAACTGTACCGGAATCATCATAGGTCTGGGTGTATCCCTCAGCGATAGAAGTATTCACTGTAATTACATCGCTGTCGAAGACCGTCTCAAAGGTGTCGCTATTTAACATGGTAAATGAAAATTCCATAGTAGCGATCTGTTCAATGCCGCAGTCTTCCAGACCAGAGGTTTCAAAGACTAAAGAATCATTGGCCTTCATACCGGCTGCTACATTGGCTGACATAGAGGTGCCTACCATGTATCCGTTGACATTGGCATCCCGAGCCTGAATAGTTAGGCTCTGATCAGAGTTGTTCTCAATAAGAAGGGTAAGGCTGGTGCCGTACCAAGAATCATCTTCGCTTAAACCTGTGGCGGTAATCTTTACATTGTTGGCATCGTAGAGCACTTGTTCTGCAACTGTTACTTCCTCCTTTGAGGCGGAGGCATCTGTATTGGAGCTGTCGGAAGAACCGGAACCGGTTACTGTGGAAATATCTTTATCCCCGCTGGAACTAGAACTAGAACCGCAGCCTGAAAAAACAGTGGCAGCAGTCAGGGAAAGAACAAAACAAAGGGCTAAAAATTTTCTTTTTTTCATAAGCTTTTACCTCGCGTGATTTAGTCTTGCGAACCGCTGGTTCGCATAGGTTCCATTCCTCGCGCCTTCAACAGGCTGTTGACGTCGATGATGCTTCCCGGGCGCTCATTGAAAATGATCATAAGCATGGCATCCCTGGGAACCTTGGGATATAGTTCCGGTAATCCATATTTATGAAGAGCTCGCTGGGTCTCGCTTAAAGTAAGCTCGCCGGCATAACAAATGCGAAGAATAACGTCTCTTTGTCTGGTGTGTTTCTCTCCGGATAATAGCTTATAGCCGTATCGCTCAGGTATATCTGCTTTGAGAAATACTGTCTGCTGGGAAATCCCCTTCTGGGCCAGGAGATTCTTAATGTATCCGGAAAATGGGAAGTCCTCGTTTACCAGACTGTCTTTATTGGCTTGGCAATAGCTGTCAAAATCTGATAAGTGGGTCTTGCCTAAAATTTCGTTTAACTCATAAGTACTTTTCTCTTTCATAGCTTCTCCTGTTTGGTATAATGAATTATGTAACACCATTGAAAGGACTAGACAACGTGGAATTATCGATTCAATTGGCATTGTCTTACTACAAGATAATCGCAACCATTAATAATGATCATAAAATATATTTGGTGCAGCATCAAGAGACCGGAAAGATATATATAAAGAAGATCTTAGATGTATATAATCTGGATATCTATCGTATGCTGCAGGACCATCCCCTTATGGGAACTCCCAGAATCATAGAATGTTATGAGGTAGAAGGAAAACTTCATCTCATTGAGGAATACATATCCGGCAGTACCCTACAGGAAAAAATGGATGCAGGGGACATTTTAAACCGGGATATCTTAGGCTATATGCTGGACCTTTGTCAGATCCTTCTTAAGCTTCATAACCTGCGTCCGGCAGTGATTCACAGAGATATCAAACCTTCAAATATTGTGATTAGCTGCTATAACAAGGCAGTGCTTCTAGACTTCAATGCTGCGAAGGTCTATTCTGCAAATCGCCAGGAGGATACAGTGCTTCTTGGCACTAAGGGCTATGCTGCTCCAGAGCAGTATGGCTTTGGCTCATCCTCACCCCAGACAGACATCTATGCCCTGGGAATGGTTCTTAAAGAACTTTTACTCACTTGTCATAGCGGTTCAAAGGACTTACATATGATCGCAGCTAAATGTACCCAGTTGGATCCTGAAAATCGCTATCCATCGGTTCATGAGCTGATGCAGGACTTTCTAAAGATCTTGAATCCTTCCTTAGAAGAGAAAACTAAGAAGAAATATTCCGAAAATCGTCTTCCGGGATTTCGAAGTCATACTCTGTGGAAGGAGTTCCTTGCTGGCTTCGGATACTTTACCGTGTGCTATCTATGTCTTAGCCTGGATCTAAAGGATACCTACGGGGGAGCTTTGTGGTTTGAGCGGGTCATCGTATTACTTATTATGCTAACCTGGATCTTCATTTGTTGTAACTACAGAAATGTACAAAGGCTAATTCCCCTGTGTAAGAGTCCTTATAGAATTGTGCGCTATCTTGGGATCTCATGCATTTGTTTCGTAGTATTATTCCTACTGGTTATGCTAATGACAGTTATTGAATCCCTTGTCTTTCACGTTGTATGAAGAGTAT
Organism: Parabacteroides distasonis; assembly: GCA_963589425.1. Classification (GTDB taxonomy): domain Bacteria; phylum Bacillota; class Clostridia; order Lachnospirales; family Lachnospiraceae; genus CAKRJP01. The sequence continues at coordinate 16,758 of CAVAKZ010000023.1, read as the reverse complement.
AGCATGTTGTCTCAAAAGCTGTTGCCACCGCTATGGTGGCAAAATGCAGTATTGACAAAAAAACAAGATTTGAAGGGAGAAGATATAGAATTTTTTAGACGCATATGCTAAACTAACTGTGTTTGGCTGTCTTTAAAAAGGTGATTTTAGTTTGTAGATGGGCAGCTAGATTTATATAAAAAGCCTAGTAAGTTAGTTTAAATAATCAAGCATAAGGAGAAAAAATGACCATTCAAAATTGTTACGAAAAATTAGGAGGAGACTACGAAGGTGTATTAGGGAGACTTGGAAGTGAAGCCTTAGTTCAGCGTTTTCTTATAAAATTTTTAAGTGATACCAGTTTTTTTGATTTGAAAGAAGGAATTGAAAAGCAGGATCCACAAGCAGCATTTCGCGGAGCCCACACCTTAAAAGGTGTCTGTATGAATTTATCCTTTGATGATCTTTTTGCGGTAAGTGATGCCCTGACAGAACTTCTTAGAGGTGGCGAGCTGGCAGAAGGATACCAAGAACTATTTGAGAAGGTAGAAGTAGCATATAAGAAGACTATAGATGCAATTCAAGAATTTTCGGAAAATTTGTAGTCAGAATATTTGATAAGTAGATTTAATAAAAGGGAAGTCTCAACTCTTTTGATGGTTGAGACTTCCTTTTTTTTGCTTTTTGCGTGCTAAAAACGCGTGCTATTATCTTTGGTTTGTGCAAAAACAACAATAACACACACTGAAAATTGTGGACTGTGCGGGAAATAAAAAAGAATGACAAAATGCATTGCGCATTTTTAAGGTGTGTGCTAATATACAAACATCAAACGAAACACGCATTAAAGCACGCAAGAAAATGAAACAGCACGCAAAGCAGAAATCCAGGAGGATGTAGAAAATGAAATATGTAGAGTTCGATCAGACAAGACCTATGGACCTGATATTACTGGGAAGGGTAGCCATTGATTTTAACCCAGCTTATAACGACCAGGTAAAAGAAGAGTTTAAGCCCTTAAAGGATGTTCACCATTTTGAAAAATTTGTTGGCGGTTCTCCGGCAAACATTGCAGTAGGAGTTACAAGACATGGATTAAAGGCGGGATTCTTAGGAAAGGTATCTGATGACCAGTTTGGGGACTATGTCACAGAATATTTTGACCAACAGGGGATTGATACCTCCCACATTACAAGATGCACCAATGGAGAGAAATTAGGACTTACCTTCACCGAAATGTTATCAGAAAAAGAAAGTCACATTCTTATGTATAGAAACTGCATCGCAGATTTGCAGTTGCATGTAGATGACATTGATGAGGACTATATCAAAGAGTCCAAGGCCATCTTGATTTCCGGAACTGCTTTGGCCCAGAGTCCTTCCAGGGAGGCAGCTATTAAGGCTGTAATGTTGGCTAAGAAGAATGACACAAAGGTTATTTTCGATATTGACTACAGAGAATATAACTGGAAGAACATGGATGAGATTTCTATTTACTACTCCATTGTAGCCAAGGAAGCCGACATCATAATGGGATCCAGAGAAGAGTTTGATCTTACAGAAAAGCTCATTAAAGAGGGAATGACTGATGAGGAAAGCGCTAGTCTTTGGCAGGGATACAATGCAAAGATCGTGGTAATTAAGCATGGAATGAAGGGCTCTACAGCCTACACCTGTGACGGCCAGAAATTTAGCATTAAGCCATTCCCGGTAGAAGCAAGAAAGGGATTTGGCGGAGGAGACGGATATGGATCCGGATTCCTTTATGGCCTGTATCAGGGCTGGGAAGTCATTGACTGTCTGGAATTTGGTTCTGCAGAGGCTTCCATGATGGTAAGAAGCAACAACTGTTCTGATTCCCTTCCGGGACCTGAGGCAGTACATGCATTTATTAAAGAGGAAAAAGATAAATTTGGTGAGATGATCGCAAGAGTATAAAAGACCAGGAGGAAGGAAAATCATGACTAAAACAATCCGCATGACAGTTGCACAGGCAATTGTAAAATTTCTTGATAATCAGTATGTTTCCATGGATGGAGAAGAAACAAAATTTGTAGAAGGCTTTTTTACGATTTTCGGACATGGAATTGCAGTTGGACTTGGAGAGGCTTTGGACACAGACCCGGGCCAGTTAAGAGTAATGCAGGGAAGAAATGAGCAGGGCATGTGCCACACAGCTATTGCATTTGCAAAGCAGAATAACCGCAAGAAAATTATTCCCTGTGCTTCCTCTGTAGGACCGGGAGCAGCCAATATGGTCACTGCTTGTGCTACAGCAACAGTAAATAACATTCCTCTTTTGGTATTTCCGGCAGATACCTTTGCTTCTAGACAGCCAGACCCGGTACTTCAGCAGCTAGAGCAAAGCAACAGCCTTGCAACTACCACCAATGATGCCTTTAAGCCAGTCTGCAAGTATTGGGACCGCATTACCAGACCGGAAATGATTATGACAGCCCTTATTAATGCTATGAGAGTGCTGACAGATCCTGCAGAGACAGGGGCTTGCTGCATCGGCCTTTGCCAGGATGTAGAGGGAGAATCCTACGATTTCCCGGAATATTTCTTTAAGAAGCGGGTACACAGAATTACAAGACCGATAGCTGTGGAAGAGGAAGTGGAAGACTTAGCAAAGATCATCGGAGAGGCCAAGAAACCTTTACTTATTGTAGGTGGAGGTGTTCGCTACTCAGAAGCTGGTGAGACGGTAGAAAAATTCTGTCAGGAATTTAAGATTCCATTTGGAGAAAGCCAAGCAGGAAAAAGTGCTTGTAAGTCTAGCCACCCTTACTGCTTAGGAGGAATCGGAGTCACAGGAACCTATGCTTCTAATATTATTGCAAAGGATGCCGATGTGGTAATTGCCATTGGATCTAGAATGTCAGATTTTACCACCAGCTCCAAGCGCTTGTTTAAGAATCCGGATGTAAAATTTGTTTCTATCAACAACTGCAGGTTCCATGCCTATAAGATGGATGCAGTGAAGGCAGTGGGAGATGCAAAAGTTACCTTGGAAGCCCTGGCAGAAAAGCTTCGTGCAAAGGGTTATGTATCTACTTACAGTGGAGAAATTGAAGAAGCTAAAAAAGTATGGGATCAGGAAATGCTTCGTCTTTCCGGCATTGAATATACTGGAGAGGATTTTGAGCCCATTATTAAGGCAAGAGATCCAAGAACAATTCCGGAATTTGTAAAGATGACAGAAGGAAAGATTACCCAAACAGCAGCCTTAGCAGCTATTCGCCGAGTTATCGATGAGGATGCAACTATTATTACAGCCGGAGGATCCCTTCCAAGCTGTATGCAGAGAATGTGGACCACAGATAAACGGGGCGGCTATCACGCAGAATATGGCTATTCCTGCATGGGCTATGAAGTAGCAGCAACCCTTGGAGTAAAATTTGCAGAGCCAGACAATGAAGTCTACTGCGTAGTAGGAGATTCCAGTTTCCAGATGCTTCACAGTGAGATCATGACAATCATGCAGGAGAGAAAGAAGGTTAATATCCTGATTTTCGATAACTGTGGATTTGGATGCATCAATAACCTGGAAATGAACCATGGAATTGGAAGCCTTGCTACAGAGTTCCGTTATACCGATGGCAAGAAACCTTGCGGAGATCTGATTCCTGTAGATTATGCCAAGATTGGACAAGGCTATGGCTTAAAGACCTATACTTGCAAGACCATTGCAGACTTAGAGGCAGCCCTTGAAGATGCTAAAAAACAGGAAGTTGCTTGCCTCTTTGACTTAAAGGTTATTCCAAAAACCATGACAGATGGATATGAGTCTTGGTGGAATGTAGGAATTGCTACCACATCTTCTAAGGAATCCGTAAGAGAAGCGTGTGAAGGCGTATTAGAAGGAAGAAAAGAAGCAAGAGATTATTAAAAGAATTCAAACATTGAGATAGATTTAGGAGGCGTAAAACTGTGAGTAAGGTATTTGGTTATCCGAAATTTGATGAAAATGGCGAGATGATTCTTACCACTTATGACAATGACTATAAGGCAATGATGATGGACATTCGTCTCTATCGCATGAAAGCCGGAGAGAAAAGAAACTTTAAACGAGAGGGAGAGGAGATTGCAGTTTTACTTCTCTCAGGAAAGATTACTTATATATGGGAAAATGAAAAGGCTACAGTTGACAGAAAAGATGTATTTACTGAAGGCCCCTGGGCCCTTCATGTAAGTGGCGGAAAAGAAATTGAGGTGGAAGCTTTGGAGGATTCAGAAATTCTCGTGCAGTGTACCCACAATGACAAGACCTTTGCCAGCAAATTATATGGGCCAGAGGATGCACCTTGGGGTTACTCCAGTGTAGGGAAATTTGGAAATGTTGCAAAGCGCCGAGTAAATACCATCTTTGATCATGACATTTGTCCGGAATCCAATATGGTACTGGGAGAGGTATTAAACGACAGAGGAAACTGGTCCGGATATCTTCCCCATAGACATCCACAGCCGGAAACCTATTTATTTAAATTCGATAGACCGGAAGGTTTTGGAGCAAGCTTCGTAGGAGACCAGGTATTTAAAAGTGTGGACAACAGCTTTTCTGCCATTCCAGGTGGAGAACTTCATCCACAGGCAGTGGCACCGGGATTCCAGATGTATACCTGTTGGATGATCCGTCACATTGACGGAAATCCATGGCTTCAAACAGACCGATGTGAAGATGAAAAATATGTATGGATGCATGAAGCCCAGTTCTAAGGGATAAAAAATAAGAGGCCAGTCAAGGGATTAGGAATCAATTGATTAGGCGTAAAGATAGAGAAAAGGAGTAGATTACTATGGCAAGAGAATTTATTGTACCGGGACAGATGATTTCCGGATCAGGAGCGCTTGATATGGCACAGGAAACCTTAGGAAGCCTTGGAAAGAAGGCGATGATCGTAACAGATAAGGTTATGATTGACCTTGGAAATTGTGCAAAGGTAGAAAATGCATTAAAAAGCCAGGGGCTTGAATATGCCATCTACTCTGAAATCGCAGGAGAGCCAACCGACATCATGATTGAAAAAGGCTTGGCTTTATACAAAGAAGAAAAATGTGATTTTCTGGTAGCCCTAGGGGGAGGAAGCCCTATCGATTCCATGAAGGCCATTGGTTCTTTGGTGGAAAATGGTGGAAGCATTTCCGATTACATGGGAAAAGTTATTGATGTAAAGATGCCTCCAATGGTAGCCATTCCGACTACAGCCGGAACCGGCTCAGAAGCTACACAGTTTACTATTATTACAGATACAAAAAAAGACATTAAGATGCTGCTGAAAGGCAAAGTGCTTATTCCTTCATTAGCTATCATTGATCCACAATTCACTATGACAGCACCTCCCAAAATAACAGCAGCAACCGGGCTTGATGCATTGTGCCATGCAGTAGAAGCCTATACATCCAGAAAGGCCCAGACATTATCTGACACCTTTGCCTTGTCAGCTGTAAAAAGAATCTTTAAATTCCTTCCGGTGGCATTCCACGATGGAAAGAATGAGGAAGCAAGAGTACAGATGTCTGTGGCAGCTCTGGAGGCAGGAATTGCCTTTAATAACTCCTCGGTAACATTGATTCATGGTATGAGCCGCCCTATTGGAGCCCTCTTCCATGTAGCCCACGGTTTATCCAACGCTATGTTGATGAAAGAGTGCTTAGGATTTGCCTTAGAGGGAGCCTATGACCGCTTTGCAGATTTGGGCAGAGCCATTGGAGTGGCAGCAGTAAAAGATTCTGATCAGGAAGCCAGCGAAAAATTCTTAGAGGCGGTAGTAGCCCTGACAGAAGAATTAGAGACACCAACTCTTGCAGAGTTTGGAATTGACAAAGAGAAATTCTTTGAAGTAATTGAAAAGATGGCCTACGATGCCATGGATAGTGGCAGCCCACAGAATACCCAAAGAGAGATCAGTCAGGCAGATGTGGAGCAAATGTATAAGAATCTTTGGTAGATTCTTGTAAAACCTAGAGTGAATAAAGAGAGGTAATCATATGGCGATATTTACAGGAGCGGGAGTGGCGATCGTTACCCCTTTTAAAGAAGATGAATCGGTGGATTACGACCGATTAGATGAATTAATCGATTTTCATTGTGAAAATGGAACTGACAGTATTGTAATCTGCGGAACCTCCGGGGAGGCAGCCACCCTGTCAGAGAGAGAACACATGGAATGTGTGAAATTCACAGTAGAAAGAACTAAGGGAAGAATTCCCGTAATTGCAGGAACCGGATCTAACTGTACCAGAACTGCCATGGAATTATCCAAGGAGGCAGCAGGCTACGGTGTGGACGGTGTCCTGGTGGTAACCCCTTACTATAACAAGGCAACCCAGAAAGGAATGATTACTCATTTCACCCAGGTGGCAGAGGCGGCTAGGGTACCGGTTGTGCTTTACAACATTCCCGGAAGAACAGGATGCAAGATGGAAGCTGAAACCGTGGCATATCTTGTAAATCATGTGGATAACATTGTGGCAATCAAGGAAGCTAGTGGAGATTTTTCTAATATTGCAAAAATGATGGAACTTACTGAGGGGAAATTAGATCTTTATTCCGGAAATGATGATCAGATTGTGCCATTGATGTCCTTAGGAGGAAAAGGGGTAATTTCCGTACTATCCAATGTGGCTCCAAGACAAGCCCATGATATCTGTAAACTTTATCTGGATGGAAAGGTAAAAGAAAGCCTGGCTCTTCAGCTAAAGGCCCTGCCTTTGATCAATGCTTTATTTTCTGAAGTAAATCCAATTCCGGTAAAGAAGGCTGTGGAACTTATGGGACTTTGCGGAGGGACTCTAAGGGCACCTCTTACAGAGTTGGAAGATGCCCATACAGAGCTTTTAAAGAGTGAAATGCAAAAGTTTGGATTGCTGTAAAGGAGAAAATATGTCACTAGTTACTATGAAAAAATTGCTGGAGGATGCAAGATCAGCCCATAGGGGCCTGGGAGCCTTCAGTGTCGGAAATATGGAGATGGTAAAAGGTGCCATCCAGGCGGCAGAAGAAATGAATACTCCCATCATTTTGCAGATCGCAGAAGTGAGACTTAAGCATTCTCCCCTTGGCCTTATGGGACCTATGATGGTGCAGGCTGCTAGGGAAGCCAAGGTGGAGGTGGCAGTGCATTTGGACCATGGCCTTACCATGGAGACAGTAGAGAAGGCCTTGGAAATGGGATTTACTTCCGTAATGTTTGATAGCTCCACCTATCCCTTTGAAGAAAATATAGAGCGAACTGCCAAAGTGGTGGAAGTGGCAAAGAAATACGGCGCAACTGTGGAGGCAGAGCTTGGCCTGGTTGGAGGCAGTGAGGATGGCAGTGAGGATCATGGAATTCGCTGTACCAACCCGGAGGATGCAAGGATCTTTGTGGAAAAAACAGGAATAGATGCTCTGGCAGTTGCTATTGGAAATGCCCATGGCAATTACCCGGTGGCCCCAAAGTTAGCCTTTGATGTGCTGGAAGAGATTCATGAGAAAACGGGAATCCCCTTGGTGCTTCACGGAGGAAGCGGCATTACAGACGCTGATTTTAGAAAGGCCATTGAACTTGGAATTGTAAAAGTAAATATTGCAACAGCAAGCTTTAACCGACTGACCAAACATGCAGAAGAGTATTTAAAGTCAGAAGGCCCCCATAATTATTTTGATCTGAATCTAGCTATGGTAGAGGGAACCTATGAAAATGTAAGACATCACATAGAAGTTTTTAACTGCCAGCTACCTTTGGACCAGGTGGATGCATAAAAAATATAAGGAAAATCAATCGCTTTAGTGGCTGATTTTTATATAAGTAATAGGGAACTATTAAGAAACAAAGGGTTTGAAAACAAAAGAAAGAGAGAAGAAAACATGAGCGAAATTAAGAAAATGGGTTATTGTGTAAACGGTGAGTGGAAAGAGTCTAAGACAGAAAAGTACATGGATGTTACAGATTCCAGTACAGGAGAGGTGATTGCCCAGGTTCCTTGCTGTACTGCAGAGGAAGTAGATGAGGCCATCGCTTCTGCCCAGGCAGCATTCCCGGCTTGGTCAAAGCTTTCTTTGGCAAAGAGACAGCAGTATATGTTCAAGTGGAGAGATGTATTATATGCACACAAGGAAGAGCTTTCAGTTCTTTGCGCAAAGGAACTTGGAAAGAACATCAAAGAGGCTAGAGGTGATGTGCAGAAAGCCATCGAGCCTACAGAGGAAGCATGTGCACTTCCGGCTATGATCCAGGGAGATGCAGCAATGCAGGTAACTACTAACTATGATACAGCTAGCTATAGATTCCCATTGGGAGTAACTGCAGGTATCGTTCCAATGAACTTCCCGGCTATGATTCCTTGGGGATGGATGGTTCCTCTTTCTATCGCTTGTGGAAATACTGTAGTATTAAAGGCAAGTTCCCAGACTCCTCTTACAGCCATGAGAATCATGGAGCTCTTCTACGAAGAAGGTGGATTCCCAAAGGGTGTTGTTAACCTAGTTACTTGCAGCCGTGTGGAGGCAGACATCCTTCTTACAGACGAGAGAGTAAAGGCTGTTACCTTCGTAGGAACTACAGGAGTAGGTAAGCAGGTATATTCTAAGGCGGCAGAGCATGGAAAACGTGTACAGGCTCAGACAGAGGCTAAGAACCATGCCTTGGTATTAGAGGATTGTAACTTGGAAGCAAGTGTAAATGCGATTATCAACTCTACCTATGGATGCGCAGGTATGAGATGTATGGCCCTTCCTGTTGTATGTGTCCAGGAAAGTATTGCAGATGAATTTGTAGCTCTTCTCAAGAAGAAGGCTGAGGCTATGAAGCTTGGATGCGCTTATGATGAGGATACAGACTTAGGACCTGTAGTAAATGCAGGACACAAGGCAAAAATCTGTGACTGGATCCAGAAGGGTATCGATGAAGGGGCAGAGCTGGTATTAGACGGAAGAAATGTAACTGTTCCGGGATATGAAAATGGCTTCTTTGTAGGACCAACTATCTTAGACCATGTAAAACCTGGAATGACTGTAGGAGACAGAGAAATCTTTGGACCAGTAACCTGTATCAAGCGTGTAAAAGATTATGAGGAAGGAATTGCTATTATGAATGCAAATCCATTTGCAAATGGATCTTGTATCTTTACTCAGAGTGGATACTATAGCCGCAGATTTGCTATGGACACTGACGGTGGAATGGTAGGAATCAATGTAGGAATTCCAGTGCCTACTGCATACTTCCCATTCTCAGGAAATAAAGATTCCTTCTTTGGTGATCTCCATGTTTTGGGAAGAGATGGCTATCGCTTCTTTACAAGAGCAAAAACTGTTACAACTCACTGGTTTGATGAGAATGCAGGGGCTAGAAAGGTTGGTACTTGGGAAGGAAGCACGGAAGCTTAATCCTATGAAATAATAGGGATTTGCGAATCGAGCGGAAGTTTTTTGGTGGTTTTGCAAATTCGTAATATGTAATAAAACAAAAGCACGCAGTGTTATATTGCGTGCTTTTTCCCGTAATTGGTGGTATAATATTGGTATCATAGTTGTTGGTTGGATGTTTGGGAAGTTTTTTTGAAGGTCCGAAAAGTTATTGTTTGATAGGAGTGTTTGTATGGCGGTTACGATACAGCAGATTGCGGAGAAAGCGGGGGTGTCTAGGGGCACGGTGGACCGGGCTTTGAATAATAGGGGGCGGATTAATCCTGAAGTTGCGGATATGGTGAAGCGCACAGCTGAGGAGATGGGCTATGTTCATAAGGCCAGAAAGAGACAAAAAAATCCGAATGGGAAGAGAAAAATTGGTATTGTCACCCAGCTTTCCGGCTCTTCTTTTATGCTGGAGATTAAAAGGGGTATCCAGACGGGAAAAAAGGAATTAGAAGATCTTGGGATAGAGGTGCTGGTAAAAGAGAATGCTTCTGTCCATGAGGATGAACAACTGCATGCCATTGATGAGCTAGTAAAAGAGGGAATCCAAGGATTGGCGATTATGCCGGTGGATTCTGAGGCTATCAGAGAAAAGCTAAACTGGTTGACCAATGAAAAAAAGATTCCGGTGGTAACCTTTAACTCGGATATTGTGGGAACTAAGCGGTGCTGCTTTGTGGGAATGGACAATAAACTTAGTGGCCAGACAGCAGCCGGTCTCTTTGGCGTGATGACCAGAGGGGTGGGAAAAATCCTGGTAATTACCGGATATTTCAGTAGCATGCTAAATAATTCCCGGGTGGATGGTTTTGTGGAGGAGATTAAAAAAATATCCCCCAAGCTTGAGATTGCAGGAGTCCAGGGAAGCTTTAATAATACGGAGGAAGTTCGAAAGATTATTGAAAATGCTATGATGAGTATCGCTGGAATCAACGGAATTTTTGTGGTGTCCGGAGGACAGGAGGGAATTGTAGAGGCTTTCAAAAATCTTGGAGTGGACTCAAGGCCTTATGTGGTCATCTATGATCAGACCAAGAAGAATGAAAAACTGTTAAGAGACAATGTGGCAGATTTTTTGATCGATCAGAATGGTTTTGAACAGGGATATAGGCCCCAGAGGATTCTTGCAGACCTTTTGTTAAATGACAATCAGCCGGAGAAAGAATTTTTCTATACCGGTATTGATATTAAGACAAAATATAACCTATGATGGGCAGTTATAAGAGGATAGATCAATGATTCTAGGCTGTTATAAGGGGAAATGTGAACTATGAGAGGAAGGAAAGTGGGAAAAAGGCTGGGGCTTTTAGTGGTTCTTGCAAGTATACTTTGCAGTGGCTGTGAGAGCAACAGTTCCTATGAAAAACAGGAAGATCGGTATGTGGTGGGGGTTGTGATTAAATCCAACACTAGTGAGTACTGGATGTCGGTGTGTTCCGGCATGGAGACGGCTGCCGACAAATATGATATGGACGTTATTACCCTTTCTCCAGATTCGGAAGTAGATCGTAAGATCCAGGAAAAACAGGTTGAGAAGTTAATTGAACAAAATGTAGATGCTTTGGCCATTGCTCCAGTAGATTCTTATACTAGACCGGACTATTTACAGAAAATTGAGGATGGACAGATTACAGCAGTGAATTTTGATAATGGTATGGGGGATGAATCTCTTCCCTACATTGGAATTGATAACTATCAGGCAGGCTATGAATTGGCGGAGGAGCTTGCCGAGGCCTTGAACCATGAAGGCCAGGTGGGAATTGTGTCTGGTGATTTAAGTCAAAAAGGGCACTTAGAACGAGTGGAAGGCTTTAAAGCCTATATGGAGACTGAGCCCAATATGGGGGTCCAGTTTGTGGAAGGGGGCTATGCCAACATGCAAATGTCGGAGCAAAAGGTCAGAGACCTGATGGAGGCCTATCCGGATATCCGGGGCATTATGGCTACCAGCGGAGTGACTGCCATGGGACTTTTAGATGAGCTAAAAGACACCGGTATTAAGATCGTGGCCTTTGATGAGCAGGAAGATACCTTAAAAGCAGTGGAAGAGGGGCAGATCACTGCCTTGGCAGCTCAGTCCGGTTACCAGATTGGTTATGAGACTATTCATTATCTTGAAAAGCTTAGAAAGGGAGAAAATCCTGAAAAGACATATTATCTGGAGGCTGAGATTCTGACCCAGGAAAACATAAAGGAGTATATGAAAAAAGATGAAAGTCAGGAGTATAAGAAGTAAAGTTCTGATTGCCATCACCGGGATTACCCTGCTTACGGCAGTAGCCATGGCTTTCATTTTTTACGGAAGATCCTCCCGGATGATTGAAGAAGATTATGTAAGGGTTCTTAGTCAAAGGGTAAGACTTTTGACAGATACCCTAGATGACATGTTAAAAAATGTCTGTAATATTAATATTAAGGCCTCCTGTGACAGCCAAATTACGGAAGAGCTGCAGGACTATTTACAGGATAAAGATGAGAGCCATTTAGCTGAAATTTCTACAAGGCTTCGTGTTTTTGCAGAGATGGACCAGGAAATTTCCAGTATGTACCTAGTGATCCCTGATGAAAAGCAGGTGGTAACATCCCTGGATTATCCGGTGTATAAAAGCAAGCTGGATGACAAAATCCTAAGGGAATTTAGGGACCAGATAAAAGAAAATAGTGGACCTTTTATTACAGAGGACCTGGCCCATGATAGTGGGAATTTGTTGGAATTTGCCGAGAAAGTAACAGCAGAAGATGGTAGCCTTTTAGGATACTTGTGTGCCAATATTGAGGAGCAGAATTTAAGCTATACCTATCTGGAAGATCCTGCCAATGGGGAACTGGACCAGCTTAAGCTGATTGGAGATGGCAAAATAATTGCCGACAGGGAGCTATCCCATATGGGGGAAGATTTTCCTGTGAAAAAATATAAAAGTTATCTGAACCATACGGAAGTTATCGGGACGGATGAAGAAAATGTATATATTTACTGCCAGGGAAGCTTTTCGGAGTGTGGAATCTTTGTAAGCGCCAAGCGCAGCATGGTCTTAAATGACCTGATCACCATGCGGAAATATATCCTGGCAGTGACTGCCATATTGGGACTTTTGGCTGTAGTGGCGGCAGCCTATATTTCTAGAATTGTATATAGACCTATCAGAAAACTTATGACTACCATGAAGGATATTGCAGGTGGCAATCTCGATACTAGGGCAGAAATTGTATCCAGAGATGAAATTGGCCTGGCAGCAGAAGAATTTAACCGAATGCTGGATCAAATCGAGAAACTCATTGCCCAGCTGATCCAGGAGGAAAAAAAGAAAAAGGACGCAGAATTAGAGGCCCTTCAATACCAGATCACACCCCATTTTATGTACAATACCTTAAATTCCATTAAATTTTACGCCCTGATTCGAGGAGAGAAGGAGATTGCCCAGGTTATAGGAGATTTTGTAGAACTGCTTCAAACCTGTATTCGAAAAAAAGGTAGCTTTCTTACAGTGGCTGAAGAAAGACAGGTGCTGGAAAATTATATCCATTTGCAGGAATTTCGTAATGGGGAGGTCTATCAGGTAACCTATGAGGTAGAAAGAGAAGCAGAGCAGTGCTTGATTCCAAGACTGATCTTACAGCCCTTGGTGGAAAATTCCCTGATTCACGGACTGGACCTAAAAACTGGGAAAAAGCATTTGAAAATTACGGCCTATACCCTGGGATCCAGACTTTACCTGAAGGTGAAGGATAATGGAAGAGGAATGACAAAAGAGCAGATGGAAGACCTGTTAAAGCCAAAAGAAAAAAAGACCAAGGGCCTGACAGCAGTAGGAATACCCAATATTCAGGAAAGACTGAAATTATATTATGGGTCACAGGCAAAGTTATCCTTAGAAAGCAGTGAGGAAGGCACAGAGGCAATCATCTATCTGCCTGTGAATAGAAATGAGGATGGTGACGAATGAAAAAAGCCTTATTAGCAGATGATGACTTTTTGGTAAGAAGTTATCTGAAAATGTTAACATCCTGGGAGAGAGCGGGATTTGAAATTATAGCAGATGTAAGAGACGGAGAGGAGGCTTTGGCGGTTCTGGAAAAGGACCCGGTAGAGCTGGTGGTGACGGACCTTTCCATGCCCCTGATGGATGGAATAGAGTTGATTAAAGAAATACGGAAGAAATATCCGGACATTTATATCATTGTTCTAAGCTGCCACGATGAATTTGAATATGTAAAAAAAGCCATGAAAGAAGGGGCAGACGAGTATGTGCTTAAAAATAGCCTTAGTGAAGAGACCTTGTATGGGGTCTTAGAAGCTGCCTATGGACATTTGGAAAAAAATCATAAAAAAGATTCCTTGGAGGAAGGGAAGGAAGAAGGGGAAGAAGGCTCGGAGGATGGCCCCGGTATGAATGAAAAGTTTCTCTTCTTTAACCAAATTCTTGCAGGAACTTTGCAGGGAGAAGAGAGGGAAGAAAAAAGGCTTCAGGCAGGTATTAGGGGCAAATATAAAAACAGTGCGGTAATAGTTATCAAAAAAGAAGAGTCAGACCATACAGAGGATCCCTTGGAGGAGGCGAAAAAAGAACAGGAAAGCTTTGAATTTTACCGCCGTATGAAGGAAAAATTGCAGGCGAGACTGACGGCTTCCAAAGACAATGAAGAACTGGTATATCTAGGAAAGGGAATCTACTGTTGCTTTTTAGACTTGTCAGAGGAATGCAAAAGCAGTGTTATGTACCAAAAACTTACCTGCACATCTTCTGCCTGCTATAGAATTTGCACAGAGGAAGAGGACAATTATAAAATCGGAGTCAGCAATATTTGCATCGGCATGGATGCCCTGCGCCAGGCTTATCAGCAGGCCAGGATGATGGTTAAGTATAGCTTTTATGAGAAAGATGGCATGGCCTACTACGAAGTAGATAAACTAGTGGGAAGGGAACTTCCCAAGGAAGCAAAAGACCTTTTAGACCAGGTGGAAGTCTTGCAAAAGAAAAAGGAGAAGAGAGAATTCTTTGTAAGGGCCAAGGAAACGGTGGAAGCATTTAAAAATTCCCGGTGTGACAGCACCCTTATTGAGTCCTGGTTTAAAAAGCTAGCTGGCAACTTACAGGTAGACAGTGTAAAAGAAGAGGTGCATTTTACTTGCATCCAGGAGGTGGAAGAAGCCTTAGACCGGCTTGCTAAGCTAGCCTTTAAGGCTGAAAATCAGGCCCTTCCGGAAAATATCAGTGCCCCGGTTAAGCTGGCTGCTGAATATGCTGCCAATCATTACAGAGAAGATATGGGACTTGGGGAGGCAGCAGAAGCGGCGGGAGTTAATAGTTCTTATCTAAGCTACTTATTTAGTCAGGAGATGGGCCTTGGCTTTTCAAGCTATTTGTTGAAACTTCGCCTGGATCATGCCAAAAATCTTCTTAAGGAAAGCAATATGAAAATGTGGCAGGTGGCGGAAGAAGCTGGTTTTAATGACTATCATTATTTTTCAAAAGTCTTTAAAAAGGCGGAAGGAATGAGTCCGGCCCATTACAGAAAAAATGCCATAGAATAGAAGATGATAAAAAGAAATCCTTCGGGGTTTCTTTTTTTTACTACTTTTGGCGTGCAAATAAGAAAAGAAAAATAAAAGCACAAGGGGCAATCTAAAAATAAAACCCAAAAAAAAGACACAAAATTCAGGCTGGTATACGTTAAGAAATAGACAGGAGAAACATGAAGAAACTACCTAAAAATAAAGCCCTGGTTTTTAAATTTTTTACAATATATAAGGCCTTAGATTTCAGCTACTATATAGTCACAAAGAAACAAAACATCGTGAAAGAAACGAAATACTAAGAAGCCATAAGGACAAAAAGACAGAAGACAAAAAGAAAACACAAAAGAAAGAAGGTAGAACAATGTTTAACAAAGAAAAAGTAAAACTTGGAATCGCACCCATCGCATGGACCAATGATGACATGCCGGATCTTGGAAGTGAGAATACTTTTGAGCAGTGTGTCAGCGAGATGGCCTTAGCAGGCTATACAGGCTCTGAGGTGGGCAACAAATATCCCAAGGATACAGCAGTCTTAAAACATGCACTTGATCTTAGAGGAGTAGAAATCTGTAACCAGTGGTTTTCCGCCTTTCTTATCACAAAGCCATTTGAGGAAGTGGAAAAAGAATTCCGGGCACAGCTTGCCTACCTAAAGGAGATGGGAGCAAAGATTATCGGAGCTTCCGAGCAAAGCTACAGTGTTCAGGGAATGTTAGACACCCCAATCTTTGGACATAAATATGTAATGAATGATGAAGAGTGGGATACCTTCTGCCAGGGAATGAACAAACTTGGAAAGATTGCAAAAGAGGAGTACGGAATTGCCCTTACCTTCCATCACCACATGGGAACAGTTGTACAAAATGCCGATGAGGTAGAGCGGATGATGGCTAATACAGATCCTGAGTATGTAAGCCTTTTGTTTGATACCGGTCACTTCGCCTACTGTGGGGAAGATCCTTTGGAGATGGTTAAAAAGTATGCAGACCGAATCAAGCATGTACATTTAAAGGATATTCGCAAGGACGTTGTAGAAAAAGTAAAGAAGGAAAATCTAAGCTTCTTAGACGGTGTTCGCAGGGGAACCTTTACTGTACCGGGAGATGGGGATATCGACTTTGATCCAATTTTTGAAGTCCTTGAAAAATCAGGCTACGAGGGATACATGGTAGTAGAGGCTGAGCAGGATCCGGCAAAGGCAAACCCTTTGGAGTATGCCTTGAAAGCAAGAAAATTTATTGCAGAGAAAACCGGATTATAAGATACGATAATCCACTTTCGTATATAAGAAGCAAACAAAACACGAAAACATAAAAAGAAATGTAAAAAAGGAGAAGAACAATGGTAAATGTAGGAATTATCGGAGCAGGCAGAATCGGAAAGGTACATGTAGAAAGCATTTGCACCCAGGTAAAGGATGCAAAGGTAAAACTTTTGGCAGACCCATTTATGAATGAGACTACAGAAGCCTGGGCTAAGGATATGGGTGTTGAGGCAGTGACAAAGGATTATAAAGAAATCCTTGCAGATCCTGAAATTGATGCAGTATTAATCTGCTCTTCCACAGACACTCACTCGCCAATTTCCGTAGAGGCTATTAAGGCAGGAAAACATGTATTTTGTGAGAAGCCAATTGATCACGATGTAGATAAGATCAAGGATGTTATAGAGGCCTTAAAGGACAGCAATGTAAAATACCAGGTTGGATTTAACCGAAGATTTGACCATAACTTTGAGGCAGTTAGACAGGCAGTTGTAGATGGAAAAGTAGGAGATCCACATATTATCAAGATTACTTCCAGAGATCCTGAGCCGCCATGTGCAGACTATGTAAAGGTATCCGGAGGAATCTTCCTTGACATGA
>CAVAKZ010000022.1:0-40619 GCA_963589425.1 Parabacteroides distasonis | reverse complement strand
TTTCTTATTTCCCTCTTCATGGATGGATTTATTCCTTCTATGATTACAAACCGCCCCTTTCCCTGTCTCAGTGTGAGTTTGTAGGTTTGAAGTGGTTTAAGACCTTATTTGCAAATAAGACCCAGGTTGCACAGATGATTCAGGTAATGAAAAATACCTTTGCCATGAGTTTGCTGGGGATCGCAACATCCATTTTGCCGGCAGCATTTGCTATTTTTCTAAATGAGATCAAATGCAAGTGGTTTAAGAATTTGGTACAGACCCTTACGACTCTGCCAAACTTTATCAGCTGGGTTCTGGTTTATTCCGTTGCATTCAGTTTATTTACAGACAGTGGTATGGTGAATACGGTTTTGCAGAATATGGGAATCATTACCAGCCACATTAAATTCCTGGACAGCGACGCCCATACTTATTTGTGGATGACCTTATGGAGTATGTGGAAGGGCCTTGGATGGGGAGCCATCATGTATTTGGCGGCTATTGCCGGAATTGATCAGGAACTTTATGAGGCGGCTAGAGTAGACGGTGCCAACCGTTTTCAGGTCATTAAAAATATTACAATACCGGCCCTTGCCCCTACATTTTTTGTATTGTTAATGATGTCCGTAGCAAATTTTCTAAACAATGGTATGGACCAGTATTATGTATTCCAGAATGCCTTTAACAAGGCACATATCCAGGTACTTGACCTGTATGTTTATAACATTGGTATGACAGGAAGCAGTCTTTCCCTTGCAACTGCCATCAGTATGTTAAAGAGTGTGGTCAGTGTTACCCTGCTTATGATTGTAAACTTTGTATCCAAGAAAACACGTGGAGCATCTATTATTTAAGGAAGGAGGAAAAGAAGTGGAAGCCCTAGTAAAAAAGAAATATAAAAAAATGAAAAGTGGGGATGTAGCATTTAGTATCATCAACTATCTAGTGTTTATTATCATTACACTGATTTGTGCCTATCCTTTTTATTACATGATTATAAACACCCTAAGTAATAATGAATTAAGTGCCAACGGAGCCATTAATTTCCTCCCTCAGGGACTACATTTGGGGAACTATATTCAGGTCTTATCCCTGGATGGCCTTCCCATGGCAGCACTGATTTCAGTGGCCAGAACGGTCATCGGTACGGTTTGTGCCGTAATGGCATCTGCCTTTTTGGGATTTTTATTTACCCAGGAAGAACTTTGGCACAGAAAATTCTGGTATCGTTTTTTTGTTATTACCATGTACTTCAATGCAGGTATAATTCCTATGTTTATTACCATGAGAACCCTGCATCTGACCAACACCTTCTGGGTATATATTTTGCCTGCCATTGTGCAGCCCTTTAGTATCATTATGGTAAAGACCTATATTGAATCTATGCCAAAATCTCTTCAGGAAGCTGCAGAGATTGATGGAGCAGGAATTCTCACAATTTTCTGGAAGATTATTCTTCCTACAGCCAAGCCTATTCTGGCTACGGTAGCTATATGGGCAGCTGTTGCCCAGTGGAATTCCTTCCAGGATACATTGATCTACATTACAGACCAGAAGCTTTATTCTTTACAGTATCTGTTGTACACTTATATCAATCAGGCAAGTTCCTTGGCGGCCATGGTTCGAAATTCAGGAACAGTTTCAGCAGCCATGATGGCATCACAGCAGACACCAACTTCGATTCGAATGACAGTCTCTGTCATTGTTGTATTACCGATCCTATTTGTATACCCGATTTTCCAGAGATTCTTTGTATCGGGTATCATGATCGGTTCTGTAAAAGGTTAAGGAGGAAAAATTGATGAAAAAGAAAGTAATAGGCATTTTGCTGTCCACGGTACTTGCGGCATCTGCGGTTCTTACAGGATGCGGAGGAAATGGAAGCAGCAGTGATTCCGCAGATTCAGGTGATGTCCTGACTGTAGACGTATATGACGATCAGGCCAACTACCAGGGTATTCAGTCCGGATGGTTTGCCAAAATTGTTAAGGATAAATTCAACATTGAGCTGAATATTATTGCACCTAACGTAGCAGGCGGTGGAGATACTCTTTTCCAGACCAGGTCTGCAGCAGGAAATCTAGGAGATATCATTATTTCCAATACAGAAAACGGACGTTTGAAAGATATGGTATCAGCCGGTCTTTTGATGGATATGACAGATCTTTTGAAAGATAAGGATGTTATGAAAAACTATAGCGATGCCATTGAGAAAGCCAATGAGAATGCAGGACAGGACGGCCTGTGGTGTATTCCAAGTGAGATCTCCAGTCAGTCACCGGAGATTTCAGCAGATGGTATTGAACCCTTGGTTGCCCCTTATATGAGATGGGACGGATATGAAGCTATTGGTTGTCCGGAGATTAAAACTCTGGAGGACTGGATACCGGTTATGAAACAGCTTCAGGAGCAGATTCCGGAAAGTGATTCCGGCAAAAAGACCTACGCTTTGTCCCTCTTTAAGGACTGGGATGGAAGCTCTATGGTAGCTGCAAAGAATTTCTGCTCCCTCTATGGATACAATGATACCGGTACAGGTTTCGTTCTGGCAAAGGCAGACGGAAGTGATTTCCAGGATATTACAGACAGTGATGGTATTTATGTAAGAGCCCTGAAATTTTTGTTTGAGGCAAACCAGGAAGGCTTAATCGACCCAGAATCAACAACCCAGAGTTATGATATTCTTTCTGATAAGTACCGTGACGGACAGATTCTTACTTCTCTCTGGTCTTATCAGGGACAGGCCTACTACAATACTACAGAACATAAGGAAGCAGGAAAGGGCTTTATGCCGGCATTTATTGAAGATTCCAAGCCTTACACAGCCGGATGTTATTCAGAAGGAAATGCAAAGGTTGTAATCTGCATCGGAAGCCAGGCAAAAGAGCCGGAAAGACTTGCCGAGTTCATCGACTGGCTCTACTCAGCAGAAGGAGTTGAATGTGCGGGACAGTCAAATGGTGCAGCAGGTCCCGAGGGACTTACCTGGGAGATGGATGGAGATAAGGCAGTTCTTACAGACTTTGGTGAAAAAGCACTTCCAAGTAATGATGTAACCGTATCAGACGAATGGGGCGGTGGCTCTTGGAAAGATGGTGTATGTGCACTGAATTTCAAGACTGTGGCACTTGTGGATACAGATCCTAACACCAATGAGCCTTACATGGAAACCATGTGGTCCTCTGTTTTGGAAAAGAACAATACATCATTGGATAACAGTTGGAAGGAATGGGCCGGAGGAGCAGAAACTACCATTGAATATTTGGAAAATAAGGATGCTCTTTCTGTATCACCTGGAATTTCCTATACACAGCCGGAAGAATCTTCTGACATTACGACTTTGAGAAACCAGTGCAAGACCACCATTGTTGACAGCTCTTGGCAGATGGTATTTGCATCAGATGAAGCAGAATTTAATGAAATTCTAAAGAATATGCAGGATACAGTTAAGGGACTTGGCTACGAGGAAGTCCTGAAGGTTGATATGCAGAATGCCAAAGATCAGGCAGCAGCAAAGAAACAGGCTGTAGAAGATTACAATAATTCAAATTCTCAGGATGGGGAATAAAAGATCTTTGATAAAATAGAAAAATGACTGGGGAAGTCTTCCTCAGTCATTTTTCGCTATTAGTGATTCTTGCAAGTCCTTGCCTTTCGATATTCCGCAGGACTCATGCCGGTATATTTATTAAATTTCTTGTGGAAATAATCAACGTTTGAGTAGCCAACCCTCTGGGCAATCTCGTAGACCTTGTAGTCATACTTTTCCAAAAGTTTCTTGGAATTTTCAATCCGGATTTCGTCCACATAAGCGTTGAAATTTTTGCCTGTTGTTTTATTGAAGACCTTTCCCAGATAGGAACTGTTGTAGCCGAAAAGTTCTGCAATGGAGCCAAGTTTCAGATTTTTTTGATAATTATGGTGAATATAATTCAAAATTCCATCCATAACGCTTTCTCTGCTTGGAGAGTCAATGGCATTCATATACATCTCAAACTGTACAGTAAAAAATTGCAAAAT
Organism: Parabacteroides distasonis; assembly: GCA_963589425.1. GTDB lineage: Bacteria > Bacillota > Clostridia > Lachnospirales > Lachnospiraceae > CAKRJP01. Next base: position 36,617 of record CAVAKZ010000022.1, on the reverse strand, counting down.
CTCATAGAGATAATAATGATCCTCTATGGTACTGATAATAGCGGCATTATTGGGCAGGGGCAGGTTTGAAAGGCCGTAGGTATGGGTGATGATGGACTTAACCTGGATCATGATATCAGCAAGATAATGCTTCAGGACAGCCACCTTTTCATCCGTAAAATATAGTTCATTTTTTAGTTCATCCAAAACTTCCATCAGCATGTGGAGGTTGCCTGATTGAATATAATTGGCAATTCGTTCAGAATAGTTATCCTTTAGAACCCTTGTTTTTGAGTCGGACTCAGTGTTCGCGGGAAGTTCTAAGAAGCTCAGAACATGCTGGTTGGGACTGCAAAAAAACCTTCGGTTCATAAGTTTGGCCGCTTCCTTATAGGATACATAAATCTGGTCTACCCGATATACCGGAGGGCCATAGGTAAGAAATAGAGAGTCTAAGGGAGAGCCCTTCTGAGGCTGGCAAAAGTAACGGTCTAAAAGTTCCTGGAAACGATTTAGGGCAAAGTCTCCTTTTAACAAGATCACATTCATATTTTCCAGGCGGATATCATCCAGAGAATTGTGGTCTTTGTTCACAAGGCGCAGAATATCGGCAAAATTCCAGCTGGTCTGGAAGGATTCCTGATTATAATTTGTGTAGATGATCACCTGATAAATAGAAGCCTCCAATGCGATATCGTGGTAGTCAAGATAGGTAGGGTCGGCCTTATTTAGAAGGATGTCCTTTAGAATCGAATCTCTGGCCTTAGACCGATATTCCACCAGTTTTTTTTCGGCATTCTGTTCCTGGGTGAGGGAGTTTTTAGCTTCAAGCACTGCTTTTTCCAGTTCATCCTCATCGATGGGCTTGGTGAGATAAGAGCTGACTCCATATTTAATAGCCTCCTGGGCATAGGCAAAATCAGAGTATCCACTGAGAATGATAAATTTTCCCTGAAAACCTGCTTCCTTGGCCTGCTTAATGACCTCAAGGCCTGAAAGCTTTGGCATGCGAATGTCCATAAGAACCACGTCAGGGCGGGAAATCAGAATTTGTTCCAGGGTATCTGCGCCATTTTTTCCTTCCCCACATATATAAAATTCAAGCTCAGACCAATCCAGAATATAACGCAGTCCCTCACGGACATCTTGTTCATCATCTGCTATAAATAATTTCATTTTTAGGTCTCCTTTCGGTATTTCTGAGCGGGAATTACCATAATGATAAGGGTTCCCCGGTTCTTTTTACTTTTAAATGTAAGGCCATATTGGGCGCCATAGCACAGTTTTATACGCTGGTTAATATTGTATAAGCCAATACTCTTAGAAGATTCTTTCGGGTGATGATAAATATTTTCTTTCATTTGATCCATTTCTTCCGGTGTCATACCACGGCCGTTATCAAATATTTCAATATATAATTTTTCCTGTTGTGCAAAAATATGAATAATAATCTTTCCATTTTCTTCCACTTCCTCCAGGCCATGGAGAACAGCATTTTCTACAATGGGCTGAAGAAGCAGGGGCATGATCTGAAGTTTGGAAAGATCTAGATCAGGGCTTGACTTCAGGCTGTAATTTACCCGGTCGTGGAAGCGCAGCTTCTGGATGGCAAGATAGGTATTAATATAATCCAGTTCCTTTTCTAAGGTAGTAAAGGAAGTGGTAGTATTGCTTAGAACATACCTCATGGATTTACCTAATAACTTTACAGCGTTAGCCACATCCTTATTGCCTGCCTTCAAGGCTCGCATGCGGATGGTTTCCAAGGTGTTATACAGGAAATGGGGATTGATCTGGCTGGAAAGCATCTTAAATTCCATCTCCTGCTGCTTGTTGGCAAGTTCCCTGCTGCGAATTTCAGCCTGGTAGGCAGAGGCTTCCATATGGCGGATATCCTGAACCATGATGCCAAGATCTTTAAAAGCCTCGGAAATTTCATCTGTTCCGGAAAAACTATCAGCGATTTCATAATTACCAAGACTTACATTATGCATAGTCTCTCGCAGGGTGATGACCCGGCGGCTGAAATACCTGGAGTAGGCCAGTACAAATATACTGGTAGGAATCAGGATCAGAAGAATCAAGGCAATATGAATCAGACTAATTCGATTCATATATGGGTAGGCTTCATAATCCAGGGAGGCAATATAAAAAATGTCGTCTGAGTAGTTGATAGACAGGGCACTAATACAGCCAATAACTTTTGTTCCCTTTAGTTTTAGAGGGCCAAGATAATATCCGGAAGGCCCGGGCTCATATACATCAGGCAAGCTGGTGATGGTATTGGATTCGCTTTGATAAAATAAGGAATTTTCATTTAGCCATACCACGGTTTTTAGTGAACTGTTTTCAATACGATTTTTGATCTGGTTGTTGTTGAGAGAAACATTCAGGATGGCAAAGCTGTTTTGTTGCGGAAGAAAAATTCGACAGTGCAGGGTCAGTAAGGGGGAAGTTCTGCCAAAACGGTCAGTCTGAGTCTCCACAGACCAAAAAGCGGTAGAACTCTGTGCGGCCCTGCTGTACCAGGATTCCTCCATTACTTCATCTGTGATGGGTTTAATATATTCTGTGGCCGGGATGGAAGTGTTGTAGGTATATACAGAAATTCCCTGAATCGAAGCATCCTCTGACAAGGTATAATTAAAACCGCTGAAGGATTCTGCCTTAAGCTGGCCTTGGCGGCTGTCAGCAAAATCAGTGCTAAGAAGGCTGATCAGCTCTTTGTCGTCTGCAAGCTGTCTGGATTCGTTATAAATGTTGGAGGTCAAATCTAAAAGAGAAGACCTGACCCGGAGATTATCCGAGCGGGATTGCTCCCTGTAGTGATCGGCAAGGAGGGACCTTGAGTTGTACAGAAGATAATTCCCCAACACCAGAACCGGAATAAAGATTGCAAGGAAAAATATAATATGAAGCTGATGCTGTACCTTAATCCGACTGAAAATACCGGAATTTGTTCTCTCTTTCATAAGACCACCTGAAAAATGAATCAATATTTGTATCCCTATATTATATAATCTTATTGTTGGAAATGAAAGTTTTTTCACAGCCCATTTATGAGAGTACTTGCCTTAAGAATTGTGGGATAATGACCCTTTCAGTAAAGATTACTGAGAGATGAGAAAGAATTTTATTTTAGGACCTTATGACAAGTTTATAGAAGAGTGTTATAATATGTTCAAAGGAAATGAGGTGAAAGCATATGATGTATCCGTATATGACGCTGGCAGATGAAACCGAGATTGTCCATTCTCAGATTATTGAAAAAGATGGGGTGAAAAAAGTTATAGTGAATTTTGAACGCCCAACAGAAAATGGATTTGATTCAGCAAGGTGTGAATTACCTGCTTATAAATGGACAGAAAGAACCGGATATTCCGATGAAGAGATTGAAATGTTTGCACAGCTTTTACACAGTAATGCGCATTTATTATATAAATATGCGGAGAATGGAGGAATTCAGATTGCCTAAGCTATTTACAGTAAGTGGATATACGGTATATTTCTGGTCTAACGAAAATGGAGAACCAATTCATGTCCACATAGCAAAAGGAAAACCTACTTCAAATGCAACAAAAGATATGGCTTACTAGGTCCGGAGGCTGTATTTTGGCAAGCAATGGAAGTGAGATTTCGAATAAGGAATTAAATGATTTGATGGAATTTATATCAGCACAGTTTTTTCTTGTTTGTGCAAAATGGAAGCAGGCATTTGTGGTTGATGAAATAAAGTTCTATTGTTAGAGAATATAAATTAAAGCAGTCGTTCATTTATGATCGACTGCTTTTTAATTTCAGATTTTCATTTTCTTTCATGGAAATGTGCATGGCTTGTAGCGTTCACACAATCTTCACAAATTAATTAGCACTCAACCCTTGACAGTGCTAACAATAGGTGTTATATTACATGTAGAACAAAAAAGAAAGGAGACATGACTTATGATGATGCCTAGTATTTTTGGAGAAAGTTTATTTGATGATTTTGGATTCCCTACATTCTCGAATGTAAGCAAGGAATTATATGGAAAGAATGCGAAGAACCTAATGATGACCGATGTAAAAGAGGTTGAGAATGGTTACGAAGTAGATATTGAGCTGCCGGGATTTGACAAGCAAGATATTAAGATGCAGTTGAAGGACGGAATGCTTACTGTATACGCAACCAAGGGAACAGACAAGAAGGATGAAGAGAAAAATAAAAAATTTATCCGGAGAGAGCGTTTCTCAGGAAGCGTCAGCAGAAGCTTCAATGTAGGTGACCATGTTACAGAGGAAGATATCCATCCGAAGTATGAGAATGGAGTTTTGTCTTTTGTAATTCCTAAAGAGGAAGCGAAGCCTGTAGAAGAGAAGAATCATTATATAACCATTGAAGGTTAATCCTAAATACATTCCAGTAATTCCCCGCAGGCAGTCAGTCTGCGGGGAATTTTAATAAAGGAGGGATTGGATGGCAACGAAAAGAGATTATTATGAAATTCTTGGAATAGACAAACATGCAGACAGCAAAGCCATAAAAAAAGCTTACCGAAAATTAGCAAAACAATTCCATCCGGATACCAATAAAGATAACCCTCAGGCGGAAGAAAAATTTAAAGAAGCTACAGAAGCCTACAACATTTTAAGTGATCCAGAAAAAAGAAAGTTATATGACCAGTTTGGTCATAATGCACCTTATGAATCCCAAGGCCAGGGCGCCTACGGAGGTCCACAGGGAGGAACCTATACTTACAGCGACCCCAATGGTAATTTCCACCAGTATTATTATGAAGGAGACATGGGTGATTTCGATGATATTTTGAAAAATATTTTCCATGGATTCAGCAGTGGCAGTGGCTTTGCCGGAGGAAGTGGCTTTGGCAGTGGAAGTAACTTCGGTGGAGGAGCCTCCAACAGAAGCGGCTTTAGAGGAGGCAGTCGTGGATTCTCAGGAAGCTTTTCTAGGGATGGAGCAGATGTTCGAGGGGATATTAACCTAAGCTTTGAGGAAGCTGCCTTGGGAGGAGATAAGACAGTACGTCTTACAGACCCGGAAGGCGGAGTTGCGAAAACCTATCAGGTTCATATTCCGGCAGGAATTGACACCGGAAAGAGCATTCGCTTAAAGGGAAAAGGAATGCCAGGCAGTGGCGGTGGAAAAGATGGAGACCTGCTTTTGAAAGTTAAGGTTGCAGAAAAACCGGGATTTGAACGAAAGGATATGGATGTGTATAGTTGCATTCAAGTTCCTTTTACTACCGCGGTCCTTGGAGGAGAAGCCCTGGTAAGAACCCTTACAGGAAATGTCCTTTGTAAAATTAAGCCCGGCACCCAGTCCGGTACAAAGATTAGGCTGAGAGGAAAAGGCATTGTATCTATGAAAAATTCTTCTATAAAGGGAGATCAGTATGTGACAGTACAGATTCAGGTGCCTACGAATCTTTCGGAGGAATCTAAGCAGAAATTGAAAGACTTTGAATCCAGCTTAAAGAAAAGCGGCAGGGGAGTGGCATAGAATTAGCACTCAAACCTTGACGTGGCTAATAACTGGTAGTACAATACAAAAATGTAAGAAGAAAGAATGAATGCCCTTGTGAAAGGAGGCGTTTTTATGAACATTAATAAATTTACTCAGAAATCAATCCAGGCCCTGCAGGATTGCGAGAAAGTAGCTCTTGATAATGGAAATCAGGAGATTGTCCAGGAGCATTTTCTGTATGCTCTTTTGACTCAGGATGACAGTCTTATTTCCAAACTTATGGAGAAGATGGGCTTAGATTCCAATGCACTTATTTCCCAGGTGGAGCAGATGATAGGGAAACGTCCCAAGGTACAGGGCGGCAAGCAGTATATAGGCCAGGGTCTTAATAATGCTTTAATCTATGCAGAGGATGAGGCAAAACAGATGGGAGATGAATACGTCTCAGTGGAACACCTGTTTCTTTCTATGATGAAATATGCCAGCAAAGAAATGAAGGCATTCTTTAGAGAGAATGGAATTAGCAGAGAGGGATTTTTGCAGGCCCTGTCTACAGTTCGTGGAAATCAAAGAGTTACCAGTGACAATCCGGAGGCAACCTATGACACCCTAAATAAATATGGTATTGACCTGGTAGAACGTGCCAAGGATCAAAAGCTTGACCCGGTTATTGGCCGTGATACAGAGATTCGAAATGTAGTTCGGATCCTGTCCAGAAAGACCAAGAACAATCCGGTGCTGATTGGTGAACCGGGTGTTGGTAAGACGGCAGTTGTAGAAGGCCTGGCCCAGCGTATTGTCAGAGGGGATGTGCCGGAGGGCTTAAAGGATAAGACCATTTTCTCACTGGATATGGGAGCCTTAGTAGCCGGAGCCAAGTACCGTGGAGAATTTGAGGAACGATTAAAGGCTGTTTTGGAGGAAGTAAAAAATAGCGAAGGAAAGATTATCCTCTTTATCGATGAGCTTCATACCATTGTAGGAGCAGGAAAGACTGATGGAGCCATGGATGCAGGCAATATGTTAAAGCCTATGCTGGCAAGAGGAGAGCTTCACTGCATTGGTGCCACGACTTTAGATGAGTATCGTCAGTATATTGAAAAAGATGCTGCCCTGGAACGTCGTTTCCAGCCGGTTATGGTGGATGAACCTACCGTGGAAGATGCCATTTCTATCCTTCGTGGTTTGAAGGAACGGTATGAAGTATTCCATGGAGTAAAAATTACAGACAGCGCCTTAGTGGCAGCGGCAACCTTATCTGATCGTTATATCTCAGACAGATTTCTCCCGGATAAGGCCATTGACCTGGTGGATGAGGCCTGTGCCCTTATTAAGACAGAACTAGATTCTATGCCTACAGAACTGGATGAGCTGAAGCGAAAGATCATGCAGTTAGAAATAGAGGAGGCGGCGCTTAAGAAAGAAGAGGATAGACTTAGTAAAGAACGTCTGGAGAATCTTCAGAAAGAGCTGGCAGAACTTCGGGATGAATTTGCAGGACAAAAGGCCCAGTGGGACAATGAGAAGGTAGAAGTAGAACGGGTACAGAAAATCCGTGAAGAGATTGAGCAGGTAAATAAAGAAATCGAGAAAGCCCAACAGTCCTATGATCTGGAAAGTGCAGCGGCCCTTAAATTTGGCAAACTTCCACAACTTCAGAAGAAGTTAGAGGAAGCAGAAGAAAAGGCCAAGGAAAGAGAGGCAGGAAATTCCCTGGTACATGAAAGTGTAACAGACGATGAGATTGCAAGAATCGTCTCTAGGTGGACAGGAATTCCGGTAGCCAAACTAAATGAAAGTGAGAGAAATAAAACCTTGCACCTGGCAGATGAACTCCACAAGCGTGTGGTTGGTCAGGACCAAGGAGTGGAACTGGTAACAGAAGCCATTATTAGATCCAAAGCCGGAATCAAAGATCCTACAAAGCCTATTGGGTCCTTCTTATTCCTTGGACCTACAGGAGTAGGTAAGACAGAGTTAGCCAAGGCCCTGGCAGAAAGCCTGTTTGACGATGAGAACAACATGGTTCGAATCGATATGAGTGAGTATATGGAGAAATACTCTGTATCTAGATTGATTGGAGCGCCTCCGGGATATGTAGGCTACGACGAAGGCGGTCAGCTTACAGAGGCAGTTAGAAGAAAGCCATACTCTGTTGTCCTCTTTGATGAGGTGGAAAAAGCCCATCCCGATGTCTTTAATGTACTCTTGCAGGTACTAGATGATGGACGAATCACAGATTCTCAGGGAAGAACAGTAGACTTTAAGAATACCATCCTTATTATGACCTCCAATATTGGTTCCCAGTATCTGTTAGACGGAATTAATGATCAGGGAGAAATTAGCGAAGAATCTAAAAACGCAGTCATGAATGATCTGCGGGCACACTTTAGACCGGAATTCTTAAATCGACTGGATGAGACCATTATGTTTAAGCCACTTACAAAAGATAATATTTACCATATTATTGATTTGATGGTTGCAGATGTAAACAAGAGATTGCAGGATCGAGAAGTGCAGATTTCCCTTACAGAAAACGCGAAAAATTACATAGCTACCTATGGATATGAACCCAGCTATGGTGCAAGACCCTTAAAGAGATACATCCAGAAGCACGTGGAGACTCAAGCAGCGAAATTGATGCTGGAAGGAAACGTAGGAAGCGGAGATACCATCCAGTTGGATGTAGTGGATAACAAACTAGTAGCTACTGCTGTGAGCTACGAAGATTAAGGCTTCCTCAATTGTAGAAAGTAACAAAACTTCGGTCTCTAGTTGACAATTCCCACACAAGAAGACTATCATATATAACATAAGAGCAGGTGCGAATTATATGTAACATATGGTTTGCGTTTGCTCTTTTTTTATGTAATAGGTAATGGCGAAGGGTTAGGCCTACATGCCAATGGAAGTTCTTTAGGTTTCGTAATTACCTATTACATAAAAAAGATCAGGGAGGTGCATTTTGTGAATAAAATTAATTGGAAGGAATTAGGCAGTGATATAGTGGTGGATATAGTGGCGGGAATGATCCTAGCCATCGCTTTATACAATTTCGCCTTAAATGCGAATTTCCCGGTGGCGGGTTTTTCCGGAATGGCCATTATTCTCTATCATTTATTTAAGATTCCGGTGGGAGCCGGAACCCTGATATTGAATGTTCCGGTGGCTATTCTATGTTATAAATTTTTGGGAAGAACCTTTTTCTTTAAATCAGTTAAATCTATGGTAATCGGTTCTATTCTCATGGATTATGTAGCTCCGCTTTTTCCGGTATATGAAGGCAGCCGTTTCCTAGCCGCTCTCTGCATGGGAGTATTAAGCGGGGTAGGCTATGCTCTGATTTTTATGAGAGGTTCTTCTACAGGAGGACAGGATTTTATTTCCATGTCCATCAAGAAAGTGAAACCCCATATTACCTTAGGAATTATTACTTTTGTCCTGGATATCTGCACTATCATATTGGGAACGGTGCTGGTATTTAAGGATGTAGACGGCTTGATTTACGGTGTCATTGTAACCTATCTTATGGCCTGGGTTATGGACCGCATTATGTATGGAATCGACGAGGGCAAGATGACCCTGATTGTAACAGAAAAGGGGAGAGGCCAGGAGATTGCCGATCGGATTGATGAATACTCCGGCCGAGGATCCACCATTATCAAGGGTATAGGAAGCTACACCCAGCAGGATAAGGATATTATTATGTGCGCCTGCAATAACAAGCAAATGTATACCATAAAGAAAATGGTACATACCATAGATCCGAAAGCTTTTACCATTATTGTAGAATCCAATGAGGTGGTAGGAGAAGGATTTAAAGAGGAGTTAAATGATCTCTAAAATAGGGTTGACAAACCAAAAATAGACGAGTATACTCAAAACAAATTTAACACGTTAGTACACTAAATCGTAGATCAAGAGAAGTAGACCAAAGGATCTGTTTAAAGAGAGTTGCCGGTGGTGAGAGGGCGATAACATGAGGCTTGGTTGAATGGACTTGAGAGAGTGGCTTGAAATCTAAAATAATAGAGAGTAGATGTCAACGGGAGCCCTATCCGTTATCAACCGGGTATGCATGATTGTGCATAACAGAGTGGTCTTATTAGACAATTTGGGTGGTACCGCAGAAGATTATTAAGCTTTTGTCCCTTTACCGGGGACAGGAGCTTTTTTTATTGCCATAGCAGCAAGGATTTTCATATAAGGAGGAAGAAAAAATGTATCCGGAGTGCGACGAAATCTTAGAACTGGCTAAGTCTTATGATATTGTGCCGGTTAGTAAGGAGATTTATGCAGACGTTATAACGCCAATTAGCCTGCTTAGAAAGATTGCAGGTTTTAGTAAACGATATTATTTGTTGGAGAGTATTGAAGGTGGTGAAAAATGGGGACGGTATTCCTTCTTGGGATTTGATCCGATTATGAGGGTTTATTGTGAAAATGATAGGGTCACCATTGAGCAGGATGGTCAGGAGAAAAAGATTCCTACAAAGAAACCCTTAGAGGTCCTGCGGGAGATTATGAAGGACTATAAGGCCCCAAGGCTTCAAAACCTTCCCCCTTTTGCCGGTGGACTGGTTGGATATTTTGCCTACGCTATGATGGGATATGCAGAGCCGGTATTAAAGATTAAGAAGGGTAGTTTTCATGATTATGACCTGATGATGTTTGACAAGGTAATTGCCTATGATCATCTGAAACAAAAGATCTGCATTATTGTCAATATGAAGACTGATAAGGTAATGGAAAATTATGGAAAGGCTACTGCAGATATTCAGAGCATTATCCATATGATCCGCCAGGCCGAGGTAAAGGAGATTCCGCTTTCTGACAGCAAGATTGATTTTACCTGTAACGTAAGTAAAGAGGACTACTGCAAGATTATTGAAAAAACCAAGGAATATATTGTGGATGGAGATATTTTCCAGGCGGTAATTGCAAGACAGTTTAGCAGTCCTTATGAAGGTAGCCTCATTAATCCATACCGGGTGCTTCGAACAACCAATCCATCCCCCTATATGGTATTTATGAAAATCGATGATGATGAGCTAATGAGTAGCTCCCCGGAGACCTTGGTGAGATTGCAAAATGGCAGATTAACCACCTTTCCGGTGGCAGGCTCAAGGCCTAGGGGAAAGACAGAGGAAGAAGACCAGGCCCTGGTAGAAGACCTTTTGGCAGATGAGAAGGAACTTTCCGAACATAATATGCTGGTGGACCTTGGAAGAAATGATCTGGGCCGTATTTCCAAATTTGATTCTGTGGAAGTTACGGAATATATGATGATTCACAAATATTCCAAGATCATGCACATTTGCTCCCAGGTAGAAAGTAATATTTGTCAGGATAAGGACGGGTTGGATGCTATAGAGTCTGTGCTGCCGGCAGGAACCCTTTCGGGAGCTCCTAAGATTCGGGCTTGCCAGATTATTGAGGAAATGGAAAGCGAGGAGCGAGGCATTTACGGTGGAGCCCTAGGCTATTTAGATTTTACCGGGAACCTAGACACCTGTATTGCTATTCGTATGGCAGTAAAGAAAAATGGCCGGGTTTATGTGGAAGCCGGAGGCGGGATCGTAGCTGACAGTATTCCGGAAAATGAATATCAGGAATCAGCAAATAAGGCAGCGGCAGTGATAAATGCCATTAAAAATGCAGGGGAGGTGCTGGACTAATGGTACTTTTAATTGATAATTATGACAGCTTTTCTTATAACTTAGTGCAGCTGGCCGGAAGCATTGAACCGGACATTCAGGTAATTCGAAACGATGCCATGACAGTGGAAGAAATAGAAGCTTTATCCCCAGACCATATTATTTTATCCCCGGGTCCCGGCTACCCAAAAGATGCAGGGGTCTGCGAGGAAGTGGTAAAAAAACTAAAGGGGAAAATTCCTATTTTAGGCGTGTGCTTAGGTCACCAGGCCATCTGCGAAGCCTTTGGAGCTACCATAGCCAGGGCCCCAAAGTTGATGCACGGAAAGAAAAGCCCTATGGATCTTATCGGGGAAAGCCCCTTGTTTCAGGGCTTAGGAAGCCAGATGGATGGGGCCAGATACCACTCCTTGGTGGCAGTGAAAGAAAGCCTTCCGGAAGAACTGGAAGTTATTGCCACAGCACCAGAGGGGGAAATTATGGCAGTACAGCACAGAGACTACCTGGTATATGGATTACAATTTCATCCGGAATCCATCCTAACCCCTAAAGGACGCATCTTAATGGAGAATTTTTTAAATAGCTAAGAGTCCATTTGATAAAGAAGGAGAAAACCATGATTAAGGAAGCAATTTATAAAGTTGTAAATAATGAGAATTTAACAGCAGCTGAGGCAGAGGCTGTTATGGAAGAGATTATGTCAGGAAATGCTAGCCAGGCCCAGATGTCTGCATTTCTTACCGGTCTTCGCATGAAGGGGGAGACCATTGAAGAGATTACAGCCCTGGCCAAGGGAATGAGAGCCAAGGGAATGAAAGTGAATACAGATGGAGATGTATTTGAAATCGTGGGAACCGGCGGAGATGAGGTGGGAACCTTTAATATTTCCACAACTTCAGCCTTTGTCATTGCTTCTGCAGGAGTTCCTGTGGCAAAGCATGGCAACCGCAGCGTTTCTAGCAAAAGCGGGGCGGCAGATGTATTAGAGCACTTGGGAGTAAACCTGAATTTGGATGCGGCTCAGAATGAAGAAGTTCTGAAAAAGGTTGGAATCTGCTTCTTATTTGCCCAGGTTTACCACTCTTCTATGAAGTATGTAGGACCGGTACGTAAGGAAATCGGAATTCGGACAGTCTTTAATATTTTAGGACCTCTTACCAACCCGGCGGCAGCAAATTTGCAGCTTCTTGGAGTCTATGATGAAAAGTTGGCTAAGCCTTTGGCCCAGGTTCTTTCCAACCTTGGAGTAGTCAGGGGGGCATCTGTCTATGGAAATGGCCTGGATGAGATTAGCCTGGCAGGTCCTAGTAAGGTATATGAAATCGACCATGGCACCATTACAGACTATGAGATCAGCCCAGACCAGTTTGGATTTAAGACCTGTGACCTTAAGGACTTAATTGGGGGCACTCCTGAAGAAAATGCCCAGATTACAAGAGATATCTTATCAGGCAAAGAGACAGGACCAAAACGTCAGGTAGTGCAGATGAATGCCGGTATGAGTCTTTATTTGGCAGGAAAGGCAGACAGCATAGAAGCTGGAGTGAAGCTTGCAGGAGAATTGATTGATTCTGGAAAAGCCTTGGAGAAATTGGAAGCATTTAAAGTAGCTACACAGAATGTATAGGATGGAGAAACTATGATTTTAGATGAACTGGCAGCTTATGCCAAAACCAGGGTGCAAAAAGCCCAGCACAAAGTTCCTTTTTCGGAGGTTCGAAGGCAGGCTCTTCTTATGAACTTGGATACAGGCTTCCCGGTGGAGCAGGCCCTAAAAGAAGAAGGGATCCATTATATCTGTGAAGTGAAAAAGGCCTCTCCTTCCAAGGGAGTCATAGCAAAAGATTTTCCTTATCTTCAGATCGCAAAGGACTATGAAGAGGCTGGGGCTAGCATGATTTCCTGTCTGACAGAGCCTAAGTGGTTTAAGGGAAGGGATGAATACTTACAGGAAATTGCAGAAAATGTAAAGATTCCGGTCCTTCGAAAGGATTTTACGGTAGATGAGTATCAGATTTATGAGGCAAAGCTTTTAGGAGCTTCCTGCATCCTTTTAATCTGTGCTATTTTAGATACAGATACCATTAAAAGATACTTAAAAATCTGCCATAAGCTGGGACTTTCTGCTATTGTAGAGGTTCATGATGAAAAAGAAATGGAATCGGCCATTCAGGCAGGAGCCAGAATTATTGGGGTAAATAATCGAAATCTGAAGGATTTTACCGTAGATATCAATAACAGTAGAAGACTTCGAAGCCTGGCACCAAAAGAGATTTTATTCATTGCAGAAAGTGGCATTAAAAGCCCTGAAGATATTAAAGTCTTAAAAGAGGCCAAGGTTAATGGAGTTTTAATTGGAGAAACTTTAATGCGAAGCCCCGATAAAAAAGCTATGCTGGAAGAATTAAATGGAGCAAAATTATGTGCAAAATAAAAATCTGCGGCTTAAAGCGGCCGGAAGACATTAAAATTGTAAACGATTACCAGCCGGATTTCGGAGGCTTTGTCTTTGCGGGAAGCAAGAGAAAAATTGATTTTGATACAGCAAAAAGCTTGAGAGCTCTTATGGATCCATGGATTCAGGCGGTAGGGGTTTTTGTAAATGAAAAGATTGAATTTATCGAAGCCCTGTGTAAGGAAAATATTATCCAGCTGGTTCAGCTTCATGGTGATGAAGAGGAAGCCTATATTAATGCCTTGAAAGAAAAGGTTAGGGTTCCCTTAATCAAGGCAGTTCGGGTAAGGAAGCGGGAGGCCATTTTAGAAGCCCAGAAACTTCCCGTGGATTATTTGCTTCTAGATACCTATGTGGAGGGAGCCTACGGAGGAAGTGGAGTGACTTTTGATAAAAATCTGATTCCAAAGCTTACAAAACCCTATTTTCTGGCAGGTGGACTAAGCACAGAAAATGTGTTGGAGAGGATTGAAGGCCTTGAGCCCTATGGGGTAGATGTAAGCAGTGGGGTGGAAACCGATGGCTTTAAGGACCCGGAAAAAGTTGATGCATTTACTTACAAGCTTCAAGGACCAAGAAGCAATGATCGGCTGATTATTTTGTAATAGAAAAAGTGTTAAGTAGAATTTGAGAAAGGATCATAAAAGATGAGCAAAGGAAGATATGGACAATATGGCGGCCAGTATATCCCGGAGACCTTAATGAATGCAGTGGGAGAGCTGGAGGAAGCCTACGAAAAATATAAAAAAGACCCGGAATTTATGGCAGAGTTAGATGACCTCTATAAAAATTATGCAGGTCGTCCCTCCCTTTTATATGAAGCAAAGAAAATGACCAAGGATCTTGGAGGGGCAAAAATTTATTTAAAGCGCGAGGATTTAAATCACACAGGAGCCCACAAGATCAACAATGTATTAGGCCAGGTGCTTTTGGCCAAGAAAATGGGAAAAACCCGTGTCATTGCAGAGACCGGAGCCGGCCAGCACGGTGTTGCCACAGCTACAGCGGCAGCTCTTATGGATATGGAATGTGAAATATATATGGGAAAAGAGGATACCGTACGCCAGGCCTTAAATGTTTATCGTATGGAGCTTTTGGGAGCCAAGGTTCACGCAGTGACCAGCGGAACTATGACCTTAAAAGATGCGGTAAATGAGGCCATGAGAGAGTGGGCAAACCGTATGGACGATACCTTGTATGTACTGGGTTCTGTAATGGGTCCCCATCCATTTCCAATGATCGTTAGGGATTTCCAGAAGATCATCGGAGAGGAAATTAAAGAGCAGATCTTAGAAAAAGAAGGAAGACTTCCGGATGCAGTCATTGCCTGCGTAGGTGGTGGAAGCAATGCCATTGGAGCCTTCTATGAGTTTATCCCTGATGAGAAGGTTCGCCTTATTGGCTGTGAGGCAGCAGGTCTGGGCGTAGATACAGAGAAACATGCAGCTACTATTGCCAGAGGTTCCCAGGGAATCTTCCACGGTATGAAGTCCTTGTTCTGCCAAAACGAGTACGGACAGATTGCGCCGGTCTACTCTATTTCTGCAGGTCTTGACTATCCGGGGATTGGACCAGAACACGCCAACCTGGCAGAAATGGGTCGGGCAGAGTACGTGCCAATTACTGACGATGAGGCAGTAGATGCCTTCGAATATTTGTCAAAGACAGAGGGAATTATCCCTGCCATTGAGAGTGCTCATGCCATTGCCTATGCAAAGAAGTTGGCACCTACAATGGACAAGAACCAGATTATTGTAGTAAATGTTTCCGGCCGTGGAGACAAGGATGTAGCAGCAATTGCAAGATACAGAGGGGTAGATATCTATGAGTAAAATAAGCCAGGCATTTAAAGATAAAAAAGCATTTATTCCATTTGTCACAGGAGGAGATCCTTCCCTGGAGCTGACAAAGGAATTAATTATCGCAATGGAAAAGGCAGGAGCTAGTTTGATTGAAATTGGAATTCCTTTCTCCGACCCTATTGCAGAGGGAGTGGTAATCCAGGAGGCAGATGAAAGATCCCTGGCAGCCGGCACCACTACAGACAAGCTTTTTGATATGGTGAAGGAAGTTCGTAAAACAGTTCAGATCCCCTTGGTATTTATGACCTATGTAAATCCTATATTTACCTATGGAAAAGATAAATTTATGATGAAATGCGCAGAGTGTGGCATTGATGGAGTCATTGTTCCGGACGTGCCTTTTGAGGAGCGGATGGAGCTTGTCCCAAGTTGCGACAAATATGGAATTGATCTGATTTCCATGATCGCACCTACCTCAGATGACAGAATCCAGGCCATTGCAAAAGAGGCTAAGGGCTTTATTTACTGTGTCTCATCTCTTGGAGTTACCGGTGTGAGAAAAGAGATTAATACAGATATCGGGACTATGGTGCAGCAGGTAAAGGCTGTGACTGATGTGCCGGTGGCAGTAGGCTTTGGAATCTCCACTCCAGACCAGGCAAAGAAAATGGCAGGGCTTTCCGATGGAGCCATAGTAGGATCTGCCATTGTAAAAATCGTGGCAGAGTACGGGGAGGACTCCCTGCCTTATGTAACAGAATACGTGAAAAAGATGGTAGCTGCAGTAGAAGAGGCTTAAGGGAACTTTTGTTGACGGTTACAAGGCTTTGTATTATGATGAACATGACTTCTGAAGGATATTTTAAGAAGAAATCTATCAGTTGTAGAAATAGAACAGGAGGAAACCATCACATGAAAATTTGTAAAAAATGTGGGGCATCCATTGCAGATGAGGCAATGTTTTGTACCCAGTGCGGTGTAAAAGCTGAGGCCTTAAATGAGTCGGTCCAGGAAGATACATTAGCCACCGAGACCCTTAAGCCGGAAGATGCCACAGAAAATCAAGGGCAGCAAGAGCAACAAGAGCAAGCTAAGAGTCAGGCTACAAATGAGGGTGCCTATAGCTATGGCGGCCAGCAAAATTTCAACCAGGACACTTATAATCAGCAAAATTTCAACCAGGACACTTATAATCAGCAAAATTATAACCAGGGAAATTACAATCAGGCAGCTTATAATCAGGGCCCTTACGGCGGATACCAGCAGTATTATACCCAGACTAATCCTTATGATCACACCTCTGAATTTTCGGCAAAGGATGTATCAGACAATAAGGTGATTGCCATGATGCTGTATCTTACCAGCTTCTTGGGAGTTTTTGTGGCCTTGTTAGCAGCTCCGGATTCTCCCTACCTAAAATTCCACGTAAGACAGGCCATTAAATTTATCGTCGTAGATACTTTGGTAGGAATCATCGGAGCAGTCTTGTTCTTCACCTTTATTATTCCGATTTTGGCTGCAATTTTTATATTTGTAATGTGGATCTGTAAGATTATTACATTCTTCTCTATTTGCAGCGGCAAATCTGTAGAACCAGTGATTATCCGTCATTTCGGATTCTTAAGATAATTTGGATGATTTAAATGATTACATTAAATGATTACTTGTATTCCGGAGATACGGTGCTTAAGATCTTGCAGCGCTATTATAAGGATTTAAGCAGGGAAGCGAAAAAAAATCAAAATGAGATCGACAGGATCCATTGTAATTTTCTGCTTCAGATTCAGGAACTCTTACAGCACAATGACTTCCTAACAGCCCAGTCTCAAAAAATGAGGGAATTTTATAAATTTATGGCAAAGGAGTATCCTTTCCTAGCCTTTACTTTCAAGGGAAGAATAAAATCCCTCATAAGAGCCGAGGCAAAATTTAATGGTTATATTGTGGAGTATATCTATGGCTACTACAAGGACCATGGAACCTATCCAACAGTGACAGAACTAAAACAGCGCCTTAGCTGCTTTAGGGATCTGGTGGCTTACCGAATTGTAGTTGCCATGCCAAAGTGCCATTTGAAAGCCGGACAGGATATTAAAGAAGAGGAATTAAAATATCTCTACAGGATAGCCAATGTCTTGCCAGGATTTTTAGAGGAACATGGATTTACTGCGGAGCTTGCCAATGGAGTTTGTGAGAGCGCATCCCCTTTGATGGCAGAAAGTGTGCGGCCTTATTACCGGGACTACATATGGAACAATGATAAAGGCGATTATCAGTCTTTACATGTAACTTTTTACGACAACAGTTCCAGGTGTTTTACAGAAGTACAACTTCGCACCAAGGCCATGGATGATATTGCGGAAATAGGCGCGGCCAATCACCTAGGATACGAGAAGGCCCAGGAAAAAGAGCGGGCCAGAAGAGATGCTATTCCCCTGGGAGAAAGTATTTACTTTGATGAGGCATACGAGAGAGGGAGAAAGATTGCCAGCCTGGACCTGTCAGAACTTGATGTAAATATGTTTGGAGCGGTAAATAATAGTCTGATCAATGATGGGTGTGGCTTGTACCGGGGAAGGTTGATCTTGCCATATGAACACTTGTCCAGTTTTCAGAATGATTTGATTGATTAAAGTATATTTAGGTGGGTGCGAAACCGTGAAACTGTCTTTTCGTGGATTGCAGACAAGGCCAAAGACACTGAAGACTCGCTTGCGCTCCATTCCGCACGCAGCGGTACTAAGGGACCATAATACAGTCCCTAAGGACCGGCGTGCTCCTTATTCAAAGCTATAGTCTACCACTTTGTATTTTTCTATTTTATTGCGGAGTTTTAGCATTCGGGCATCCAGTTTGGCGATGTCGTCTGCTGCTTTGGCTAGTTCTTCGGCGATTTTTTCGCAGTCGTCTACGTCCCTTTTGTAGAAGAGTTGGTAATCCAGAATGGACCAGTAGTCCATGGCTGTGGTGCGAAATTGGATTTCTACCCGTTCTTTCTGATAGGATTTGCCAAAATAAATGGGAATATCAATGATCAGATGGAGACTTTTGTAGCCGTTTTTCTTAGGGTGCTTCATGTAATCTTTTTCTTTGATCACTTCAATATCTCCTTGAGCCTTCAGTCTGTTAGCTACTTCATAGACCTCATCCTCGAAGGGGCATACTACCCGGATCCCAATCAGGTCGTTGAGATTTTTTTGAGCAGTTTCAAAATCGGCAGATAAGCCCTTACGAATTAATTTGTTGTAAATGCTTTCCGGAGTCTTGATTCTGCTGCTTAATTGATTCACTACTGTGCGTCCCTTCTCCTTAGACAGCTCGGCATTAATCATGGCAAGCTTGGCTAAGAGAATATCGATGGCGCACTGGCTCTTTAGCTTGTAGCTGGAGTCATAGACACATTTGCTGATTTTATTAATAGCCTTCTGAGATCCTACAAAATTCTGGTAACGATGCTTGAATTTTGATTTAACATTAGGTGTTTCCCGGTCTTTATTTTTTTCTTTATGTTTCTTGGTCACGCAAACCCCTCCCAGCTTCATAAATATCTACTGCCATTATACGTCTCCCCTACTGGACATTACCAGTAAAATTATGGTAAATTCTACTTGAGTTATACATGTGTAATTGCATCCCCCCCTTTTTTTGTGCCTTGTGAGGCTTAGGCTGTACAATCCGGGCTAGATTCTTAAAGGGTTTGCAATTATAGATAAATCAAGTGATGAGATAAGGAGAAGAATAATGGCAGTTATACATTTGACAAAAGATAATTTTGAGAAAGAGGTTTTGGAAGCTAAGGTGCCTGTTTTGGTGGATTTTTGGGCTAGTTGGTGCGGCCCTTGCCAGATGGTGGCTCCTATTGTGGAGAAACTTTCTGAGGAACTTTCAGATGCGAAAATCTGTAAGGTGGATGTGGATGATCAGCCGGAGCTTGCAAGACAGTACCGGGTAATGTCTATTCCCATGTTTTATGTTTTTAAAAATGGAGAGGTGGCAAGTAGGGCAGTTGGTGCCCAGGAGAAGGATGAACTTCTTGCAATGTTTAAATAAATACAGTTTTCTTTTTGGGCAGAATTGACAAACAGACCTTGTTGACAGATAATGTTGAAATAGATTAAAAATTAAATTCTGGATTTTAAAATTTGAGACAGCTATTCATAGTTTTGAAAAACTATATTCTGCAGATGAAAGGAATAGTTGTATTTTAATGGAAAGGCGGAAAGGGTAGGATGAAAAAACGAGTGGTTGTTGCATTAGGACATAAGGCACTGGGAGTTACCATGCCGGAACAGTTGGAGGCAGTGAAAAAGTCTGCCAAGGTAATTGCAGATTTAGTGGAAGCCGGTGATCAGGTGGTAGTTACCCACAGTAATGCCCCTCAGGTTGGTATGATTCATACGGCCATGAATGAATTTGCTAAGATGCATGAAGATTATACGGCAGCTCCTATGTCTGTGTGCTCCGCTATGAGTCAGGGATATATTGGATATGATCTTCAGAATGCCATCAGAGAAGAATTGATGGGCAGAGGTATTTACCGCACCGTAAGCACCATCCTGACTCAGGTTGTTGTGGATCCTTATGATGAGGCTTTCTATACACCAACTAAGGTTTTAGGCCGTTATATGAATGCAGAAGAGGCTGCTATGGAGAGAAAGAAAGGAAATTATGTAGTTGAGGAGCCGGGAAAAGGTTTCCGTCGTATCGTTTCCGCTCCAAACCCGGTCCGTATTGTTGAGATCGACGCTGTAAAAGCCCTCTTAGACGCAGACCAGATCGTAATTGCCTGCGGTGGCGGAGGAATCCCGGTACTTGAGCAGGACAATCGCCTAAAAGGAGCCAGCGCCGTTATTGAGAAGGACCTTACAGCAGGAAAGTTAGCAGAAGAGGTAGATGCAGATGAGCTGGTTATGCTAACCAGCGTGGAGAAGGTTAAGATCAACATGAACCGCCCGGAGGAAGAAGACCTTGGAGAGATCAGCCTGGCTGAGGCCAAGAAATACATGGAAGAAGGCCACTTTGGAATCTACAACATGCTTCCGAAATTCAGCGCATCCGTATCCTTCGTAGAGAAGAGAGAAGGAAGAAGCGCTCTCATCACATCATTTGAATGTCTCAAGGACGCAAGAAAAGGAAAAACCGGAACCTGGATCCGCACAGAAAAAAAAGACCAGGAATAAAAAACAAAAAGAGTAGAAGATGAACCAACGGGGGAGGAGAATCCCCCGTTTTTATATATCTTTATTTGCATTTTTGTGTTGTTGCGAAAGAGGAAAAAAGTATGCTGGATTGCACAAAATAAACATAAGCAAAAGAAGACCCTTGGAGCACGCCGGTACTAAGGGGCTGTCCTTTAGCCCCTTAGTACCGCTGCGTGCGGAATGGAGCGAGAGCGCGTCTTCGTTGTTTATGTTTATTTTGTGAAATCCATGAACACACTCCCGCCTTTCGCACCCACATTTGCAAACAAAGATAATCTGTGTCTTTTTTGTGTTCTTTATCCCGGTAAATTGACTTATCTCCTTGCAAAAGATATACTATTAATGTTATAGACAAAAAAATTCGAAAGGATACCATCAGATGAAGTGCCCTTATTGTAGTCATCCAGATACCAAAGTTATCGATTCCCGACCAAATGATGAGGGAACCGCAATTCGAAGACGTAGAGCATGTGATTTTTGTGGGAAGCGTTTTACCACCTATGAGAAGGTAGAGACTATTCCCTTGTCTATTATTAAGAAAGATAACACAAGAGAAAAATACAACAGAAGTAAAATTGAGAATGGTATCTTAAGGGCCTGTTATAAGAGACCGGTATCTACGGATGCGGTGAAGGAAGTTATTGATCGTATCGAGACTTGTATATATAACCGAGAAGAGAAGGAAATCCCCAGCAGTCTTGTGGGAGAGATTGTTATGGAGGAACTTAAGAATTTAGATGAGGTAGCCTACGTGCGCTTTGCCTCTGTTTATCGTGAATTCAAAGATGTGAATACATTTATGGATGAACTTAAGAAGATTTTAGAGTAGATATGCATTGAGTTTTGAATATAAGGATTGATGTTGGATGAGAACATATAAATTAACCATTTCCTATGATGGCGGCAGATACCAGGGATGGCAGCGTCAGGCAACCACTGACAACACCATTCAGTTTATTTTAGAGTGGAGTATTAGTAAGCTTGTAGGTTATAAGGTTCAGGTAGATGGCTCCGGTCGCACCGATGCGGGAGTTCATGCCAGAGGACAGGTGGCAAGTGTCCGTCTTTCCAGACTCTATGATGTGAGAGAATTCAGAGATTCCTTGAATCGTTATTTGCCGGAGGATATTCGAGTTCAGAAGGTGGAGCTTGTGCGCAATGGTTTCCATGCAAGAAAGAGTGCCAAGGGAAAGAAGTATGAGTATTATATAGATTGCAGAGAAAAACCGGATGTATTTTCCAGAAGATATTGTTATCACTATCCGGAGAAGTTAGACATAGAGGCCATGAGAGATGCAGTGCCCTATCTTATTGGACCAAAGAATTTTACCAGTTTCACAGATGATAAGGATTGTAAGGATCCGGTTCGAAAGATCACCAATATTAAGATTGTAAGTAACGGTGAGAAGGTTAGGATTACCTACTATGGTACCGGATTTTTATACCATATGGTGCGGATTCTCACAGGAACCCTTTTGGAGATTGGAACAGGGAAGCGAGATGCTGCCATGTTACCGGTGGTAATTGCAGCGGAGGATCGAAGTCTTGCAGGATTTTTGGCTCCGGCCAGAGGCTTGTTTTTAAGGAAGGTATACTATTAATACAGGCCTACCATTTATAGGGGAATCGGATCCCTGCCTGGTGACGGTTTTGGGATTTATATAGAAATCGGATCACCCCTTGGTGATGGTTTAGAATTGAGATGAAGTAAGGAGGCTTCGATAGTGGATATTAGATATATCCGCCATCGAAGCCAATTATTTGCCCTGTCATGTAGAAGGGAGTGTTGACCGTATCCCAGATCATTTGGGCTGCCTCATCTGAACTTGCGAAGCGCCCAATAGGAATTTCATAGGCCAGGTTTTCCCGGTCCTCTTTGGACAGCATCTGATTCATGTCGGTGTCGATAACCCCAAAGGCAAGGGCATTTACCTGAATATTATTGGGAGCTAGTTCCTTAGCCAGGGCCCTTGTTAAGCCATTAACTCCGGCCTTACTGGCAGAATAAGCCACTTCGTAGGAGGCACCAACCCTGCCCCACATGGAGGATACATTTAAGATCACTCCACCGCCTGCTTTTAGCATGCCGGGGATTGCCTTCCTGCAGCAATAAAATACAGAGGACAGATTGGTATTAAGAATCCGGTTCCATTCTTCGTCGGTCATGTCGTGAAGCAGTCCCATATGGGCTATGCCCGCATTGTTAATAAGAAGGTCGATATGGCGTCCTTCTTTTTCGATTTGGGCAAACATCTTTTCCACATCAGGGGAGGAGCCTACATCCCCTTGAAGGATGGAGTAGAAGGCCTCTGGAATGGCATCCAGAGTCTTAGCAACTTCCCTTATTTTTTCAGTGGATGACCTATAATTTAGATAAACAAAATAGCCTTCCTTGGCAAATTTTATGGCGCAGGCCCGGCCGATTCCACGGGAGGCTCCGGTAATTAAGACAGTTTTTTTCATAAATAAAATCCTTTCGTTATGATGGAACAGTAATTTCATTATAACCGCAAAACATTGATATTTAAAGTTTGGAATGTTAAGATAATGGCAGTAATACAATCAGAAAGTAGAAAAGGAAAACCAATAATAATAATTCAAAAGGAGAACCCCAATGATTGATGAGGCAAGAGAATTTGCAACAAAGGCACATGAGGGTCAAGTACGCAAAGGAACTCACAGACCCTACATCGTACATCCAATTGAAGTGGCGGAGATTGTATCAGGTATAAGCAAGGATAAGGAAGTTATAAGCGCAGCCTTTTTGCATGATACTATTGAGGATTGCAAGGGTGTTACTAAAGAACTTCTGGCCAATCGATTTTCTAAGAGGGTGGCAGACCTTGTAGGTCAGGAAAGTGAGGACAAGACTAAGACCTGGCATGAAAGAAAGGCAGCAACCATAGAGCATTTAAAGACGGCACCCAGGGAGGTTAGGATTATAGCCCTGGCAGATAAGCTGTCCAATATGCGAGATATTAACAGGGATTATCCTATAGTAGGAGAAGATTTATGGAATCGCTTCCGTATGAAGGACAAGAATATTATTGGCTGGTATTACAAGGGGGTCAGGGATGTTCTTAAAGAGGACTTTAAGGAAGTTCCTGCTTTTAAGGAATATTGTATGTTAATAAAAAAATATTTTGGCGACTAAAGATTTAAGCCGATATAGAGTTTGGAGTAGTTAGATGGGACGAGGAAGAGGAAAGAAAAATGCCAAGCAGAAAATTGTAGAGGCTGCCTGGCAGTTGTTTTATGAAAAAGGATTTAGTAGAACTACCGTGGATGACATTATTGAATTATCCCATACTTCCAAGGGATCCTTTTATTATTACTTTAATACAAAGGATGAGCTTTTAAATACCTTGTCCATTATGTTGGATGAACAGTATGAGCTTTTAGAAGGTCAGATGGATCCTCAGATGAACAGCTATGAAAAGCTTTTATATTTAAACAGGGAGATTCATAAGTGGATGGAAGAAAATGTCCACATTGAGCTTTTAACCTCCCTTTATTCCACCCAGTTGGCGGCCAGTGGAAAGAGTTGTCTCTTAAATCACAATAGGGTTTATTTTCGGCTGATCACCAAGATCGTAGACGAGGGCCAGCTTAGGGGCCAGATCAAACAGGATGCTTCGGTTATGGAGATCGTAAAATACTATGCCATGTGTGAGAGGGCCCTGGTGTCTGACTGGTGCCTAAGCCGTGGAGAGTACTCTTTGGTAGAATGTAATACGAAATATATGGCCTATATGATGGAGCATTATAGGGCCTAGGAGAGGAAGTTTGGAGTAAATGTATGACATTGGGATTGTAGGCGGCGGAATCGCCGGTATGACAGCCGCCATTTATGGCCTGCGGGCAGGAAAGTCTGTGCTGCTTTTAGAAGGCACCGGCTTTGGGGGACAGATGACTTTAACCTCCTATATAGAGAATTATCCGGGACTTCCTAAGATTTCAGGAAATGAACTGGCCCAGAATTTAAAGGCTCAGGTGGAAGACCTTGGGGCCCGGATTAAGAGGGCAAGTGTCAAAGAGATTTCTATAAAAGATCAAGAAAAGATTCTTGTGACAGAGAAAGAAGAATTTTCTTGTAGGACTGTGATTCTTGCAACAGGACAGACCCATAGGAAATTGGGAATTCCGGGGGAAGAACAATTTGCAGGTATGGGAGTTTCCTACTGTGCAGTCTGCGACGGAGCCTTCTTTAAGGGAATGAATGTGGCAGTAGTAGGAGGGGGCAGTACCGCCTTAGAAGATGCAGCCTACCTGTCTGCCTATTGCAATAAAGTATACCTAATTCACCGAAGAGATGCATTCCGGGGGGAAGACTACCTGGTGGAAAATCTTAGAGAAAAAGATAATGTGGAGTTTGTCTTAAACAGCACAGTGGAAGAGATAAGTGGCAGCTTTGCAGTGGAAGAAATTAAGCTTCGAAATGTTTCTAGCGGGGAAGAAAGCAAACTTCCCCTAGAAGGAGTCTTTATAGCCATAGGCCAGATCCCTGCAAATGAAAGATATGCTAGGCTACTAGACCTTGATGAAAATGGATATATCATAGCAGGAGAAGATTGCAAGACTTCCAGGGAAGGAATCTTTGCAGCAGGAGATTGCAGAACAAAGAATATAAGACAGCTAGTGACAGCGGCAGCAGACGGAGCCATAGCCGCCCTGGCAGCAGCAGAGATTTGCCCTTAGAGTATATAGCAAAAGTTCAGCCATGAAGCTAGAAACCGTCACCTAGTGATTGCTTTAAGCTTCATGGCTGAACTATGTTTACAGAATAATACTTTGGTAAAGACAGCAAAGCAGGAAGGGGATATGTGCTGAGGAAACAATGGCGAGGCTTCCGTAGGGAGCTGCACGCTAGCAACGAAGGCGGGCGCCTGTTTGAGCCCGTTTTTTGGGCGAGTTGCGCAGGAGCCTGAGTGACTAAGCGCGTGTAGCGAGTAGGAAACGCAGCGTGTTTTCACAGTACATGTCCCCTTGCTGCGTCCGCGTCCCCACAGAAGTCTTATAAAATCTGTATTAAACCCTACTCTTTAGGGCACTATCCTTGCCGGTACCGAAGTGGTCCGTCCGAAGAATCTCATAGGCCTCTTCATACTTCCCGTCCCGCATAAATTTCACCATCTTCTTGGCATTATCATTGGTTCTTTTAATTTCCATTCCGTTGCGAACAGAATATTGACCGATGCGAATCAGTTCCGATAAATTATTCTCGTAAATCTTGTTAATCCTCTGATTGTCTAAGATGCTTACAATCTCCATATGCATGTCAGTATCAGCCAGCTCCCAGTCATAATTGCTGTCTGAACAGGCACACATCCGTACTACCTTCTCCTCAATTCGATAGGAATATTCCTCGTTGCGTCCACAGGTGAAAATCTGCTTAAAGGCAGCACCTTCAATCAATTCTCTAAGCTGATAGAGCTCGTAAATGTCTCGGTCAGTGATCTCCTTAACGGTTAAAGATTTGTAGTAATCGGTAACAATCAGACCATCATCCTGCAATCTGTGGATGGCAGTGCGGACAGGGCTGCGGCTCATACCCAGCTCCTCTGTCAGCATGGCTTCTGTTAAAGTCATTCCCGGTGGATAAGTCAGATGCAATATATTTTCTTTAATTTTCTCATAAGCCTGATTGGCAAGAGAAGTGTTTTTTTCAGCCATAATACAACTCCCATCTAAAGGATATCTGGCAAAATTCAGACATCGCATGAATGTATACAATTATACTATAACTAAATAGCGAATACAACAAAAAAACCTCGTTAAAATGTTGACATCAAGGGGCCATGGTGTTAGCATGAGCTCATAAGAAAGTTGTATACAAATTTTTTGTTTGTATACAAATCTGGATACTTGTATACAATTATTCAGAGCCTATTTATAAGGGAACAGATTAAAGCAAGCATATATTTAATTGGTTAAAAGGGAGGTACTTATTATGAAATTAGGGTTTATCGGAACAGGCAATATGGCATCAGCTATGATGGGTGGTATCATTAAAAAAGGCATCGTGAAAGCAGACGAGATCATTGGTGCTGATGTATATGAAGCAGGAAGAGAGAAGGTAAAAGCACAGTTTGGAATTCATGTAACTGCAGATAATAATGAAGTAGTTGAGAAGGCAGAAGTTATTGTTCTTTCAGTAAAACCCCAGTTCTATGCAGATGTAATCGCAGGAATCAAGGATCAGGTAAGACCGGATCAGATCATCATTACCATTGCACCGGGTAAGACCCTTGCATGGCTGGCAGACCAGTTTGGTGAGGATGTGAAGATCGTGCGTACCATGCCAAATACACCGGCTATGGTAGGAGCAGGAATGACAGCTGCTTGCCCAAATAAGAATATGACAAAAGAAGAGACAGAGTATGTTAAGAGAATTCTTGGAAGCTTTGGAGAGGTAGAAGTAGTTGCAGAAAGTCTTATGGACGTAGTAGTATCTGTAAGCTCCAGCTCACCGGCATACGTATTCATGTTTATTGAGGCAATGGCAGATGCAGCAGTAGAAGGCGGAATGCCAAGAGCCCAGGCATACAAATTTGCATCCCAGGCAGTAATGGGAAGTGCCAAGATGGTATTAGAGACAGGAAAACATCCGGGAGAATTAAAAGATATGGTATGCTCACCGGCAGGAACCACCATCGAGGCAGTACGAGAACTAGAAGCACATGGATTCAGAAGCTCCATCATCGAAGCAATGGAGAAATGTACTGCAGTATCAAAATCCATGTAACAAATAGCACGCATAAAAAAGAAGCTCCCCGGCAGTCAAACAGCCGGGGAGCTTTTATAGTACCGGATTGCATTACAGCATAATCTTTGTTGGTAATAAAAAAAACAATCAAACAGACCCTTTACGGAACCTAGCTTTTCCGCTAAAATGAACTGTATTGTGACCTATGAATTTCCTAGGTGCTTGCGAAAGCTTAGTAAAGTAAATTGGATTGCTCACAATAACCAAAGGAACTGAAGACCCTTGGAGCACGCCGGTCCTTAGGGGCTGTCCTTTAGCCCCTTAGTACCGTTGCGTGTGGAATGGAGCGGGAGCAAGTCTTCATTTGTTTTCGGTTATTGTGGGCAATCCTCACCAATATACTACATTTTTCGCAGCACCTAAAATTTAGAGAAAAGAGGTAAAAGAAAAATGGCAAACCCAATCGTAACTTTTGAAATGGAAAATGGCGACCTTATTAAAGCTGAATTATATCCGGAGATTGCTCCAAACACCGTAAATAACTTTATTTCCCTGATTAATGACAAGTTCTATGATGGACTTATTTTTCATCGTGTGATCAGTGGCTTTATGATTCAGGGCGGATGCCCGAATGGCAACGGCATGGGTGGCCCGGGCTACAGCATTCAGGGAGAATTTTCTCACAATGGCATTGCCAATGACCTGGCTCATACTGCAGGTGTTTTATCTATGGCAAGAGCCATGAATCCAAACTCCGCCGGATCTCAGTTTTTTATTATGCATAAGGATGCTCCTCATCTTGACGGAGAATATGCAGCCTTTGGTAAGGTTATCGAAGGTATGGATGTAGTCAATAAGATTGCAGCTACCATGACAGATTACAGTGACAGACCTATAGAGCCTCAGAAGATGGCTAAGGTTACAGTAGACACTCAAGGGGTGGATTATCCGGCACCAAAGAAGATGTAAAGATCAGGGATTAAAGGATTAACCTAGGTTATATGACAATTGCAATATGTGCTGCGCCTTTAGGAGCAGCGCATATTGTGCGTTAATAGAGAAGGAGTCCAAAGAACATGGATATGGTTCAGACAGACAAACTGATATATGAATATATGAAAAGAGACGAGGAAGGCCATGTGATCGGGTCTTCTAGGGCTATAGATCAGGTAGATATTAATGTGGTGGAAGGGCAGTTTGTGGCAATTTTAGGCCATAACGGTTCCGGAAAATCCACCCTGGCAAAGCATATGAATGCAATCTTGGTTCCCACAGAAGGCACCATGTGGGTGGATGGTCGTGATACCAAGAAAGCAGAAGAACTTTGGAATGTGCGCCAGACTGCCGGTATGGTATTTCAAAATCCCGACAATCAGATTATCGGAACTGTGGTGGAAGAGGATGTGGGATTTGGCCCGGAGAACCTTGGAGTTCCCACAGAAGAGATCTGGACCAGGGTGGAGGAAAGCTTAAAAGCAGTAGGCATGATCGACTACCGTCATCACTCTCCCAACAAACTTTCCGGTGGACAAAAACAAAGGGTGGCTATTGCAGGAGTTGTGGCTATGGAGCCTAAATGTATCGTCCTAGATGAGCCTACTGCCATGTTAGATCCCATGGGCCGCAGGGAAGTGCTAAGAACTGTTCAGGAACTTAGAAAAAAGAAGAATGTAACGGTAATTCTCATTACCCACTATATGGAAGAAGTGGTGGAGGCTGATTTCGTCTATGTTATGGATCATGGCCACGTCGTCATGCAGGGAACCCCGAGAGAAATTTTCTCCCAGGTTGACACCCTAAAAAAGTACCGTTTGGATGTGCCCCAGGCTACCCTATTGGCAGATGAACTAATAAAACGAGGCCTGGATATTCCTGCAGGAATTCTTACAAAGGAAGAGTTGGTGGAAGCAATATGTCAATTAAACTAGAACATTTAAATTACATATATAGTCAGGGCACCGCCTATGAAAAGCATGCCCTTAAGGATATTTGCCTGGAGATTCCCCACGGAGAATTTATAGGCGTCATTGGCCACACCGGTTCTGGAAAATCCACCTTGATCCAGCACCTAAATGGCCTGGTCAAGGCTACAAGCGGAGCCCTCTATTATGATGGAGAAAATATTTACTCTGATGGTTATGATCTAAAGGCCTTAAGAAATCAGGTGGGCTTAGTATTTCAGTATCCGGAACACCAGCTTTTTGAAATTGATGTTCTTACCGATGTATGCTTTGGCCCCAAAAATCAAGGCTTGTCAGAAGAAGAGTGCAAGGAGAGAGCCCTAGAAGCCCTGGGGCTCGTAGGCCTTCCTGAGGAATATTATAAGTCCTCGCCTTTTGAACTTTCCGGGGGACAAAAGCGCCGTGTGGCTATAGCAGGGGTCCTGGCTATGAGACCCAAAGTCTTAGTCTTAGATGAACCTACGGCAGGCCTAGATCCCAAGGGCCGTGATGAGATCCTTGACCAGATTGCCTATTTACATAAAGAAAGTGATCTTACTGTGATCCTGGTATCCCATAGTATGGAGGATATTGCCAAATATGCCGACCGCATCATTGTAATGAACCATGGCCAGGTTATGTATAATGACATTCCAAAGAAGGTATTTGCCCATTATAAAGAACTGGAGGAGGTAGGCCTTGCAGCTCCTCAGGTGACCTATATTATGCATGATCTAAAGGAGAGGGGCTTAGATGTAAATGCCCAGGCTACCTCCATCGAGGAAGCAGCAGATAGCATTATGAAAGTACTGGAGAAGAGAAAATGATACGAGATATAACCATTGGACAATATTATCCGGCCAATAGCCCGGTACACCGCTTGGATCCAAGAGTCAAACTTGTGTCCACCCTGCTTTATTTGATCTCCCTGTTTTTATTTAAAAGTATTTCAGGATATTTGATCGCAACAGTATTTTTATTTGCAGTGATCCGTATCTCCAGGGTTCCTTTTTCTTATATTGTAAAGGGCTTAAAACCTGTTGTAATGCTGCTTATGATCACTGTTCTCTTTAATTTATTTTTGAACCGGGAGGGAGAGACTCTCTTCCATGCCTGGATTTTTACTGTGACAGATGTGGGACTTACTACAGCAGTTTACATGGCCATTCGGCTGATTTATCTGATCATCGGATCTTCCCTTATGACATTTACCACCACACCCAATGAGTTGACGGATGGTATTGAGGCTATTCTTGGCCCCTTAAACAAGGTCCATGTACCGGTTCATGAGATCGCCATGATGATGTCCATCGCCCTTCGCTTTATCCCAATCCTGTTGGAGGAAACGGATAAGATCATGAAGGCCCAGATTGCCAGAGGGGCAGACCTTGAAAGCGGAAATCTGATCCAAAAAGCTAAGGCCATGATTCCTATTTTAGTTCCTTTATTTGTCTCCGCCTTTCGAAGAGCCAATGACCTGGCTATGGCCATGGAGGCTAGGTGCTACCGTGGCGGAGAGGGACGAACAAAAATGAAGCCGCTAAAATACAAGAAAAAAGATTATAGGGCCTACGCGATTATGATCATTTATGTGATCCTTCTTGTAGCAATTGGAAGAAGCTTTCCCCTCCATGTATGGATTTTCTAAAGAGGTGTTCAATGACTAGAAGAATAAGACTAACAGTAGCCTATGATGGCACGAATTATTGTGGCTGGCAGGTGCAGCCCAATGGCCTTACTGTGGAAGAAATCTTAAATCGAAATTTAAGTGATCTTATAGGAGAAGACATCCACATCATAGGAGCCAGCAGAACCGACTCCGGGGTCCATGCCCAGGGCAATGTGGCAGTCTTTGATACAGCCAGCAGGATTCCTCCTCAGCGCATTTCCTACGCCCTAAATCAAAGGCTTCCGGAGGATATTGTTATTGTAAAATCAGAGGAAGTGGAAAGGGACTGGCATCCCAGATACCAGGATCATATAGTAAAAACCTATGAGTACCATATCTGGAACAGCCCTGTAAAGCATCCCCTTAAGCAAAGGTATACTAGCCATGTATCTTTTCCCTTAGATGTGGAAGAAATGAGGAAGGGGGCTTCCTATATTGTAGGAACCCATGATTTTGCAAGTTTTTGCAATGTCCGCACCAATACTAAAGATACGGTAAGGCAGGTCTATTCCATAGAGATTAAAGAAGAAAAGGATTCAGAAGCCGGAGGAATTCCCGGCAATGAAATTATCATCCGGGTAAGAGGAAACGGCTTCCTATACAACATGGTACGGATCATAGCAGGAACCCTGATCCGGGTAGGAAGGGGATTTTACACCCCGGAGAAAATAGGAGAGATCCTAGACCAAAAAGAAAGAACAGCAGATGGAATCACAGCACCGGCTAAGGGCTTGGTTCTGGTGAATATCGCATACGAAACATAAAAAAGGGAAGTGTCACAACAACGATTTTTAAAATCGTTACTGCGACACTTCCCTTCTTCAGTAGGCCTGACGTCCCATCTTAAGCTTGCGGATGTAATTCCCCTGTCACTTGCCTGATATCCGGAATGGCAGTTAACACCGGGTAGAGAACCACCGCAAGAATCAAACCGCTGCTTCCCTGGACTATGCTGGCCGGCACATTAAGCAAGGATGTGGCAGATCCGTACAAGACAGATTCAAAGAGGAAATATCCCCCCGCTACAAAGACAATATCCACAAGGCCTCCAAGAATTACAGACAAATATCTAGTTTTTTTATTCTTTGCTATTTTCAGATAAATGGTTCCTGTAATGAAGGCAATCAGACCCTTGATAATAAGGGTGGGAGCTACGAAAACAAAATACCCGCCCAAAAGATCTGCCATAGCAGAACCGATACCGGCAGCTAAAAAACCATAGGCCGGGCCTAGGATAATACCGGAAAGAATTACAATGGAATCTCCGGGATGGATGTAACCTCCCGTGGCAGGGGTAGGAATACGGATGGACATAGTTGCAACGCAGGCTAGGGCAGCAAACAAGGCGGTCATTACTAATTTCTTTAAATTCTTATTCATGATGGAAGATCCTTTCTTGATAAACTTTGTCGATTTACTCTTTTAACGCTATAAAACACCACTGATGTTGCAACCACTTTATCCCTAGATTGGTTATTTGAAAATATCCAATTTCGATAAAAAACATAAGACCAAAACTCAAATCATTAGTCGAAACTAAGGTGGAATATTCCATCCGCTTGTGTTAAAATGAGATTCGGACTATTGGGTCTTTTGAAGAAGTAAAAACATCATCTAAGAAGACCTTAGATGCATATTATTTAGAAAGAAGGGAATATAAAAATGACAAAAGTAGATATTATCTCCGGTTTCCTTGGAGCCGGAAAGACTACATTTATCAAAGAGTTAGTAAGCCGTGTGTAT
The DNA here is from genome assembly GCA_963589425.1 of Parabacteroides distasonis. Taxonomy (GTDB): domain Bacteria; phylum Bacillota; class Clostridia; order Lachnospirales; family Lachnospiraceae; genus CAKRJP01. Next base: position 4,004 of record CAVAKZ010000022.1, on the reverse strand, counting down.
GCCGGAGAGAAGTTGGTCCTCATTGAAAATGAGTTTGGTGAGATTGGTATTGACGGAGGATTTTTAAAGGACGCCGGAATTGAAATTACAGAAATGAATTCCGGTTGTATCTGTTGTACCTTGGTAGGAGATTTCAGCGAGGCCCTGCAGAAGGTTTTAGACCAGTATCACCCGGACCGTGTCATTATTGAGCCATCAGGAGTTGGAAAATTATCCGATATTGTAAAGGCTATTGAGGATGTAAAGAAGGATGCAGAGATTGAAATCGATGGACGCATTACAGTAGTAGACGGAAAGAAGACCAAGATGTATCTGAAAAACTTCGGAGAATTTTTTGAGGATCAGGTACAGAATGCATCTACCATCGTAGTAAGCCGAAGCCAGCTTATGGATGATGCAAAATTAGAGGAGACCATTGGACTCTTAAGACAGCAGAATGATAAGGCTGCAATTATTTCCACTCCATGGGATAGCCTTAGCACAGAGGCTATTAAGAGAGCCTTAGCTCACAGAACCGGCCAGGAAGATCTGTTTGAGGAGGATCATGACCACCAGTGTGGCTGCGGCCATCATCACCACCATGATCACCACGACCATGACCATGAGTGTGGCTGCGGTCACCATCACGAGCATGATCACGATCACGACCACGATCACGAGCATGACCACGATCACGAGCATGACCACGATCACGAGCATGATCACGATCACGACCACGATCATGACCACGGGCATGACTACGATCACGAGCATGACCATGACCACCATCATGATCACGACCACGAGTGCGGCTGCGGTCACCATCACGACCATGACCACCACCACGATCATGAGTGTGGCTGTGGCCATGATCATCACCATCATCATGCAGATGAAGTCTTCACCAGCTGGGGCAAGGAGACAGCTCATAAGTACACAGAAGAAGAGTTGGACTTCATTCTAAAGGCCTTGTCAGAGACTGCTTCCTACGGAACAATCTTGCGTTCTAAGGGAATTGTCCCTATGACCGATGGAAGCTGGAAGCAGTTTGACCTGGTGCCGGAAGAATATGAAGTTCGTGATAGCCAGCCGGATTACACCGGTCGCATTTGCGTTATTGGTACTGATGTAAAAGAAGAGGAATTAGCAAAATTATTCCATGTATAAGAGGAGAAATAGACTATGGCAACACCAGTATTTATTTGCACAGGTTTTCTGGATAGTGGAAAGACAACCCTGGTACAGGATACTCTTATGGAGCAGGAGTGGATGGAAGAGGGACTTACTCTTTTAATCAGCTGTGAAGAGGGAGAAGTGGAATATTCCCCGGAGTATCTAAAAGAAAAGAACATGGCCATTTTGCAGGTAGATGAGTTTGACCAGCTAAATGCTGCCTTCTTTAAAAACTGTGAGAAGAACTACCATCCGGTGCAGATTGTCATTGAGTATAATGGTATGTGGAGTCTTGGAGACCTTTTGTCTATTCGCTTCCCAAGGACCTGGGAAATCGCTGGTATCTACTCCACCATCAACGGCCAGACCCTGGATATGTACATGAAGAATATGAGAAATATGCTAATGGAGCCTTTGACAGAATCTTCCCTGATCATCGTAAATCGCTGCTCAGACAACATGAACCGGTCAGGTTTCAGACGGGCCCTGAAAGTACAAAACCCAATGGCTCAGTTGATTTTTGAGGATTTAAATGGAAATATTATTGAGCCTACAGAAGAGGACCTTCCTTTTGACATTAAGGGAGACAAGGTAGTGATCGACGATATTGATTTTGGTGCCTGGTATGTAGATGCCTACGATCATCCGGAGCATTATCTTCACAAGGAAGTAGAATTTGTGGCCCAGGTATTTAAACCCAATGGCCTAGGTCCAAATTATTTTGTTCCGGTAAGGAAGATTATGACCTGCTGTGAGGCGGATACCCGATTTTATGGTTATCCCTGCCTGGTAGAGAAGAAAATCAATCTTCGCCGGCACCAGTGGGTGAAGTTAAGAGCCAGATTCGAATATGAGCAGCTGCCCAATAATCCAAAGAAGAATCCGGTGCTTCACCTTATCGACTTGGAGCCGGCAGTAAAACCGGACCCGGAAGTTGTATTTATGGGATAAGGACTGACCTGCCAAAGCAAGCAGGCTGCTAGATGGATTGTAGGTTAATAAAAACCGGTAATTGACAAAAAAGGAAATGAAAAAATCGCAGGGGTACTGTAACGGCGCCGCTGCGATTTGTGGAATGAGAGAGCCTTGGCCAAATGCCAGGTGGAAAGGAAATCGAAAATATGAGGAGATTGTCTAAAAGTATAGGAAGGATAGCTTTGGTAATGGTCCTTTTGGGATTGGTCAGTGTGCCGGTCTTGGCAGCAGATTCCGCGGAGTATGTACCGGATATGTATGCCAGCATCTGGTCATTGCTGCCTCCGGTGGTTGCCATTGTATTGGCGCTGATTACCAAGGAAGTATATAGCGCCTTGTTTATCGGAATTTTGATCGGAGGCTTTTTCTGGTCCGGCTTTCATGCTGAGAAGGCTATTTTACATGTCTTTCAGGACGGCCTGGTGGGAGTGCTGACGGATAGCTACAACATGGGAATTTTAATCTTCCTGGTAATACTTGGCGTTATGGTTGCCATGATGAATAAGGCGGGAGGGTCTGCAGCCTTTGGCCGCTGGGCAAAGGTTCATATTAAAACCAGAGCAGGGGCTCAGTTTGCTACCATCGCTCTTGGAGTCCTGATTTTTATTGATGATTATTTCAATTGCCTTACTGTAGGAAGTGTTATGCGGCCGATAACCGATGGCCACAAGGTATCAAGAGCAAAGCTCTCTTACTTAATTGACGCTACAGCAGCCCCGGTATGTATCATTGCTCCTATTTCTTCCTGGGCGGCAGCAGTTACAGGATTTGTAGAGGGAGAGGATGGGTTTTCAATTTTCATCCGGGCCATTCCCTACAACTACTATGCAATCCTTACTATTGTTATGATGCTGACCTTAGTAATCCTGAATTTTGATTACGGCCCAATGAAGGAGCATGAGAAAAATGCCCTGGAGGGGGACCTTTTCACCACAGAAGACAGGCCTTATGCAAATGCGCAGACAGACTTAGTGTCCAACAAGGGAAGTGTTGTTGATCTGGTATTTCCAATCCTGGCCTTAATTATTTTCTGTGTACTTGGCATGCTCTACAGTGGAGGCTTCTTTTCCGGCACAGGCTTTGTGGAAGCCTTCTCAGGAAGTGATGCTTCCGTAGGCTTAATGCTTGGAAGCTTCTTTGCCTTAGTTATAACTATAATTTTCTACGCAGTAAGAAAGGTTCTTCGCTTTACAGATTCCATGGCTTGTATTCCGGAAGGCTTTAAGGCAATGGTGCCTGCCATCTTAATTCTTTCTTTTGCATGGACCCTAAAATCCATGACCGACAGCTTAGGAGCAGCCCAGTATGTGGCAGATGTTATGAGTAATGCGGCAGGAAGCCTGATGCATTTACTGCCGGCGATCATCTTCTTAGTAGGATGCTTCCTTGCCTTTGCTACAGGAACATCCTGGGGGACCTTTGGAATCTTAATCCCTATTGTAGTGGCTGTATTTCAGGGAACCAACGAGACCATGATGATCATTTCTATCTCAGCATGTATGGCAGGAGCCGTATGTGGAGACCATTGTTCACCAATTTCGGATACCACCATTATGGCATCAGCGGGAGGCCAGTGTAACCACGTAAATCATGTATCCACCCAGCTGCCCTATGCCATTACCGTAGCTATTGTATCTGCCGTAACCTACATGATCGCAGGGGTGGTGCAGAATGCAGCTATTTGCCTTGTTATAGGAATCTTGCTGCAGATCGGTGTCCTCTTAGCCATTCGAAAATTTACAGACCAAAGATAGATGTTTGCGAAAGCTAGCAAGTCCTTCATGGATTTTACAGAATAACCGAAAGCAACGAAAACCCGTTCTCGCTCCATTCCGCACGCAGCGGTACTAAGGGGCCCAAGGACGGCCCCTTAGTAC
>CAVAKZ010000021.1:34950-40942 GCA_963589425.1 Parabacteroides distasonis | reverse complement strand
GGACTAAAGGGTATTTGTCAATGAAAAAAATAATTTTTTTTATCTTTTTTTCTAGCAGTTCGGCCATGGGTTTGCTTTCTTGACAAAAAATTTTTAAATAATTATAATTTGAAAAGATTTTAGATTTAATGGATTGCAATGCGAGAGAAAATGGAAAGAATTTTAGATTATGAAATAAGAGAAGAATATGCTGGACTAAGGATTAGTCAGTTTCTTGACCGTCAGGGTTTTTCTTTGCAAAATATGATCTTGCTAAAGAAAATGCCGGAAAACACTTTATTAAACGGAAAATTTGTGCATTTAAAAGAAAGGGTGACTACAGGGGATCATCTGCGAATTCATATTCGAGAAGAGGTAAGTTCAAGGAAAATTTCGCCGGTGAAACTTCCTCTAGATATTATTTACGAGGATGAGGATATTTTAGTTATAAATAAAGCTTCTGGAATGCCTATTCATCCCTCACAGAACAATTATGAGAATTCTATGGCAAATGGCTTGGCCTGGTATTTTAAGGAGAAAGATCAGGCCTTTATTTTTCGCTGTGCAAACCGGCTGGATCGGGACACTTCGGGCTTGACCATTGTGTCGAAACATATGTTAAGCGGTAATCGAATTTCTACTATGACGGCGAGTAGAGAAATTCATCGAGAATACCTGGCTATTTGCAGAGGAAGCCTAGAACCGAAAGAAGGGGTAATAGACGCCCCTTTAGGAAGGAAGGGAACGTCTATCATTGAGAGGGAAGTGAACTTTCAAACAGGAGAGAGAGCAGTTACTCATTATCAGCTGGTGGAGGAAAGAAATGGACATAGTTTGGTGAGGCTTGTTTTGGAAACAGGGAGAACCCATCAGATTCGGGTGCATTTAAAATATTTAGGTTATCCTTTGGTTGGAGATTACCTGTACAATCCGGATATGGAATATATCCATCGTCAGGCCCTTCATGCTTACCGTGTGACTTTTGTGCATCCGGTAACCGGGGAAGCTATGGAGTTTACAGCACCAATGCCAGAGGATATGAAGAAGGTTTTATATCCCTAAAAAGTAAAGAGGAAAATTGTATTTATTTTAGTTTTTTTTGAGGAGTGTCTTGTCAAAAGGCACTCCTTTGTGCATGTTTTACAAGATTTTTTGATTTTTAAAATAAGGCTTGAAATATTCCGTAAAGATAATTATCATAGGATTCACTTACCAATTCTGGTAAATTCCAAGATCTATTTAACTGCGAAAGAAGTTTTCGGGGGATTGCTTCTTAGCAGAGTGTTCGGTGTGTCGATATCCGACTTTTTTCTAAGTAAAAATATTATATACAAGTACATATGAGAGAAAGATTGCATGAATTCTAGTGAAAAGAAAGGGGTGCAGTATGGGGAAAAAAGAAGGATTTGATGTCTTGCGACTCATTGAGCATGGAAATATTTGTTATATCAGTTCGGAATATCTTCCAGGAATGCAGCTGATTTATTGGCTTAAGGAAGGGAAGACTTTAAAAAAAGATGATTTATATCAATGGGTGCGGGATATGGTGAAGCAGTTAATGCGGATCTATCGCTGCCAGGGAAGTCAGGGATATGGATATATAAACCCTTATTGTATTTTGATCTCAGAAGATTGTAGTTTGTATTATTTGGATATGGAGACTAAGTCCAATGAAGAGGTTCTAGAACAGATCAGACAGGATCCTGTGATTAGACATTACTTTGTCCCGGCAGGAGCCATAGATTGCAGACAGAAAGATTTGACAGAGGAACTTTATGGAATGGGAAAGACCCTGCAGTATATTTTGTCTGTGGCATACATACGGCCTGAATTAAGTAAAAGAGAGGCAAGAAAGTTTAGGAAATTCATATCCCGATGTATAAATCAAACAGGAAAAAAAGAAATTCAGGATATATCACAATTGTTGGCATATCTTCCGGAATCATCCCAAATAGCCGGCAATACAGCAGTAAAAACCATGAAGCTGTCAGTGAAAGTGGGAATTGTGTTGGCGGTACTGCTTGCAGCTATAGTGACCCGGGCATGGGTCTTTAAAGAAGAGCCCTCTTCTGAAAATTATGAGGAAGTGGCTAAGGAAAAGGAGAAAATTGCAAAGCAGGATTCCGGTGAAAATTCAGATGCGGTGATTTTAAAGCAAGGAGAGGATGCCAAAGAAAAAGAGGCCTTGCTTGAACAATCAGAAGTTGCAGTTATGAAGCTGGCCTTAAACTATTTTTTGGAACTAGAAAATCCTGCCAAAGCTTTGGAGGTTTTGGAAGAAAATATAGAAGCAATAAATACTGAAGAAATGAAAGCCTTAGCTTGTGTTATACAAGCTTGTGACAATCCGGACGAGAACTTATCTAGTGAAGAGGATTTTCAGATAACAGCGCAATCTTTGGAAGTAATTGAAAGGAACAAGGAGACTTTAGAGCCTGGTGATAGGGTCTGGTGTTTGGTGAGAGGATATGGAACTTTGACAGAGAAAAGAAAAACTTGGGAGAAAGAAAAGGAAAAACAGGAAGAAGAGGAAAAACAGGACGAAGGAGAAAAGGACAAAGAATTGGAAGCTTATGAAAGTGCAGAAGAATATCCTTCATCCGCAGAATATGCAGATTTGGTCATTTCAATAGGAGAGGCTTATTTAGAGGAGATAGGTATCGTTTTCCCTACGGAAAAAACTGTAGGAGTGAATGTGAATTTCTTGGAAGATGATACGAAGGAAGAAGGAATGCAAAAAAATATAAAAGAGATCAAGCGAACCATAGCCCAGGCTTATGAGGTAAAAGGTAATGTAGAGGTGGCGATTAAGGAATGGCAGTCTCTTCTTAGTGAGACCAAAGGCTGGGGGGAGCGAGAAGAAATCTATATAAAGATGGAAGCAATATACGAAGCAGACGGGCAGGTAGACCAAGCTATAACTACCTGTGTCCAGGGTCTTGAATCCTGTTATGAATCCTGGACGCTTAGGAAACTTCATATTCGTCTTTTGTGCAGCGATAAGGGAATAGACCGGGGAATTTGTGCAGAGACCATTAAAACTTATTTAGGCCAATATCCGGAGCTTCAGGATGATGAAGAATTTAAAGAGCTACAGGATCAGTATGGTATAAAGATAGAAGGAGAAAAGGTGACTGTAGAATGAAAAGTAGTAGAAAAGAAAACAGCCTGTATATGATAACACATACAAGCTGTCAAAAAACGTATTTGAGGCAATCTAATTACTCATATAAGATTCGTAAATATCTCCGTCGATATTATTTTTAATACTGTCATATACTCCCTGAGAAGCCTCTCGGATTTCTTTCCTGGTTTCGTCGCTTAAGCTAATGATCTCAGTTCCGCTGTCTTCAATCACCTTAATTTTATCGGCGATTCTGGTATCGGATTGTTCTCTTGCATAGGCAGTAGCAATCTCTGCGGCCTGGGTCATAATCTCCTGATCGTCTTCTGGAAGATCAGAAAAGAAGTTATCATTGACAATTAAGGAAATTAAATGAGGCAGGTGGTTGGTTTCTACAATATAGTCCTGTTGCTCATACAACCTGTTAGAAACAATAACCTCATAAGGATTTTCCTGGGCATCAATAGTATGTTGCTGTAAGCCGATATATACTTCACTAAAGGTCATGGGAGTAGGATTTGCACCTAGTGCATTCCAAAATGCAATATGATAGCTGTTCTCCATAGTTCGTATTTTTTGACCCTTAAAATCACTTAGAGAATAAACGGGCTTATTGGTACTCATTACTCGGAATCCCTGATCAGCCATTCCTAGGAGGTGATAGCCACCATCGGTGTATACTTGGCTGATGAGACTATTGAACTCTGGATCGTCCAGTTTTGTTCGGCAATCATCCAAGGAGTCAAAAACACAAGGAAGATCGAATACTGCCAAATCGTTCATAAAGGATACCTGGGGAGCTGTGTTTTGAACAACAAACGGAATATCTCCGTCGGCACAGGTTTCAAGAAGATCTCTGTCACCGCCTAAAGTGGAATTTGGATATACTTGAATCTTCATGCGACCATCACTAAGGTCTGATACTTCCTCGGCAAACTTTTCGGCAAAGAGTTGGGTGACTGTATCCTCAGGGCTTGCAGTTGCTAAAGGCCATGAATAGCGCTGGGTGCTGCTTTCTGAATCACTACTACCACAGCTGCTAAGCACTAGGGCCAAGGAGGCAACCAGTAGAGGGATACATGTCTTAATCAATTTGCTTTTTCTCATGATGTACCTCCTAGACCAATGCCAAAGATATGGCAGGGATAAAAGTGATCAGTAACAGGGCAATTAGGAACAAAGCAATCATAATGATGGATTTTTTTGCAATGGCCATAACAGGAACGTCTGTTAAGGAACTAGCCACAAATAGATTTACACCAATTGGAGGTGTCACAAATCCAATGGCAAGGTTTACTACCATAATCACACCAAATTGAATGGAGTCCATACCAATTGCTTCTACAATAGGGAGGAGAATCGGTGTAATAATCAAGATGGCTGGGGTGGTGTCCATTACCATTCCTACTACTAGCAAGAATAGATTGATTACTAAAAGGATTGCCACCGGGCTGTGGAAGTTGTTTAGAATAAACTCGCTGACAGTCTGCGGCACCTGCATGAGAGTAAGCACTCGGGAAAATGCTGTGGAGGCTGCCAAAATAAAAAGAATAGGCGTATAAGTTCGAATGGCTTCCACAAGGATTTCCCAAAGGTCTTTAATCTTAATGGTTCTATAGACAAATAAGCTGATAATCAATGCATAGAATACAGAGATGACAGCTGCTTCTGTAGGGGAAGCAATACCACTATAGATACAGCCCAAAATAATTACAGGACTTAAAAGAGCAAAAAAACTGTCTTTTAATACAGCCGGTAAGCCTTTTTTATGAAGAGCATCGATTTCGGTGCGGATTTTTTCTTTGTCCTCGCCGTATTTTATACAGTGGTAGATGGAATATAACATTAATAAAAGTCCGATTAAAATTCCTGGAATAATTCCTGCTAGGAATAAATTGCTAACAGAAGCTCCTGAAGCCATTCCGTACATGATGAATGGAATGCTTGGAGGAATGATAACGCCAAGACCACCGGCTACTGCCACAATTGAAGTGGAGAATACAAGGTCATAACCCAAGGAAGTGAGAATCGGAATAGTCATACTTCCCACTGCTGCCACAGTGGCAGGAGCAGAACCGGAAATTGCTCCATAAAATAAACAGGTTACAATTACCGCGCAGGGAATACCTGCAGTAAATCTTCCTAAGAAATAGGAGAATACATCGAATAATTTTTTTGATATTCCGCCCTTTGCCATAAGAATTCCTGAAAGAACAAACATAGGAACAGCTAAAAGAGGGAAAGAATCTAATCCTCCGAACATGGCTCGGATTAAATATTTTGCTCCCACGGTGAAGGAAGGGTCAAATACAGATGGAAGTACTGCTGTAATTCCAAGGGTGATAGATACGGGAATTGCTATAACAAGCAAGGCCACAAATATTATAAATAATACTGCTACTGGCATAATAGTTACTCCTTATTGGCTTCAATAAATGATTCAGGGGTATTGCGTTCCGGATGGGCCGGATCATAAACATTTTCACCCCGGGAAATTCGAAATTCAATAATCCATCGTTGCAGGACCCGGAAGGCAACAAGAACAAAAGAAAATAGGGGGGCTGCTTGAATATAATACATAGGGATCTGACAAGCAGGGGATAGCTGTCCGCTCTTGACTGCCGACATCATATAGGAATAGGCAAAGGGAATCATATACAGAAAGAATATAAGTTCAAAAGTATGATTCACTACTTTGAATATGGCCTTCCCTCTTCTGGGAAAGATGGCCACGAACTGCTCGATTTTAATGGATAGGCAGCGTTTGGTACAGTAACTAACACTTAGGAAACCGCTCCAGATAAACAGGTATCTGGTTACTTCCTCTGACCAGGAAAGAGAAATTCCCAGTACGTAGCGGGAGAGAACTTGAACTCCCATGATCAGGGT
>CAVAKZ010000021.1:0-34940 GCA_963589425.1 Parabacteroides distasonis | reverse complement strand
GATCAGGGTCATTGCAATTAGGAAGATGACGAGAAGAAATTCTTCCAAATTGTGATCCAGCCAATTTAATGCTTTTTTCATAATAATCACCTTTCAATAACATTTACTGTAAAATCAGTATTCCTAACAGTTAAAAATATAACATAAACTTTAACACTTTAGCAAGTGAAAAGACCCTATATTAGCGGTAATTTTACGATAAATAAAAACCCCGGGAAATGCCCATTCCCCGGAGTTTTTGAGTCTCAAAGTATGATATGAATATGTTATGAAACAATGACATTAATATATGATCATTGCGACAATTACAGCTACTAAGGAACCAACCATTGGTGCAAATACAGATGTCATAAATACGTACCAGTAACTTTCTGCTAAAGAAAGGTCCATCCAACGAAGTTGTGCTACCATTCCTCCGGCATTTGGAAGGGTGTTCATACCTGTTGCGCAGGCAGGTGCCAGTCTGTGAAGGGCGCTGGCACTTGCTCCCTTAGAGATAAGTCCGTCGGAAAGATGCTCAAAGAACATGGCAATGGCGGAGGTTCCACTTCCTAAGATACCTGCCAGAATATTTAATCCTAAGAACTCTGTCAAGTAAGGATTCATCTTAAGTCCCATAACAAAGTTAATGATGCTTTGGAAACCTGGGCAAGATTGAAGAACACCGGAGAAACCTAGGATGGCAGCAGCCATAACAGTTGCGCCGATTCCGTTATTTACACCCTTTTCTAGGATTTTAGCAACACTTCCTACTTGCTTATGGCAGAGGGCAACAATAACTACTGAACCAATAAAAAGACTCATAACAACTACTGCATTGGTCTCCATGTCTGTAAGGTTCGACAGCGCAAGTACAAGAACAACTACCAGTACAAACGGAATTAAAGCTACAAAGAAAGAAGGAAGATCATCTCTCGTAGGTTCGATTTTTACCGGCTTGGATTCATCTATAGCTGTTCCTTCTTTAACGGCAGCTTTTTTCGCTGCATGTACCATGTAGAAGTAACCAACTGCAAAGGATACAAAGAAGGCAACCCATCCAAGAACAGGGGCACATCCCATTGAAGTTCCGAGATACTGGGCCGGCATAATATTTGTAATATTAATGGCATAAGGAATCATAGCAGAGCAGGTAGCACCGATAAAAATGATTCCAGGAATCATACGATAAGGATAACCGGCTTGTTTCATCATAATTGTAGCAATAGGTGCCAAAACAAATAGTACAACGAAACCGGAAACTCCTACGTAAACAAATACAGTTGTGATAAGTGCGATGGAAAGAATAACTCTCTTGACTCCCATTTTTTCTGTAACCACGTTGGCAATGGATTCTGCACATCCGGAAGCAGCCATAAGCTCACCGAATACAGCACCGATTACCAACACAAACACGTTATTTTGGATAAATCCTACATAACCGGTGGCGTATGAGCTAAGAGATGACCACCAATCCATCCAGCTGGTCAGGATAATAATAAAAGATACCAGGATAGTAGATGTAAATACATCCAGTCCCTTCCAAATTGCAACTACGAAGATTACGGCGGCTGCCAGTAATCCTATGACAGAAATTGCTGTTGTCATAATAACTTATTCCTCGCTTTCTCCTACAAGGCGAATATTGCCAAGTGGTTTTCTATATGGATTTGATCCGTTATAAAAATGTTTATCTAGAAAATCTATACAACGACTAATGTTCTCGTTCGCTTTGATTACCTGTGAACCATGGGGCTCATTCTCGAAAAGGTCTAATTCGATGCGATCAGGACCGCATATAGATGAAACTTTTTCTTTCATATAGACGGATTGGTGATAATCAATGACTAGATCGTTGGTGCCGTGCTGCATAAGCATTGGCGGACAATTTTCCTTTACATGAGCGATTGGGCTTACCTTGGCGGTTCTTTCAGGATAATAGATCGGATTATAACCTAAGAGGGTGGTAAACATTGAATCGTTGTTCTCGCCGTCACCGGGCATCATACCCTTGCCTGCACCGGTTTTTTGGCGAATCTCGTAGATATCAGATCCGAACTGCTCAGCAGAAGAAAGCTCGCTGATGGTGTACCAGGCAATAGCCAGGTTGACTTTAGATGAGGCTTCTACACCTACAGATAAATCGTCCATCTCTTCTTCGTCTCCGGTAACTGCCAACAACTGGGTTACAGTTCCGCCGGCGGAGTTGCCCCACACAGCAAAACGTTCCGGATCTAGGTTTAATTCCTTAGCGTTAGCCCTCAGATAGCGAATGGCTGCTTTTCCGTCAATAAGCTGTGCAGGCCACTTAGCTTCCTGCATAAGACGATATTCTACTGTTGCTACTGCATACCCCTGGGTGACAGGCTGGCACATGGATTTAATATAGTGGGTTCTTTTGTGGCCTGCGGCAAATGCCCCGCCATGAAATACAATTACTAAAGGATAAGGACCTTCGCCATCTTCGGGATAAAAAATGTCCAGAATCTGATTTTCGGATTGGTTTGCATATTGTAAATCCAGTTTTACACTTGCAAACTGTGTAACATCCATTTCCGGTTCCTTGGCTAGAAATGCTTCTCTGTTGTTAATTTTGTTCACTAGATAAACCTCCTAAATTGTTTTAAATTATTTTGAATTGTGTATTTTTTAACATTTTAAAACAAAAAACATGCTCATCCATGAACGGCATGCGCAAACATGAATGAGCATGGGTAAAACCATTATTGTAAGTTATAGAATAATATAAATCTTAGAGACTTTTGTGTAACAGGCTAAGTACTGTTTCTAGATCCTTAACACCCATCTGACCAGGAGCAGAAGCCTTCTTTGCAGCTCCGAAAGTCATAGAAGAACCAAATACTTCACCGCAGAGACGGCTGATAACACCGGTTCCTGCCATAGACATGGTGATGATCGGACGATCTGCATAGTTTGTAGTCATCTCTTCTGTAGCGGAAAGTAGGGTAAGAACGTCTTTCTTAGACTGTGGCATAACAGCAATCTTTGGAATGTCAGCGCCCATGTCCTGCATTTTACGGAGACGGTAAACAATATCGGACTGAGCCGGAGTTTTGTCAAAATCGTGATTAGATGCAACGACTTTTACTCCTGCAGCGTGTGCTCCATCAATGATGGTTCTTACTACATCGTCACCAGTGAAAATCTCTACATCAATAAGATCAACAAGCCCTGTCTGAGCAGCCTTGATATTTAACTGTGCATAGTCCTCAGGGGAGATAGCCTTTTCTCCGCCTTCTTTAGAAGTACGGAAGGTCATAAGGATTGGAGTGTTTCCAAGAACTTCACGAAGCTCTTTCAGAACTTCCTCAACCTTAGCAAAATCGAAAACTCCTTCAAACCAGTCTACACGCCACTCAACAACATCAAGTGGAATAGAGTCAAAGGTTTTTGCTTCGGAAATAATGTCCTCTTTTGTAACTCCAACTATTGGTACAATGATTTTTGGTACGCCAGCACCGATTTCAATGTCTCTGATTTTAACTGTGTTCATAACAAACTCTCCTTTTCGTAGTTGTGAATTCTCTCCTGAAGTTTATTCTTCAGTATCAGCAAGTTCTACCATTTTAGTATAACGAAGATTTACAAATAATCCAAGTACTACACCTACTGCAGTAAGTACAATGTTCATAACCATTACCTGTGAAGGCTGCATCTTAGATGCTGCTGTCAGGATTGTATAGTTACAAAGAGAAGATGCGATCATAACCAAAGCAGTAACAGTTCCCTTGATCTTAGGGAATAACATATTGCATACAGAAGTAGCAATCTGAAGAAGTCCGCCGGCACCGGCCCAACCAATGATGAAAGCACCTGCAATCATAAGAGTCTGGCTTTGTCCCATAAGAACAACTACCAGAGTAACTAAACAGATTACTGGGTAGGCAACGATGAAACGTACATCTTTAATCTTTCTTGTAAGTAAAGCGGTAACAACTAAGGCAATCATAGTACCTGCAGAGTAATAAGTCTGCATAATAGAAGGATCAGCCCAACCAACATTCTCTTTAGCAAAGTTCTGTGCACAGTTCAACCATAACTGGAAGGTACCTGTACATGTGAATCCGATTAAGATCATAGCAATGGACTCGAAAGAGAAGTGAGTGTGCTTTAAGCTTTCGATAAGTCCCTCTTTCTTTCCGGCTGCCTGCATATCTGCATCTGGAAGTGGGAAGAAGAAAATCAATACACAAAGAATAATGTAAAGAATTCCGCATCCAATAAATAAGGTGTTGTAAGAAGTAAGTCCTGTAGCAGTTGTTGCAACAGTTGCACCAAGTACGAATGGCAATAACATTTGTGCAATTGCGATAAAGAATTTGATACCCATAGTAGCAACACCTGGAGCTTTTTCAATAATCTCTCCAACTGCAGGATAAATACCTGTATCCAGGAATGAGTTGGCAATACCACCGATAATTGCGCAGATATAAGCAATTGTATATCCGCCATTTTCTCCGGCATTAAATGCAAGAGCAAGACCGATTAGATAAATTGCATAGGATGCACTACCAATGGCAGTGGAAATACGACGTCCCAACTTATCGGAAAGTGGACCAGCAAAGGGAAGTGCAACTAAACGTCCAAGTCCCAAGGCTGCGGAAATTGCAGTGATGGACATGGCTTCAACACCCCATGAAGCTGCTAAAGCTTCCTTAATAACTGCCTGTCCTAAGATGGAACAGCCAACACCGTGAATGAAATAATTTAAGTACATAATTAATGCACTTGGGAAATATTTCTTGTTCATGTTTTTTCTCCTTCATTCTTTTAGATTGTTTTTAGAAATCTCTGTTTTCCATACAGTTTTGTCACAAACGTTGGAAATGCAGTAAATAGTCTGCGTTAAAAAAATAACGCCTGGCTTGTTATTATCTTATCAATGTTGACAAGAGGCGTCTAATGCCTTTGCTTCAGGAAATTAATACACTAAGGCTATTGATTGTGCTATAATGAATACAATCTTTTAAATATAGAAAATCGAGGTGTTAAAATGACTCTAAACCAAATTTTATATTTTCAAAAAGTGGCAAGATATGAGAATTATCATCATGCTGCGGAAGAGTTGTATGTATCCCAACCCTCTCTTAGCAGATCAATGGCGTCTCTTGAAAGCGAACTTGGGGTGACCCTTTTTGAAAAGGTGGGACGTGGTGTTACTTTGACAAAAGCTGGAAAGTTGTTTTTGGAATATGTAGACCGAATCGTGGAGGATTGTAATGTAGCCATGGATAAGATGCAGGAACTATCCTCTGATGGTGGAAAAATAGATATTGGTTATGTTTTTCCCTTGGCAGGTTATTATGTTCCACAGAAAGTTCGAAGTTTTTTGAATCAGGAAGAAAATTCCAGTGTGGTTTTTAATTTTTGGCAAAATCATACACCGGCTATTGAGAAGAAGGTAAGATCCGGGGAATTGGATATTGGACTGGGAGGATATTTAAAACGAGAGGATATGGAGTTTGTTCCTCTTTTATATCAGGAATTGGTAATCATTACTCCTAAGGATCATCCCCTGAAGGATGCAGATGCCATTCCCTTAGGTGAGATGGGGAAATATCCTGTGATCGGATATGATCCGGAATCCTGGATGGGAACCTACACGAAACGATTATTTAAGAAGTATCATGTAACCCCAAACCTAATTGCAGAATGTCCGGACGAATATTCTATTATTGCAATGGTTCGGGAAAATTTTGGGATTGCCCTTATGCCAAGTACGGATATTTTGGCCAGGGCAGATGGAATTACCATTCACAAAATTGAAAATTTAACGATTTATCGGCAAATTTTCATGTTTTGGATGAAGGAACGCTACCATCTTCCGGCGGTAGAACGGTTCATTCGATACATGAAAACCCAGGCTGAGCCAGAAATTGATAACCTAGGTGTATCGAAATTTTACTTGAAAGATATTGTTAATTTTTAGTCGTAACGGTTATGATAAAAATGTCACAAACGAAGGGTGCTAATCGTCTAAAAGGTTAAGGAGACAATTTATGAAGACCAAATATTCAAAGATATTTGAACCAATAACAGTTAAACGTACTACAATTAAAAATCGCATCGCTATGACTCCGATGGGGACTAATTATGGAGAGACAAGCGGAGAAATGAGTAACCGTCACATGAACTATTACTCTTTAAGAGCAAAAGGTGGCGTGGGTCTCATTATTTTAGAGAATGCCAATATTGAGTATCCTGTAGGATCTAATGGTACTAGTCAGATTCGTATCGATCATGACAGCTTTATGCCACGTTATTATCAGTTGGTTGAGAACCTTCATAAGAATGGTGCAACTGTAGCTATTCAGGTGAATCACGCCGGAGCATCTGCATCATCTGCAAGAACAGGAATGGAAACCGTTTCTTCTTCAGATGTTCCTACAAAAGCAGGAGGAGAAGTTCCACGTCCGATGACAAAGGAAGAAATTCTTACAACAGTTAAAAAGTATGGAGAGGCTGCAAAGAGAGTACAGGCTATCGGTTTTGATGCCATTGAGATTCATTGTGGACATTCTTATCTTATGAGTCAGTTTATCTCACCATATTACAATAAAAGAACCGATGAATTTGGTGGATCTGTAGAGAATCGTTTGAGATTCCCTCGTATGGTATTGGAAGAGGTTCGTAAGGCAGTAGGACCATGGTTCCCGATCATCGTTCGTATTTCTGCAGAGGAGCGTGTGCCAGGCGGAAATACTTTGGAGGATACTTTAGAGTACTTAGAGTATTTGGATGAGTATATTGATATGTATGACGTATCCTGTGGACTTAATCCATCTCTTCAGTATCAGATTGATTCCAACTTCCTTCCAGATGGATGGCGTTCTTATATGGCAAGAGCCGTAAAGGACAAATTTGGAAAGCCGGTTATCAACGCAGGTAACTATCGTGATCCTGCAGTGGTAGAGAAGGTATTAGAGAGTGGAGATGTAGATATCGTAGGTATGGGTCGTGGACTGATCGCAGAGCCAAATTGGGTAAAGAAAGTTCAGGACGGAGAGGAAGACTACCTTCGTAAATGTATTTCTTGTAATGTTGGTTGTGCAGGTAACCGTATCGGCGTTAACAGACCAATTCGTTGTACTGTTAACCCTGCAGTTCCGGAGGGAGATGTTTACAAGAAATTAAAAGTTAACAAAAACTGCAATGTAGTAGTTGTAGGTGGTGGTACAGCAGGACTTGAGGCCGCTTGTACAGCCGCAGAAGTTGGATGCAACGTATTTGTATTGGAGAAAAAAGACCATCTTGGTGGACTTTCTACCTTTATTTCCGATCTTCCAAGCAAGACTCGTATGAAAGACTTCCCAAAATACTTGGAAGCTCGTGCAGCTAGATTGGATAATTTATATATTTTCTTGAATCATGAAGCTGATATTGCTACTATTAAGCAGTTTAAGCCGGATATTGTAGTAAACGCAACAGGTTCTGTTCCGCTTGTTCCACCAATCAAGGGATTAAAAGAGAACATTGAAGCTGGAAACGTAAATACCATTTTCGGAATGATCAATAACCTGAATGCAGGAAAATATCCAGAGGAAGCTTGCAAGGGCAAGAAGGTTGTAGTTGTAGGTGGAGGATCTGTAGGACTTGATGTAATTGAGTATTTTGCCCCTCTTGGAGCAGAGTGTTCTATCGTAGATATGCTTCCGCAGATTGGTATGTTAGCAGATCCGATTACTAAGTGTTCCATGAGAGAAACTCATGACAAGTATGGAGTAAAAGAGTATGTTAATACTGCACTTCAGGAAGTAAAAGAGAATGCCTTTACTGTAAAACTTCCAGATGGAGAAATCAAAGATCTTGAATTTGATCTTGGATTTAACTGCTTAGGTATGCGTGCAAACAGTCCATTGTTAGCAGAGCTTCAGAAGGAATTTGAAGATACAGATACTTATGTATATAACATTGGAGACTCTGTACGTGCTCGCCGTATCATGGAAGGAACCATGGAAGGACGTGCAATCTTAAACGTACTGGAGTCCGAAGGATTTATCGCGTTAGATCCTCTTGAGTAATTATAGAAAGATATTTAATAAAGCAAAGCCTATTTCTAGCTTTTTGAGGCTGGGATAGGCAAAGAGATAATAAGGAGAACAAAACTATGCCAAACGTAACAGGACACACAGAACTCGTAGGATTAATGGCTTATCCAATTCGTCACACACAGTCACCAACAACTCACAACCTTGCCTATGACAAGAATGGTGATGATGTTATTCAGTTGGCATTTGAGGTAGACAACGACTCATTAAAGGACGCAGTTCAGAGTATTCGTGCACTTAAGATGTTAGGATCTAACATTTCTATGCCAAACAAGACTGTTGTACATCAGTATCTTGATGAGGTTGACGAGGCTGCAAGACTTTGCGGAGCTATTAATACTGTAGTTAACATGCGTGATGAGAACGGAAATGTTACCGGTAAATTAAAGGGATACAATACTGACGGTATGGGATACTGGCAGGGAATTAAAGAAGAAGGTATTGACTTTAAGGGAATGAAGATGGTACTGATCGGAACAGGTGGAGCTGCTACAGCTATCGCTGTTGTTGGTGCTCTTGATGGTATTGCAGAACTTGAAATCTTTAACATTAAGGATAAGTTCTACAGCCGTGGAGAGGAAATTGTAGATCTGATCAATAAGAATACTAATTGTAAGGCAACTATGCATGACCTTGCAGACAAGGATCTTTTAAAGGAGAAAATGCATGCAGCAGATATCTTCTGTGATGCAACAGGTGTAGGTATGCACCCATTGGAAGACCTTTCTAATATTCCGGATCCTTCTTTCTTCAAGAAAGACTTAATCGTAACAGATACTGTATATGCTCCAAGAGAGACTGTTATGATGAAGCAGGCTAAGGAAGCTGGATGCGATAGAGTATACAATGGAATGAGCATGATGTTATTCCAGGCTCTTATTGCTATTGAGCTTTATACAGGAAAGTCTACTCCGGTAGATTATATGAAAGAGAAATTGGGAATCTAGAAATGATCTAGGTCTTGGTTTTATAAAGATAAGGTTGATGAAAGAATGCCCCGAGGAACCAAAAGAAAGGTTCCTTAGGGCGTTTTTGTATTTTCTGAAAAAATAAAAAAGGGGATAAAAGGGAGGATGCCGGGTAACCGCTTTCGCGATTCCCGGCATGTATTATGAAAAAGTTTATTCTAAATAACTGTTAACGTCTTTCTGATGATTCTAAGTATATCGACTAGCTATGAAGAAATAATGTTAAAGTAGTGAACAAATTGTTAACAAAGTTTGTGTATTCTGCGAACTGCAGAAAAATTCGCAAAAGCTCGTGAATTTAGGCATCTTGAGGCTGCCTTTGGCTCAGGTTTTTGTTGGAAAACTAAGGGAAATAGTCTATAATAGCTTGGTGAGTCGCGAAAAATATGGAATTATTTAGAAAGGAAAATCATATGAAATATATATCATTTGCCATCCCCAGTTATAATTCGGAAGCCTACATGGCGGGAGCTATCGAGAGCATTCTTCCGGGGGGAGAGGATGTAGAGATTATTGTCGTTAATGATGGGTCGAAGGATAAAACCTCTGAGATTGGTCACCAGTATGCAGCAAAATATCCGGGAATTGTTAAAGTAGTGGATAAGGAAAACGGGGGCCATGGAGATGCTGTAAATTATGGTTTGGAAAATGCTACAGGAAAATATTTTAAGGTAGTAGACAGTGACGATTGGGTAGATAAAGAATCTCTCCTTAAAATTTTAGACCTGCTTCATCGCATGGAGGATCAGGGAGAAACATTGGACATGATTATTTCTAACTATGTCTACGAGAAAGTTGGAGCTGCCCACAAGAAAGTCATTCATTATAGAAATGTATTGCCCCAGGATCAGATCTTTGGCTGGGGAGATATTGGACGCTTCCATCTGGACCAATACATCCTTATGCATTCGGTTATTTACCGGATCGACCTATTAAAGCTGATTCAACTGCGCCTTCCAAAGCATACCTTTTATGTGGACAACATTTATGTTTATTATCCTCTTCCTCATGTACATAAGATGTACTATTTGGACGTGGATTTTTATCGCTATTATATAGGAAGAGAAGATCAGTCGGTAAATGAGAAGGTCATGATTTCCAGAGTAGACCAGCAGATTTATGTAACCAAGACCATGATTGATATGTATCAGCTAAAGGATATTCCAAATAAAAAACTTCGCCGTTATATGACCAGCTATCTGGCTATTATGATGACCGTTTCATCCATTCTATTGATCCGCTCTAAGAAGAGGGAAAATTTGGAGAAGAAAAAAGAACTTTGGATCTATCTTAGAAATAAAGATCCCAAGAGCTTTATCAAAATTCGATACGGCATCCTGGGACAGACTATGAACTTGCCGGGAAAACCAGGACGAAAGGTTTCGTCCTTGGCTTATACCGTGGCAAGAAGATTGATTGGATTTAATTAATTCCGTTTATTTTGGCTCTGTGTGGGGATTTTAGTGCTTCATTGCTTCGGTAACGCAGTACTTAACATAATCCTCCCCCAGGGCCGTATTTATAGTTAGATCAAAATTAGTTGCGGCACCCCAACTGCATCCGGTGTAGTAATGGTAGTTGTCGGCTCTGAATTTGTCTTCCTTTTGCATTTTTACTTTTGCATCTTTTTCTGAAAGATTCAGACGTTCCATAACACGTTTGATGCGCTGCTTCATCGGAGCTGTAAGGAAAAGCTTCAGGCAATTTGGATTATTTCGCAGGACGTAATCGGAACAACGGCCGATGATCACGCAGTTTCCTTCCTTGGCAAGATCCGTTACTACCTTAGATTCAGCTTCGAAAATCTTATCTTTTGGGGCTTCTACCTCGGCATTTGAATAAATATACATTTGATTTACCAAGTCATAAAGAAAGCTGCTAGTCATCATTTCCTCATTTTTCTTAATAAATTCAGGGGTATATCCAGTAGTGCCGGCTGTCATGGCAATGATTTCCTGATCATAAAATTTAAAGCCAAATTGCTCTGCTAATTTCTTGCCTATTTCGTGGCCGCCGCTTCCGAATTGGCGTCCGATTACAATAACATTTTTCTTAAAGTTAGGGTTAAGTGCCTTGGGATTAGCCAGGCTATGGGCTGAAGGCTCAGAATCTTTTTCGGCGATAGTATCCGGAAATAATAGGGGCTTTATAAAGGCCAAACGCTTTCCGAAAACCCTTGCCACATAACCTACCAAAAGGGCAGCGATAATGGTTCCTTCTCTAACCCCCAGAAGCTTTCCGGAAAAAGCAAAGGATAGGATTGCTGCAATAACAGACATGGATACGTCAAAGCAGATTTTTGTGGTTCCGAAATTGGTCTTCCATGTAAGGACAATGGCTCTGACAAAGGACTCTCCGGGAAGCATAACAACATCTGCCAATACTTCCATGTAGACACCGAATCCCAGAATCAGACAGCCTAGCAGAAGATAAACAATTTTCATAAGATAGCTGTCCGGATGTACCCAGAAAAACATTAGCATGGTTAGATCAATAAAGTATCCAAAAACAATGGATACTGGAATTTGTAAAAGGTGCTCAAGCTTAAAGTTTTTTCTTAAAATGAGAATCTGCAAAAGTATAAGAAAAATACTAAAGAAAATGGTGAAATTTCCCAGGGTGAATGGAAAGTTCAGGCTCAGTACATAGGGAATCGAAGAAATGGGTGAGGTACCAAGGCTGGCCTTTGTAATCAGACTGACTCCCAAGGAGTTGACGAATAGTCCGATTAAAAATACAACATAAGCTTTAAGTTTGTTCATTAATAGGTTCCTTCTTTCTTTTTTCATCATTAGGCATTATTTTAGGAGACTATCCCATAGGTTTTCATAGATTTTCTCATAAGTTTTCATGAAAGTAGCTGTTTCTTCCTTTGAGATATCCTGAAAGGCCGCTTTTTCAATATCTATGAAGGTTTCTTCCACGATTTTTTGGCCTTTCTTTCCTTGGTCAGTCAAGAAAATATGAAAGGTTCTTCGGTTGCCATTTAAGATTTTTCGTTCAATCAGCCCCCTTTCTTCCATACGATTTAAAATAGAAGTAAGAGACCCGGCTTCAATGAGACAGCTGGCAGCAATTTCTTTTTGGCTGGCACCATCATGATTTTTTAAAAAATCTAAAACCTTTGGCTGCCCCATGGTAAGACCGGCACTTTTGACATTTTCTAGAAGATGTTTTTGAATCAGCATTTGATTTGCCATAGTTAGGTAATGAAAAGATTTGTCCATAAGGGTTCCTCCTGTAAAAAAGTTATAATCCTAACTATTGGAATTGTAGTCATTATTTATGAGAATGTCAATAAAGTTTCTTAAGGAAGCTTAGGGGAGAGAAGGAGAAAGCTTAAGGGCAGGAACTCCTTGTGAGAGAACCTACCCTTAAACTGGTAAGAAGGTAATTTATAATAATGAAAAGTAATTCATAGATTTACGGGAAAATTCCCTTGATTTCCTCAGCGTAAACTAATTTTCTAAGAGCCACAATGTAAGCTGCCATACGATAAGTACAGTTGCACTCTTTCTTGGTATTTAGAATGTCTAAGAAAGCCTTGCTCATAAGATCACCTAACATCTCATTTACGCGATCTCTGGTCCAGGTAAGCTCTTGGATATTCTGCACCCACTCGAAATAAGATACAATAACACCACCACAGTTGGCGAAGATATCAGGGATTACCGGAATGCCACGAGCTTCAAGTACCTTGTCTCCGGCCTCACTGGTAGGACCATTGGCTGCCTCAATAACGTAGGAGCATTTTACTTTTTCTGCTATCTCTGCAGTGATCTGATTTTCCAAAGCGGCTGGAATCAGTACGTCGCAGTCGCAGGTGAGCAGTTCTTCGTTGGTGATATGTTCTACCCCTGCTGCATTGTAGTCTTTTAGGAGATTTCCTTTTGTCTCTAAAAATTCGGAGATTTCTGTGATGTCAAGACCGGTAGCCTTATATAATCCACCGGAAACATCACTGACAGCAACTACCTTGATATCTCTGTGATAGAAAATCCTTGCGGCATTGCTTCCTACATTACCCATACCCTGGATGGCAATGCGGGCTTTCTTAATATCCTTGCCCTGTTCATGCAGAAGGAATTTTGTGCTGTAGTAGACTCCACGGCCGGTAGCAGAATTACGGCCTCTAGAACCTCCTAGTTCTACAGGTTTTCCGGTAACAACTCCCGGGCAAGGTTTTCCGGCTAATTGACTGTAAGTATCCAAGATCCAAGCCATTGTCTGGGCATTGGTATTGACATCCGGTGCCGGAATATCAGTGTCTGCTCCGATAATAGGAGCAATGGCAAATGTATAACGTCTGGTAAGTCTACGAAGTTCACCCTTGGATAATTTAGAAGGATCCACCTTGATACCACCCTTAGCACCACCGTATGGAATGTTTGCTACTGCGCATTTTAAGGACATCCATACAGATAAAGCCTTCACTTCACTGAGGGTACAATCCTGGTGAAAACGGATACCGCCTTTGAATGGTCCACGGATATTGGAATGCTGGACTCTGTAGCCTTCAAATACTTCCACATGTCCATCGTCCATTTCTACAGGAAGATATACCTTTGTTTCCCGCTGAGGGTTCTTGATGATGTCGAACATGTTTGTGTTGATGTGTCCGATTTTTACAGCCTCTTCCATAACGGCAACAACATTTTCATAAGGATCATAAGTGTTCTTGGTTTCTGAATTCATTGGGATGAACTCCTTTCTTTGCTTATATAGTAGTGTCAAGGTTAGGGGATGAAAAATTGATGTATCGACCTGTCCTTTGCACAAGCAGGAATATAAACCTGAAAAAAAAACAAGTCAAGAATTTGGGAGGAAGAGTGTGGATATTTAAAAACTTTTGTGAAAAACTTGAAAACCATAGGAAAAAGGGATAAAATACTTAAAAAAATAAAGTGAGAAGGTGTTTGCTTGAGAAACTACGAAATTGACAACATTGACAGACAGATTTTGAACCTTCTGAGTGAAAATGCAAGAATGCCTATTAAGGAGTTGGCAGAGCATGTTTTTTTGTCCTCCCCAGCAGTTTCGGCTAGAATTAGTAACCTGGAAAAAAATGGCTATATCACAGGTTACCATGCGGTGCTTAGCCCTATGGCCCTAGGTTATTATATAAAGGCATTTATTTGTCTGGATCTAGAACCTCAGGACAAGGAACGTTTTTATCCCTACATTCGAGAAAAAAAGAATATCATCGAGTGTAATTGTGTCACAGGAGATTATTCTATGCTGATAGAAGGACTTTTTCATACAACAGATGCCCTTGATCAGTTTGTAAATGATATTCACCAGTTTGGGAAAACAAGAACCCTGGTGGTATTTTCTACCTCTGTAGAACATAGGGAGGTAATGGTTCCGGTGGTAAATCAAAATTAAAAAGAAAAATAAAAGAAGATAAAGAAAGGGATTCAATATGAGATTATTTCAACAAAAAACAACTGTAGAGACCTATCAGACAGCGGCAGATTTTGTAAAAGAATATGAAATCGGTAAGGGAGATTTTATTTTAGCCAGCAAAAGCACATTTGAAAGCTATTTTGCTCCCCTTCATATAGATGCTAGAGTGGAATATAAAAGCAAGTATGGCTCAGGAGAACCTACAGATGCCATGATCGATGCTGTGCTTGCAGATTATAGAAGCTCCGGATGTGACCGGATCATTGCCATTGGCGGAGGAGCTGTCATAGATATGGCTAAGGTTTTGGTTTTGAAAGGAAATGCCAGTACAGAGGAAATCTTTACAAGAAAGGTAGAATTAGAAAAAGCCCATAGCTTGATCGCAGTGCCTACTACCTGTGGTGCAGGTTCTGAGGTGTCCAATGTTTCTATTACAGAGCTTGCCAGCATTCACAGCAAATTAGGTTTAGCAGATGACAGCATTTACGCAGACAAGGCAGTGCTGATTCCGGAACTTTTAACAAATCTTCCCTATTCCTTCTTTGCTACCAGCGCCATTGATGCTTTTATCCATGCTATTGAATCTTATGTATCGCCTAAGGCCAACCTTTATACCAGAATGTTTAGCAAGCAGGCTATGGCAATGATTTTAGATGGTTTTAAACAGCTTATAGAATTTGGCCCGGAAAAACGATTGGACCTTTTGGAGCAATTCCTAGTTGCCAGTAATCTGGCAGGAGTAGCTTTTGGAAATGCAGGTACAGGAGCTGTTCATGCTATGTCCTATCCCCTAAGTGGCGTCTATCATGTGACCCACGGAGAGGCAAACTATCAATTCCTCACTGCAGTTTTTGCAGAATATCAGCGCCTAAATCCCACAGGAGATTTGGTGGAGTTGAATGAGTATTTGGCAAAGCTTCTGACATGTGAGCCGGAAGCTGTCTATACAGAACTGGAAAAATTGTTAGATAAGATTATTTCCAGAAAGAAATTAAGAGATTATGGCATGAAGGAAGAAGAAATTCATGCATTTGCAGTAAGCGTGGAAGCCGGACAGCAGCGCCTTTTGAATCAAAGTTACGTGAAATTCACCATTTCCCAGATGGAAGAAATCTACAGAAAACTATATTAGTTTATGAAGGTATAGGGGCTTATAGAAAATCCTCTTTGATGACTATAAGATTAATGTTATAATGAGGGTTGGCAAAAATATCCGATTTGGAGGAAGATTGATGAAATTAACACAGTTATTGGAACGGTTAGAATATAAGACTCTGCAGGGCAGTGATGCAATCGAAGTTGGAGAGCTTATTAATGATTCCAGAAAAGTAAAGGAAGGCAGTGTATTTGTCTGCATCAGCGGAGCAGTGTCTGACGGTCATACCTATGTAGAAGATGTGGCAAAAAAAGGTGCTACTGCAGTGATCGTTGAGCGAGAAATGGAGGCGCCGGAAGGACTTACGGTAATTCAGGTGGAGGATACCCGCTATGCCTTGGCCTTAATGTCTGCAGCTTACTTTGGATATCCGGCAGAAAAGCTTCATGTTATTGGAATCACAGGTACCAAGGGAAAGACTACCACTACTTATATGGTGAAATCTATTTTAGAGGGAGTAGGCCGTAAGGTTGGTTTGATTGGAACCATAGAGGCTCTTATTGGGGACAAGAGTATTCCGGCAAATAATACCACTCCGGAATCCTATACCATTCAAAAGTATTTTGCAGAAATGGTAGAAGCAGGATGCGATACGGTAGTTATGGAGGTTTCCTCCCAGGGCCTTATGCTACACCGTGTGGCAGGAATCCAGTTTGAGATTGGTATTTTCACTAACTTAGGAGAGGACCATATCGGACCTAACGAGCATAAAGATTTTGAGGATTACAAAAGATGCAAGGGAATTTTGTTTAGCCAGTGTAATCTTGGTATCGCAAATGTGGATGATCCTTGGTATGAGGATGTATTTAAGAATGCCACTTGTAAGAGAGAGACCTTTGGATTTTCTGAAAAGGCAGATCTTCGTGCTACCAATGTAGAGCACGTGTCAAGACCGGGATATTTGGGAATGAAATACCATGTAAGCGGTCTTATGGATTTTGATGTGGAAATTGATATTCCGGGAGATTTCAGTGTCTATAATTCATTGACAGCCATTGCAGTGTGCAGACATTTTAATGCACCGGTAGAGACCATTAAGGCGGCTCTTAAGGTGGCTAAGGTAAAGGGACGTATTGAGATGATCAAGGTTTCTGATGATTTTGCTTTGATGATCGATTATGCTCACAATGCTATGGCTTTAGAAAGTCTTCTTCACACCTTAAGAGATTATAATCCAAAACGGATTGTTACTGTTTTTGGATGTGGTGGAAACCGGGCAAAGAGTCGTCGCTATGAGATGGGCGAAGTGTCCGGACGTATGTCTGATTTTACTATTATTACCTCCGATAATCCGCGATTTGAGGAACCTCAGGCTATTATTGATGATATTGTAACCGGAATCAAAAAAACAGATGGAAAATATATCACGATCTGTGACCGCAAGGAAGCAGTTAAATATGCCATTGAAAATGGACAGCCGGGAGATGTTATTATTCTGGCAGGAAAGGGTCATGAAACCTACCAGGAGATTGAAGGCGTAAAGCATGACATGGATGAGAGAGTTCTGATCCAGGAAGTCTTGGAGGAATTAAAAGAAAAATAAAATAGCCACAAGCAGAAAGAAAAGGGGGAGCCAAATGTACGCAGATATCATTGTAGATATTACTAATGAAAAATTAGATAAAGTTTTTCAGTACAAAGTTCCCTCAGATATGGAAGAAAAGCTTTCAGAGGGAATGGAGGTTATGGTTCCCTTTGGCAGAGGAAATAGAGAGATTAAAGGTTACGTAGTAGGCTTTTCTGAGAATTCAGATTTTGATAAGGATAAAATCAAAGAAATCCTAAGAATTTCTGAAAATAAGGTAAAGATAGAGTCAAAGCTTATAGCCTTAGCGGCCTGGATGAAATCCTACTACGGAGGAACTATGATCCAGGCTCTTAAAACCACTCTTCCTATAAAGAAGAAGGAAAAACTCCAAGAAAGTAAAACGATTTGCCTGCTCTTATCAAAACAAGAGGCAAGAGAACAGCTTGAGATTTATTTGCATAAGAATCAAAAGGCAAGAGCTAGACTTTTGGAAGCCCTCTTGGAACAGCCCAAGCAGGATTATGCAGTTTTAAAACGGACCCTGCATATCACTAAGCCGGTGGTGGAGGCTTTGGAGGAACAGAAAATCATCGCTATTACTTCCCGGGTTTCTTTTCGGAATCCTATTCGCTACGAGATAAAGGAGCGGCAGGAGATTGCCTTTTCAGAGGATCAAAAGCAGGCCATAGAGACCTTCTGGGCAGAATATGAAAATGGAAAAAGAGAGACCTATTTGATCCACGGGGTTACAGGTAGTGGGAAGACAGAAGTTTATATGGAAATGATTGCCAGGGTTTTGGAAACAGGACGCCAGGCAATTCTTCTGATTCCGGAGATTTCCCTGACCTATCAGACGGTGCTTCGCTTTTATGGCAGGTTTGGCAGTCGGGTGTCGGTGCTTAACTCTAAAATGTCTGCAGGAGAAAGATCAGACCAGATGGAGCGGGTGAAGCGAGGAGAGGTTGATGTTATGATCGGTCCAAGATCAGCCTTATTCACTCCTTTTTCCAATCTTGGTTTGATTGTGATTGACGAGGAACATGAAAATTCCTATAAAAGTGAGCAGATCCCCAGGTATCACGCCAGGGAAGTGGCTATGAAACGGGGAGAATTGGAGAAGGCCAGCCTAGTTTTAGGATCTGCTACTCCCTCCCTGGAGGCTTATCATGCCTGCAAGGCAGGAAGATTCCGCCTCTTGGAATTATCTGACAGAATAGGAAAAAGAAGGCTTCCCAGGGTTTATGTTCAGGATATGAGGGAGGAGCTTCGTCAGGGGAATCGCTCAATTCTAAGTGAGAAACTAAAAGAGCTTATGAAAGAACGTCTACAGAAGGGGCAGCAGATCATGCTTTTCCTTAACCGAAGGGGCTATGCAGGCTTCTTATCTTGCAGAGCCTGTGGTTATGTAGTAAAATGTCCCCACTGTGACGTTTCCCTAGCCCTCCACAGAGGAGGGAAGATGGTTTGCCATTATTGCGGATATACGAGAAGTCAATTGACAAGCTGCCCGTCCTGTGGGTCCACTTATATTGGTGAGTTCAAAGCGGGCACCCAGCAGATTGAAGATATGATCAGGCGCAGCTTTCCCACTGCAAGGGTCCTTAGAATGGATTTGGATACCACCAGGAAAAAGGATGGATATGAACAAATTTTAGAAAAATTTGGAAGCGGAGAGGCGGATATCCTTATAGGTACCCAGATGATCGTAAAGGGACATGATTTTCCAAATGTAACCCTAGTAGGAGTGCTGGCGGCAGACCTTTCCCTGCATGTCAATGATTACCGGGCAGGAGAGCGGACCTTTCAGCTTTTAACCCAGGCAGCAGGAAGGGCTGGAAGGGGAGAAAAGCCCGGGGAAGTAGTGATTCAGACCTACAGTCCGGATCATTACAGCATTACTCTTGCAGCCAAGCAGGATTATCAGGGATTCTATGAAAAAGAGATGGAATACCGAGAACTTTGTGGTTATCCGCCGGCAGAGGAACTTTTGGCCATTCTTATGACAGGACCTGGGGAAGACCGGTTGGATTTAGCGGCAGGATATCTCAAGGCATTTGCTTTAAAATATGACAAGGAAAAGAAAATTACCATCATTGGACCGGCAAGTCCTTATGTGGCCAAGGTCAATGATGTTTATCGAAGAGTTCTATATATAAAGAGCAAGGACTATAATGCCTTGGTACGGGTCAAGGACTTGCTGGAAAGATATATTGAAATAAATTCAGGATTCGACACCATGGGAATACAATTTGATTTTAATCCCATGAATGTGTTTTGATTTTTTGAAAGGAACTAGAAAGGAAAATGTAAAATGGCACTTAGAAAAATTAGAGAAATCGGAGATGAGGTGTTAAGAAAGGAATGCAAGGAAGTAAAAGCGATGACCCTGCGCACCCGAATTCTTATTGGAGACATGTTGGATACTATGTATGAAGCCCAGGGGGTAGGACTTGCAGCTCCCCAGGTGGGGATTTTGAAAAAAATCGTGGTAATTGATATTGGAGAAGGCCCGGTAGTACTGATTAATCCTGTAATCGTAGAATCTGACGGAGAGCAGGTAGGAGACGAAGGATGTCTTAGCGTTCCCGGAAAAGCCGGACAGGTTACCAGGCCAAACCATGTGATTGTAAAAGCCTTAAATGAGGATATGGAGGAGATTGAGGTGGAAGGAGAAGAGCTTTTTGCCAGAGCTCTTTGCCATGAAATCGATCATCTTGATGGCCATCTTTATGTGGACTTAGTAGAGGGAGAACTTCACGATGTGGAGTACAATGAAGAGTAAACTATTTCTAAAATATTCGAAAGATTTTGCAAATAGAAGGACATTTACAGCAGATACATGTATGATTGGAGAGAAATAGATGAAAGTAATTTTTATGGGAACCCCGGATTTTGCAGTAGGTACCCTGGAGGCTCTGATTGAGGCGGGCCATGAGATCCTTTTAGTGGTAACTCAGCCGGATAAACCAAAGGGAAGAGGGGGCAAGATGCAATATACTCCTGTAAAGGAAGTGGCAGTGGCTCATGATATTCCTGTTTTTCAGCCAAAGAAAATTAGAGAGCCGGAGTGTATAGATAAGCTTAGAGAGTATCAGGCAGATGTATGCGTTGTTGTGGCCTTCGGACAGATTCTTCCTAAGGAAATTTTGGAGATGGCACCCTATGGATGCATAAATGTTCATGCATCCTTACTGCCTAAGTACAGAGGGGCAGCGCCTATTCAGTGGGCTGTGATTGACGGAGAGAAGATTTCCGGTGTAACCACCATGCAGATGGATGAGGGATTGGATACAGGAGATATGATTTTAAAAACAGAGGTTCCTCTAGATGAAAAAGAAACAGGAGGAAGTCTCTTTGACCGTTTATCTGCTGAAGGTGCAAGCCTTTGTGTAAAAACCTTAAAGGCCTTGGAGGATAAAACAGCTACTTGGACGCCTCAGGGCCATACCACAACTTCCTATGCCAAGATGCTTACCAAGGATTTGGGCAATATCGACTGGAGCAAATCTGCAGTCTCCATCGAGCGCCTGATCCGCGGACTGAATCCATGGCCAAGCGCCTATACCGATTGGCAGGGGAAAACTATGAAAATCTGGGGGGCCCAGGTGTCCTCTAAGGATTCAGAATATGAGGCAGGCACCATTATCTGTGTAGAAAAAGATGGCTTCTATGTGCAAACCGGAGAGGGAAGCCTGAAAATAAAATCCCTTCAGATTCCGGGAAAGAAACGTATGGAGGCATCCGCATTTCTTCTGGGTTATCAGGTGAATGAGGGGGATGTACTTAAGAAAATATAAAAATAGGAGGTAGCTTCTATGTATTATTATGGTTATGGTTACGGGTTAGATCCAACCTATATTTTAGTTTTAATTGGCCTAGTTATTTGCCTGGTGGCTTCCGCCATCATGCGGTCTACCTTTAATAAATATTCCAGAGTAGGCAATCATTCAGGCATGACAGGAAGAGAAGCCGCAGAAGTAATTCTTAGGCAGGCTGGGATCTATGATGTTACCGTGGAGCATATTTCAGGAAATCTGACAGACCACTACGATCCAAAAACTAAGGTAGTACGGCTTTCGGATGCCACCTACAATTCCAGATCAGTGGCTGCCATGGGTGTAGCAGCTCATGAGTGCGGACATGCTATTCAGCATGCCACGGCCTATGCGCCCCTTACTATTCGAGGAGCCCTGGTGCCGGTGGCAAATTTTGGAAGTCAGATCGCATGGCCCCTTATTCTTATTGGATTATTTTTAAACGGAAGTTCATCGGTGCTGCTGTTAAATCTTGGAATCCTAGCCTTTTCTCTGGCAGTATTCTTTCAGATTATAACCTTACCGGTGGAATTTAATGCTTCCCGTCGTGCAGTAAAGATTTTAGACACTAGCCACATGTTAGATAGAAGAGAAGTGGCTGCAACGAGAAAAGTTCTGACAGCGGCAGCCCTTACCTACGTGGCAGGAGCAGCTTCCGCAATCTTACAGCTTCTTAGAATTTTGATTTTAACCCAGAATCGAAGAAGAGATTAAAAATATGACCTTTTAGCAACCAGGAGGAAAAAGATGGCATCATCGGTAAATGACAGAGAATTGATTTTGGAAATCTTGCTTATGATCACCAGGGATGGAGACTACAGTCACATTGCCCTAAGGCAGGTCTTAGACCAATATCAATACCTGGATAAAAAAGAGCGTTCCTTCATTACCCGGGTTGTAAATGGGACCTTGGAGCGGATGATAGAGATTGATTATATTTTAAATCAATTTTCTAAAGTAAAAGTGAATAAAATGAAGCCGGTGATTCGCACCATTATGCGGAGCAGCCTTTATCAGTTGAAATACATGGATGCCATTCCCCCTGCGGCAGTCTGCAACGAAGCTGTGAAGTTGGCCGGAAAACGGGGATTTAGTCAGTTAAAAGGCTTTGTGAATGGAGTCCTCCGAAATATTAGCAGAAACTTAGAAAAAGTAAAGTATCCGGAGGATGAGCTTGAATATATGTCTGTGAAATATTCTCTTCCCCAGTGGATTCTAGAACAGTGGATCTCTGATTATGGAAAAGAAAAAACAAGGCTTATGGCGGAAGCTTCCCTTGAGACGCCTCCTTTGGCAGTGCGTTTTAATGATGATAAAATTACTAAAGAAGATCTTATGGAACTTCTTAGAGCAGAGAATGTTCAGGTAACAGAGGTGGAAGATCTTCCAAAGGCCCTTTACTTGTCGGGATATGATCGCCTAACTGCTTTAGATAGTTTTAATAAAGGCTATTATCAAGTCCAGGATGTAAGCTCTATGCAGGTGGCCTATTTGGCAGATCCAAAAGAAGGAGCCTACTGTATTGATGTATGTGCAGCTCCCGGAGGAAAGGCTGTTCATGTGGCAGAGCTTTTAAAGGGCAGTGGCCATGTGGAGGCAAGAGATTTAACTGATTATAAGGTCGACTTAATCTGGGAGAATATAGAACGAAGTGGCCTTAAAAATATTGAGGCAAGGCGACAAGACGCCACTATCTTAAGTCAGGATTCAGTGGAGAAGGCAGATCTTGTTATTGCCGATCTTCCTTGCTCAGGTCTTGGAGTTTTAGCCAGAAAAGTAGATCTTAAATACAAGATGACTTTAGAAGGCCAGAGAGAATTGGAAAACTTGCAGCGACAGATTCTTTCTAGGGTAAAGGCCTATGTAAAACCAGGGGGGACCTTGATCTACAGTACCTGCACTGTAAATCAAAAAGAGAATACCCTCAATGCTCATTGGTTTGAAAAGGAAAATCCGGAGTTTCGCCTGGAGCTTGAAGAGCAGAGACTTCAGGGAATTCATGAGGGAGATGGCTTCTATATTGCCAGATTCCGAAGGGAAGGCTAGTTGACAGAGTATGAATAAAACAGATATTAGCTCGTTGAATTACGAAGAATTAATTGAAGAAATGAAAAGGATTGGGGAGAAGCCTTTTCGCGGAAAGCAGATTTATGAATGGTTACATGTGAAGCTGGCAGAGCATTTTGATGAAATGACCAACCTTCCTAAAAAATTAAGAGAAGAGCTTGAAGAAAATTATGAAATTGCCAGGGTCCGTATGATCGATCATCAGATTTCTCAGGTGGATCCTACAGAGAAGTTCCTCTTTGAGTTGGAAGATGGCAATATGATCGAGAGCGTTCTTATGAAGTATAACTATGGCAACTCCGTTTGCATTTCTTCCCAGGCAGGATGCCGTATGGGCTGCAGATTTTGTGCTTCAACAATTGGAGGCTTGGAACGAAGCCTTAGACCTTCAGAAATGCTAAGGCAGATTTATCAGATTCAGAAAATGACCGGAGAACGGGTCTCGAATGTGGTGGTAATGGGGACTGGAGAGCCTTTGGATAACTATGATAATTTTTTGAAATTTATCCGGATGCTTAGTGATGAACATGGCCTCAACATAAGCCAGAGAAACATTACAGCTTCCACCTGTGGGATTGTTCCTAATATGCGAAGACTTGCAGAGGAGGGACTTCAGATCACTTTGGCACTTTCCCTTCATGGGTCTAGCCAAAAAAAGCGGGAAAAATTAATGCCGGTGGCGTTCAAATATGAACTGAATCATGTGCTTGCGGCTTGTGATTATTATTTCGAGAAAACCGGAAGAAGAATCACCTTTGAATATAGCATGGTAGCAGGAGTTAATGATGGAGAGGAAGATGTAGAGGAACTTACGGGCATTTTAAAGCATAGAAATTGCCACTTGAATCTGATTCCGGTGAACCCTATTAAGGAAAGAAGCTACCAAAGACCTGATGGCAAAAAAGCCCTTGAATTCAAAAATAAACTTGAAAAAAAGGGAATAAATGTTACTATAAGAAGGGAAAGAGGCTCTGATATCGACGGGGCCTGTGGACAACTGAGAAGACGACATGTAACGTCTGAATAAAGGAGAACACTAGATGAAGTTTTATGCAATGACCGATGTTGGTAGAAAAAGAGAGGTCAATCAGGACTATGTATTTGTAACTGATGAGTCAGTGGGCCCCTTTAAGAACCTTCTTGTGGTTGCCGATGGAATGGGTGGACACAAGGCAGGAGATTTTGCTTCTAAATATACAGTGGATGTATTAAGGGAAGAAATTGCACATACTACTTATAAGGAGCCGGAGGAGATCCTTCGGCATGCAGTGACCATTGCTAATAATAAATTAATCGATGTAGCAGCTACGGATGTAAAGCTGGAAGGCATGGGAACTACTTTAGTAGCAGCTACCATCGTGGATAAAACCCTGTATTTTGCCAATGTGGGAGATAGTAGACTGTATCTGATTAATGATAAGATCAGACAGATGTCCAAGGACCATTCTCTGGTGGAAGAGATGGTAAGACTTGGCGGCATTAAGGCAGAAGAAGCAAGAAACCACCCGGATAAGAATATTATTACCCGGGCTATTGGTGTGAAAAAAGACGTAGAAGCAGATATTTATGAATATCGATTAAAGAAAAATGATGTAATACTCATGTGTACAGATGGTCTTAGCAACATGGTTGAGAACGAGGATATTTTTGATATAGTTAAGGGGTCAAGGGATGTCATCGAGGCTGTGCAGATGTTAATCGAGAAAGCGAATAGTAACGGAGGTCGCGATAACATAGGGGTAATCGTAGCGCAGCCGTTGGCAGATGAGGTGAGTGTATGGTAAAGGACGGAATCGTACTGGGGAAGCGGTACAATATTCTGAGTAAAATCGGCACAGGTGGCATGGCAGATGTCTATAAGGGCAAGGACATTATGTTGAACCGTTATGTAGCGGTTAAGGTTTTGAAGAAAGAATATAAGGAGAATGAAGCTTTTGTTAAGAAGTTTCATTCAGAAGCCCAGGCGGCAGCAGGGCTTATGAATCCCAATATTGTAAATGTATATGATGTAGGAACCGATAGAGGCCTCCATTATATGGTTATGGAGCTGGTGGAAGGCATTACTCTTAAGGAATATATTGAGAAGAAGGGACGTATAGCACCGAGAGAGCTTATTAGCATTGCTATTCAAATGTGTGGTGGAATCAGTGCAGCCCACCAGGCAGGCTTGATTCATAGAGATATTAAGCCGCAGAATATTATGATTTCCAGAGATGGAAAGGTAAAGGTTACAGATTTTGGTATTGCCAAGGCAGTGACCTCAAATACAGTAACCACCAATGCTATGGGGTCGGTACATTATTCTTCTCCGGAGCAGGTGCGTGGTGGATTTAGTGATCAGAAGAGTGATATTTATTCTATAGGTATTACCTTGTATGAGATGGCCACCGGAAGAATCCCCTTTGATGGAGATTCCACAGTAGCTATTGCCATGAAGCACTTAAAGGAAGAAATCACTCCTCCTACAGAATATAATGAGGATATTCCTTATAGTCTGGAGCAGATCATTTTAAAATGTACCCAGAAAAATGCGGAACGTAGGTATAAGAACGTAGATGAACTGATTAAGGATTTGAAGCATAGCATGGTGGATCCGGATGGGGATTTCGTTTATATTCCGCCTCTAAATAATGCGGATACTGTTATTATTACAGACGATGAGTTGGATGATATTCGTCATTCATATGATGATGATTATGACGATGATGATTATGACGATGATGATTATGGCGATGATGATTATGACGATGATGATTATGGCGATGATTATGGTGATGATGATTATGACGATGACGACGATGACGACGATGATGAAGACTTTGAAGACTTTAAAAGGCGCAGACGTGGTCATGAGGAAAAAGTAAACCCTCGTATGGGAAAACTTACGAAAATCCTTGCCATCGTGGCAGCGGTTATTATTATTGCCATTGTTGGATTTGCTGTGGCAAAGGCAGCAGGTATCTTTAAATCAGGCTCATCCTTAAACCTAGATAGTACTACAAAAGATACAGTAAAGGTTCCGGATGTAACCGGCATGACAGAGGAGGAAGCAAAAACCACTTTGAATGCCCAAAACCTTGGATTTGAGGTTACTTCCAGGGAAGAATCCGAAGAGTATGAGGAAGGCTTAGTATGTTCTCAGACACCGGCATCCGGTAAGAAAGTAAACAAAAATACTAAGGTTACTGTTGTGGTTAGTTCCGGCTTGATAGGACAAAGTATTACTATTCCGGATGTTACAGGTATGAGTGAAGACGATGCACTTAAAACCTTAAATTCTGCAGGTTTTAAGAATGTAAGTTCTTCTTACAACTACAGTGATTCCGTAGCGGAGGGAAATGTAATTTCTACTACTCCATCTGCAAATACTAACGGAAGCGAAGATACTAAGATCACCATGACTGTAAGTAAGGGAGCAGAGAAACAGACAGTTCCTGATGTTACAGGACAGACAGAGTCCGATGCACAGAATGCACTGGCTGCAGTTGGTCTTACAGGATCAGTGACTTATGAGTATAGCAGTTCTGTGGCCCAGGGAAAGGTTATCTCTCAGAGTGTAACGGCCGGTAAGAAGGTGGAGCCCGGAACTAGTGTCGGACTGGTGGTAAGCCAGGGTGAGGAACCGCCGGAGAAGGTAACAGTACCGCCAATTACAGGATCAACCTTAGATAATGCAAGGCAGCTGATTAAGAGCACAGGTCTTACTGTAGGAAGTGTTACATACCAGTACAGCAGTGATGTATCTTCAGGTTGTGTTATTAGCTGCGATCCGGGAGATGGTTCTAGCGTAGATGATGGTTCTACTGTAAATCTTGTAATTAGTCAGGGACCAGAGACATATACTGGGGATCCTTCCCAAAATAATAGTGATAGCAGCACAGATACTACATCAACAGATGGATCCACAGATTCAAGCTCCACTACAACACAATAGGTGCTATATGCAAGGAAAAATAATAAAAGGTATTGCCGGATTCTACTACGTTCACGTAGTAGAATTCGGTCTTTATGAGTGTAAAGCAAAAGGCGTATTTCGAAAGAATAAAATTAAACCTCTGGTAGGGGATGACGTTATCATCGAAGTTTTAAACCAGGAAGAAAGGCTGGGAAATATCACAGAGATTTTGCCTAGAAAAAACAGCCTGATCAGGCCGGCAGTGGCCAATACTGATCAGGCCCTAGTGGTATTTGCAGTGGCAAAGCCGGAGCCTCATTATAATCTTCTAGATCGATTCTTGGTAATGATGGAGGCAGAAAATCTTCCGGTAGTACTATGCTTTAACAAGTCGGATCTTGTGGATGAGGCGAGAATCAAAGAGCTTCAGGCAATTTATGAACCGACAGGATACAAGCTTTTGTTTGCCAGTGCCAGGGAAGAGGAAAATATTAGCAAGATCAAAGAACTTCTTAAAGGGAAAACCACTGCTATTGCAGGACCATCGGGAGTTGGAAAGTCATCCATTATCAATCTTTTGCAGCCGGAGGCCAAAATGGAAACCGGAGGTATTAGTCGAAAGATTGAGAGGGGAAAACATACTACCAGACATTCGGAGTTATTTCCGGTAGATGAGGATTCCTATATTATGGATACACCAGGCTTTAGTTCTTTGAATGTTTATAATTTTGAAAAAGAAGATTTAAAGTACTATTTTCCGGAATTTGCTCCCTTTGAGGGGCGGTGTAAATTTAAGGGCTGTGACCATGTTCATGAACCGAATTGTGCAGTGAAAGGGGCTGTGTTGGATAAAAAGATTCATGAGATTCGTTATAAAGATTATTTGGAGATTTACGAGGAGCTAAAGAATAGGCGGAGGTATTAGAAATGAAGTACATATTGGCACCATCGATTTTATCGGCAGATTTTAAAAATCTGGGCCAGGAGATAAAAAAAACAGAAGATAATGGAGCAAAATTTTTGCATTTTGATGTTATGGATGGGCTTTTTGTGCCTAGTATTTCCTTTGGAGTGCCGGTCCTTAAATCTATCCGCAGTGCTACGGACCAGGTGATAGACGTTCATCTGATGATCCAGGAGCCTATTCGCTATATAGACACTTTTAAGGATGCGGGGGCAGATTATGTCACTGTACACCTGGAAGCCTGTGAAAATGTGGAAAAAACACTTGAGAAAATTAAGGAATGTGGAATGAAAGCAGGACTTTCTATCTGCCCGGAGACAGAAGTTAAGGAGATTATTCCATATTTGGAAATGGTAGATCTGATTCTTATTATGGGAGTGCATCCGGGATTTGGGGGGCAGAAACTGATTCCGGAAACCTTTGATCGTTTAAGGCAAGTAAG
Organism: Parabacteroides distasonis; assembly: GCA_963589425.1. Classification (GTDB taxonomy): domain Bacteria; phylum Bacillota; class Clostridia; order Lachnospirales; family Lachnospiraceae; genus CAKRJP01. The sequence goes on along the minus strand of CAVAKZ010000021.1, from coordinate 6,651 downwards.
ACAGTTTTTAAATGAAAGAAATTTAGATCTTGATGTACAGGTGGATGGGGGCGTTCATCTTGGAAATGTGGGGGAGATCTTAGATGCAGGTGCAAATGTGATCGTAACAGGATCTGCGGTATTTAACGGGGATGTAGCAGCAAATACCAGACAATTCATGGAGATCTTAAAAAGCTATGAGTAAAAGAATGATTATCGTCAGTGGCGGCAAGATTGAAGATGATTTTGCCAGGTCTGTTATTGAGGACGGAGAAGCAGATTGTATTATAGCCGTAGATAGAGGTATGGATTTTTTCTATCGCCAGAAATTAGTACCCAATTATATCGTAGGAGATTTTGATAGCGCAGATAAAGAAGTGGCAGAGTATTTTCGAAATGAGGTTCATGTGCCTATACGGGAGTACAATCCGGTAAAGGACTCTACGGATACAGAGATCGCCATTCGTCTGGCTATGACCTTAGGTGCTAGGGAGATGATCATCTTAGGAGCTACAGGAGGCAGAATCGATCATCTGTGGGCGAATATCCAGTGCCTGAATATTCCTTTTAAGGAAGGAATAGATGTGTCTATTCTCGATAGCCAGAATCGGATTCGACTTATCGAATCCGATTTACATCTACACAAAAACCAGGCCTATGGGCCTTATTTTTCCCTCTTTCCAATGGGAGGGGATGTCTATGGAGTTACGGTAAGGGGAGCCAAGTATCCCCTACATGGCCATACCCTAACGTCAAAAGATAGTCTCTGCGTAAGTAATGAATTTGCAGAGGAAGAAGTAGTGATCAGTTTTAATTCCGGAACAGTGATTCTTATGGAGACAAGAGATAGAGAATGAAAAGATGTGCCTTGGTTCTTGCCAAGACACATCTTTTTATTCTCTGATGTTTATCGTTGAACCCGACCACTTCCGTCACTGTCCATTAATGCGAGAACTTCTGCCTCTTTAATGTAGTTAATATCGCCTAGAATGGTATGTTTTATGGCTGCTGCCGCAATGGCAAATTCCAAGGATTTTTCCATGGACATACCTGAGCAGATGCCATGTAGGGAACCAGAGGCAAAGGAATCCCCTCCCCCTACCCGGTCCACGATATGAAGCGCGTATTGTTTGCCCTGGTAGAGAAACTTTCCGTCAGATACAGCAGCAGACCAGCCGTTGTCGGAGGCACTGTTACTATTCCTTAAGATGGTTACCAGATATTTAAGGTCAAAGGCTTTTACTACATTTGACATATGAAGGGCATCTACGCAAATGCTATAATCACCATTAATAAAATCAATTCCTGGAAATAGCCGGGGATTACGATGGATTCGTATTTGGAACTCCAGTGCACTGGGGTGGTGCAGGCGGTGCTATCACATCCTTTATGGACAGAGCATTTTATGCTGATTTAAATGGCGGTGGCGACAGATTCCGTCTGAAACCTGCCGCTGTGGTAATTTCAGCAAGAAGAGCCGGAACAACAGTTACATGGGATCAGGTAAATAAATATTTTGATCTTATGCAGATGCCGACCATTACATCGAGATATTGGAATATGGTACATGGAACGAATCCCGATGAAGTAAAACAGGATCTTGAAGGGATGCAAGTTATGCATCTTCTTGGGAATAATATGGCATATTTCATTAACTGCAAGAATGTTGCCATAAAAATGGGAATTGAAATGCCAAAGGTGTCGGGTTTTGTGTTTACGAATTTTATTCGGTAGAAATGAAGAAGACATACATTTGATACGACAGGAGTTAACCTCAGAATGAAATCAAAGAAAATAGCAGCAGCACTCTTAACATGCATCATGGCAATCGGTCTGATGGCTCCTCGAAGATATGGCAGGTACTGTTAATTGGAAGGATGGAGAGAGATTCCGCGGCGGAGCATCAGGATCAGATATCAGTTCCTGGATAGACAGTCTTGAACTATAAAAGATATAACCTTAAGGTTTAAACTGCCTAACAAAGAGAGACTTCTGTCTGAAGTCTCTCTTTTCCAATATTACCGGTGTTTGGAGGATCAAAAATACAGAAGGAAGTTCAAAGATGCAAACAGAAGATCACCTATAATACATGGGAATCCTTTATTTACGATCAAAAGAGCCAGAAACTTTCTGTGTAAATTGTGTGCTGATGGTGTTGGTTTTTAGAATCCTATATCGTGTCTGATCAATAATTTTGCAATCATACATACAATGAATTCTGTGACAGGAAAAGCAATCCATATTCCGTTCATGTGCCAGACGTGGTTTAATAACCACATGAGGGGAAACAGTAAAATACCTTGACGAAGAAGCTGAATAATCATACTTGCACAGACTTTGTCAGTTGCCTGCTCATAGGTGGCGATCATGGTAGAAAGCCCACTAAACACAAACCCCAGTGACATAACACGCATTGCGGGAATGCCCAATAAGCACATTTTATTCGAGGCAGAGAAAAGGAAAAGAATACCTTTTGAAAACAAAAGCAGCAACATTGTTCCGATAAACATCATAACAGTTGCGATAAATGTTCCGGTTTTGAAAGTCTGCCATAGACGATCGTCTCTTTTTGCTCTGTAATTGAAACGCATAATAGGGAGGCATCCTTGTATTAGTCCATTTACGGTCATAACGATTAATTGTTGCACCTTAAAATATGCTCCAAAAAAAGCCACGGCAGTATCAGAATAATGAACCAGAAACAGATTCACAAAATTTACCATAAAGCTTCCTAAAGCATTCATGATAAAGGATGGCAGACCATAGGAAAAAAGCATTTTCAGCATTTTCGGTTCAAAGTGATATTCTTTTAGTTTCGGCTGTACCTTTTGTTTCGTAAAAAGAAGTTGGATCAAAGCGATAAACATTGACAGAGTATACCCTAATACCGTAGCGAGTGCAGCACCTGCAATTCCCATTTGTGGAAATGGTCCAATACCGAATATCAGTAATGGATCAAAAATAAAATTAAACAATACACCTGCAATTTGAAACCACATTGGTGTAAGCATATTACCGGTTGCCTGAAGTATTTTCTGAATTGTGATATGTACCATGTTGGGAATCTGCATATATGCACAGATCTGCATATAAGATATTCCATATTCAAAAATTACATTGTTTTCAGTGAGTGCAACGTAATAAGGTTTTATGAAAAACAGTGCAGATATATTAACTATCACACCAATTATGAAAGATAATATGAGACCGAGAGTTGTAGCTGAATCCGCTTTTTTCTGATTGTTCTGTCCTAAATATCCAGCAATCAGAACATTTACACCAACGCCTATCCAGATGGACAAGGCGTTCATAAGTGTTGTAATAGGAAATGAGAGTGAGACAGCTGCCAGTGCCTGTTCGTTGATTTTTGCAACAAACATACTATCCACGAGATTGTATGAGTATTGTAAAAACATAGAAATAAGAGGTGGGGCAGACATTTGCAATATTAGCTTGTTAATTGGCTTATATGCCATTTTATTTTCAGATTTCATTTTTTCTATGTCCTTCCATGAAATACGTTTTAAAACGATCATTATTTTTTTCTTGCAGAGACAGGTGCTTCATTATTTAAATATGTTTTCCATACATTGATACGGTCATGTTCATCTATTTTTCTAATAATTTTTGCAGGAATACCGGCTGCAATACTATTAGGTGGAATATCTCGATTTACGACCGCTCCAGCTGCAACAATACTGTTTTCCCCAATCGTAACACCACCGCAAATTGTTACGCTTGAACAGATCCAACATCCGTCCTTTATGGTTATTGGCGAAGCAAATTCAAGATTATGATGACCGTCCGGATATTCGGCAGGCAGACGTTCTTCTGCGAGAAAAGGATGATTTGGCGTTGCAAGAGTAACATTTGCCCCGATCCAGACACCATCGCCTAAAGTAATAGGCGCTACATCAAGAAAGATGCAGTGATAATTTACAAAGCAGTCTTTCCCGACATGGATATTGACACCATATTCGCAGTAAAATGGTGAAAAGATGTCAAGGTTCTTTCCTTTTGCTGAGGGAATCAGTCTTTCCATTGCACGTTGTTTTGCCTTTGTACGCTGTAAGGATATTTTGTTGAAATGGTCACAGCGGCACATTCCTTTTTTATGCTGTTTTGCAACATTTTTATCGGAAGGATTGTAGAGCCGTCCAGTTACCATTTTGTTCCAATCATTTGTAAGTTGCTGCATGTTGAACACCTCCAATTGACATGAGTATTTCTTCAAATTATAATTATAGCGTAATTTAAGATGCGTTTCAGCTGATATACTATATTATTTCATAACAATCCTGCGAGGTGACTGTTACATGATATCAATGAACTTAAAAGATGATCAATCAGAAGTTGTACGTTATGATTCCGAAGATTATCCGATTTATATACGAAAATTATTATTATCAACCTACAATAATTTCAAAGCTCCGGCACATTGGCATAGTGATATAGAATTGATAGCTGTTTTAAAGGGAGAAATGAACTATTCTGTTAACGGGGAAATTATTACCATAAGACAGGGTGAGGGAGTATTTATTAATTCAAGGCAGCTTCATTATGGATTTTCGAAAACAGGGAAAGAGTGTGAGTTTATTTGTGTTTTGATACATCCGTTGATGCTTTGCGTTACGCAGATGCTGGAACAAAAATATGTAGTTCCAGTGCTTGAAGATGTAAATGCAACCTATATAAAACTTTCTGCGGATGTACAGTGGAAAAAGAAAATATTAGGATTGATTTTGAGTATGTATCATGAAAAAGATGCTGAAACAGCTCCGTTGACAGTGGCAGCTTCCTTTCTGAAAATATGGTCACTAATTTATGAAGAATCAAGAATATGTGTATCAATGAGAAAGAAAAGCAGTGATTTTACCATTTTGAAAAACATGATTGGATATATTCAAAAATATTATTGTCAGAAGATCACACTTGATGATATAGCAAAGGCAGGTGCAGTTGGTCAAAGCAAGTGTTGTAAATTGTTCACAAAATATACAGGCACCACCCCGAATGCTTATTTAATTCAATATCGATTGCATCAAAGTTTTTGGTATCTGAAAAACACAGATATGACAATTACAGAAGTTGCCGGGGCAGTTGGGTTTTCTGGAAGCAGTTATTATGCAGAAAGCTTTCGAAAATGGTGCAAGAAAAGCCCATCTGAATATAGGAAGCAGGAGAATATGGATAAATGAAGGGGATACAATAAATAGGTTATGCAACAATGATAAAAATCCTATTCATCTGCCACGGCAACATTTGATGTATGCTGTGAAAGCCTTGATTTTATGGAAGTTTTTAGATAGAAAGAAATAATTTACACCTTATTTATACCTTTGGAAGATCGGATCGGTAGTCAAGACGTGTGGAGACTGAAAAAGATATGTCCTGAAAATTTGGAATTGATGAATGATGGCATAATTTCAAGGAACAATGGGAAGTTGCCGATTTTTTACAAAAGGAATCTTGACAGTAACATCGGAAATAGTATAATAATATTAACAGAACCCACCACGCCTCTGATTTTTTATGCGCAACCTGGTGGGACTTTTTCATTTATGGGGTATTTTCTGTATCAGTATTCAAAATAAACATTAACAATAGAACAACAAGTGCAACCTATTTTTTGATAAAATATTATCATTATCAAAAGAATACTTATATCTGAACAAGCTTGCGACCGTTTACTGTCTAAATTGATGAGTGGGGAAGTGGAGGTTTTAGAATGAAGAAAGATTTAACTAATTCAAGGCTAGATAGACAAAATATTCTAAATAATGAAATGGCAATTGAAGAGATACAAAATAAATCTGGTGTAGAAGGTATTGTATGGAATAATAAACTATTTGTGACTCGTGAAATGACTGCGAAATTTTTCGATGTTGATGTGAGAACTATTAGTCGGTATTTAGAGCAAAATGGAGAAGAATTGTCTGAAAATGGATACGAGGTACTGCGTGGAAAAAATTTGAAATCTTTTTTAGATGCTGCGAAGAATTCTGGTAAGGACATTAATGTCCCTACCAAAACGACAGTTCTTGGAGTTTTTGATTTTCGTGCATTTTTAAATATGGCTATGCTCTTATCTGAGAGCGAAAAAGCAAGAGCACTTCGCCAGTTAATGTTAGATATTGTTATCGATCTTATTAACCGAAAAACTGGTGGAGGAACAAAGTATATTAATCAGAGAGATAAAGATTTTCTGTTTTCCTCATTACAGGAAGATAATTATCGTAGACAATTTACTGATGCACTTAAGAATTATGTTGAGGATAATCGTTATAAATATGCACACTTCACTGATATGATATATGTGAGCATATTTAAGGAAAAGGCGAAAGAATATAAAAAAATTCTTGATTTGAAGGCAAATGATAAAGTTAGAGATACTTTTTATAGTGAGATATTAGATATTATTGCAGCGTATGAAAGTGGTCTTGCTGATGCTATAAAACATGAATACGAACAAGTTGGGCATATTTTATCAATAAAAGAAACAGAAACCTTGTTTAAAAGTTTTGAAAATATGGCTTTATGGAAACCGCTTATTCAACGAGGTCGAGTAAAAATGGCAAGTCGTGATATGGCACTGAGAGAGGCATTTCATTATCAGTTATCTGAATATATTCAACCGTTTGACAGAGATGAATATAAAAAGTTTCTTGGAGC